>JBAZWJ010000004.1:0-41355 GCA_041660385.1 Desulfobacteraceae bacterium | reverse complement strand
GCCATCAGGCTGCTTTTCACGAGTTCATCCTTATTGAATGTTTTGTTTTTATGGGGGAATAATACTATGGTTGTGGCTGTGGCCCGTATGGTTTTTCGTATCCACGAATGCCATTCACTTAAAGAAAAACGTAAGGTCGTTAAATCCATGATCGCCCGTCTTCAGAACGCTTTTAATGCATCCATCGCCGAAATCGCGGCAAACGACATGCACCAGCGCGCCGAAATCGGCGTGGCCATGGTGGGCAACGACCATCAGGTCCTTAATTCCAAGATCGACAAACTTCTGGGCATGGCCGAGGACATGGGATTGGCTGAAATGATTGATTCGGAAATTGAGATTGTTCATTATTGATGAATTGCAAAAAGTCGAAGGAATCCGAAGATGCGGGCATGAATGATTACGTGGCAAAACCATTCAACCTCAGCTTTTTCTTGAAAAAATCCGACGTTATATGCTGAAAATAGCTGAAACAGATCCCCGCTTTAAAGATTGTCTTTGAAAAGCTGGGCTGGATCACTGCCTTCTTCAACCCCTGTACTTTTTTCAGTGGGGGCTGTTCCTTTCTTAAACCAAACTTTTGTTGTGTTTTCAGTTCCTGGCCCAGGCAAGAGACCTGTTTTTGAGTCCACGATCTTCATCTCAACACCGTCAGGGACATTGAATTCTTCTGCCGGTTTTCCCCGAAGAGCGCGCTGCATGAATCCAAGCCAGATGGGAGCGGCGGCTTTTGAGCCTGTTTCTCCTCCGCCAAGAGAAGCTTTGGCGTCGTTGCCCACCCAGACTCCGGTGACGACCTGAGGCGTATATCCGACAAACCATGCATCGTTGTAACTGTTGGTAGATCCCGTTTTCCCAGCAGCCGGACGTCCGATGCTTTTCACCGATTTTCCCGTTCCGTTCTGGATGACGCTTTCGAGAATGCGGGTCATGATATACGCTGTGGTGGCGTCAATAACTCTCTTTTTATAGGGCTGGGACTCCTCAAGAACTTTTCCGTTACGGTCCTCAATACGTGTGATAAATGTGGGCTCCACCAGGGTGCCCAGATTGTCGAATACGGCGTAGGCATTCACCAGTTCAAGCAGGGACACACCGGATGATCCCAGTGCAAGAGACAAATCCGATGAAAGCTGGGATGTGATGCCAAGCTGCCTCGCGTAGTCGATGGCGGCTTCCACACCGATATCCTGAAGAATTTTGACGGTGATGATGTTCATGGACCGGGTCAATGCGTCATGAAGAAGGGTCGGACCGTTGAATTTCCGCTCGAAATTCTTGGGTTTCCAGGCGAAATCATCGTCTCCACCCTGATAAATCACAGGGGAGTCGATGATCACCGATGAGGCTGTATATCCCTTGTCAAGAGCCGCTGCATAGATAATGGGTTTGAAGGCTGAGCCGGGCTGGCGTTTTGCCTGAATGGCACGGTTGAACTGGCTTTCCGCAAAATTTTTTCCGCCGACCATGGCTTTCACTGCCCCTGTTTCAGCTTCAACGCAGACCAGAGCTGCTTCTGAAGACGGTAACTGGTCCAGGACAAGGTTCCAGACTCGCTGATTTTTCACAGCCGTTGTTTCAGATTCAGAAAAATCCGAATCAGCAACCTGTGTATCCGAGAGATCTGAAGATGAAGACAACCCCTGGATTTTAAGCCCATTGACATGGACAAGGACTATATCACCAGGAAGAAAGCCTGCCTTTGTCCGTGGTTCACCGCTTTCAGGGTCATTGAAATCCGACATCTGTACCAGGCTCACCCCTGCAAGGGACACCACTCCGGTATCATCGCCAAGACTCACCGTCATTTCTTTTCTGGCATCATCCACTTTCGTCACCACGCCCTCCAGAGATCTGCCGATGGCAATGGGTCGCAGAACAACATCTTTTCTGATTTTTTCGATATATGCACCCATTTCCTCAGATGAAAGGGTTCCAATGGGGCCTTTGAATCCCTGGCGTTTTCCGATATTCCTCAGGCCTTTGGTTATCTCTTCCTGTGCGGCAAGCTGCATGGACAGATCCATAGATGTATAGATCTTCAAACCCTGCTCATATAAGGCTTCTTCTCCGTATTTTTTTTCTATATAGCTTCTCACGTATTCAGAATAAAACGGAGCCTTGCTGTTAAACCCAGGTTTTGAGCGGCCTTTGGAGTTTACCTCAAGGGGCTCAGCCATGGCTTTTTCCGACTCATCGTTGGTGATATATCCCTCAATGGCCATACGTTTCAAAACATAAATCTGCCTCTGTTTGGCAAGGTCGGGGTTCACCACAGGAGAATATCGGCTCGGAGCCTGAGGAAGCCCCGCCAGAAGAGCACATTCCGCAAGAGTGAGTTCTTTGGCCGGTCTTCCAAAATAAGTTTCGGCTGCCGCCTGAACTCCGTATGAACCGTGTCCCAGATAAATCTGGTTCAAGTATAGAAAAAGAATATCGTCTTTGCTGAAACTTTTATCGATCCGGAAGGCGAGAATAGCCTCCTTGATTTTCCGCTGGTAAGTCCGCTCGGGGCTCAGAAAAAAAGACTTGGCCACCTGTTGAGTGATGGTACTTCCTCCCTGAACAATGGAACCTGCCACGAAATTCCTGGAAAAAGCCCTGATAATACTTATGAAATCCACTCCGCTGTGGCTGTAAAATCTTGAATCTTCTGCGGAAATAAAGGCCTGAACCAGCTTATCCGGAAGCTCGTCCATATTAACTACGATCCGCCTTTCTTTGAAAAATTCACAGACTTTCTCGCCGTCAGTGGAATAGACAGTGGTCACCACGGACGGTTTATAATCTTTAAGAGACGAAACCTGAGGCAAATCGGCGCTGTAGTGCATCACCACTGCTGAAAAAAGAATAATAAAAGCTACCAAACCAACGGCTGCGGTTATCAGTGTGACCTTAAGGATCGTCTTCTTCACGTTTTTTTTCACAGGTTTCCGTTGCGGTTTTCGTGATGGACGCATAATTTTTTCCTTATCTTATATAGTCTTTCCATCAGGAAAGGTGTTTGTTGTTTAATTTCTGTTTGTCTTATTAGATTCAACCTTTTTGTTTAGAGCCGAATCAAAAACATGCCAGTTTAGCAACTAATGTTCATGAAAACAAGACAAAGATCTGATATCCAGTGTTGTTGAAAACAGGAATGTTTCTGTGATTCAGCTATTACACTGCTCGCACTTTTGGCGGCTGCGGCTCACCAGCATCTATCCGGAAAACATCCTGATTTTGAAAAATAAATTGACTTTGGGTGGTGAAAAAACTAATTACATAAGTTTGACCTTAGTTTAACTTTGAAACATGAAAAATCGAAGGAAGTGAAATGATAGAACTTGATTTCAGCAAATTTGACGGGCTTCTACCCGCCATTGTCCAGGATGCGGAGACTTCGGAGGTGCTGATGGTGGCTTTCATGAACGAAGAGGCATGGAAAGCTACTCTGGAAACAGGCAAGGCCACGTATTACAGCAGGTCCAGAAAAAAACTCTGGGTCAAAGGCGAATCGTCAGGCCATGTCCAGCACGTCCGTGAAATACGGATCGATTGCGATAACGATACGGTTCTGCTCAAAGTGGACCAGGTAGGAGGTGCTGCCTGCCATCTTGGTTATAAAAGCTGTTTTTTCAGAAAAATCGAAAACGAAGAGGCTGTGACCGTTGGTAAGCCTCTGTTTGATCCCAGTGAGGTGTATAAAAAATGAAAGCTGAAGTGAAAGACACGTTAAAACTTGGAATACCCAAAGGCAGTCTTCAAAATTCCACTATCGCTCTTATGAACCATGCCGGATGGAACGTCACGGTGAGTGGCAGAAGCTATTTCCCCGCCATCAACGACGACAGCATATCCTGCGCCCTGTGCAGAGCCCAGGAAATGGCCATCAACATTGAAAACGGCACCCTTGACGTGGGGCTTACGGGAAAAGACTGGATCGCCGAATATCAGAGTGACGTCCATGTTGTAGCAGACCTTGTTTACTCCAAAGTCAGCGCCAAACCGGCACGATGGGTGATTGCCGTGGCCTACGATTCACCGGTGAATAAGTTGGAAGATCTCCAGGGCAAAACCGTTTCCACAGAACTTGTGGGTTACACGAAACGTTTTTTCGATTCCCTTGGAATTGATGTGAACGTCAAATTTTCCTGGGGCGCCACTGAGGCCAAAGTCGTTTCAGGTCTGGCTGACGCCATCGTTGAAATCACGGAAACGGAAAGCACCATCAAGGCCCATGGCCTTCGGATCATCCATGAACTGATGCAGACCCACACCCAACTTATCGCAAACAAAAAAGCCTGGGCTGACCCGGTGAAACGGGAAAAAATTGAACAGATGGCCCTGCTTTTGAAAGGCGCTCTTGTGGCAGGGAAACTGGTTGGACTTAAAATGAATGTTCCGGAAACGGCCATTGAAAAGGTTGTTGGCCTTCTTCCCAGCCTCCAGGCCCCAACCGTTGCCCATCTTTATAAATCGGACTGGGTTGCCGTTGAAACCGTCGTGGATTCAGGAATGGTGAGGGATTTGATCCCGAACCTTCTCAAAGCCGGAGCCACAGGAATCATCGAATATCCCCTCAATAAAGTCATTTAATACTTAAGTACCGGTGGTTTGTGTCGTCTTCTTACCCGATTAAGGCACATGCCACCGGCCACAAAACACAGGTCACAAAACTATGATCATCCGATCGGCTGAGTTCGTTAAAAGCGCTGTAAAACCGGAGCATTATCCGGATGAAGATACCCCTGAAATTGCATTCGTGGGACGGTCCAACGTGGGCAAATCCTCACTGATTAACACCCTGCTCAACCGCAGGAGTCTTGTGAAAACAAGTTCCACACCCGGCCGGACTCAGCTCATCAATTTTTTCAATATAAATGATGCTTTCATGTTTGTGGACCTGCCGGGTTATGGCTATGCCCGGGTGCCCCAAAGCGTTACGAAAACCTGGGGTTCCATGATCGAAACCTACCTTTCCAGTCGGAAAACGTTGAGAGGCGTGGTGATGCTCATGGATATCCGTCGTGAACCAGGCAAGGACGAAGACGACCTCATCGCCTGGTTCAAGCATTATGATATACCGGCCATCTACGTTTTAACCAAGGCAGACAAGTTCTCCAATCAGCAGCGGGTCGTCAATTACAACCGTTGCGTGAAATCCCTTGGGCTTGATCCGTCACAGCTCATAGCCTTTTCGGCTAAAACACGGCTTGGGAAAGAAAAAGTCTTAGCAAGCATCGAACCCTGGACAGAAAGGATTTAACATCATGGAAAAGTTCAAATCGGGGTATGTGACCATAGCCGGAGCACCCAATGCTGGGAAATCAACGCTGCTCAACCGGCTTCTTGGTGAAAAACTGTCTATCACATCACGGAAACCCCAAACCACGCGGAACAAAATTCTTGGTGTTGTGCACAGGCCGACATGTCAGATGATCTTTCTGGATACACCGGGAGTTCACATGACGAATTCTGCGCTGAACGTCAAAATGGTGGATATCGCCCTTTCCACTTTTGGTGATGCGGATGTTCTTCTCCTGATGATTGATGTATCTGACCCGGACAAGCCCTCGGAAGAGTACCTGGTTAAAAAACTTACAAACATCGGCAAACCCGTTATTCTCGGATTGAACAAGATCGACTCGGTAAAAAATGTCGAGTTGCCCGCAATTCGAAATCATTGGGCCGGTGTTTTCCCGTTCAAATCCATTATCTCCGTTTCTGCAAAACACGGTGACGGTGTGGACGAGCTTCTCGCGGAAATCGAAAAGTACATGCCCGAAGGCCCGGCTCTTTATCCGGAAGACCAACTCACCGATTTACCTGAGCGTTTTTTTACAGCTGAAATGATCCGTGAAAAAGTGTTTCGGTTGACTGGCCAGGAAATCCCTTATTCTGCTGCCGTAACCGTGGATTCCTTTTCGGAGCAAGGCGATCTGGTGAAAATCCATGCTACCATCCATGTGGAAAGAGATTCGCAAAAGGGCATTGTCATCGGTAAAGGAGGGTCAAAGTTGAAACAGATCGGTGAAGACTCCCGCAAAGAAATTGAAAAACTCCTTGAAAAACGCGTATACTTAAAGCTGTTCGTCAGGGTTCAGAAAAACTGGACCAAAGACAGCAAAGCCATCGCAAGGTTTGGCGTCTGATATGAAACGCGGTGGCGGTGGTCTTCCGGATATGTTCTCCGATGCCCCGGATGACGGAGCAATCAAAAGAGAAAAACTCAAAGCAAGAGAACTACGTCACTCGGAATGGTGGAAGCGGAAGTGTGCAAAAGGCATGTGCCATTACTGCGGAACTGTTGTTAAACCCCTTGATCTGACCATGGACCATGTGATTCCCATTTCGCGGGGGGGAAAAAGCACAAAAGCCAACGTTGTTCCTGCCTGTAAAGACTGCAACAATAAAAAACGGATTCTTCTTCCCATGGAATGGATCGAATACATGGATCGTTTAAAATAAAAAACCCACCGCCACAAGACAGCGGGTTTATATTTACTTTCACACTTAAAGTGATACTAAGCTGTCTGGCATAGTCTGTGGATGGTCTGGGCGTGCCATTTACCGCGCCCTGAAAATGTGGGGAGGTTCAAATCGTCAAGATGGCTTGCGATTTCATTGTAAGTCGAACCTTCGCGACGCATGGAAGCGATAACGTTGAGAATATCGTCTTTACCCATGTCGGACTGGGTTTCCGCTTTTATGACTGAAATGATGAGTTCAGGTTCTTCAACCACAGCCTGTTCATCATTATTGTTATCCATACATTCCATAATCGCGGTCTCGGTCTCCCCATCACAAACAGAGGCACTTGCACTGACATCTGCTTGATCAGTTTTTGGAACAATTGTTTCTTTAGGAACAAATGTTTCGCCGCTTAGCTTTCCGATATGAAGGGCGATAAACTCCAATGCGACAGCCGTTCTCTCTTCGGCGACGGCTTTGCGTTGAGCGACGAGCATCGAAGCTTCCTGATTCGTAAGAATCGTCTGGAGAGTGTCTTTGATGGTGGTCATCGTGTTGTCTTCTGATGCGTAACCCTCAACACCTGTTCGCGGACGAAACTTACGTTCGGTGTTATTGTTGTTGTTTCGCATATAGTTACCATTCCCATTGGGTTCGTAAGTCCTTCTGGGTCTCTGGCTCTGACTGTTAGCGCCATTGTAACGGGGCTTGGACATATTGTCTTTGGAATAGCTCCCGTTTCGTATGGATTGAAGAAAATCGTTCATAATTTAAACTCCTTAAGCTCGAAATAAATAATATTTTTTCACGAAAGCCGGGTTCGGAAAAAAAATGGTGGGTCACATAATCCAACCAAGAAACAGCTTCCGGGATTCACAAAAATGTGTTCATGTGGGATTTTAGATATGAGCTACCAGATAAAAACCGGCTTGTCAAACACTAAAATTCGTCATGGCGAAATTGATAAAAAAAACAAATTATGCAAAATTCGCGAATGTTGTTTTGACAAGATGCAGACGGCTGGGTTATAGTCCCCAAGAAAAAAAAGGGCTGAAATACATGGGTACCATGTCTTTTTTTATTTAGTATATTCAAATATTTGCAATCAAGGGGTTCCATGCCTGACATAAAATATATCGGTTACGGCGCCGTGGTTATTGCCGCCCTTCTTTTAGGGAGATGGTACAGTGAAGAAAGGGACAAGCTTCTTTATAGGGGCGAACCATGGATCAAGTCCTGGACCACGATTCCGGGAGTTATTATTATTGTTGTGATAACCCTTCTGATCGGCATTAGGATATTTCACGGTTAGATTTATGGTTAAGCCCGCCATGCCGCTCTATGCATGGAGATTGATTTTATTATTTTTAGTAGCACGATAGAAGGGATTATGAATAAAGACTACACCCAATCGATCAACTTTCAGGCAGGAAGCCCTGATCTTGTAAAAACGGACGTACTCGATCCCATCGACTACGCTTACGCTGCGAAACGAAGCATCGAAATCACCATCCGACAGCCTGAATTCACCTCAGTCTGCCCCATGACCGGCCTGCCGGATTTCGGTTCCATCATCATCACATACAGACCTGATATTAAAATTATCGAACTGAAATCCCTCAAGTATTATCTTCTTCAGTACAGAAACGTGGGGATTTTTTACGAACATGTTGTGAACAGAATTCTTGATGATCTTGTTGCGTCAATCATGCCTTTAAGCATGGACGTTATAGGCGAATTCACGTCTAGGGGGGGCATCGATTCTACGGTCAAGGCGTCTTATAAGAAAAATAATTAATCCGGCAATAAAATACATCAATTTTCAAGAGAGCATCTAAACTGGTGCAGTACAGACAAAATCTGATCTTTTGATGAGATATTGGACATCTGTTTACGAAACGAAACAGCTCTCGGAAATCCCTTGACGAGAAAGCATAATCGGCTCCGCAGCAGCATGCATGCGATTTCCTCACCGTGATAGACAACCAGCCGATCCACATACCTTTCAATCATGTTAAAATGCTCGTCCAGAGAGAAGGTTTCAAGGCTTCCGCCTTCCAGTAAACGAGCCGTATCCCTGAATATTTCCGGGTACGACATCGCAGCCCTTCCGATCATAACAGCGTCGCAGCCTGTCTCACGGATCATGGCAACGGCATCATAGGCTGATGTGATATCCCCGTTTCCAATCACAGGAATGGATATCTTTTTTTTCATTTCAGTTATAAGTGCCCGGCTTGCAAGACCACCGAACCTCTGCTGAGCCGTTCTGGGATGGAAAGCGAGAGCGTCCACCCCGCAATCCTCGGCTATCCTGGCGATCTGGAATGCCTGCTGTCCCGAGCCGTCCCAGCCGGATCTTATTTTAATGGTAAGGGGAATGCGCAGCGCCTTCCGGACAGCTTTCAAGACCTGTTCAGCACGATCCGGCTCACGCATCAGAGCAACGCCGGCTCCTGTTTTCATCACTTTTCTCACAGCACAGCCAAAGTTGATATCCACCATATCTGCGCCCATCGACTGAACCCTCGCGGCAGCTTCGGCCATCACATCCGGCTCGGCGCCAAAAATCTGAACGGCAAGAGGTCTTTCCGCATCAGAGCTATCGAGCATTTTCACCGTTTTTTCCGATTCGTAGACAAGGGCTTTGGCGCTGATCATTTCTGTGTAAATAAGCCCGCAGCCCATTTCTTTGGCCATTAATCTAAAGGGAAGACTGGTGATTCCGGCAAGGGGAGCAAGGGCTGTTCGGGGATAGATATAAACACCGGCTATGTGGAATCCTTCTTTCATCTTATTCATAACAACTCATCGCTGTTCATTATAGTTGAATGTGGAGATGTAGCACCCGGCTCGCTGGGATTGGCGTAGCAGAACAGACAGTTGTGAAAACAAGGTTGAAGTCTGTATGTGCCGATGTCCTTTGAAACATAGCAGCCGCACCCTTTTTTTTTACGCTGGCCGCTGTCTTTTGATTGTGACAGCCGGGCTCCCGAAAGCTTGCTGAGAAGGGGATTGGGAATACAGGAACTCTCTTCAATACCGCAACCAAGCGGCAGAGAATGAAAAAGATCTCCTTCACAGCAAAGGGAAAGACCTATGCCCAGAGGTTCAAGGGTATTGTGCAGGGAAAGTACGATATCTCTTTTCTTTTCGGATGTTATATCGATAAAGGAAAAACCCGGAATTTTTTTCTCTCTGAAAGTCACTTTAGCGTAAAGATCCACGAAACTGGAAACGCAACGCTTGATGCCGACCCTTGCCGCTTGAGCAGCGATCAAGCTGAAATCATTAAGATTATTATGAAGAACACGATCCTGAAGAACGTAGTGGCAGATAGGATCAAAACGCCAGGTCACAGTTTCAGGGCCAAAACGATCTGCAAGGGTTTGAAGTTGGCCCAATCTCTCATTAAGATCAGCAATATGAGGCTCCAGAACAGGGTCAACTGAGTTGATAGTAAAATTGAAAAAAAGGTGGTAACCCATTCTTATGAGGGTTTCACCGTAGCCCCCGTCTAAAAAAACCTTGTAATTCTTGGACCAGAAAACAAGAGTATCCGTGTTTTCCGGTGCAACGTTAACAACAAACACTTTGCGTGAATAGGGATTTTCAACGTGAAAGAAACCTTGGCGGATCTGGTCCATAAACCAGTCCATGTAAAAAGCAGGAATGTCCGTTCGCCGAGATGCGGAAATGACTTGCTTAGTTGGAAATCCTGAACCGGCCATTGATCTTTTAGTCCGTCATGGTCTGCAAAGGGTTTTAAATCCTCATTTTTTCCGTTTCTCGAAGGAGATAATTTTCCCAACGTCTTTTTTTTGAGGAGGATCTTTCTTTTCCACTTTTGGAGAGTCTGGTTCAGGAGACGGCAGTTCAATTTCCGGAGCCACCACTTTTTCCAGCCTGACACGATTCCCATCCATGGTAAATTCCACACCATCAATATAGCTGTCTCGAAGAATCCAAGTCACCACTTGTAGAGGAACTTGAAAAAAAAGAAGTGTAACATGGTACCAGCCTTTTTTCCAGTCATCCCGGATATCTTCAATTCGTGCAAAACTGAAGGGTTTGTCTTCAAGATGAATAAGAACAATATCTTTAACGCCCGTCCGTTCAATCATCAATCACCTGTCTTCGGAAAAAGCATGGCTCTCAACCAGCCCAGAATGGTATTGCCCTTAAGCTGCGCTCTGTCCAGAATATCAAAATCCCGTGAAAGTTTTCTTGGATTGGATAGCCAGTGTTCTCTGGTTTTCATTTCCTCATTTGTGTCAAGCTCACGAACCACCCGTGCAGGATTTCCAACTGCGATAACATTGGCAGGGATATCCGAAACAACCACTGAACCCGCACCAATGATGCTGTTTTTCCCGATAGTGACACCCTTGCACACAATGGCGCTGTCGCCGATCCACACATTTTCTTCGAGAATAATGGGGGCTGATTTACCCACTGGAACGCTTCTGTCATAGATATCATGCCAGTCAGAATCCGTGAGATAGGCTCCACTTGCGATCATACAGCTGTTTCCGATACTGATCTGCTGTGCAGCCGCGATTCTGACACCGGGACAGATCAGGCAGTAATCTCCGATGTCGATTCCGATGATATTTGGACCTCCGGCCCAGACTGTAAATCGAACCTTCCGGTCCGGGGCTGCGATAACCGTGGGGTATGATCCTATCTTGATAGGAGATCCGAACAGCTCAACATTTCAGGGATTCATGTATGCACCGCCCCGCCCCATATAATCAAACTGGGGCCTTAAAAAGCGGTTCACATAAAATTTCTGGAGTTTGAGATACGCCTGTTTAACATAGTAGGGACGATAATCTTTTCTCAAAAGTCTTTCCTGTCAGCTTATAGCTTGACCGCAGTGGATCGTTCCCAATATTTATGCGAAAACAGACAACTGGCCGGAGTCAGGTCGTAAAGAGCATCCGCAGCCATGAGCACCACACCGTTTGTCCATGAAAGTTTGTCTTCAGGCCATACAACCATGTCAGGAAAAGTAAAACCGCACCAGTATGATCCATCGTCGTAACGTCTGTCCTGAATCCAGCCGAAAATGATCCGGGCAAGTTTGTCATTACCCATGGCTGAAAGGGCCAGAACAAACTCCGCTGTTTCCGCCATAGTCACCCAGGGCTGGTCTGAAACACAACGCACGCCCTGACCTTCCACAACAAATTTCTTCCAGTATTTATCGATACGTTTCTGAGCTTCTGCGCCGGTCAATGCTCCTGAAAGGATAGGATAAAACCAATCCATGGAAAAACGTGATTTGCTTATATTATAGCTGTGTGGACGTTTCATAATGGATTCTCTGATCAGAATAAGGGCTTCTTGCCACTGATCGTTTCGTTCTTCGAGAATTTCCGCTATAGAAAGGGCACATTTAACGCTAAAAAAGACTGAGCTCGTTCCGGTCATCAGCGCCATGGGATCCACAACACCTTCAGGACTTTTCGCCCAGTGGATTTCCCCTCCCTGAGCCTGGAGACTCAGAGCAAAATTAACGGCTCTCTTGACGCAGGGCCACATGGATTCCAAGTAATATTTGTCACCTGTTAATAAGTAATGGTGAAACTGACCCACAGCAATGTACGCCGCCATATTGGCTTCATGTGTTCTGTCTTCCGGGACACCGTTAACGTAAGCAGAATACCAGCTACCATCTTCGAGTTGATGGCGTAAAAGCCAGTCAAAGGCCATCCGGGCTTCCGTAATCCGGCCGCCGATACCAAGACCCATGGCCGATTCAACTAGATCCCAGGGATCCGTTTTCTGCCCATCACACCAGGGAATATCGCCGTTCGGCCTTTGAGAGTTGACGATGGAATCTACGACAGAATTCAGATTAACCGCTGGTGTCAGATCCTTGCCCGGAACGATAACATTCATGAATTGATCCTCATAATTTCAGTTGAGCGCTCATACACCCGGTTTGACCTTGAACTCTTGTTCCGGTATCCTTTCCATGGTGACTGTCTTTAACCATGGTGAACCGAGCTTGACCACGATAATGAATCAAGTTCAGCGATATACCAGAAACACGAATGCATTTCAAGATGATTCAGCTACTTGCTGAATATTTAAACACCCAGGCATTATAACAAACAAGTCGAGAGCGCCCATCCATAAAACCAAACCCCATGCTGACAAAACATGATTAAATGACTAAATATCAGAGAGAGTCCTCATTGTCTGCAAACGTGTTAGGTGTTCACTATCAAACACTTTATTCAGTGAATGAACATTCATTTATTTTGGAGCACACCTACACATTTAATTCAAATATAATGCTTGCATTCGTTTTTTATTATTGAAAACAATTCATGCGGAATACCGATGAAATATGCAAAAATAAAGCCCCCTTATGTATTTCAAACGTGCTCTGTCGCTTTCAATTCCTTGGTTATCAAATGGTTATCCATGGGCCGGGAGTCGCTATTCATAGCATCACACTATGATTAAAAAGACATAATATGAAAAATATTCCAACACATAACCCGGGTTTTTGCTTGACACAAAAGCACCTTTTTTGTTAATTAAGAGATTGCGCTAATTTAGATTGAACGATCATTCATATGGTTCATTTACATGGTTAGTTCATTGTTATTATTATACACAGGAGGGAATTATGAGTAGAAAAATCAGTAAAGCTGCAGTTATCGGTTCCGGTATCATGGGTGGCGGTATCGCCGCTCTGCTCGCCGGTGCCGGAGTCAAGGTATTGCTGCTGGACATCGTACCATTCAACCTTACAGATGAAGAAAAGAAAAGCCCGGAAGCCCGTAATCGGATGGTTAAAGCCGGTATGGACGCCGCTCTCAAATCACAGCCGGCTCTTTTCTACACAAAAAAACAAGCCGCACTCGTCAGCACAGGCAACCTGGAAGACGATTTCGACAAACTAGCCGATTGCGACTGGATCTGCGAAGTTGTTGTGGAAAACCTGAAGATCAAGCAAGACCTTTTCAAACGCATTGATGCCATTCGTAAAAAAGGTTCCATCATTTCTTCAAACACATCTGGTATTCCTCTGTACAAAATTTCAGAAGGTCTTTCCGATGATTTCAAAAAACACTTCCTCGGAACACACTTTTTCAACCCGGTCCGCTGGATGCACCTTCTCGAACTCATTCCCGGAAAAGAAACAACCAAAGAAGTTCTCGACTTCATTGAACGTTTCGGCGAAGTAAATCTTGGAAAAGGTATCGTTTGGGCAAAAGACACACCCAACTTTATCGGTAACAGAATCGGTATTCAGGGCATGGGTAAAGTTATGCAGGCTCTTGCAGCTGCTGACGGCATCACCATCGCTGACGTAGACGCTCTGTTCGGCCCGGCTGTTGGTCGTCCGAAAACAGCGATCTTCGGCACATCTGACCTTGTTGGCCTCGACACCATGGCCCATGTTGCTCAGAATTCATTTGACATGTGCCCCGACGACGAAATGAAGGACACGCTTGTCATTCCTGATTTCGTAAAGAAACTTGTTGCAGATGGAAAACTCGGCAACAAATCAAAAGCCGGTTTCTACAAAAGCGAAAAAACACCTGAGGGAAAACGTCTGAAACTTCAGATTAATCCCAAAACCGGTGAATACGTTGAAGCCAACAAACCTTCATTCCCCTGCCTTGATGCCGCTAAAAAATGCGCCACCACCGCAGAAAAAATGCAGGCTGTTCTCTACGGAGAAGACAAAGGCGCAAAATTCGCCTGGGATTGTTCAGCCAACGGTTTCATTTATGCAGCCAATAGAATTCCCGAAATCTCTGACACCGTTGTTGAAATCGACAACGCGATGAAATGGGGTTACGGTCTTGAAATGGGACCGTTCGAATCATGGGATGCCATCGGCGTAAAAAAATCCGTTGAAAAAATGGAAAAAGAAGGCCTGACAGTTCCTGCAAATGTGAAGAAAATGCTCGCAGGCGGCAACGAATCTTTCTACAAGATCGATAAAGGCGTTCAGTATTTCTTTGATTTCACATCTGGCGCATACCAGAAAGTGAAACTCAACAAGAGTGCTCTTTCCCTTGCAGCATGCAAAGCTGACAACAAAGTGGTCAAAACTTGTCCTTCCGTTTCCCTTATCGATATCGGAGATGGCATTTTCTGCGTGGAATTCACCACAAAGATGAACGCCCTCAACCGTGAAATCATCGAGTTCATAGGCGGCGCAAAAGATTACGTTATGGCAAACGGAGCAGGCATTGTCATCGGTAACCAGGCAGGCGGAATGCCCGGTGCGTTCTCAGCTGGTGCAGACCTCTCTTATGTTCTCAAACTCTGCAAAGACAAAAGCTACGCAGAAATGGATGAATTCCTGAAATTGGCTCAGTATGGTCTTCAGGATCTCCGTTACTCCGCTCTTCCCGTTGTTGCAGCTCCTTACGGAATGACTCTGGGCGGCGGTTGCGAAGTATGTATCGGTGCAGCAGACAAAATCGTTGCAACTGGCGATACCATGATGGGTCTTGTTGAAATCGGCGTAGGTCTCCTTCCCGCAGGCGGTGGTTGTATGAACCTCTGGAAAAAATTCCTGAGGTCCCTGCCCGCAGGCGTTGAAAAAGACACTGATCTTGCTAAACTCTTCGTACCTGTTTTCCTTAATATCGCCATGGCAAAATTCTCCATGTCCGGTCCTAGTGCCATTGAAAACGGGCACTTGAGTGCACTTACAGACCGCATCATCCTTAACCGTGACCTCCAGATCGGAGAAGCGAAAAAAGAAGTTCTTGCTATGCTCGACGCAGGTTATGCACCGCCCATGAAAAAACCCCTTACTGTGATGGGCCAGGGTGGTCAGGGCATGATCAATGCTGAAATTTTCAATATGCAGTGCGGTGGATTCGTCAGCGAATATGACGCGCTTCTTGCAAAACGCATCGCATACGTCATCAGCGGCGGTCAAGTTAAAGAAGGAAGCGAAGTGGAAGAAGAAGCCATTCTCGCGCTGGAAAGAGAAGCGTTCATTGATTTCACGAAAAATGAAAAAACGATCGCTCGAATTGAAGCCATGTTGACGACCGGTAAGCCGCTCCGTAACTAATACCGGGTCATGAACATAGATTTTTTTTAGGAGGATACAAATTATGAGAGAAGCATATATTGTTGAGTCAGTCAGAACACCAGGCTGCAAGAATAAAAGAGGCAAGTTCAAAGATACACGTCCAGAAGACCTTCTGTCTTTCATCCTCAAAGCGTGCGTTGACAAAGCTGGCATTAATCCCGCTGAAATCGACGACGTGATGGTGGGTTGCGCATTCCCCGAAGCAGAGCAGGGAATCAACATCGGCCGTATTGCAGGTCAAATGGCCGGTTTTCCGGATTCAGTATGCGGTGCTACGGTTAACCGTTTCTGCTCATCCGGTATCGAAGCCATTGCACTTGCATCACTTCGTATCCAGGCAGGCTGGTCAGAAGTGACCATGGGTGCCGGTATCGAATCCATGACCTTCGTCCCAATGGGAGGCAACAAACCCCGCCCTCACCCTGAATTTTCTGCAGCTGATCCTACTGCTTATATTTCAATGGGTATCACTGCTGAAAACGTGGCATCACGTTACAACATTAGCCGTCAGGACTGCGACGAATTCGCTGCAAAATCAAATGAAAAAGCAGCTAACGCACAGAAAAACGGTTACTTTACTGAAATCGTTCCCACTCCGGCTGTTAAATTCGTACCCCAGGCTGACGGAACATTCAAAAAAGAATCATTCATCGTCAGCGAAGACGACGGTGTGCGTCCCGGAACAACGGCTGAAGGTATCTCAAAGCTGAGCTCTCCGTTCAAATTCGGTGGAGTTGCAACGGCTGCCAACAGCTCACAGACCACAGACGGTGCTGCTGCGACACTTGTTGCAAGCAAAGAAGCATGCGACAGACTGGGCCTCAAACCCATCGCAAAAATCGTTGCTTACGCTGTTGCCGGATGCAAATCTGACGAAATGGGTGTTGGTCCTAAATATGCGATTCCAAAAGCTCTGAAAATTGCCGGTCTTAAAATCGAAGACATCGACGCTTTTGAGCTGAACGAAGCCTTCGCAACTCAGGCTCTTCATTGCGTACGCGAACTTGGAATCAACCCTGACAAAGTAAACCTGAACGGCGGCGCTATCGCTCTTGGCCATCCTCTCGGATGCACCGGTGCGAAACTCACCGCAACCCTTCTCGGCGTTCTCAAGAGAACTGGCGGGAAATACGGTATCGTCTCCATGTGTATCGGTGGCGGTATGGGCGCAGCAGCTATCTTCGAAATGGTATAATTCTATCTCGTAATATAGTGTTTTAAAAAAAAGGCTGCCGTTTCGGCAGCCTTTTTTTATTGGATTAAGCTCTTGCCTTGGGTATAATCGGTTGTTATTTTTATTTATGAATTCGACTGGACACTCACATACCACAGGAGCAGGCCATGACCGTAATTGTTTTTCGGGCATGACCCGCTCCTGAATTATGTGATTCGGCGGATTGCAGAACTCCGTACGAAAAAATAGACTTAAACAACAAAATAGATAAAACGCGAAAGCACCAATAGGACCAAGACATGAACATATACAGTTACCCTTCACCTGAAGCGGGAAAAAAACTCAAAAAAATTGTGGAAAGAGGTTTAGGGTATTCCGATGATGAATTGGCAAGTGTTAACGCCATCCTTGATGATGTGAAGCAACGTGGGGATGCGGCACTGCTTGATTATACACGACGCTTTGATGCACCAGATCTCACACTGGATCAGATGGTTGTTTCCGAGGATGAGTTCGCCCTTGCGGAGAAAAGTGTTTCACCCGAATTTCTAAAAGCAGTTGACCGTGCTGTGGATCAAATCGAATCATTTCATAAAAAGCAGCTCCGAAAATCCTGGATCGATACGGACAGAGACGGCGTAATTCTTGGCCAGATGGTCAACCCTGTTGATGCGGCAGGTGTTTATGCGCCTGGTGCAAAAGGTGGTAAGACACCGCTTGTTTCATCAGTTCTGATGGGTGGAATTCCTGCTAAAATTGCAGGAGTAAAGCACATCTCTCTTTCAACGCCTCCCACAGAACAGGGAACCATCAATCCCCATCTTCTTGTGGCTGCCAGGAAAGTAGGAATCCACACGGTGTACAAAGCAGGTAGTGCCTGGGCTGTGGCCGCCCTTGCCTACGGAACGGAAACCGTTAAAAAGGTAGACGTGATTGTGGGTCCGGGCAACATGTATGTGACCCTTGCTAAAAAAATTGTTTCAGGAACTGTGGGCATTGACATGATAGCTGGCCCCAGTGAGATCCTCGTCATCGCTGACGATAAAGCCAATCCGGTTCATGCCGCAGCCGACATGATTTCCCAGGCTGAACACGACCGGATTGCATCGGCTGTCCTTCTCACCACATCACGCGCCGTTGCGGAACAAACGGTGATCGAACTGAAAAAGCAATTGGCAACACTTCCGAGAAGGGAAATCGCAGAAGAAGCTCTGGAGCACTTTGGAGCCATTATGGTAGTGCCAGATATTGACACGGCCATTGATCTCGCAAACAGCATCGCAACAGAGCACCTTGAGCTGCTTGTTGAGAACCCATTTAATTACATTGGAAAGGTGAAAAATGCTGGCGCTGTATTCCTGGGTTCCCACACTCCGGAGCCTATTGGTGATTACATCGCCGGTCCAAACCACGTTCTCCCCACAGCCGGGACAGCGAGATTTTCATCTGCCCTTTCAGTCGACAATTTCATTAAAAAAACAAGCTTGATCTATTACTCTGAACAGGCTTTCGATGCTGAGGCGAACGACATAATCACCCTTGCAGAAATTGAGGGTTTGAACGGACACGCCAATTCCATAAAAGTCCGACTAAAAAGATGATTACAATTTTCCCATCATTTCATGATTGAAGGGCGGGTTTTGAACCTGCCCTTCAATCATCCAGTGTATTTGAATTTTGAACTGACTTAGGGGCTCGGAAAATTTTAATTTACCTGGATCGCGCCCGGATTCAGAGGCAGATTTTGCACGGGCTTCGCTCTCAAGACCGCAGGCGTAGCAGAGCTACGTTGAGGATCTTGAGAGTGAGGCTCGGGCAGAATATGACCTGAAGGCGGGATGCGTGATGGTAAATTAATATTTTCCGAGTCCCTTAAGAACGGTCAGTTTCTCAGACTTGCTGTGAGGCGCAAGGGCTTTAAAAGAATATCCAACGCATCGGTGATGCTTGTGAAAACAAGCTTCGCCGACCGAAGGGTTTGGAATGCGGCCCCTTCTTGAAGAATAACCCCCATTCCCAGAGCGCAAGATTCGAGCATCAGACCATCGTTTCGCCCATTCCCCACGCAGGCCGTGCATTCAGGTCCCAGGCCGTTCACATAAGCGAGCTTAGCCTGATCCTGATGGTCTTTACCAAGAACGGCAACGGTTATGGGCAGGCCCTTAAGCTTTTCTTTTACCGTGCCGAAAGTGTCTGCTGTGATGACATGAACGTTGAGGTCTTTACTCAGTCGGATCAAACGTTCGCTCACACCGGCAACAGGTTCACCGTCCACGGCAAGAGTTCCATTGTAATCAAGAACGAGATGAGCCAAGCTTAGATCTCCGAAACCCGGAATGGAAAGACTGATCATGATTAAACATCTCCTTGACATGCTATTAACGTGAATGGATAGATACGTGGACACTATAGAAAAACTGCCTGAAAAAATCAATGAAACGGTGAGTGTGATCCTTCCAACATATAACCGTGCCATGTGGATCTCTGAAGCAGTTGATTCGGTTCTTGCCCAGACTGAGCCCCCCTTCGAGGTGATCGTAGTGGATGATGGATCGACTGATGAAACCCCTGATCTTCTTCGTACATACGGCGACAAGATCAGCGTTCTTACCCAGAGCAACAAAGGGGTAAGTGCAGCTCGCAACCTTGGAATTAATAATTCCAAAGGCCGTTATATTGCGCTACTCGATTCAGACGACCTATGGGAAAAAGATAAACTCGACAACCAGCTCACATTTTTCAGAAAAAACCCGGAGGCCTTGATATGCCAGACAGGCGAAATCTGGATTCGAAACGGCAAACGGGTAAATCCTATGAACAAACACAAAAAACGATCAGGTATGATTTTTGAACCTTCTCTCAGGCTTTGTCTTGTCAGCCCTTCAGCTGTGATGATAAAAAGAGAACTTTTTGATTCTATTGGATTGTTCGATGAATCGTTGCCAGCCTGCGAAGACTATGATCTCTGGCTTCGCATCTCCTGCCGTTACCCTATCTACACCACGGAATCAAGCCATGTCATCAAGCGAGGAGGCCATGACGATCAGCTGTCCAGAGCCCCTGGACTTGACCGGTTCAGGATCAAAGCCATCGAAAAAATCCTGGGATATCATTCTTTAACGCCTGAGCAGTATTTGGAGGCAACTCTTGTTTTAATCGAAAAATGCAGGATTTATGCAGAAGGGTGCAGAAAACGAGGGCGAATTGACGAGGCGGATTATTACACCCATCTTATGAATTCATTTGAATAACCATCTTATTATACCGCTACTCAATTTTCATTCCATTTTTGTTGATGTTACGACTGACTTTGAATTATTCATCTGGTTCTCCTTTTTTGAAAACACCTTCGACAAAAAAACCTTCTGTCACCACTCCATCAGGATACCAGACCCGTCCTTTACCGTTTTGCAGGTTATTCGCCCATTCACCGACATAAACCCGACCGTCTGGGTATGCGTATGTACCCTGACCATCAAAACGGCCATCTTTGAACTCACCTGCGTATCGTTCTTTTTCTGAAAATATTTTCGTACCGTAGCCGTTGAGTTTGCCGTTTTTGAAAATGCCTTTCATTACGATCCCGTCTGTTTCGGTTAGAATCCCTTCCCCTGCCGGCTCGTCATGACTGAATTCGCCGGTATATATACGCCCTATAAGATAGGTCAGTGTGCCGTTTCCTTCTTTGAAACCCTGTTTGAAATCCCCGTCATACCTGTCTCCAATCTCGTTTACGAGAATGCCATGGCCTTCTGGAAGTCCGTTAGCAAATTCGCCTGTGTATGATTTGCCTAATGGATAGGTATAAACTCCCTGACCGTTCATTTTTCCATCCTTGAATCCGCCTTCGTAAATTTCTCCATTAGGAAAAGAGAATATCCCCTGCCCGTTGAAATAATCATTTGAAAATTCTCCGCTGTATTGTTTTCCATCAGGATAGATGTACACGCCTTTCCCTTCGAATTGCCCCCTGACCATATCCCCCATATATTTTTCACCATTAGATCTGACATACGTTCCTTTGCCATGAAAAAGGCCATCAAGGAACTGGCCGTTGTATGTCGTGCCGTCGCCGTAGACCGCTTTGCCCATTCCATTGAATTTCCCTTCTCTGAATTCCCCGTCGTACTGGTAGTTCGTTCCATTGAATATGCCTCTTCCTTCATAGCAGTCCCCCTGGATGCATGAAGCGGAAGACTTCCCCTGAAAAAGGAAGACAAGTATGATGGACATCACGAAAGCTGTCTGGAACTTGTTCATAATCGATCCTTAAGGGTTAAGCTGTCAATGTATGTGTGCAACGGTATCACTTTATATTAAAATCCTTTTTTTCATCAAGAGCTTTGTATGAGGGAACCTGAACATATATTTTGATTTTGTACATCGGTCATGGTATCAATTTAATTATTTTACGTACGCATAAATTTTTAATCTCATAAAATACGTGGTAACAGACCTACGTTATACCAGCTGCCAGTGTAAAAGGAGCAGGAGGAAATCATGAAACTATCAATCATCATGTACGGTTACTATCTGCTGTTCAGATACACAGCCTGGAAAAAAGAAGCCTTCCGACAAAAGTTACAAGAGCGGAACCTGCTTCTTGTGATGCGGGCAAAAGACAAAGATGTGGCAAGGGCATTCAAATTCGATCAAGGGCAGGTGAGTTCGACATCAGGCGACCGCAGCGATGCCCAGTGCCGCCTTGTATGGATCACTGAGCAAGACGGAGCACGCGTGATGCTGGACATCGCTAAAGGAAATCCGAAAGCACTGATGAAAGCTGTCATGGATGGAAAACTTCTTCTTGAAGGGGACGCCATGGCTGTGTCCTGGTATATGGCAGCGGTAAATATGCTTGGGAAGCTATACCTGAAAAAGAAAAAAACGGTTTCTGCTGGCTCGCAACGTTGATGACGTCATATAAAGCCTAAGAATCGTTGCTGAAAATAATAAGGGTGGGTTTAGAACCCACCCTATCAGAATTACGCATTCCTACTTGTAATTAAGATGAACTTGATTAGTCGCTATGTCAGAAGCTCATCGCTTTCAGCGACATATCAGACTGGAAGCAGTTTGTGGAAATACTTGTTGAGGGTCGTATTCCACTGATCAACTTTATCCGCTGTTTTGGTCATCAGTTCACTGTAATCTCCTTCGATGGTGACATTAATCATCACATCACCTTTGGCGATTTTATTCACTACGGCTTGATCGGCGTCGCTTTCAACCACACCGAACACGGTATGATGGTCATCAAGATGGGGGGTGGGACAATGGGTAACGAAAAACTGGCTGCCGTTTGTTCCAGGTCCTGCGTTGGCCATGGAAAGAATGCCTGGTTTGTCATGACGAAGGCTCTTATCAAATTCATCCTCAAAACGGTAACCGGAATCACCTGTACCCGTACCGTAAGGGCAACCGCCCTGGATCATGAAATCCGATATGACTCTGTGAAATTTCAGCCCTTTGTAAAATTCTCGACGGGCGAGATTTACAAAATTCGCCACCGTGTAAGGCGCTTTGTCATCATGTAACTTTATCCTGATGTTACCTTTTTTTGTTTCAATCACTGCAACAAGATTTGACATGGAATCTCCTTCCCATATGACAAGTTAATATTGATATCCAAGCATATAAAATTTTCGGGTATCTGTACCGTTTTTCGTGGAAAAAAGAAACGAGTTTTTATACGTCACACGATCTGATCGCGCAAATTAGTTTTTTGAATATGCATATTGCCATGGGCGGATTCACGATATACAAATCGTTGCATATATAGCCGATAAGGTTGCCTGCAATGGGCAATAAAATCTTTTCTTTCAAACACGATCATGTTATTCTTGGCCATAAATAAATAATTCGGCACAATTTTTGGTATGATTCGCCAAAGCGATTCCCGCGAACAACTCAAACAAATATAATTCTTCAGTTTACATTTATAGAATTCTCAAAAGGAGAAACAATTTATGGTCGCCATAATAGGGATTTTCGTCGTTATCGGTATGATTGTCGGTGGTTATCTCATGGAGCACGGAAATCTCGGCGTTTTGTTCCAGCCCGCAGAGTTTGTCATCATCGGCGGAGCTGCTTTTGGCGCATTTCTCATTGCAAACCCAAAGAAAGTGGTCATCGGAACCTTGAAAAGCGTTGTCAAAGTATTCACAGGTAAGACCCGATCCAAGGAATACTACCTTGAAGTCCTCCTCCTTTTCAACGAGCTGCTCGTCCTTTCGAGAAAAGACGGCCTTATCGGCCTCGAAGAACACATCAACCAGCCTGATAAAAGCAGAATCTTTACAAAATATCCCAATATCCTTGCCAATCACCATGTTCTCGATTTCATCTGCGATAACTTTAAGATTTACATAGCCACATCGCCCGAACCCCATGTGTTTGAAAGTGTTATGGATCTGGACATGGAAACTCTCCATAAAGACGAAGAAGCTTATCCCGTTGCCATCAACAGCGTTTCCGATGCTTTACCGGGCATTGGTATCGTCGCCGCTGTTCTGGGTATCGTTATCACCATGGGAAAAATCAACGAACCACCGGAAGTCCTCGGCCACAGTATCGGCGCGGCCCTTGTTGGAACGTTTCTTGGAATCCTAGGATGCTACGGTTTTCTGGGCCCCATGGCCACAAATCTGACCCACCAGAATCACGACAGCGCCGTTGTTTTCAGTGTGATCAAATCAGCCCTCGTGGCCTTTTCTCACAACTGGCATCCCACCCTGGTGGTCGATGCAGCAAGGCGTGCGATCCCGAGTCATGAAAGACCTTCCTTCGCAGAGCTTGAAGAGGCGATAAAAAATGCAAAAAAATGAAAAAGGCGACAAAGCCGAAAAAAAAGTCGTTATCAAAAAAATCAACAAAGGTGGCCATGGTGGCCACCATGGCGGAGCCTGGAAAGTCGCTTATGCCGATTTCGTCACAGGTATGATGGCCTTTTTTCTTTTGATGTGGCTGATCTCCATGTCTTCACCGGACCAGAAAAACCACCTTGCCGGTTATTTCAAGGAATTCAGCCTGTTTGATGAGAGCGGTATGTCCGACAGTGCAAGCACATCCACAAAAATACCCCCTGAGCACATGTCTGCAACTTTGGGAGATTCCGCCAAGGACAACGAACTCACAAGTGACGAGCAGGTCGCCGAAATGGTAAACAAGGCCATCGAGAAAAAACTCCAGGAAATGAAAGACCAGATCATCGTCGAAGTGTTTGATCAAGGAGTAAGGATCGAAGCCCTCAACAGAGACAACAAGCCGCTGTTCGATTCCGGAAGTTCCACGCCCACACGCCTTGGCCGGAAAGTCATGTCTGAACTCGGCCTTGCCGTAAAGGATATTAATAATAAAATCGCCATTGAAGGCCATACCGACGCTGTTAAATACAGCGGCGATAAATACACAAACTGGGAACTTGCCACCGACAGAGCGTCCATGGCACGCCGCATTCTCCACGACAGTGGAATCAGCCCTGACCGCATTGAACGGGTTTCCGGTTTTGCTTCATCCAAACCCCTTAAAAACACCGATGCCTATGACCCAAAGAACAGGCGAATCAGTATTATCCTTTACAATGAAAATGCCTACGACCTTCAATCAAAAAAGTGATTGTCTTTTTTCAATTGGGTGCCGTGCCAGGGTCACGGTGCCTTGGCACCGAAAATTTCGCAAAGAAGTTTGTTGATAACCGAGTCCGGGTCTTTGAGAAGCCGGGATCCACGGGTGATTTTACAAAGACTGATCCCATGTCTGGCAGCGATGCCTCGCTGTGTTTCACCATGGTGAAGGCCTTTCATAAGTTCCCAGCGCAATACAAGGTCGCTGAGTTCTTTTTCAGTGAAAATTTCCCGGAACAGGCGGGTCATGGTTTCATGATCATCCACCTTTTTAAATAGCTCGATCAGTTCATAGAATGAATCCACCTTATTTGCCCCCTGAGTTCCGTTTAATAGTTTCTATAAATAGAAACAGACGGACTTTAGCACCCATAGGTTGTCCTGTCACCTGCATTTTTTTGTTGATAGCAAATCACCTGGTGGGTTTGGAATCCGCCATTATAGACTTCTCATCGTCAGCTTCTTTTGATTGTACTTAGGCCCTTAGAATAAGGCATAAAAAAACGCCGTCTGTGGAATTTCACAGAACGGCATTTTTTTCACGTTACGATTGTGTGTTAGGCCAGAAGTATTATTCTGTTTGCTCTTTCGGGCTTTCGCTTTTCTTTTTACTTTTGGGGCTGTCTGCTTTTTCCGGTAAAGGCTCCGTTTCTTTTATCGGAGCAGCACCCTTAAGCAGGCTGATGACGTGATCTTTATTGCGGGCAAGGAACAGGCTCAGTTCTTCAAGACGTGTTTCATCGATGCCTAAAGAGGCCGTTTCGATGTAATCGTAAAGATCATCGGCGATATCAAGCATCCTGTCATAGGCGTCCGCTTCTTTTTTTGTCGTAAACGTCATTTTTTCCACCCCGTCCCGGACAACGATGAATTTAATAATGACCGCCATGGTGTTCTCCCTTGCACATTAATTGTTGAACCGTTCCCGTTTGATTCGATCACGCCATGTCATCAGGAATATCTGCGTTGGTATGGACGTTCTGAACATCATCACAGTCATCCAGGGCGTCCATCATCTTGATCATTTTTTCAGCGTCTGTGCCTTCAAGGCGTGTGTAGTTCTGGGGAATCATGGTGACTTCGGCAGAAGAGCAAACGATTTTCGCTTTGTCCAAAGCTTCTTTTACAGCTTCAAAATCTTCAGGGGCTGTGAGTACTTCAAATTCATCGCCTTCGTCTTTTACGTCTTCCGCACCGGCGTCAATGGCTGTTTCCATGAGGAGATCTTCATTTGCACCTTTCTTATTCACCACAATGAGGCCTTTTTTATCGAACATCCAGGCCACACAACCGGTTGAACCAATGTTGCCACCACATTTAGTGAAGATATGGCGGATATCGGCAATGGCTCTGTTCTTGTTGTCGGTCAGGGATTCCACGATAATGGCGGCTCCGCCGGGCCCGTAACCTTCATAAGTCATCTCTTCGTAGTTCACGCCTTCCAGTTCACCGGTACCTTTTTTAATGGCCCGTTCCAGGTTATCTTTGGGCATGTTTTCTGCTTTGGCCGCAAGAATAGCTGATCTGAGTCTGGGATTTGAACCGGGATCACCTCCGCCCATACGTGCTGCCACGGTGATTTCCTTGATCAATTTTGTGAAGACCTTGCCTCTCCGCGCGTCTTCTTTTCCTTTTTTGTGTTTGATGTTCGCCCACTTACTATGTCCTGACATCTATCCTCCTGTTTTTTGGAAAACATTTTTTTATTTCTAAGCTTTTCTATATTTTCGAAATAGTTATTTATCCAAACATCATTTTTTTTCAAGACCTATGATGTATATTTCTTTGCTTTGTTTTCTGCAACTTTCAGGTTTGAACAATTTGTGCTTTTCGAAAACCGCTCTGACGTTTTCGATAAACATTGTCATATCCTCTCCCTGAAAAATTTTACAGACAAAGGAGCCGCCTTGTTCAAGAACACGTTCCGCCACGCTGAGAGCCATGGAACTCAGCTCGAATGACCGGGCAGCGTCCACATCTTTCATCCCGGTTGTGGCAGGAGCCATGTCGCTCAATACGACCCGGTATTTTTCCTGGAGAATTTCCGAGATCAAAACACCAGGTTCAAGGATATCTCCTTCAAATGCCTTTGCATGGGGAGGCAGCTTCACAGTGACCTGCTTGAGGTCTATTCCGTAAACACGCCCACCCTGCCCTGTCAGTTCTGCCGCATGTATCAGCCAGGACCCTGGGAAACACCCGAGATCGAGAACCCTATCATTTTTTTTTATCAGTGTAAACTTGCTCTGAATTTCCTGAAGTTTATAAACGGATCTTGCCGGGTAATCATCTTTTTTCGCCTTGCGGGTGTAGTGATCATCATCCCAGGCGTTCTTGGGTTTCTTATTCTGTGGTTTGTCTTTAAGAGGTCTGAATTTCATACTAAAACACAATCTCCATGGCTTCGTTCAGATTTCTCACGCCGTTAACGGTTATGCCGTCAAGCCCTGTAAGGCCTTTCAGGCTGCTCATGGGGGCGATAATCCGGGTGAACCCCATTTTTTTTAATTCCACGGACCTAATATCCATACGGCTCACAGCCCGAACTTCACCGGTCAAACCTACTTCGCCCAAAACCGCCACACCGTCGGGCACAGGCCGGTCGAGAAAGCTTGAAGCTATGGCGGTAACAATGGCCATATCCACCGAGGGTTCCGTAATTTTCACCCCACCTGCCACGTTCATGAAGATATCCAGCCCGGTCAAGTGCATACCCAGTTTCTTTTCCATCACGGCCACCAGAAGGGAGACCCTGTTCTGATCTAGCCCCAGGACAGTCCTCCGTGGAGTCCCCAGGTTACTGCTGCTTGCAAGCCCTTGAATTTCAACAAGAATGGGCCGAGATCCTTCCATACAGGCCGTAACCACAGAACCCGGTGACTGTTCCGGTCTTTCGGAAAGAAAAACGGCTGATGGATTGGGCACTTCGTCAAGACCACGATCTTTCATTTCAAACACCCCGATTTCGTTGGTGGATCCAAATCGGTTCTTGACAGCCCGGAGCACTCGAAACACGTGATGGTTATCGCCTTCGAAGTACAGCACCGTATCCACCATATGCTCCATGACCCTTGGGCCGGCAATAGCTCCATCTTTTGTCACATGCCCGATGAGAAAAACAGGAATACCGCTCCGTTTGGCCATAACCAGAAGCTTCAATGTGGCTTCACGGACCTGGCTCACACTGCCCGGAGCCGAGCTGAGTCCGGGGTTGTACATGGTCTGAATACTATCTATGACAAGAACATCGGGCTTTTCTGCTTCCACCGTGGCAAGGATGATTTCCAAGTCGATTTCTGAAAGCACAAATAGCTTGGGGCTTGATACACCAAGCCGCCCGCTTCTCATTTTGATTTGACGAACGGATTCCTCACCGGAAACGTAAAGCACGTTCCGGCCCCCTTCACAAATGCCGTGAAGGGCCTGTAGCATCAATGTAGACTTTCCGATACCGGGGTCGCCGCCAATAAGAACAAGAGAGCCTTCAACCAGCCCACCACCTAAAACCCTGTCGAATTCCGATATCCCCGTGGAAAATCTGAATTCGTCACTGCACTCCACCTCCGCCACAGATATGGGTTTAGCAGCCCGCGCAAAAGACTGGCTACTAGCTATTCCATACCCACCGGTCTGTTCGCTCTCCTCCACCAGAGTGTCCCACTCTCCGCAGCCGGGGCACTTCCCCATCCAACGGGGGCTCTTGTGGCCGCAGGCCTGGCAGCTGTAAACGGTTTTCTGTTTTCTTTTCACTATGACGGTTCTTTCGATTCTGTTATGTTCCGGTTATCGTTTATCGGATTGTTTAAAACCAGATACAGCTTTTTAAAGTTTCACGAACAGGTCATGATTGATTATCACATCCACACCCCCCTTTGCAACCATGCGAACGGCAGCATGGAAGACTATATCCGAAGTGCCATCGGCAAAGGATTGACGGAAATCTGTTTCCTCGATCATTTTATCCCCGACGGCCCAGGCGTGAAGAATTCCATGAACCTCAGAGAAATCCCCATGTACATGCAGGCCATCGCCTGCCTTCGGAACACGTACAAAGGACAAATCACCATCCGGGCCGGACTTGAAGTGGATTTCCTTCCACAAAGCAAGGGGATAATCGAAGACGTCCTTGCCCGTTATGACTTTGACGCCATTGGCGGATCATTCCATTTCGTCAACGGTTTCAACGTTGCCAGTCGGAAAATGAAGCCCCCCGAAAGCATGACTGAAAGGAACGCATTGGTAGAAGCCTATTTCGAAGGGCTGATCCGTATGCTGGAATGGCCCTATTTCGATTTTATCTGCCATCCGGATATTGTTAAAAAAACGGGTTTAACGATTCCCGACCATCTTGACCCTCTGGTGGCGGAGTTCCTCCATCGCATTGCCGAAAAAGGGCTGGCCCTGGAATTCAACACCGCCGGATGGGACCACCCAGCCGAAGAGTGCTATCCCTCAGAGTCCTTTGTCAATCGATGCTTTGCCCTGAATATTCCCTTCACCATCGGTTCAGACGCACACAGCCCTGAAAATGTCGGACTTCACATTGGCAGAGCCCTGGCCATTTTATCGTCAGCAGGCTACACAGAGTTGCTTTCTTATGACCTCCGTCAGGCCAGACCCGTTCTTCTGAAAAACCTGATGTGCCAAATTTTGTCATAGAAAAGCGCCTTTTTTTGTCAATTTTTTGCGGTGGTCAACCAGCCCATATTACAACTATCTATATAAATTGAATTTTCACGACCAATAAATATTTGGCATGCAACATGCTTGAATGTCACCTGGGGGCTGTGCGAGGGGGATGAGGGGGGAACCTGATCTCGTAAGACACTTCATGAACGGGTGTCTTTACGAGCATCATGTTCCTCTTTTCTATTTTCGTGGCTCTTTAATAAAGCCGACGGATATAGGCGCACATGAAGGATTGTTATGATGGTTTTCACTTTTCAAATTAGAAAATACATTTTTAAATATAGTCTTTTCGTTCTATTTTTTTTCATGGCTATGCCTTCTTTCGGCGGCCAAGAAAAACAAGCGGAAAACGACTGGTATTTTAAGCTGCTTGAACAGAGACTTATCCAGGATGGCTTCGATTCCTGCCTGGTTGAGTCTATTTTCAACAACATTGATCTGACGTTTGATGCCAGAGGCGCGGGACTTTATTTCGTTCACAACGAGTCCACACTCAACTACGAGTCCTTTGCCAACGAGACATCCATTTATCTGGCGAAACAGTATATGAAGAAATACGGTGATCATTTCGACCGTGTCGAACAGAAATTCGGTGTTGACAAAACGGTGATCGCAGCCATAATCCTTGTGGAAACAGGACTTGGCACCTTCGTCGGGAAACGCCCTGTGATCAACACGCTGGCTACCATGGCCGCATTATCGGCTCCGGTTGTTCGTGAAGACGTATGGGCTGCGCTTGACGAAAATAAAAGGATTTCAAGGGAAGATTTCTTAAAGAAATCGGAATTGAAGTCTGCCTGGGCTTACAAGGAACTGACCGCCTTTTTGCGGTACGTGGATCATGAAAAATTAGACCCTTTTTCAGTCAAAGGATCGTATGCCGGTGCCATGGGAATCCCCCAGTTCATGCCGAGCAACATCCTCTTTCTGGCAGAAGACGGTAACGAAGACGGGATCATTGATTTATTCGACCACGCCGACGCTATCGCCAGTGTGGCCAATTACCTGAAACACCACGGCTGGCAATCGGATCTGGACCATGAAAAGACCCAGAAAGTCCTCTATGCTTATAATCACAGTGACCCTTACGTCACCATTCTCATGAGGATTTCAAAATTACTGAAGGGGGAAAATGGATAGCGCATTGATGCACACCATAACGGTCTGGGCCGGTATAGGCCTGTTGTTCTTCGCGATCACCATGCTGGCCATCACCGATGTCTTACGAAAGGATTTCGGCTCCACACGGGCCAAAGCACTCTGGGGTCTTGTGGCTGTTTTTCCGTTCATCGGGTGGGTGTTTTACCTTCTTTTCGGTTTCCGAAAAGGCAAGGTCCCAGCGGACGAAAGTAAAGTAAACGAATAATCCGGTAGGGGTAAAACCCTTTTCTCCATGGGGATGGGGAGGATGGATTCATAAGGCGATTGCAGAAACCGGCAATCGCCTTATTTTTTTTACTAATACAAAAAGCAATTGTTTAGCTCTGCCCTATCGGAAGAACTGATCTGTTGTATTGTTCATTGAGCACTTCCGCCATGGCAAGGTAAATGGCGCTGAGTCCGCAGATAATCCCCTCGAAACCGGCAATTCGCCCAACCAGTTCGGAACCCGTCCAATCCCTTACAGCCAACAAAAAAAACAGCACAGTGAGGCTGCCAAAAACAAACTGAAGCCCCCTGTTTGATTTCAGTGTCCCAAAAAACATGAAGAATGTAAAAACGCCCCACAAAAACAGATACCAGCCCATAAACATTTCCGGTGTTGATTCCGTCCAACCCATTTTGGGCATAACAATCAGACCAACCAGTGTCAGCCAGAAATGGCCGTAAGAAATAAATGCTGTCATACCGAAGGTATTTCCTTTTCTGAATTCAAGAATTCCGGCGATAATCTGTGCAAGACCACCGTAAAAAAGGCCCATGGCCAGAATCATGGAACTGATGGGAAAAAAACCGGCATTATGAATGTTCAGTAAAACGGTTGTCATTCCAAAGCCCATAAGTCCAAGAGGCCCAGGATTAGCCAAAGTATCGCTCTTCATGTATCAATCTCTCCTTTTTCATATCAATTTTAAAATGCCCTGTCCTGTAGAGACAAGGAAGCGACCCTTCGTGCAAAGGTTACGCCAACACCATAAACTTGAAATGATCCACCATCGCGGATAGGTGGCAACGACAGCCCGACTCAATAGCCGTTAAAAATATATAATTAAACAATTGAATTTATAATAAAATAAACGGATAAATGGGGAAAAGCACACACAGTGCGTCTGCATGACCATAAGGTCCCAGGGCGGGACGGATGGAATGTAGTATCGCTAGTCAACGAGCCATAAATGGCCCACAAGCCTAACACATATCCATAACAATCTGAAATATTATAGCATATTCAAATGCGCCAATTATGACTCATTCTGAGCCGATTCAAGCCCATATCGTTCCATCTTACGAAACAGGGTCCGTCTTGAAACTCCCAGCGACCTGGCAGCATTCATCCGATGCCACCGATTCATTTCGAGGGTTTTGACAATGAGTTTTTTTTCAAATGTTTCAACTGCATCATTAAGGGAAGCCGAGTCTGAAACCAGTTCCGCCTCGCCCTCCGATATTTCTGAAGGGGGTTTTCTTCCTCCGCCTGTAAAATCCACCTGTTTAAGCGTCACATAACGACGAAGAACATTTTGCAGTTCCCTGACATTCCCAGGCCAGTTGTAATTGTAAAACGCCTCAATATCTCGTCCGGGTATTGAATCGATGCTCAGATCAGACCCCAGTTTCTGTAAAAAATGATCCACAAGGAGCACCAGATCTTCCTTTCTTTCACGCAAGGTTGGGATCACAACAGGGATCACGTAAATTCTGTAAAAAAAATCCTCCCTGAATCGACCAAGGCTTACCTCTTCAATCAGATTACGGTGTGTTGCGGCAACTATTCTGAAATCCGAATGAATGACCTCGTTGCTACCTACCTGAGAATATCCCCCACCTTCAATGGCACGAAGCAGTTTCACCTGCATCCCCAGAGAAAGCTCACCAACCTCGTCAAGAAACAGAGTACCCCCGTTGGCCTTATCAAGGAATCCCTTTTTCGCTGCATGAGCTCCGGTAAAAGCCCCCTTCGTATGACCGAAGAACTCTGTCTCAAGCAATGTTTCAGGAATAGCGCCGCAATTCACTGTAACAAATTGCTGCTCTTTTCGTCCGCTCATATCATGAATCGCACGGGCAACAAGCTCTTTACCCACACCGGATTCACCGACAATAATCACGTTATCCGACGAAGACGCCGCCTTCAGAATCAGATCGTATACATCCTGCATCTTTTTACTTTTGCCAATAATATCACAAAACCGAAACCGCTCCTTCATCGACGAGCGGAGGAGGATGTTCTGTTTCTGAAGCCACTCCGACTCTTTTCTCATATTAATTTCCCAGAGTTTTTGCTGGGTAATATCCTGGAGGGTCGTCACCGCACCGGTCATGTTTCCACCCTTGTCAAAGACCGGTGCAGCAAGGAAATAGATATACCGGGCCTTCCCATTGGTGTTTTCGAAAAAATCAGTGGCCTCCCAGGCATGGGGAACGATTTCAGACTTTGAAGGATTTTTCCCTTCATATATTTCCAGAAACTTCTCATAGTCCTGCTCAATAATCAGGTCCGCTAAAACAGGCCGTTTGTGTTCGTAAAAGGGCTCCCATTGATGGTCGGTCCCGATCATTTTCCGGGCTGGCACCCCGGTTAAAAGCTCACAGGCCTTGTTCCACACAACCACCCTGTGATCCAACCCGATGGCAAACTGGGCAATGGGAGTACATTCCAATAAGTTCAGCATAGCTTGTCCTCAATCCTTTTTTACCCAACATACCAAAAGGACCGATCAGGCGCAATGACGGCCAGCATATCCTTTGAAACACGTTCATTTCAACGGTAATTTCTGTAGTCCACCCCGTAACGTTTGGCTTTATAGGCGAAAATTCGGACCGTAGTTCCCAGCATCTCGGAGGCGGTGGTAATATTTCCCCTCGTATTTTTTAAAGCATCGATGATCATTTCCGTTTCAAGGTTGGCGACAGCTTCCTCCATGGTGGTGGCAGGCAGGGTGCCGGATTCGGAGCCGGTCTGGAGCGTTGGCGGAAGGTGGTAACTGTGGATGACTCCTTCGTCGCAGAGAAGAACAGCCCGCTCAATACAGTTTTCAAGTTCACGGACATTGCCGGGCCAGTGGTAGGCAATGAGCATGTCGATACCGGGGGTTGATATTCTCTTGATATCTTTCATGTGTTCACGGGCGTATTTTTCAAGAAAAAAATCGGCCAGAAGCAGGACATCCGTTTTTCTTTCCCGTAAAGGGGGAAGATAGATGGGGAAAACGTTCAGTCGGTAGTAAAGATCGCCCCGGAACGATTCTTCTTCAACAGCTTTTTCCAGATTCTTGTTGGTGGCAGCCACGATGCGCACATCCACCTTGATGGTTTTATGGCCTCCCACACGCTCGAACTCCCGCTCCTGTAATACACGAAGGAGTTTTGACTGAACATCCAGATTAATAGACCCGATTTCATCGAGAAAAATAGTGCCTTTGTTGGCCAGTTCGAATTTCCCGATCTTCTGGTTAATGGCCCCTGTGAACGAGCCTTTTTCATGGCCGAAAAACTCGCTTTCGATGAGATTGATGGGGAGAGCTGCGCAGTTCACCTTGATAAACGGTAGTTTAGCCCTGTGGCTGTTGTAATGGATGGAACTGGCCACCAGCTCTTTGCCCGTGCCGCTTTCACCACGGATAAGCACCGTGGCGTTGCTTTTGGATACATGGGAGATCATCTGGTACACATCGCGCATTTTGTTGCTGTTGCCGATGATATTTGAAAAACGATACTTGTTTTCAAGTTCGTTTTTAAGTCTGGAGTTTTCCTCCCTCAGCTTTTCCCTTTCCTGGCTGATTTTTTCCAGATTGATCACCTGGGTAGCGATCATGGTGGCCACAACCGACAGAATTTTTGTGCCGTCTTTAAGGGAAAAATTCTCTTCAAAAATCCTGTCGGCACTCAAAGCCCCGATCACCTGGTTCCCTTTCTTAACAGGCACGCAGAAAAACGAATGTTCTTGCTTGTCTCTGTCTTTTCTGGAAGCTGTTCTGTCAAGAAACAGCGGTTCTTCGCTGATCTTGGGGATCGCAATAGGAACCCCTTTTTCGATGACGCTTCCCGTAACTCCCTCGCCCAGCTTGTACTTTCCTTTTTCCATGGCGCTGCGCGAAAGGCCGTGGGCCACTTCAATGCTGATCTCGTTCCGCAAAGGGTTCAAAATGGTGACAGTGCCTCTCACCATGTCCAGACTGACGGACAGTATATCGAGAACAGTGTACAGGGATTTTTTAAGATCCATGTGTTCGTTCAGAGCATTGCTGATTTCGTAAAACAGTTTAACTTCGTCTATTTTTTTCATCCTGAACATTCCTTTGGGACAAATATGATCAAAAAAACAATATGAGAAACATTTATGAAATATCGAAACATAAATCAACATAAATGTAAACTGCACAGTTTTTAGGCACATCTTTGGATGTCGTTTTGAAGAAAAAAAAACAGATCAGTAGATTTTGGGTATGGTGGTTTTGAAAAATATGTAAAACGTAGTTCCCAGACCAGGCTCACTCAGCACATGAATAAAACCGCCTTGTTTTTTGACGATACCGTGGACCACCGCCAGTCCCAGGCCCGTGCCTTCGTTTTTACCCTTGGTGGTAAAGTAAGGATCGAACATTTTTTCCATGACTTGCTCATCCATGCCCTTGCCCGTATCTGAAACACGCAAAACCACATGCGTATCCTGAACCTTATCAAGATTCAATCCAGATAACTCGCTGAAATCAAGAGGACTGCCCGTTCTGATGTCAAGAACGCCACCACTGTCACGCATGGCAAAAAGTGCATTACTGCACAGATTCATCAAAACCTGCTGGATCTGTGTGGAATCAGCCGAAATAACGCCCTTATCGTGAGAAACCGTATAGACCAGCTTAATGTTGGAACCGGCGGACGGCCTGACGAGCTTGACCACATCCTGAATAATATCAGCCAGAAACACGTCGCTGTATTCAGGTTCATTCTGGCGGCAGAACGTGAGGATGCTGTTCACCAGATCCTTGGCCCTGTAACAGGCCTTGTGGATATGTTCAATTCGCTTATGAACCTTTACATCATGGGATGTTTCCATAAGGGCCAGTTCCGTGTGCCCCATGATGGCCGTAAGAATATTATTGAAATCGTGTGAAACGGCTCCTGCAAACATACCCAGGGCGTCGAGCTTCTGCATTTTTTCCAAAGCGTGATGGGCTTCATCCAGGGCGAACTTCTGAGTTTGAATGCGAAGTTCCTGTTGCTCCCTGATCTTGTTCAGCTCCCTTTCCATAGCCCATTTGGCACAGAGAGCTCTGGCCATATGTCTGATTTCAAGGACATAACAAGGCTTTTGCAGATAAAGAAGTTTATGAGCCGGCGGCACCCGCTTGAGAATTTCCGACGGATGAATGTCGGAAAATGCCGTGACAATGACGATTTCAACATCCTTGTCCAGGCTTCTTATGGTTTCGGCCGCCCATATCCCATCAGGACCGGGAGGCATTCTCACGTCGAGAAACACGACGGAAAAAGGTTTTTTCGTTTCAATGGACAACACCAACTGGCCCACAGCGTCCATGGCGCTGGTACACAAGGTCAAATCAAAGCCTCCAGCACAGAATTTCTCCGGCAATTTCTCCTGGCTCATAAACAACTCTTTTTGAAGGTTCTGAAATTCCGTACTCGTGTCTTCATCGTTTTTGAAGGCTTCGATAAAAAAATCATGAATCCTGATTTCGTCATCAGCAACCAGAACCCGGGGCTTTCCTGAACTCATACATCACCTCCCTGGGGAAGAACCAGATCAAAGACCGTTCCGTGATCATTGTTTGAAACTGACAACTCTCCACCCATCGCAGAAACCACGTTGCTGCACCAATGAAGACTCGGATGAAATACACCGCTTGATTCACCCAGATAATGCCTCGCAAACAGACTCTTCATATCCGTTGAAGCGATCAGCGATCCGTTACCGGAAATTGATATTCTGACCGGGCGGCCCGCCCTCTCCCCATCAATTCTGCCTTCCACAAGGACTTCCGCTTTGTTCGTTTCACCAGCAGCTGAAACAGCAAGAGTAGCTGATTGGCAAAGAAGGGCACTGAAAACTTGAACGAGAACAACGGGTTCCGCTTTAATTTCAGGTAGAGTTTTTGTCCCGGGTTGAAAACGGATACGGCAGGATTTTCTAAGGTCATCCGGAAGACGTGAGCATGCCTCGTAAAGCAGGGTTTCAGGCACAAGATTTCTTCCTGTTGCGCTTGCCCGGCTGAATTTTTCCAGCCCACCCATGATCTGTTCGATTTCCCTGGAGTGTTGTTCGAGGTCACCAAGCGCCTGAACAGTCTGATCAAACGTTTTATCCATTTCGCGTATTGAAAGAAGCAAAAAACGTTTAAGATTATTTTCGCGATCAGGGTCCAGGCCACCCTTTTCCATTTCTTCCATGGCTTTATGAATGTTTTCTTTTGGTATGTTTCTGCATAAATCCTGGAGACTTACAATTTTCTGGTGCATGGGCATGAGAATGTTTCCCGAATGGTGGAGAATATCCGACGCGATCCCTGCAAGTCCAGAGTAATAGGACTGATCAAGAAGCTCATTCCGGACCTCCGCCAGCTTCACAAGCATGCTGTCAAATCGCTGAGCCAGGGTTCCAATCTCATCATTTCTGTTGAAATCAAGACGGCTTGCAATGTTTCCTGTCTCTTCCACCTCAATGGCATGGCGTGTCAGTACAGACAGGGGATTTAAAATGGTCTTATGCAGCAATAGAAGCATCAGCAGCAAAATAAGAAAACCTGCCGCAACAATGGACACCATGGAGTATTTCAGTGTTTGCAGACCTTTATTGAGTATTTCACGAGCCATGGTGACTTTGATCAAAAACAAAGGAACCCCTCCAATATCCTTGATCATCGTATACAGATAAAGATTGTTCCGATCCGCCGCATCAAAGAAACGCTCGGTTTTTCCACTTATCAGATCCTTCAATTCAGGTTTCACACCCGGGCCATCGATGTTCACAGGAACAATAGAAAAGGGGACATCGGTCTGGATATTCATTTCCCGAATCACTTCCCCAGAAATAAAGCGGCCCATGATAAAGGTTCCACGGGACGGGCCTTCGTTATTACTCTTGAGTATGGCCCTTGCCGCCACCATCATGGGCCCCATAGACGTCTTGATAAAGCCCATTGTTTTATGATCTTTATCATTTCCATTGCCAGGGTCTATGCGTAAAAAGGGGTGCTCAAGTGGAATAACCGTTTCCGGGATCTCCGGCAGTGGGATATCCTTCCTGCTTTCAAGATCCACGGCCTTTCTCCAGACGACTTTCCCCTTGGAATCACACAAAACCATCAGATTCAGTGTGTTCACTTCGTAAGTCACGATAGGAGACAAATTGGACGAGATGTACGATGAATCACCGGTGTCCATATAATTGTAAGTGTCATCCCAGGATGACCAGTCATGAACCAGAGCGGAAAGATGATGCATTTCCCGTTTGAACGCCTCAAGAGGCCTGTTCATATTTTTCTCGGCTTCCCGCTGCTCCAGATAAAGAAATCCCGGAATAAAGATAAAGCGGTGCATGAAACCATGGACTGCAACATAGACAATCAGGAGAATAAGAACAATACACAGGGTTTTAACTTTGAGTGACATAGGCGTATCGGGTTTATGTATTTGGATGGCATGAAGACCACAAATGATCGGAAAAATTCGAACCAACAATAGGAATAAACTACCACGTCTGGAAAGGGCTTTGCAATACTTTATTCATACGGATTTTATCCATTCCCCCTGGTTTTTGTCGAAATCATAGTGATTGTTTTTAAAATATGTTAATCCAGATTGACTTTGTTAGGGCGGGTTCCAAACCCGCCCCCGTCAGCCGTACTTCGTTAGGAAGTGAAACGCAGCGGAACCCATAACGAATAAACATAAAATCCATATGTTATTCGGATAATCACCGGAGCTTGAAATGCAGATAGCCATCATTGCAGATATACACGGGAACCTTGAAGCTTTCGAGGCAGTTCTCGATCACATTCACACGGAAAATGTTTCACACATCTTCTCATTGGGAGATAACGTGGGCTACGGCCCTGACCCCGAAGCCGTTATGCAGCGGATACGGAAAGAAAAGATTCTTTCTGTTCTTGGGAATCATGAAATGGCCATGAAAAACGACGCATTTATCTCATGGTTCAACCCCATGGCCCAGAAAGCTGTCATATACACCCGGGCCCATCTTTCGGAAGAGTCTCTTGGTGAAATCAGGGAATATCCCAAGAGTCGCGTGTTTGAAAGCCTCCGATTCGTTCATGGGGCGCCTCCATCATCACCTCTGCTCTATCTGTTTCAGCTATCCGATGACAAACTGGCCCGGTGCCTTGATCGTCTGAACGAATCCATCTGTTTTGCCGGGCATACCCATGATCTTCATATCATTGAATACGATGGAACACAGATTGAGCGGCTGCCATTACCCCTTGGAGATACAGAACTGAACCCGAAGTACAAGTATGTGATCAACGTGGGCAGTGTGGGGCAGCCCAGGGACGGAGACAAGCGGGCCAAGTATGTGATTTATGATACGGCCACATTTACGGTTTCGGTCAGAGCTGTGGCCTACGATCCCAGACTCACAGCAGAAAAAATTATCCAGGCCGGTTTACCCGAGCAGTACGCCAGCAGGCTTTTTTAGACTGGAAAAGGAAACGAATATGAAACGAATTGGGAAATTTATCGTTTGTGGGCTTCTTGGCAAGGGAGGCATGGGAAAAGTCTACAAAATCAAATACCCGGTAACCGGTAAAATCGGGGCTATGAAACTTCTGGACCCCAACCCTTTTCTCGTATCACTTCTTGGTCAAGCGACCATCGAAGACATGTTTGTCAAAGAAGCCATCACCATGGCCGGAATCCGGCATCCCCATGTGGTTGAAATCCTTGATTTCGACAGTTTCGAAGGGCGTCCGTATTACATCATGGATTTTTTCTGCAACAATCTGGGTACCATGATGGGAGAATCTTACGAAACGGAAAAACCATCACGGACTATCCATCTTGACAAGGCCATCGACTATACTCGCCAGATTCTTCAAGGTTTGTCCCGGCTCCATTTCTCAAATCTGATTCACAGGGATATCAAACCGTTCAACATTCTGGTCACCGACGAGGACCAGATCAAAATCTGTGATTTCGGCCTGTCCAAACTGAGACACGAATCTGTCAAAAGCCACAGCAGTCTTAAAGTGGGTTCACCTTATTATGCGCCGCCTGAGCAGGAAGACAATCCAGACTCCGTGGATTTCAGCGCCGATCTTTACGCTGTGGGAGTGATGTTTTACCGCATGGTCACGGGCCGCCTGCCAGAGACGCCGGTCACCCCACCGAGCCTGATCAACAAGGATCTTGATGTAAACTGGGATGCTTTCATCATGAAAGCCATGGAACAATCACCCCACCGCAGATACGCCGATGCCGAAACCATGATCGGTGATCTTGATGAACTGGAAAAAGGCTGGCTCAAGCGGAAACAGGCGATCTGTTCCGCCCCGTCATGGCTTTTCGACGATTCGGATGACGAGGAAAAAATATTCTCGTTGAGATCCCAACCCACAAAAGTAAAATCGAAAACAACGGAATCTTTCTTTGATACTGACGAGCTGATGCGGCCCAGAACATACATCAGGAACCGTTTCATAGCCTATACAGAAAAAACCGTCTCCGATCTGTCCTGCAATCTTGTCTGGCAGATAGCGGGAACCCGGTTCCCTGTTAACAGGGCGGGTGCCGTCCTCTACATTGAACAACTGAACGATGAACGTTTCGCCGGACTCAACACCTGGAGACTTCCCACAGTAAACGAACTGCTGAGCCTTGTGGACCGAACCCCGGAAGGCCGCTCTTACTGCGTTAAAAGCATTTTCGATTCCCGATTAAAATGGCTGTGGAGCTGTGATCGATGCACCTACATCACCGGCTGGTACGTCAATCACGAACTGGGATTCGCCGGATACAACGATTTCGACAGTTTTTATCATGTTAAAGCGGTGAGTAAACTATCCGATGGTTCCGATTTATATACATAGCGCAACTATTCGCTACGTATGTAGGGTGGGCTTCGCCCACCAAATATGGTGGGCGAAAGCCCACCCTACGGCATGTTATTTCATGCTCTCTGTCTATTTCATGTAACTCCATTCTGCAATCCACCGTTCATGCGATCAACACGTTATCATCCTTAATCATTGACATCTTTTACCGTAAATCCTATGACGTTAAATCATCGAGATTGGTAATATTTTCTTTTTGTTGTGAAAAAGCAGGAATCATCAAGTTATTCTTGAGAAAAAAGTCATCCCATAATTCACGGAGACCTGCCATGCACCTGTTCGTCAATTCCCCCGGCACGATGATCAAACAGAAAGACGGATGTTTCCGGCTTTCCAACGAAGACAGGCATCTTGACGTTTCGCCAGAAAAACTCGAATCCATCATCACCACCAACAAAGCCCTGATTTCAACCCAGGCCGTGATTCTGGCACTTGAGCACAACATCGATGTTGTTTTCCTGGACGAACACGGCGACCCTATGGGAAGAATCTGGTTTACCAAAATGGGCAGCACCGCTCTGATACGCCGTCGGCAGATCGAAGCGGAAATGGGGGCGCTTGGCATTCGTCTTGTTCTCGATCTGGTCATGGAAAAAACTCAGAACCAGACCCGTTTTCTGAAGAAACTCGCCCATGCCCGGCCAGGGAAAGACGATCTTTTCGATGACGCCGTCAAAACCCTTGAAGAACTCCACGCGAAGATCGGCTCTTTGGAAAAGAGTGCGGACCTTGACCACATCAGGAATACGGTGATGGGACTGGAAGGAAGCGCGGGGCGGACGTATTTTCAATGCCTTTCAGCCGTCATGCCGGAGAAGCACCGTTTTGACGGCAGGTCACGGCGTCCAGCGAAAGATCCGTTCAACGCCGTGTTGAACTACACCTTGGGCATCCTTTACAGCCGTGTTGAAAAAGCCTGCATCATCGCTGGGTTAGATCCCTTTGTGGGGTTTCTCCACACAGACAACTACAACAAGAAATCCCTCGTTTTCGATCTGATTGAGCCGTTCAGAGTCTACGCCGAACAGACCACCGTCTATCTTTTCACCGGTAAGAAGATGAACGACGATCACCTCACTC
>JBAZWJ010000003.1:0-139105 GCA_041660385.1 Desulfobacteraceae bacterium | reverse complement strand
CTTAAGGAGAGATACTTAATTGGGACATTAATTTGAGACATTGGGACAAGTCTGAATGTGTTCCATGAAAACTCCATTCCGCTTGATTTATCCTGTTTGTTTCCTTATAATTAGTCGTTATAAGTTTTAAGATATTAAACCATCCTATTTGAATTCTTGATTTGTCCGTCTGAATGCAGTGAAGAATGTGTCGTAAATGTTTGGCTTATCTTGTGCATATATAGAACCGGCAATTAAATATGCCAATATGCTGTCAATTCCGATGGGTTGCGCTAAAGCTCCACCCATCCTACGGAATTCAGCGTGTAGGATGGGTGGAGCCAAAGCGTAACCCATCGCTTTGGTGTGATAAACATGGTTGTATTTTTGTTGCATGGTTATATATGACCAGGTCAACTTGACCCACACAATACAATGCAGGCACCTGCCTGGATTTACAGAAATAAACGTAAACAGAAAAACAGTAAAACTCAACATGCTATCGGGAGTTGAAACAATATGACAGACACGAAGGTATTAATCTATTCATTGAGCACATGCGGGCATTGCAAGGATACCATCGCTTTTATCAAAAAGAAGGACGTTGATTTTTCGTTTATTGATATCGATCGTCTGGAAAAAACAGAACGAAAACGCGTACTTGATGAAGTACGAAAGGTCAATCCTGAATGCAGTTTTCCAACAACGGTTGCGGGTGACAGGATTGTTGTGGGTTACAACGAAAAAGAACTTGAGGAGGCACTGAATTCGTGATGGATGAGCAGGCGTTATTCGACATGTTGAAGCCAGTTCAAGAAAAGAAAGGGTATTATTTCAACAAAAACCGTGAAAGGACCTTTGACATTCTTAAAGGTTTGATAACGAACAAGAACCGTTACGGCTATATGGCCTGTCCATGCAGACTGGCCTCGGGCGAGAGGGATGAGGATAAGGATATCATCTGCCCATGTGTGTACAGGGAACCGGATGTAAAGGATTTCGGGACCTGTTACTGCCATCTGTATGTTTCGGAAGCAAGTAAAGACGATGAGGATATCACGAAGATCAAAGTACCGGAGAGAAGGCCAAAAGAGCTGATGGTGTAAAAATACTGAAGAGAATTGGATTCGTCACAATTAAACCAAAATTCCGGGGTGCACTGTGAACTATACGGAACGGTACAAAAAGAATCTCATGGTTTCAAAGGATGAAAACATGACCATCGCATCGGAAACAGTCAAAACCATTGTCTACTCCACGGACCCCAGGGATTTTGGTCTGGTGAGGAAGAGCATTCCATGCCAGAACGCCTGTCCCGCACTAACAAACATTCCGGGGTATATCCGCTGCATTCATGAAGGGAGATACGGCAGATCCTATGAATTGAACAGGATGGCCAATATCCTTCCGGGTGTTCTGGGCCGAATTTGCAGCAGACCCTGTGAGCTTTACTGCCGTCATGGTGAAAGCGATCTGGGAAAGCCGGTGAGCATTTGCAGTTTGAAACGTTCGGCTGCGGATCTCAAATCCCCCATGCACCGGATCATGGAGGGTCTTTATTCTCCTTCGGGTAAGAAGGTGGCTGTTGTGGGAGCAGGACCTGCCGGTCTGGGGGCGGCTCATGAACTGTCGGTTCTCGGTCACAGGGTTGTTATTTACGAGGCGTTTGAAAAGCCCGGCGGCATGCTGATGTACGGGATACCGGAATTCAGACTTCCCAGAGACGTGTTGATGCTCGAAATTGAAAATATTCTGAGGCTTGGCGTTGACCTGAAAACAGGTGTGCGTGTTGGCAGAGATGTAAGCCTTGATTCCCTTCTCTCAGAATACGATGCAGTGGTGCTATCCACAGGCTGCCCAAGTCCAAACAATCTCAATGTGCCGGGTGAAGACCTTGAAAATGTTTATCCGGGCCTTGATTTCATGGAAAGGGTCAACCGGGGCGAAAAACCATACGTTGGCAAGAATGTCATGGTGATCGGCGACGGTTTTACAGCCATGGACTGCGCCCGTTCAGCTCTTCGGCTCGGGGCTTCGGAGGTGAAAATCAATATCAGAAAAACCGAAGAGTACATGCCCATTGACGAGCAGGAAAAGCACGAGGTGAAATTCGAAAAGATAAGATTTTACAGCCTGGTGGACACCAAGCGCATCATCGGTGAAAACGGCAGGGTAACAGGGATTGAATTTTTAAGGACCAAGCTGGAATATTCTCCTGTTCCACCCTACAGAACAGCATCGCCCATGCCGGATTCAGAGTTTATTCTTCCTGCGGATTCGGTGATTGTGGCCATTGGCCAGCGATCGGATCCAGCAAGCATTTCAAGCAGGATCAAAGTTTCAGGTTCACGGATTTTGACGGCTGATGATCGTTTCAGCACGGATATGGAAGGCTTGTTTGCAGCGGGTGACTGCATGAGCGGCCCGGCTAATGTGATTTCAGCCATTGCAAGGGGACGTAAATGTGCTCTTGAAGTGGATGAATACCTCACACGGGGCAAACGGAAAATTCAGGTGGTCAGGCTTGATCCTGTTCCAAGTACCGACCGTGACAGATCCTATGATTTTATTTCACGAACACCCATGGATACCCTTGATTTTGACGAAAGAGTCAAACCCGGTAACAAGGAAGTTGAAAAAGGGTATTCCGAAGAACAGGCGGCCATCGAAGCCAAACGTTGTTATCTTTGCAGTCTGACCTATGAAATTGACACGAAAAAATGCATTTACTGTTCGGCATGCATCGACGTAGCTCCCAGAGACTGCATTAAAATGATTGCCGGGGTACCCGTATCACCGGATGGCTCTCTGGGAGACTTCAATGAAACAGTGAAATGGAATCATGTGGCTGCCATCGCCATCGACAACGAACGCTGCATCAGGTGCGGTCAGTGTTACGAAGTCTGCCCCATGGACTGCATCCATGTGACGAAAGCCGAATTGATCGAGCTGAATAAGGAGGCATGATGCCATCGAACGATCATTATGTGATCATAGGAAACGGTCCGGCCGGAAACCACGCGGCGGACACCTTACGGGAAAACGACGGTGAGGCCAGGATCACCATCCTGTCTCAGGAATCCGTGCTTTATTACTACAAACACAAACTAACCGAATACATCAAGGGAAAGACTGGGGAAAAAGAACTGACCGTCAGGCCATCCCATGTTTATAAGGATAAGCGCATCCGGCTTCGATTGGGGCAGGAAGTGGAACGCATTGACCCCTTGGAAAACCGGCTGTATCTGAAACACATGGAGATCATGAGCTATACGAAGCTGATCATCGCCAGCGGAGCCAGTCCGAGGATTCTCCCTTCGGTTTCCAATTTCGGTAAATATTTAGCGCTTCTTTCTTCATACACCGATGTGTTGAACCAGCTCCCGGAAATCAGAAAAAATAAACGGTTTCTGGTTCTTGGTGGTGATCTTATCAGTTTTAAATTCATCCGGATGCTGAAGGATATGGGGAAGGACGTGGACTGCCTTCTTTATGCTGATGCGTTCTGGCCCTTTAACCTCACCACGGAGATGGCTGATGCCGCAAGCGAAAGTCTACGGAAATCCGGGGTCAGGGTGCTTTCGGAAGACGGATTGAAGGCTGTGAAGCAAACAGACCAGGGGTTTGATGTGATGACGGAAAAAGGCCATGGGGCAATCTATGACAGTATCTACGCCTTTCTCGGCATGGTGCCCAATATATCTTTTGTCCTGGGAAGCGGCATAGACACGGACAGAGGTATTCTGGTGGACGACCATCTTAAGACCAATTTCGATAATGTATATGCTGCCGGAGACTGTGCCCAGATCTACAACCCGGACATCAAAAGCTACTGGCTGTCCGTCGGGTGGAAAAATGCGTCAGTTCAGGGTGAAGTGGCGGCAATGAACTTTCTTGGAGCAGGGCATGTGATCAATCCTTCGCCTAAGAAAATACTTAATGTTGAAGGGTTTACGGTGGATACTTCGTGGTGGGAAGCGTTTGAGTGAAATTAAATTGAAGCTAACATATGGAGTGAATCCGCATGAGTGATATGGATTTGGTGGTGGAGATCTGTGGAAGTGCTGGAGAAGGAACCATTTCAGCCGGAGAGATTCTGAGCAGGTTCATGAGCGAGGAAGGGTACGATATCATGTCCTTTGATTCGTATCCGGCGGAAATCAGGGGATTCGGGAAATGTGTGGCCCATACCAGGGTTGGCAGAGGTGAGGTGCTGACACCGGGTAAATACTCGGATGTGCTTATCGCTTTAAACGATATCCATGCCATTGGCCAGCTTCCTGTGTTGAAAGAAAAAGGGATTCTGATTTACGATAACAAACCCCCAAAATACCATCTTGAAGATCAGAGCGTGGTGGGCTGGCTGGAACCGGGCATGATACCCTACGGCATTCCGCTTACCGAACTTTCCATCAAAGCATCCGGGAATTCAAAGGCCAGAAATATGGTTGCTCTGGGCGCTTTTTCTGCCTTGTTCGGCATCGACAAGACCTCGTTTATCGAATCGGTGAAACGGCGGTATGGAAAAAAGAAACAGGATATCATCGATAGCAATGTGAATTCTTTTCTTGAAGGGTACACATGGACGCTGGAACATGTTCGGAAGATCGATCCGTTCAGATTTGATGGAACCGGAGCCGCCGTGAAACGTGATCAACTGATCATCAACGGAAATGAGGCAACAGCCATGGGCGCTCTGGCGGCAGGTCTGCATCTTTATGCAGGCTATCCCATAACGCCCGCAACCAAGATCATGGAAATCATGAGTAAAGAGCTGCCGAAAAAGGGCGGGATATTTCTCCAGACCGAAGACGAGATTTCATCCATCGCCCATGTTATCGGGGCAGGGTACGCAGGCAAACGAGCCATGACCGGCACATCCGGCCCAGGTTTCTGTCTGATGAGCGAGTTTACCGGGCTTGCTGTGATGGCTGAAGTTCCGGCAGTGATCGTGGATTCCCAGAGAGGTGGGCCAAGTACGGGCATGCCCACCAAACACGAACAGAGTGATCTCAATATTGCCCTTAATGGCGGCAGCGGCGATTGTCCCCGGGTGGTGATTGCTCCGACCCAGGTCGACGAGTGCTATCAGGCAGCGGTCCTTGCCCTTTATATTGCTGAAAAATACCAGACCCTGGTGATTTTATTGCTCGACTTTTTTCTTTCAAACAGCATCAAGAATATGGACCACCCCTCTCCTCCGGACCCGAAATATCTGAATACCCATGTGCTGCCCGATGATGGAGATCTTCCCGATTTCAAACGATACAAAATCACGGATAACGGGATTTCTCCAAGAACCATTCCGGGGAAAACCGGTGGGATGTTCTTTGCAACAGGGCTGGAACACGACGAACGGGGAAAACCCGTCTACGACACCAAGAGTCATACCCTGATGACGGAAAAGCGCCATAGAAAGCATGCGGGAATCGCCGCTGAAATGATAGCCCCCCACATCACGGGATGCGAAGGTGCTGTGGATATCGGTGTGGTGTCATGGGGTTCTTCCGCAGGTGCGGCAAGGGAGGCTGTGGCGCATGCAACAGCCAAAGGCATCAAGGCAGCCTGTTTCAGCACTCAATTTATTTCGCCTTTTCCGGAACAGGCACTTCGTGATTTCAGCAAACGGTGCAAAAAAATTCTTGTCCCTGAAATGAATTATTCCGGCCAGTTCGCCAACATGATCGCCCGGTATATGGAACGGCCCATGGAACGGCTGAACATGGTGACAGGGCTTCCCATGGCTTCTGAAGATATATTGAAGAAAATCGAGGAGATTGCATGAATACGACACGACCATCGTACCTTGATGAACAAATTGCGTCTGTGAAAGATAAGGGTTTTTTAGCTTACAGAACAGGCGAACTGCCAACCTGGTGTCCGGGTTGCGGCTATTTCGGAATCACTGACGCCATTTACAGGGCGTGTCTGGAGCTGGGGCTCAATAACGAAGATATCTGCGCGGTGTCCGGCATCGGTTGCGCGGGACGATTTCCTGTTTTTATGAATGTCTACGGATTTCACACGCTTCACGGGCGTTCTGTTCCGGTGGCAAGCGGTGTGAAGTTGGCCAGAGAAGATCTCACTGTGTTTGCCGTGGCCGGTGACGGTGACGCCCTGGGTATCGGTGGAGGTCATCTGCCCCATGTGGCGAGACGGAATATCGACATCACTTTGTTTCTATTTGATAATTCCATTTACGGCCTGACCAAAGGACAAAGCTCCGCCACTACTCTTTACGGACAGAAAACAAGCTCCCATCCCGGAGGCAACCCGGACTCTCCTGTGAACCCGGTGAAGCTCGCTCTGGCTTACGGAGCGTCTTTTGTGGCAAGGGGTTTTGCCGGAGAACCCGAAGGCCTGAAACATATCATCAAAAAAGCCATTGTCCACAAAGGATTCAGCTTTGTCCATATCACCAGCCCTTGCGTGACTTTTGACAAACTCAACTTCACATGGAAAAATCTCAAGGAAAACCACAGCCCCATTGATGAAAACCTGCATGATGTGAAGGACATGGAAGCCGCCATGCGAATGGCTGAACATGAGCGGTTTAAACTGGGTGTTTTTTATCATGACAGTAAGCGGTTATCGTATCACGATAATCTGAGAGAGCTTGCGCTGAAAGGGGCATGAGCTGGTGTGCTTATGTGATTATAAATGTTTCATATAACGGTTTTGGGCGTCCGCAGGTCGCCCCTACAAATATGCAATCAATGTGACATGATTTGTAGGGGCAGGACCTATTGTCCCCATTGGTTGTCAATGTAGGGGCAGGACCTTGTGTCTGCCCTTTGGTGGCCAAAATAAAGTACCATTTTTTTACGAAACCTGATTATCATTCTGTTTTGATCTTGTAGGGGCGGGTTCCAAACCCGCCCGGTGATCGTATCTGATGAATGCAAATTGGAATCAGCAATATTCCATCATCATACCCAAGCCAGATCAATCCGCATAAAACGCCACAGGCTGAACTTCCACGGTTACATTTTTGACGCCTTTGACAGTACCCGCAGAAGCCTTGATTTCCTCAATGAGCCTTTCTTCCTGAATTTCACGGGCTTTTGCCTGAATATGAACATTTCCGTTAAAGGCGAAAACTCCGATGTTGGGGTTGATATTGAACACCATGGTTCTGACCTCGGCTGCAAGGGCCAGATCTTCGATCATTTTCTGGGACTGTGCCGTGGTTTTGAACTGCTCTTTTGCAGCAGTATGGCAGATGATATCCGCCGCATCCTCAACGGATATTTTTCCGATGTGGATGACCAGATCATACAATGTGGAATCGGTGGTATCAATGCCATAAAGGTTCATACTCCACTTCTTACGCTGTTCGTCATCTTTTTTGAGAACGTTTTTCGCTTCGTCGTACGAAATATTCTCTCTTTCCATTTCACATTGGATACGGTCTTCCATGTCGGAAATAATTCTGACCTTCAACACATGGGGCACATCTTTGACAAAGAACTGACCGGCCAGTCCGTGGTATACGACGTTGTCTTCCTTGAGAAAATTCAGAAGAGTTGACTGAACGAAATTGATGTATTTGTCTTTGTTGTAGACAAAACGGTCCAATATGTTCGGAGCATCATGAATAGCTCTGATGAGTTTCATTTCAGGGATGTGATATTTGTCGGATGTATCAAGGAGAATATCGCGGGAAAGACATTTGTATCCAAGTCTCTGGGATACGGTTTCCGCAATTTCTTTTCCTCTACTGTAAGAACCTCTGGAGATGGTAATAATGGACATAGAAAGCCTCCTGCATTTGCTTGGATGGATAGTTTTCACATTGAACAGTTGTTGTGACTGTTCCAGAAAGATCTACGGACAAAACAACGTGATTGCCGAGATCGTCTTATTGAAACGAAAGAGAAAAAAGAAGAAAAAATGTAATGGTTTCGTAACACGTCCGGGCATCTGGGATGCCATATATCATGGTGAAGCAATTTATCGTGTTGGTGGACTTATGACGAGATCATTACATTTAATTCACGCGATTCATGTTTATAAATGGCGTCGTTAAATATGGTATAAACATACACCCGGCCAAACCTGAGAGTCAAGCGGCTGTTTTTACTTTTTGTTAAATGAATCGAAAGAGAACGACTTTATTTTAAAATTGTCCAGTATTGTGACATACCAGGACAGGGACTGTTGCGGAACCGATCACCTGTTCAGCAACGCTCCCCATGAGAAGCCGTGTAAGACCCTTTCGCCCATGGGAACCCATGACAATGAGGCCTGCGCCAATTTCTTCAGCAAGTGCGGTGATCTCCACGTGGGGATCGCCTTGTCTGACGATCACCCGTGTGGAGATTCCTTCTGCCTGAGCCTTTGTTGCGATTTCCTCAAGTTCATTCCGTGCTTTTTGAACAAGTTTACTTAAAGCTTCCGGTGCAAGGGCCAGATACTCGTTGTTGGCATAAACAACGGAAACAAGAGTCAGCCGGGCTTTGAATTGCCTGGCGGTGGCAATGGCCCGGCTGACGGCTCTAGCTGTGTTCGGAGAACCGTCGGTTGCAAGGAGCATTTCATGAAGATGGTCCGAACCGTGTTCCGGCACAACCAAAACATCTTTGGAGGTGTATCCGATAACTCTTGCTGTCACCCGACCCATGAGCGCTCGTTCGAGGCCTTTAGTGCCTTTACGTCCGATGGCGATCAGATCGCATTTTTCATTTTCTGCCACATGGACAATGCGCTCATAGGGTTCACCTTGATCAAGGTTGGTCAGGATGGGTGTTTTTTCTTCAAGAGCTATGGCCATGGCTTCGGTCAGGAGCTTTTGACCGAGGCCATGGGTGATTTCTTTGATCTGACTGACTCCCGTGAGGTCGATGTCTCCTTCGTAATCCGGCACCACGGCCAGGACTTTGATCCATGTGGCGAGGGTGAACGCCTTTTTCAAGGCGTTTTTACTCGCAGGTGAGCCATCGAAGGCAACAAGGACTTTACGGTAATTAGTCATGGGCTGTTACTTGCGCGGCTAATTGGGTTGCTGTTTCACGGTTTGCTTGACGCATACCGCTGACCATGGCCACAGTGATGATGATGGCTGCTGAGCCAAGGGCTGCCACAAGGGCCCAGAAGCTGACCTGGCCGAGGAAATGCTCGACATTGGGGGAGATGGGTTTGATCAAGTCCAGATTTGCCAGATATCCGGGAACAAGAGCGCCACGGCTGACAGCCACGATCAACATGGTAGACGCCATAACCAGTTTAATCATGTAATCTTTTACATAGGTTGTTCCAAGAGCGCCGAGCTGAACTCCGATCAGTGATCCAAAGAGGATCAGAAGGGTCAGCCGGATGTCAATAAGACCGCTTAAACCCCATTGGATTGAACCCCAGGCACCCATGAAGAAAGCAATGATAAGCTCGGTGGCTGATGCCACAACCGCTGATGCACCAACGATGTAGATCATGCCGGGCACGCCGATGAAACCACCCACGGCGATGGTGGCCGCAAGCATTCCGGTGAGAAGGCCCACAGGAATGGTAACCCAGGCTGAAATGGTGACGTTGGCCACTTTAAAGTGCATCATGGGTGCAAGTTTGATCTGCTGAAGACGGAGGGCGAGGTTTGAAACCTTGGCTTCGTTTTTGCCTTTGGAAAGTTTATAGGCGTCATAGAGAACAAATCCACCCACCAGAACGAGAACCACCATGAATACAAAGCTTACATAGAGGTTAGAACCCGCGTTTCCGAAGCTGTTCAGGATGAATTTCTGGATTTTGATTCCGATCTGTACGCCGATGATTGCTGTTACTGACATGACAACGCCCAGTTTGATGTCGGCCTGACCGTATTTGTATCGTTTATAAGCTCCGACCATGGCTTTGGGGAATTTATGGCACATGTTGCTGGCAACGGCCACAGCTCCGGGAACGCCCAAGGACATCATGGCCGGGGTGAGAACAAAGGCACCGCCCGATCCGATGAAACCGCTGAGAAGTCCGCCTATAAGACCCACAATCAAAAGAGTGATGGCTTTGGTCAATGTCATGTCAAGAAACATCACAGAAATGTCTTTGATCATTCCTTCGCCCGCATGTTTGTCGAGGCTGACCAGGACTTTTTTGTTCATTGTGACATCACTTGCCGACATACCCTGGGGCATGGTAAGGGTCACTATTTCTTTTGTCCCGTCTTTCTGGAACACTGCGGTGTTTGAATCGGCATGGATTTCGGTGAAAACACCTTTGAGCATGTCTTTGGGGGGACCGTCTCCTCCAGCGGCGAAAACCGCATGGGTGAAGGATAATGAAAGAGCGGCTATCAATATGAGAATCCGAAGTTTTCGGGTCATGGTTGTCTCCTTGTTGTTAAGGTTAATAATATATTCAAGAATGATTCAAAAATTCGATTAAACAATTTGCATGAAGCTTATTTTTTTGCCTCTATACCAAGAGCACTGAGCAGGTTGCTTGCAAAGGCTCCATGGATGAAAGAAAACAAAAACGCACTGCCAACAGGAAGAATTGCATACCAGCCACCATTGGTGAATAGTTCCGTCACTTTGCTTTCGTTCATTAAAAGCGCTACGTAAAGGGAAATAGATATGGCACCAAAACCAATGGCAGGCACGATGTACTTATTGGATTGATGTTTTACGGGTTCTTGCTTCATCCTTAATCCTCCTTTTGATCTGTTGTTTTCTGATGATTTCGTATTCATGATGCTCAGGGCGGTTTCATGTTCACCGCACTGGGCATACGTTGCCGCTGAAAAGTATGTTTCCAATCGTTCAAGAATCATGGACGTTTCCTTGTTTTAAGGTTATCGATAATCGACGCTTCAAAGTGCATGGGCTTGCTGTTCGTAGACAACAAGGGGGCAGTTGAGCTTGCTGAAAGCCTTGGCCATGGACGCCAGTCTTTTTTTATGGTCCGTTTTCTCCTGGCGGTGGTTTGGGGAGCCCACCACAACACACATGATGTTTTTCCGGGTTGATACGTGGTCGAGAAGCTCTTTCTGGAAAGACGCCTTGGTTTCGACGGGGTTGTATTCGATGCCCAGTTCGCCGAGAAGTGTCTGCAATTGCCGGGGGCTCGCGTACGCATCAGTGCTTTTTGAAACTGGTTTTTCAGTGTTTTCGTTTGAAACGACGTGAAAAATTTCAAGGCCCGCTTCGACGCGCTGGCAGAGTTTCAAGGCATATCCGATGGTATGGAGGTCAAGTTCCTGAGTGTCAGTTCCGAGAAGGACTTTTTTCCGGGCGTTTCTGCCCTGATGATACATTCTGTATGCAGCAGCCTGTTCTCCTGCCTCGGCAAACGCTGTTGAAGCCATGGTGTCTTCAAATGATTTGATTATGTTTGTCAGGCGGGCGATGGGTGAAATTTTCGGGGTTTTAAGAGGACTTTTTTCTTTTTTCCCGTTTTCTACAACCAGAGTATCTTTGCAGGTTTTTTCTTGACGTGAATCCTGAGTTGCAGTTATCTCTTTCACTGAATCCATGGCATCGTGTTCTGCGTAGGTTACTGCGATCATCATTCTATCGAACCAGCTTAGTTTTGTTTTCATGGCGTAGACCTCGTTTTTGGTTGTTTTTTAATTGTTTGACGTTGGTAATAGCAGGGGGTGTGCCACATAATGAAAAAATCAATAAATAGATATAAAAACAGTTAGTTATGGATTGTGTTCTGAAAATACAATTGTTGCTTTATGCAACATGGCAATGGTTGTTGTTAAAGAATAATTAATATTTACAGATATATAATATTATGTTGCAAAAAAAATTCTTGTGTTGCAATATGCAACTACTGGATGGTGGTTATTCGCTTCAGCTATTTCGGATAAAAGAGAGTTTTAAGGCATGAAAAGGAAAGGTTAACTCTATGCTGCGTTTGCTCCCGTATGATTTGAGCATAAGAAATAAAATTGTTTACAGTATTTCAACGCTCTTGGCTTTCGTCGTGGTCAGCGCCATGATCACTTACGGTATTGTCTGGAATGTAGAGAAGAAAGTCGAGCAGAGTGGCCTGATCGAAGATTTGTTCAACCTCACACTGGAGTTGAGGCGGTTTGAAAAAAACTACTTTCTGTACGAGCAGGAAAAAGACTACATCGAAAATCTGTCCTATGCAGAGAAACTTCAGGTTATCCTCAAAGAAAACAAACATACTTTATATTCCCTGTCGTCAAGAATCGAGGTGAAAAACGCCACAGGCTCTCTGGATCGGTATGTCGAAGATATGAAACATTTGAATCCAATGAAAATTTCAGCGGTGGACTGGTACAGCCAGTTGAACAGGATCAGGGCTCACGGCAAGGAGCTGACCGATTTCGCAGAAAAAGCGGTATTCAATCAGAAGAAAGCCATCCATGCCATGTTGAGGGCCACCCGTCAGATTCTGCTTATTTCCATTTGCACCATATTTCTTTTATCCCTGTCTTCCGCCACATTTCTTGCGCGCAGGGTCACCCAGTCTTTGAAAAAGCTTGAAATCTACATGGGCAAGATTGTTCAGGGAGAAATCATCGATATTCCGATAAAAAAGGCTGAACCTGAAATCCGGGCCATATTCAATGCGTTTAACCGAATGACCCATGAATTGAAAATCAGGCAGCATCAGCTGGTTCAGTCGGAAAAATTAGCGGCTTTTGGAACCCTGCTTGCCGGAATCGCCCATGAACTTAATAACCCGCTTTCCAATATCTCCACATCAGCACAGATTCTGACCGAGGAAATGGAAACAGATGATTTGACGTTTAAAAAAAATCTGGTGGCCCAGATCGATGAACAGGCAGACAAAGCCAGGGATATCGTCAAAACCTTGCTTGAGTTTTCCAGGTCAAAGGAATTTGAGATGAAAGAACTGCCGCTAAAAAAACTGATTCTTGAAACCATCCGTCTGATTCGTGGAGAGGTCCCTACACAGGTTGAAATTCTTGTGGATGTTCCTGACGACCTTACCATATTTGCGGATAAGCAAAGAATTCAACAAGTGTTTCTCAATCTGATGAAAAATGCGGTTGATGCCTTGAATGAGAGAGGGCATATATGGATCATGGCCCAGGCATCAAATAACGGAGAAGGCGGAAGAAATGTTGTGGAAATCATGGTGGAGGACGACGGTCCTGGGATTGATCCTGAAAATTTCAAACACATTTTCGATCCTTTCTTTACAACCAAAGATGTGGGAAAAGGATCAGGGCTAGGGCTGTTTATCGTTCATGACATCATCGAGGCACACGGAGGACTCATTCAGGTGAACAGTAACATCGATCAAGGGACCACATTTACCATCTGGTTGATCAACGGCAAAGGAGATGCGGCATGAACGGACGGGCGGTAATACTGGTGGTGGATGACGAAGAAGTGGCGCTGAGTAACCTCACCCATGTTTTGAAGAAAGAAAATTATGACGTGACAGGCGTCCGGAGCGGGGCAGAGGCGCTGAAGGCCTTGTCTGATAATGAGTTTGACCTTGTCATCACCGATCTTAAAATGGAAAAAATTGACGGACTGCGTATTCTGGAAAAGACAAAAGAACTTTATCCCGACACCGAAGTCATCATGATCACAGGTTATGCCACCGTTGATTCGGCAATTCACGCCATGAAAACCGGGGCGTATCACTACATCGCTAAACCCTACAAGCTGGATATGGTGAGAAAGGTCGTTCGTGAGGCCCTCGAAAAACGAAGCTTGAAAAGGGAAAACATCCAGCTCAAAGAAAGTCTGAAAGCCGTTCGTGGGGATGGCGAGATTGTGACAGCCAACCCGAAGATGAAAAAACTTCTCGATATGGCGGCTCAGGTGGCTGTGACCGACAGCAACGTGATTATCAACGGTGAATCAGGAACAGGCAAAGAACTGCTCACCCGTTTTCTTCATTCGTGCAGCAGAAGAAAAAAAGGGCCGCTTATGTCCGTGAACTGTGGGGTTTTTAATGAAGAGCTTCTGACCAACGAACTTTTTGGCCATGAAAAAGGTGCATTTACCGGTGCGGGTGATCTGAAAAAGGGTCTGGTTGAAATGGCCGACGGCGGCACATTGTTTCTTGACGAAATCACCGAAATGTCACCGGCCATGCAGGTCAAGCTTCTGAGAGTCATTCAGGAAAAAGAAGTGATGAGAATTGGCGGGACTCAGGCCATAAAAGTGGACGTGCGATTTATAGCGGCAACAAACAGAAATCTTCAGGAAGAAGTCAAGCAGGGGCGGTTTCGCCAGGATCTTTTTTTCAGAATTAACGTGGTGGCTCTGACCATTCCGCCCCTTTCGGACCGAAAAGACGACCTGCCCCTTCTTGTTCAGTATTTCGTAAAAAAATTCTCGGCACTTATGCAGAAAAACATTAGAACCGTAAGCCCAGGATATATGGACACCTTGATGAATTACGATTTTCCGGGTAATGTACGTGAGCTGGAAAACATCATCGAACGGGGAGTTGCACTTGCAACAGCAGACACGCTGGAACCAAGTCTTCTTCCCGAGGATCTGCGTGGGATGATGATGACCACATTCAGAAAACATGATGACCGGCTTCCCACCCTCGCCGAACAGGAAAAGGCGTATATCGAATGGGTTCTGGCCGAATCAGGTGATAATAAAACCCTGGCCGCCCAGATTCTTTCCATTGACCGGGTTTCTCTCTGGCGCAAATTGAAAAAATACGATCTTGATACGGACGATGAATAAAAAAGACATGCTTGTCTTGTCAGCATGAAATGTGATATTTTTACATACTTACCGGAAGTCATCCATTTTGGCATACGATCTTGTATTGAACGAATCTGAAATTATTGAATTACATCTGAGATGAAGGAGACACAAGGAAAAATCATGAAAACATTTGTTATGAAAAGAACATTAATTTTATTGGCCGTGGCAGTATGCTTATGCGCTGCCTCTGTGAATGGTAATGCAACTGAAAAAAAAGCCTCATTAACTAAAGTCTGGGAGTCGAAAAAAGAATTTCTCGTTCCCGAATCCGTTCTTTATCATAAAGCGGATAAGATACTTTATATTTCAAACATCAACGGAAATCCCACGGAAAAAAACGGAAAAGGGTTCATTTCCAAACTGTCTCTTGAAGGCAAGATCCTCAAACTGAAATGGGCTGAAGGGCTGAATGCACCCAAGGGATCGGCCATCTATAAAAACAGCTTTTTCGTAAGCGATATTGATCGTCTTGTTGAGATAGACATGGGAACCGGGAAGATTAAAACCACTTATCCGGCAGAAGGCGCATTGTTTCTGAACGATGTGGCTGTTGATGACAAAGGGAATGTTTATGTGACGGAAATGGACGAGAAAAACAGCGCAATTTACAAACTGGCAGACGGAAAGCTTGATATCTGGGTGAAAGGGCCTGAAATAAAAAGCCCCAACGGCCTTTATATGGAAGAGAAAAAACTGATGGTGGGGAACTCCGGCGATGGAAAGATCAAAGCCATAAGACTTTCGGATAAAACCATCACTGATTTCGGGAAGGTGGGTGAAACCATGATCGACGGGCTTCGTTCTGACGGAAAAGGAAACTATTTTGTGTCGGACTGGGCCGGAAAAACCTCTCTTGTGCTTGCCACAGGAGAGACCCGAATCCTTGTAGACACCACTTCGTCAAAGGTGAATTCGGCAGACATAGAGTATATTCCTGAGAGAAAGCTGCTTCTCATTCCCACTTTTTTTGACAACAGGGTTGTGGCTTACAAGGTTCAGTGATTATTGATTATATGAATTGAAAGGGGAAGGGGGCTTATGAAAAAAACTGATTTTTTATTAATTAAGCTTTTTGCCGTCATGGTCATGGTTTTATCTCTGATCTTCCCCTCTTCAATTCAAGCAGAACCTTTAAGAGTGGGGGTTCTTGATTTTCCACCCTTTTATGTGGTTAAAAGTGAGCTGGAAGTCTCAGGAATCCTTGCAGATATTATTCGAAAAACACTGGACAGAGCAGGGTTCAAGTATGTGGTGAGCGGATTTCCCCCTAAGCGATTGTACTTAAACCTCGCAGATGGCACCACCCAGCTCTTTATAGGTATCAGAGGCGTACCGGAATATGAGGGGCATGTGCTTTACAGTAATATTAAGACTGAAGAAATCGAAGTCCGCCTCTATACTTTGAAAGACAAACCCCTGTTGAGTTCACTGAATGAACTCAAAGGGAAAAAAGTTATCACTCAAAGAGGTTACGGATACGGCGGAATGGTTACTTTTCTTGAAGACCCCGCGAACAACATCACTGTTGATCCCACAGATGGCCATGACCTTCTTTTTAAAAAGCTTATACGAGGTCGCGCAGATTATCTCCTTGATTACAACCAGCCAGCGGAATCTGTGATCAAAAAGGAGAAAATTGCCGGTTTGAAGTACAGCATAATTAAGAAGTTGAAAGTCCAGTTTATTATTTCGAAACAAACGCCTGATGCTGAGAATCTTTTAAAGAAAATTGATGCTGCTTATCTTGCTTTGAAGAAAGAAGGGGCGTTTAAATAGTGCCCGAACGGAAACGGCATCTTTTTGCCTGATACGGCGTTCTCGAAAATTTTGATCCTCGACGTAGCGCAGCTACGCCTGTGGTCAAAATTTTCTGTGTCTTGTCTCAGACCAAAAGCTGCCGTTTCCGTTCAGACACTAAATAGTAACAGGTTTTTTTGGAAACTAAACGTATCGCACAAAACCGAAACCTTAATTTCCACCTGATTCTTTTCGCGTAGTTGAAATGCCTTCTTCAATTGCCTTTATTTGAATCTGGTGGTGATCCTTTTGTGAAAGACGAAGATTTATTCGTTTATCCTTATTTAAAGTATTACGAGCCGCTTCTACTGCTTTTTTTCTTTCCTTATCAAAATTTTTAGCGGGCTGCCACTCGTCACGTTCGATTGATTCCATCAGGTCTTTTTCTTCCTGATCGATTGGCATAAATGCCTTTTTACTGATTTTATTCATAATTCCCCCTTCAAGCCATATGTTGGGCCTTCAGCAGTTTGTATGAGTGGCTTCAGCATGCAGCTTTAATCCTAATGCACCGATAACCTTAAGGATTGTATCAAAGCTTGGAGTGCGCTCTCCAGAAAGGGCTTTATATAGGCTTTCACGAGACAGGCCAGCATCACGGGCCACTTGAGACATACCTTTTGCTCTCGCAATATCACCCAGTGCTTTTGCAATGAATGCGGCATCTCCATTTGCCTCTTCCATAGAGGCTTCAAGATATGCTGCCATTTCTTCCGGTGTACGGAGATGTTCAGCGACATCGTATTTACTTGTTTTCGTTTTTGTCATGATTTCCACCTATAAATTGCCTGTAAGCCGCAAAGCGGTCTTGATGTCCTTGCTCTGACTATGCTTGTCACCACCTGCCAAAAGTATAACAACAACCTGACCGATCTTTTTAAAATAGACTCGATAACCAGGGCCATAGTCAATACGTAATTCAGACACACCTTCTCCCACAGGTTTTACGTCTCCGGGATTGCCAGCCGCCAATTTTTCAATTTTGACAAGATTTTTGGCGCGTGCCCTTAAATCTTGTACCCCGTCGATCCATTTCGCAAAGGTTTCTGTCTTGCGTATCTCAACCATGTTGAGATTGTAGCCACCTGGCTACAATTTGTCAATGGGATATGCGCGGAAAAGCCCAACGCTACAAATCACGGGAAGGGAGGCAAGTCACGAAAGCGGCCAGATAACGAAAAAGGTTGAAAAAAGAAAGTCTTCAAACACTGCACTCTCTCGTCCGGCCCAGCGCATTTGTTTGTTTGTCAAACATTACAATAACGACTATAAAAACCAACCTGAATCTCATTAACTCGCTCCCAGGCTCCGGCCTGGGAGTGTGGGGAAGGAGGCTCCGGCCTCCATGCGCGGGTTGAAGCCAACGCTGGAACGTGTATGTTACCTATGCTGTGCCAGGTAACAGAAACAAGGGGGGATTTGCCGACAGGCATGGCCGGAGCCATGCGGAAATGCATTCCCAGGCCGGAGCCTGGGAACGAAAAAACGAAACCCGACAAATGATCCGATCCTTTGGGGCGATTCGTTAGCATCACTTCAATAATTTTACATGAGGGTAATTAAGAATTTTATCGTCAACTGTCAACAATGGGCAGTCATGAATGCGCGCTGTAGCAACAATGATTTGATCAGCCGGATCTCGATGAAAATCACCTGGAAGTTGCGTATCCATTACAATCACTTGAAAACCTCCCAATCTGCTTCCGCAACCGGTTCAGTCGGGTTAATATATGTAATTGGTTTTCCCCAAAATGGATACCGTTTTTTATCGGTTTTGGGTTTAGAACGGGGAATTATAATCACCTCAATCTTTTCGCCTATATTAAATGGTAGATTTTTTACGGTTAGAACTCCATTTTTGTCCATTGTGTGTTCATATGCGTATACCTTCATTTTAATACCTCTTTAAGAGTTACCTGATAAAACCGAAACCTATTTCCAACTGATCCCTCTCGCGCAGTTGAAATGCGAACGAGGAAATCAGCCGTCGAGCTTGCGAGGTCAGCTGGATTTAATTGTTCGCCCTGAAATAATTTTTTTTAACTCGTCTAACCCAATAGTTGGAGCTTCATTTTCTTCTGCTTTAGCCTCCCTAAGGCATCGAAGGTCTTCATACGAAGCAATTTCTTCCTGTATTTTTTGAAATTCGTCGTAGGGCAAAACAACAAATTCATTTTTCCCGTTTTTCTTTATTATTTGGGCATGTAATTCCATGGAAACTCCTTTCATCGATAAACCTCTCGACGATGACGGATTCTGTATACAATTATACTGTTATCTTCGATTTCAAACAAAACCCTGTAATCTCCCACTCGCAAACGATATTCCGGGGTATAATTTGTTAGTCTTTTCACATCTCCTGCCAAATTATTGCCTAACATTTCAATGCCTTTAATAACTTTTGTTTGCATACGAGATGATATCTTTTCGATATCTTTCACAGCTCTCGGTTTAAATTGTACGTCATATATCATTATTTTGCGAACCCAATTTATTATTCATCTGAATGTATGGAGCGAACGTGTCCTTAACCCGGTGGGCGGCGATAAACGAAGGCCGCCAAGAAGTGAAAATGTCGAATAAAGACACCGCACAAAAAACGCGGCGAATTAGCCCGCTCGGGTGCAAGGGCCTTGTTAAATTATATGTTCCCAATTCCAACTAAATATAATCTCTTCTCCTTCACCCATTTGATCTTTTACCCAATCTATTAATGGTATTAATCTGGACTGGCTCCTTGGTGCATAACAATTTATACCAGAGCGATAAAATGATTGCCCTCCCCATGGTGCAGGTTTTGATACTACAATTCGTTTTTGCCTACCTGAATCCACCGCCTCTACAACAACCAAAGAATAAGAATGCATCATCCCTTGCGATCCATAGATAAGCATTTTATCGCCTACTGTAATGGGTTTTTCTTCAATAAATTTTTTTAAAGAATCGCCTTCATAGCCAAATAATGGATCTCTCTCTGGTTTTATGTTGTATTTTTCACGTAATTTATCAAGACGTTCAGAAATAAAATCTTTTTTTGCCATCATATATTCCTGAATTTAACGTGCGCTTAAGCCCGCGATGTTCGTGCTCGGCTGCAAGCGAATTGTTATCAGTTCATGGAAAATTGCGAATCAACTTGTAAGTGATACTGCTATTATCTGCCTTAATTACTTCGATCAAAGCTCCTTTGTAGCCAATGATGTTCGAAGATGATAAATCATACTCAACGTCGTTATTAAAAGCAGGTCTTGCTATGTTGTTACTAAATTCTCTGTAGCTAATGTTTATTTTATTACCAATACGGCCACTGTAAATTAAGGTCTGCTGGAAGCTGTTACCCTTTTCAGATAGTTTCTTCTTACGTTCATATTGCCCAACATAACAAGCACGACCGCCAAATACCGTTATTACACATAATTCTGCGCCATCATCCCTTCCCAGCGCTAAGGCCTCAACAGGGTCAAATAAGAACCCTTTTACCACTCCGACAGCAGAGTAAAAATCTTGTTTATCATCAAAACCGATTTGGGGATATTCCTTTTCCGATATGTCATATGCAATACCATCAATTGGTTTGTGAACAACCAATATATCTTCTTCACAAATATTTCCTTTTTGAACTAAATAATCACCAACGTATGCAATAATTTGTTTGCCAATCTCTGGATAGTCGACTTCTTTTACAAAAGTTTTTGTACCGTTATATTTAACAGTTGTACATCCAGTCATAGCAAAAGCAATAATTAGTATTACGAACTTCTTCATGCTTTCTCCGTATATTTGTTAAAACTGCTAACACCAAAATCAGCCGCGCGCTTTTTGCGTCAGTTGCATTTTTTTGTTAGACATTAGTTCGAGTAAAGATTCAATGTCTCGGTCTTGCTCTGGCTTTGTATTAATGTGTGAGTGATAAGATTTCTGGTCAGGCCCCCAATCAAAATAAATTCCAGTATTCGGCTCAGATAGTTTTGCCGCCTGAGATTCAGAAATATTTAATTTTACTGAGGAAAGTTGCTTGAGAGCGGCTTTACCTACCATTTTAGCAAAAACTACCAAGCTGTAAGAGCCAGACAAAAATTGAAAGTTAGCTCCATCTTCAGGTAATAGAAAATGATGATCGTAAGTGACGCCTTCTTGAGGTATAAATAAGCCACTACCTCGCTTCAAATCCCCTTTCTCTCCATAAACCCAAATATTGAAATTTTGCTTTGATTCGTTGCGATGTAGTGCAATATGAAGGCTCTCAATAACTTGACCTTTTTTAGCTGTGCAATATAACAACGTGCGTAGATAGACTTTGTTTTTCTGACTGTCAAATCGAAAGCCATCAGGTCCGAAGAAAACCACAGTTGGCTGGGTCATAACCAGTCTTCCTTTTCGAAACAAGGTCAGCCAGGCCGTGGTCGCAGAAACAAGCAACGCTAAACAAGAAAATACAAGGCTTATTACATATAATTCTTGAGGCAAACTCGAATCTCCTTTTGATGGCCAAATATTTTCAGGTTCCGTTAAAGAAAAACAACCCTTTTTAAAAATGAATATTCATAACATCGTTCAAGTATCTTGTAAACGAGTAACATTTCGATATTTCAGTGATTTATTTCTCTTTTATCTTCTGAATCATTTCAACGATGCTTTGCCTGAACTCCTTGTAATCTGCATCGGAAAAGTCACCGGTCAGAATCCATTCAAGAGCGTAATTCACGCCCAGGTAATCGTAGGTGAAAATGCCGTAGGTTTCGCGGAGAAAATCAATGCTTTCTCTGCACATGAACGCAAGGCAGATCGGGCTTTTGTGGGTTGCGATGCGGCAGCCGGAGGGTCCATGGTATTCGCAAGGGGAAACAGGGTCGGGGTTGATCTGGTCCTGGGGTTTTCCGTAGCGTTTTTCGCGTTCAGCACGTAAGAGATCGAAGACAGGATATTCCAGATCGTAGATACAGTGATAACGGTTTTTGCAGCAGGCGGCCACGGGGCGGCCATGATTTTTTTCAATCTCCACACGGATGCATTGATCCATGCAGTAGTTGAAACTGTTGAAGAATTCGTTTAAAAGCGTTTCTGTTTCAAGATACCGGGTCAGATTTTTTTCGATTGTTTCGCTATCCAAACCCGCTGTTTTCTGATGGCCTACCATCATTTCCTCCCAAAAGCCTGTTTCTGTCTGCTGTTAATCCTTGTTTTCTTCAAAATACTGAACCTGATATGTGGAAACTTTTAAATCCGGCGATTTCCATGCATCCCTTGGAAGGCCTGCTTTCATGCACAGGTGTTCGAGAAATTCCTGAGTTTTTGGCAACTGTTCCCAGACCTGGGGAAGAAACGTTGCACCGGATGACCCTTGGCGGATGATCACGCCGTCCACTCCGGGTTTAAGTTTGGTCAGCAGGTCATTACCGCCAGCGTGGGGCAGGGGCCTGGCTTCGGTGAGGATGCTGACCTCAATGTCAACCTTGGCGAGTTCGTCCCGGGTAAGGGGGTTGAATCTGTAATCGTTGAAGGCCGCGTTGATGGCGTTTCGTTTGATTCCATCCACCACCTTTTCATCAGGCCCAAGGTTGCCGATACAGCCTCTCAGTTCATGGTTGATTTTCAGAGTGACAAACGTGCCTCTTTTTGACGTGAACTCCGGTTCATCGGGTATGGTCACGTCTTTTGCCGTAACACCCAGTTTTTCCGCAATGGTTTTCCGGGCAAGATTTACAAGGATTTTTCCCTGATTGTCCGAAAAAGAACCGGTAGATATTTCCGTGTTTTTTTTCATGGTGTATCCTCCGAAAAAAGTGTTGGCTGAGTCAATATCAATGCCGTTTTAAGATATATGTAACCGGCGAAACCTTGTAGGGGCGACCTGCTGGTCGCCCAAACCTATATGTACAATAAACGTTTATGATTATGCGGGCAGGGCGACCAGCGGGTCGCCCCTACGATCATCGCATAAATTAACATGAGCGTTGTACTATTTCTTAAGGAGACGGCATTGGTGTTAATATTAGAGTTTTTTCTCCATGACAAGGCGTGCGAAATGTTCGAAGGATCTGTCGTACGTTCGCTCCGCATCTTTGGAAAAACAGCAGCCCGGAAGTTCCCGCATCTTCACATGGTATGCGATGCATTCGCAGCAGGCCCCTTTTTTCGAACATGGTGAATATGTACACGGGCATCTTTCACTGTTTTTTTCTTTAATACATTCCATGCTGATTCCCCTTAATCTGATTAATCGTTATTCAAATTCTGATTCGAACGATATGTATTATTAAACCGGTCAATAAAATATGCCAACATACCGTCAATTTCGATGGGTTACGCTAAAGCTTCACCCATCCTACAGGCGGCGACGTGTAGGATGGGTGGAGCCAAAGCGTAACCCATCTCTTTCGTGCGATAAACACTGATGTGTTTTGTTGCCGGGATAATTAAAGCAACGTCAAATCCCAGTTCCATTTTCCTGGCCGTTCACGCATTGTGATATGGCCCGGAAACTGTTCATCCAGATGGGCAAACAGGCTGTACCCGGCACGGATCAGCTCGTCTTTTTTTTCTGTGAGATCCAGTTTCCAGTTGGGGTAAGTCCAGATATCTTCCCCGTATTTTACGGAAAAGGCATCTTCACCTTTAGGGCTTGAAAAAGGTGTCAAGGGTTTGAGTTTGTCAGTCAAGGTTCTTGCGATGACAAGGGGCATGTTTCCCGATAGGACCACCCCCACAGGCAGAAGGCTTTTTTCTCCAAGGGCAAGAAAATCGGCCCGTGAAAGTTCGGGGCTGGCAAAAACACCTGAAAATCCAAGGGTGGCAAGAATGTCCACCGTCACACTGTTGGCTGTATTGCAGAACGGCCCTGCCCAGAGTTCAAGATTGCCGGGTCTGTCAAAAAAACCGATCTGATGGGGTGCATTCAGAACAAAACGCCGTCCCCCTTTTTTTAGGGCGCACTCAATAAGATCCTGCCATGCTGGCTCATCTGATGGCCAGATCACAGGAGGAAGGAAGAACCAGCATCCTGAAGTGAGTTTTGCCGGGATCTTTTCCAGGTTTTCAGCGGTGAGCCACACAGCGTCGCCATGATGGATGCGCTGGGGCGTTTTTCTTAAAACCCGGATGTCCGTTACGGTTTGTTTTGCCGTCCGCCTCTTTTTATTCTTTCCCGTCAGATCATCCAGGCTGATGCGTGAGGCCGTGACCGTTTCCGGCGGGAGGGTTCCCAGTTCAGCTTCCAGCGATTTGATCAGGGTCTGAAGCTCTTTTTCCCTCCGGTCAATGAGAAAAACAGGGCTTTCTTTAGAGGGTTTCCGGCCTTCCTGGAATTTCAGGTGAAGTGTGCCACGTTTAGGAATGCTGGTGTGGACTTTCTGAATGGCATGGCCATCCGCGTCTTCATAGCCGATGCGCAGGAGATCTCCGGGCAGAAGTCCGATAGCCGGATTGATGAACGGGTTGCTCAAAGGACCTTTCATGGTTCCCACAAACAGGCCCGAGCCGGTCTGTTTGTCTGTATCCACCGGATTCCAGGGGCGTTGGGGAAGAAAATTGTAATGGGTTCCCGGTCTTCCCAAAGCTTGCCCAAGAAGGCCGATAGCAGTTTTTTTCATCTGGGGATCTGTGCCGTGGTCACGCAGAAGTTGATAGGCTTTCACCGTATAGTAAACGTAATGGGGGCCTTTTTTCCGCCCCTCGATTTTCCATGCGCCGACTTTTGGAACCGTGAGAAGCGTCCGGGAAAGGACATCAAGACTCAGATCCTGGCAGGAGAAATACCGGGCTTTATCTTTGTTCTGATTGTACACCCGGCGGCAGGGCTGGACGCAGCGTCCGCGCAAACCGCTTTTCCCGCCAAAGAAACTGCTCCAGTAGCATCTGCCGGAAACCCCGTAACACAGAGCGCCGTGTACGAAAACTTCAAGATCCACACCTTCGGGACAGGCATCAGCCATGAGTTTGATTTCATCAATGGTCAGTTCTCTTGGAACAACGAAACGTCTGAACCCAAGTTTTTCTGCAAAAAGGGCCAGTCCTTTTGGGAAGCTCATATTGGCAAGGGTGGACAGGTGAAGCTCACCTTTGAAACCGGTTCGCTGGGCTATTCGTGCAAAGGCAGGGTCAGCCACGATCAAGGCGTCCGGTTTGACGTGGCGAACCAGTTTTTCCACAAGATGAGCGGCTTTTTCCACATCGTCCTGTTTCAGCATGGAATTCAGAGTGATGAAGACTTTGACGCCTTTTGCATGGGCAAGGTTTGTCAGGGCTGAAAGCTCTTCGGTGCTGAAGTTGTCCGCTTCCATGCGTGCGGAAAAGTTTTTCAGCCCGCAGTATATCGCGTCGGCTCCGGCTCCTATGGCAGTCAGAAAAGAAGCCCTGTTTCCCGCCGGGGCGAGAATCATGGGGCGGTGAGTGACTGTCTGGTGTTTGTCGTCTGGTGTATTTTTTATATCATTCATGGGGCACAGATTAGCATTAAAAGACTTTGGGATAAACGGGTTTTTGTTTTTTGAGTGATTGTCAGAATAAAATTCCGATTTGTTCGGATATTTGAACATCGAACATCGAACACAGAACATCGAATGGTGAATGGGTTGTAGGATCAACATTTCCGCATGGAAAGAAAATATTTTGCGAATTCAGCTGTTTCTTTCATATTCGTATTTGAAGTGCTTCGATCTCTCCATTTTTGGAGGCAGAGCCTCCGGTTAAGCATTCCGGGGAGAATCCCCGGAACGAGGGGCTGTTGCGCGATGCGATTGGCTGTGCCGTTTTTTATTTTTAGCTCTCAAAAAAGATATGCGATCGCCCTGTTGGACATTCAAAATTTTATTTGGAGCAAAGCTTAAGTCAACAGCATTGAGGGCTGCCGGAGGCATTACCATTTGTATGAAACAAAAATAACTGTAAATAGGTCAAGATGCCGCTTTTTTTTCTGTGGCAACTTTGGCCATGTAGGCCATTTCCACGTTTTCCTTCCATTCGGAGGGGTTGATGTTCCAGGCTGAGCACTCGTCAGGGTCGGCGTCCCTGTGAAAAGCGGATTTCAGGTAGCGGATGCTGTGCTTGTCAAAACAGTGGGCCGCAAATGAGCTGTCTCTGAGGAAGCTTGAGGGCAGATCATCAGGGTTGCTGAGGATAAGTTCTTTGAGATGTGATGCGTTCTTTGCGTACATGGTTTTATTAATCCGCTTTAATTCCAAGAGATTCCAGGTATTCTTTGACGCCACGAACCGAATAGGTGAAAATTCGGGCTCCGGTGATGGTGACAAAAGGGTTTTCCTTATCCTTGCAACACTCGGCAAAAGCCGGGCCGATGGCCGAAGCCGGGTCATCCTTTGCTGTTTTGCGGTCAAGGGATTTGATGTAGTAATCAAATCGATCCTTGATTAACTGGAAATAATCCACATCATGGCCGATCATCATGTTTGTGACCTGGGAAATGTCTTTGGAAAAACCTCGGATCAGGTTCCAGTATTCCATGGCTGCTTCGGTTTTTTTCGGTTCATTTTCCATACAAACTGAAAGAGCCCAGCCCACGCTGATGATCTTGAGCAGTTGAAGTTCATAATCCACCGTAACGGTGTTGATGTTCTGATCTTTGGGAAGGTTGTGGACGAGCACCTTGATGTCGTCTCTGTCCACGGCATATTCCACCAGATTCTTGCACATGACGGCCAGACTATCCATTTGATCTTCGGCTTGATTTTTCATGACAACCGTGTCCTTTTTCGTAATGAAACTGCTTCGAAAAAAGTACGTATATGAAAATGGGGGATCTGTACAGCCCGTTTAAGAAAGAATGCGGGATATAGGTGGAAAAGGAAACGCTGAAAAAGAAGTGACGACAATGAAGTGGTAGAAAAAGAGTATAGGGCACCCATTCAAATTTTTAGAATGAATATATTAATCCATAAAAAATAGAGTATGCGTTTTTCTGATTTTTATTATACGAATGGAATTATTTTTATATGAATCACAAGTTAAGGTTTGTCCCTTTGAGATGTATATATAACTGCTTGGTTTCATACCTCAGGAAGGGTTGGAATGAAATCTTTGGAAGGGAGGATCATATATGAGAAAAAGATTAGGAGCTTTCTTTTTTTTATTAAATATATTTTTTGCCTTTATACCTGGATTTTTGGTTGCTGGGTATGATGAAGGAGAAGCCGCTTATGAAAAAGGTGATTACGCTACTGCATTAAAAGAATACAAGCAACTTGCATCCAAGGGTGATTCTTTGTCCCAGTATAAACTCGGTATGATGTACGTCAAAGGCAAAGGGGTACCCCACGACGATAAAGAGGCCATGAAGTGGTTTCACCTTGCTGGTGTTCAGGGAGATGTGAAAGCCCAGTATAACATCGGCGTCATGTATAACTACGGCGCAGGAGTTCCCAAAGACGACACGGAGGCTATGAAGTGGTTTCGCCTTGCAGCGGTTCAGGGAGATGTCAAGGCCCAGTTTAAAGTTGCTGAGATGTACGCCAATGAGAAAGAATTCCCCCAAGATGACAAAGAGGCCATGGAGTGGTATCGTCTTGCAGAGGCTCAAGGCCAGGCCAGGTATATACTTGGTTTGATGTGCTGTGAGAACGGCAAAGGAGGGATACCCCAAGACGACAAGGATTCTATGAAGTGGTTTCGTCATGCTGCCCTTCAAGGAGATGCAAAGGCCCAGTTCATCCTTGGTTTGATGCATGATAGCGGTAAAGGTGCACCTCACAACGATAAAGAGGCCATAAAATGGTATCGTCTTTCGGCGGATAAAGGAAACCCTGAAGCGTTGTTTAACCTTGGATTGATTTATGAAGGCGGCAAAGGAGTACCTCTTTCAAAAATAATTGCCTATGCTCTCTGGAAAATCTCTGATGTTAATAACATGGCAAATAAAAACAAAGCCACCGGGAATCGTGCAAAGATAGCCACAACAATGACAAATAAAGAAATTGATGCCGGGGAAAATCTAAGCCGTGAGATGGCAAAGCCCGGAAATCTTTTGAAGACTCTGGATGCATTTATAGAAATAAAAGAGAGATAAGGTGGAATAGATAATCTTAAGTACCTTATTAGGGTCTAATAAACAACTGGCCCTTCGGGAGCATTTATTGTCAGCTGTGAAAGCCTTTGGCTTTCGTTTGTGCCAATCGGGAGATTGGCGTGCCCGGGTGGGTTTTAGTAAACTTCATATGGCTGTGGGCTGAGTTGTGTTATGGATGACAATCAATATACCACTCTTAAGGTGATTGATTTTTTTTCAGCGTTCCATTGTCGCTGACCGGTTGATTTGGTATAATGTTCTTCTTTTTTATTCCGATTGAAATGGGAAATTCTGAGTGTTTTGTTATTAGGGTTTCCCCATATTATCTCTTCAGTGAAATTGACATAGTTGATCACGTCCAACAGGAGGTCTTATGAAGGTGGTCTTTCATCCTGATTTTTATCAGGTCTATGTGTCGGACCCGGCGGCGGAGAAGGGCCGCATGGAAGCGGTAGTGAAAGAAATTCAAGGAGTGGTCCGCTTTGTTGAGCCCCATGAGGCGTCACTTGAGGATATTCTTCGGGCCCATTCCATGGAGCATGTGGAGGATGTGCGAAAAGAGGGACTTTACCCTATGGCTTCCCTTGCGGCTGGCGCGGCAGTGCTTACGGCGGATATCGCCTTGAAAGAACCCTGCTTCGGGCTGCTCAGGCCGCCGGGGCATCATGCGTCGTTCAGCTCATGCTGGGGTTTCTGTTATTTCAACAACATGGCCATTGCCCTTCTGGCTCTGCACCAGAGGAAAAAAATCAAAAGCGCCTTTGTTCTTGATTTTGATCTGCATTACGGGGATGGAAATGTGAACATCCTTGAAGACAAACCCTTTGTGACGATTTACAACCCGGAATTTCATCAGCGAGATCGTTATTTGAAAGACGTCCGGGCAACGCTTGATGGAACTTCTGTCGATATGATCGGAATATCGGCTGGCTTCGACAACCATGTGGATGATTGGGGCGGTCTTCTGCGAACTGAAGATTATTACGACATGGGCGTTATGGTGAAAGAATCGGCGAAACGTTCAGGTGGACGGTATTTTGCCATCCTCGAAGGAGGATACAATCACAGTGTGCTGGGTAAAAATGCTCTGGCCCTGATACAAGGCATGGAGCCATCATGAAAGGAGATCTTATGAAACATGATATGAACATAAATGAAATGAACCGTCGTGAATTTATTAAAAGAGGCATCGCGGCAGGGCTTATTACGGGAACGGCCATGATCACCGGAGGTTTCGATGTATTTGCGGCGGATAAATCAGCCATTCCCGATCTGGTGGCTGTGAAAGGTGGAGAACCGGGCCAGATGTTTGATAAAGCCATGGCCGAATTCGGGGGTATCGGGTCATTTGTGAAGAAAAACAGCACCGTGGTGGTCAAGCCGAATATCGGCTGGGACGTGGGGCCGGAACGTGCCGCAAACACACATCCCGCCCTTGTGCGGCAGATCGTAAAGCACTGTCTTTCAGCAGGAGCTAAAAAAGTATATGTGTTTGACAATACCTGCGACGAATGGACCAGAACCTATAAAACCAGCGGGATAGAGCGGGCAGTGAAAGATGCTGGAGGTACGGTGATTCCCGGAAGTTCGGAACGCTATTTCCATGATGTCACCATCAATAAGGGTAAAAAACTTTCCAAAGCCAAGGTTCACGAACAGATTCTTGAAGCGGATGTGTTCATCAACGTGCCGGTGTTGAAACATCACTCCAGTGCCAAGCTGACCATCGGCATGAAAAACCACATGGGAGTTGTCTGGGACAGAGGGTTCTGGCATCGAAATGACCTTCATCAGTGTATCGCCGATTTTGCCACGTTCAAAAAACCCACACTCACTGTAGTGGATGCCTATAATGTCTTGAAGAAAGACGGCCCCCGAGGCGTGTCCGAAGCTGACGTGGTGAACATGAAATCCCTGATCATGACCCGTGATCCGGTGGCGGCGGATGCCGCAGCAGCCATGCTGTTCGGTGAAAACCCGTCGGATATCCCCTATATCAAACGGGCGGCTGCCATGGGTGTTGGAACCATGAATCTGGACAGCCTTTCCATCAAACGGATCAAGTTGTGATGGCCATGGTTAATCGGAATTTAAGAAGGATAAGACGCTGGATATCGGCTATACTCCTTGTCCTTGTGGCCCTTGTTTTTCTCGATATTTACGGGTTGATCCCGGCCTGGGGGCTACGCACTATTGTCTATGTCCAGTTCATCCCTTCGCTGATGAAAACTCTGGCCGGGGGTACTTCGGGGCTGTTCACCGGTTTTGTTCTGGTTCTTGTTTTAACGGTTTTATTTGGAAGGGTTTACTGTTCATTTCTCTGCCCACTGGGGACAACCATGGATCTGATGATCCGGGCAAGGGCAGGAAAAAAGCGTTTTTCCCATTCCCAGCCCTTTAGATGGATGAGATACGTGGTGCTTGTGATCACGGTCGTTGTATTTTTATCGGGCAGCCTTGTTTTTATTGATCTTCTCGATCCCTACAGTATTTTCGGCAGAGTTATGGCAAACCTTGTCCGGCCCTTGATTATCCTGTTGAACAACGGACTTTCGAGGCTGCTGGAAACAGCGGGTTTTTATGGCCTATCACCTGTGGCTCAACTCCGATTCCCCTATTATGTGGTGGTTGTTGTGGCTGGATATCTTTTGCTGATCATCTGGCTTTCCATCAAACGGGGCCGTCTTTATTGCAACACCCTTTGTCCTGTGGGGACAATTCTCGGAATCGTGTCCCGCTTGTCAGTATTCAGATTGGCTCTGTCTAAGAAAACATGCACAGGCTGCGGTATGTGTGAACGGAACTGTAAAGCCGAATGCATTGATGTGGGAAACGGGACAATTGATTCAAGTCGCTGCGTGGGTTGTTTCAACTGTCTGGCTGTTTGTTCGGCATACAGCATAGGTTTTTCCATGCAAAGGGGAATTGAAAATTCTGAAAATCCGGAACACGATGCAGACAGACGGAACATGATTCGGATGATGTTTCTTCTGATCGCCGGTTTCCCCGGAACGGTGATGGCTCAGGTCAAACGGCCCCTTGTGTTCGTGAAAAACAAAATTCCAGTTGTGAGAAAACACCCGGTGACACCGCCGGGTTCGATAAGTATTGCACATTTCACCGGCGCATGCACGGCCTGCTATCTCTGCGTGACCCGCTGTCCGGGCAAAGTGATCGAGCCGGGCATGGCCGTCTACGGCAAGGCCGGGGTTCTCATGCCCCATCTTTCTAACAGACAAGGGTACTGCAATTTCCAATGCACAGTCTGCGGCGAGGTCTGCCCCACAGGAGCCATTCTTCCACTGACCCGTGAAGAGAAGAAACAGGCCCAGGTGGGTCGGGTTCATTTTATCCGCGAAAACTGCATTGTGATCACACAGAAAACCGAATGCGGAGCCTGCTCCGAACATTGTCCCACCAAAGCCGTGAATATGGTGGTGGAAAACGGCCTGAGAGTGCCTGTGGTGAACCCCGATATCTGCGTGGGCTGCGGAGCCTGTGAATACGCCTGTCCGTCTCTTCCCCATAAATCCATTTATGTGGAAGGAAATCCTGTTCATGGAATAGCCATGAAGCCCAAGACGGAGAAGATTGATGCTCCGGCGGCTGATGAGGATTTTCCGTTTTGAAAAAGGTTGTCAAAACAGATTATGCTGTTAACGTGGTTTCCGCTTGTTTTGACCTTGGTATCCTTGATGACCGCTTTTTTCAATAACAGCCGCTTTCTGTTTTTCCTTGAGATTCCGTTCTTTTTCCACAAACACTTTTTTACCGCTGAACGGATCAATGCCTGTGTGGTACATCAGGGTGGAATAGGTGGACGGGGTGGGGGTGAATATCTGGATCTGCTCGGGATTTGTTTTCAGCTTTTCGTTGGCGAACGATTTCAGCCTTGTCATATGGGCCAGATGACAACCCGGATGGGCCGCGATGAGGTAATAGGTGAGGAACTGCTTTTTACCCGATTTCCTGCTTAGTTCGTCAAAGGTTTTTTTGAATTTGAGAAGGAGGTCCGGGCCTGGTTTACCCATCATATCAAGAACTTCTTTTTCCGTATGTTCCGGTGCTATTTTCAACTGGCCGGATACATGATGGGCAACGATTTCTTCAAGGTATTCAAGCCCCTTTTTTTTATCTGCAAAAACAAGGTCGTAACGGATGCCCGATGCGGTGAACACATGGCGGATGCCGGGGATTTTCCGTATCTGCTTCAACAGCCGTGTCAGCGGCCCGTGATCTGGTTTGAGGGAAGGGCAGACCTGGGGGTAAAGGCAGCTTTTTTTATCGCAGGCGCCACTTGTCAGTTTTTTTTCACACTCGAACCCGTACATGTTGGCTGTGGGGCCACCTGTATCGGTGATCACCCCTTTGAATCCGGGGTGTTTTGTCATGGTGGTCACTTCTTTGAGGATAGACGATTCGCTTCTCCATGTGACGGTTCGTCCCTGATGAACGGAAATGGCGCAGAACCGGCATTCGCCGTAACAGCCACGGTGGATAGGTATGGAAAAACGGATGGTGTCCAGGGCTGTCACTTGACCTTTGGCCCGGTCATAGGGGTGGAGATCCCGTTCATACGGAAGGTCATGGATGGCGTCCAGTTCTTCCATGCTCAGCGTCGAAGCCGGTGGATTGACCACAAGATATCGGGCGTCCTGTTTCTGACATAGCCCTTTGGCTGTGATGGGATCGTTATTTCTGTAAAACGTGTCGAACATGGAGATGAACGAGGTGTTATCCGAAACCACCCGCTCGTGTGAGGGAAGTTCGATGTATCCTTGTCTTGGCTCTTTGGCGATATAGCAAAGACCACGGATGTCCATGGGGCTTTCACCGTTTTTAAGGGCCAAGGCCAGTTCGGTCACGGATTTTTCAGCCATACCGTAAATCAGGTAATCCCCTTTGGCATCGAACAGCACGGATTTTCTGACGTTGTTGGACCAGGCATCGTAATGGCTGATGCGCCGAAGACTTGCCTCCACGCCACCCAGAACAATGGGGGCAGTGTTTTTGAAATGTCTTCGGATCAGGTTGCTGTACTGGATGAGGGCTCTGTCCGGCCTGCGGTTGTTGATACCGCCCGGTGTGTAGTCATCCTGTTTTCTTCTTTTTCCCGATGCCGTGTGGTTGGCCACCAGAGAATCCACGGCACCAGCTGAAACACCCCAGAACAGAAGCGGTTCTCCAAGTCGGGTGATGTCCTCTCCACTTTCCATGTCCGGCTGGGCAATGACGGCGACGCGGAAGCCTTTGCTTGAAAGGACATTCCCAATGACGGCGATACCGATAAACGGACTGTCGATGTAGCTGTCACCGGAAACAAGGATGATATCAGCCTTGTCCCAGCCACGTTCATTCATTTCTTTTCTGGTACATGGAAGAAACAACCTGCTCACCTGTTCTCTGTATGGGTGGATTCCAAACCCACTTTTAAAGGTTTCAAACCCGTTCCAAATTTATATAAACCCGCAATTAAATGATCTAAATTGCGGTCAATTCTGATGGGTTACGCTAAAGCTTCACCCATCCTACGGGACTTTCACGTGTAGGATGGGTGGAGCCAAAGCGTAACCCATCGCTTTCGTGCGATAAATATTAATGTCTTTTGTCGCCGGGTTAATATCACGAAGAATAATACGCCGCATTTTCCTCGATATACCCGTTGGTCAGATCGCATCCGTAAGCCAGTGCCTGATCTGTGCCTTCGTTCAGATTTACCGAGATGTGAACGCAGTCTCCGCTCAGTAGTTTGCGGACCCGCTCTTCATCAAAATCAACCCGGTTCTGGTCTTTGTAGACAAGTGTGCTGTTGATACTGACCTCCACCCGTTCAGGACGGACATGGCAGTCAAAACATTTTCCCACTGCCATGAGAACCCTGCCGATATTGGGATCAGCACCATAAGCCATGGTTTTGATCAAAGGAGAGTTGACCATGGATTTGGCGATGGTCCGGGCTTCTTCCCGTGAATAGGCGTTTACGGCTTCTGCCAGAAGGAGTTTGGTCGCACCTTCTCCGTCCCGGGCGAGTTTTTTTGTCATTTCGATACAGGCGAAATCAAGGGCTTTGGAAAAGGCAGCTTCATCAACCGGCCCTTTGTGGCCACTTGCCATGATCACGCAGGTGTCGGATGTGCTGGTGTCCGTATCCACAGACAGCATGTTGAACGAGGTGTCAACCGCTTTGCGGAGCATGGTATCAAGGGCGGATGAGCTGATGGCCGCATCGGTAAATGCGTAAACCAGCATCGTAGCCATATTGGGCTCAATCATCCCCGAACCTTTTGCCACCATGGTGAGGGTGGCTTGTCCCACAGACAGGGACAAGGCTTTGGGATAGGTATCGGTGGTCATGATGCCTTGAGCCCCAACAAGAGGATCGGATGAGAGCTGTTGACCGATGCCAACGATTCCCGATTCGATTTTTTCAATAGGCAGGGGTTTGGCAATCACGCCTGTTGAACTCATCAGAACCTGGCCGGGGTCGATTGCAAATTCACGGGCTACAGCCAGCCCCATTTTCCGGGCGTTAGCCACGCCACTTTCACCTGTGCCCACGTTGCTTACTTTGCTGTTCACCACAATGGCCCTCAGTTTTCCCTGTTTGATGATTTCCCGCCCGACGACAACCGGGGCTCCGGGGAACTGATTTTTCGTGAATACCGCCGCAGCGTTGCAGGTAACGTCCGATATGAACAGAGACAAGTCCGTTCCGATTTCTTTAAGTCCGCAATTGACGCTGGCACATTGAAAGCCTTCCGGCATGACCGGTTGAGAATGAAGTTCCATGGTCTGAATCCTGAATCGAGTGTGTTTGGATAATAGTTATTATAGTTTGAACGTATGCTTTCAGATAACGTTTTAGTCTTGTGAGGAGAAGTTCCCCGGACATCCGGTCAGGGCAAGGCACACATTTTTCTCTCCTTTATATAATACGGTTTTGAACTGTCAAGAATAAACCCTTGTCTGGACCTCACCATCTCTCATTCACAAAACAGAAAGATAATTCTTTCTGCGTACGTTGTTCATAAAAATAGGCGAATTAAAAAAAATACCTTGAATTATTAGGTGTAAGGGGTAGTATGTGGAATCCAATTCTAATATTTAGCAAATTACCAGCCTGGGAACAGGTAAATAATTGTCCTATGGGTTGTTTTATGCAGAATAAAAAAAAATGCAAATGCGGTTCATTTGACGTGGTTTACGTTGTTCAGCAAGGTCGAAGTAAAAAACTTGATTATTTCTGCTCGGACTGTCTTCCCGTTGTGCCTATTGAAGAAACTGAACAGAAAAAGAATGGTTCAAGAGCTATTCCTGCACAGGGATTCCCCTTAGTGAATCTTTGATCTGATCGTTCACCCTCTGTTCCGCAGCTTGATTCTCCAAACGAAAAATTTCCGCTTTGTTTAATTCGGCGGGGTTGTCCACAGGGTTTTTGATTATGCCGATATCATTCACTGACGGAGGGCCAGCTTTTTTGAGCTCACCGTTTTCAGCTTCATCCTTTTTATTATTTTTGTCGCTGATGGTATCGTCCACGGATACATCGGTCATCTGATGATCTGAAAGTTCCTTGGGTTCTGCATTGACATATACTGCGGAGCTCACAAGGAAAATCAACGACGCTATAATGATGTTTATTTTTTTCATGATCATCTCCAATTATTGTTTACCAAATTATAAATGATCTGACGGATATGTGCAAAATAAAAATAACGATCGGTAAAAATTAATCGCACCAGCATTCGGGGGTAATGACCCCGATTTCTTCAGCGAACTTTATCATCTCCTGAGTATCATGAATCCGGATTTTGTCAGCTATGTTTTTTATGTATTGATAGACCATCGTATCGGTGAAAGCCATTTTATCAGCGATTTCTTCTGAGGAGTATCCTTCGACTAAAAGTCTGAAAATCTGCTGTTCCTTGTTATTTAAATGGTTGTAAGGGCATTCTTGAACTGTGAAATCTTTATTCAAAACGTATTTTTCGTGGATGCGTTTATGGATGATGGGGCTTACGTAGCGTTCTCCGCGTTCAGCGGCTCGTATGGAATCAAGGATGTCTTTGCTCGGGGATAGTTTGAGGACGTAACCCATTGCTCCAGACATGAAGGATTTGTGAATGTATTCATCGTTTTTGTTCAGTGAGAATATGATGATTTTTGCTTTGGGGGCTGCTTCGTGGATCAAAGGAACCGCATCAAGGCCGCTTAAAACGGGTAAACCCGTATCGATGATCACAACGTCGGGTTCAAGGGATTTTGTTTTGAAAAAAGCGTCAAGTCCGTTTTCAGCATAACCGACAACGGCCATGTCCGATTGTTTATCAATTAATCGGGTCAATCCTTCTCTGACAATTTCATGATCATCGGCAATGAGAACTCTCATCGTCCAGGAACTCCTTTATTAGTATAAAGAATACATTCTGGTCTATGCGAATGGCATTGCGAAAGGCTTGTGTCCTTCGCGCTTTTTCGTAAACGGGCTTCGTCAATACAATTAGGTTACGTTTTTTAATCAGCTCCCAGAGAGTTTTTTCCGGGTTAATTCGTTAAGGCCTGTTTATAAAAAGGAAAGATACACACGAAGAGACATTGGTAATATGAAAAGCATTATTACAGTGCTAACTGTGTTCTTAATTGCAGGCTAACCTTGTTGACCATATGATAACGTACAAGCTGATGATTTGTTCTGGAATAATTAATTTTTGATATTATATAGAATTAATTGATGAATGGAAAGGATTTTGTTTGCGATATTGTATGTTCGTAAAAAATTAGTGTTGAACAGACCTGAGAAAGGTTGTTTCTGGAGTTTTATCTTGTGTTTTATGCCTTACCGTCTCTGTCCATGGTAAGAAGTTTTCGTGCAATTTCTTCGTTGTCCGTTTCGTGGATAATTTGAAGCTTAATTTTTTCAATTTCTGTTCTGCTTTCGATGGCTTTTCTGGCAAGCAGGTATCTTAAATATATAAACCATGAGAACAACCCGGCAATGGTAAGAAATACTCCGATGAAAAACCATTTAAAACGGATGATTGTTTCAAGGCCCATACGGCTTATAAACATAATCATATCAGGAAGAACCCAGTAAAGAAAAAGAGCCGCAACAATAAAAAAACCAAGAACGAAGATGTTCATGTTGCTGACCATAACGATGATCTGTTCGAAGCGGTTGGATGGGCTAATTCTTTCGTTCGTCCCGTTACGATTATTATTCTCGTAAACGGGTTTTTCACCTCTAAAGAAAACAGCCCAGGTTTTGAAGATAAAACCAAGGACGAGCATGAAACCCACAGGAATACCAATGGCTGAAATCATCCATCCCCTGAAAGGAAAAGAATTTTCAATGTCTAAACGGCGTTTTTTGTAGTTTTCAAGGGGGCCGAAATTTTTCTCAAAATAATATCGATCAAACTGGTAAAGCTTGTTTTCGTCACTTTCGTAAATCACTTCGTCATGGTTGTTCAGGACTTGAATTTTTGAATGATCTCCTGATTGCATGAAGGCATTGATGAATATCACTAATTCAAGTACAAAAAGAAAGAAAGCGATTATAAACAACAAGTCTTTATTATTTTTTGCGAATTGTATCATGTTACAATATGAGTCGTTTGTTTACAGTATGGATATTTGAGGTTTGTAAAATTATAAATAACCTCCCTCAGTCTTTATCAGATTAGAAACATATCACTTTTTTTTTGATTGTCCCATAAAAATAACGCCAGATTTGACTTAAGTCAGTTGTGAAAAGATCAATGGGTATCAAGAGCATGCCGTGAAATTGCTATTCGTGATAAACTTGGTAACGTAATCGCCACACGTTAAGAGGTGGGGCTCTCCCCCCATCTTTTAGCCCATGTTTTTAATTTTTAAGTGCATCCGCTGAACCCCTGAAACACCTCACAGAATAACGTTGACAAAGCCAAGGCCTTCTAATAAACAGTGTTATAAAAACAGAACAAGATGAGTAGCCAACGATCTTGATGCATCCCGTTAGGAACACTTAGAGCGTTACTTGCTGTGGTGGGTTAAATTGCACCTCATTAAGTGTCTGAGTTTGCAATTAACCATAGCAAAGTCGCAATAGCCCTGATATGTTTTGTGTCATGTTACAGAACGGGAACTTGTTTGGCGCGAAAATGACCCTCAGTTTTTAAAAAATACCAATGATAGACGTAATGGCGGTGACGTATCGTGAATGATAGAGCGTTAAGAAAGGGATTGAACCTATTATATTTCAAGGTTCTTTGCATTTTTTTGTTTTTTCTGGTCAACCTTGTGTCGGGTTGCCGTTCACTGGGTGTTTTTTCGTCAGGAATTTCTGGTGATTTTTCAGGTACGGAAAATACCCTGGAACAACCTTTTCAAGCTTTGGACAACCTGGACCCTCGAATAAGGGAAATGGGAGCGTTTGCTCTTGGAAGACTCACCCCAATAAAAAATCATCACATGGAAACCTACATCAAGTCTCTTGATCTGACGGATGACGAAAAAACCATGAAAGCCATTGAGGAAATGGGTGAACTCGCCACAAATATGGGGCCTGTTGTGGAGGCACTTGTCAATTCGACGCATGACTATGATTCCCGTGTTCGTTTTGAAGCTCTGGCTTCCCTTAAGCTAATTTTCGATCAACTCGTCGTTATTGTTGGGCCTTTGAATGAACTTGAAAATATATATGCCAATGAAAAAGATCAAATTGTTAAAGCTTCCGAAAAAACGATGGGGATTACAAACGATCTTAACGGAAAAATCACCAATGCCAATGCCGTAGCCTTGAAGGATCCGATACGAAAAATCAGAAAAATGGCTGAAAAATTCATGGTCAAGTCCAAAGAAAAGCCTCAGAAGTTCTTCATTGCCGGGGTAATGACTTCCGCGGATGTTAAAGTTGAAGAACAGCCTCAGGCAGTCATTAAAACAGACGAGATGGTTTCAGATGGTGCTAAAACTGGAGAAAAAATTGAGACGGTTGAGCAAACAATAGAGAAGACCCCAGGCGATACTAAAGTAGAAGAACAGACTCAGCCAGTCATGAAAACTGAGGAAAAGACCCCTGAGAGTGCTACAATAGAAGAACAGCCTCAGGTTGTCATAAAATCAGAGGAGAAGGTTGCTGAAGATGTAAAAATTATTGAAAAACAGGAACCTGTAAAACCCGAACCTGAAAAGATTGCCACCCCAGACCCCACACCTGAAATCACGGATAAAATCGATGAGGAATCCGAACCATCGAAGAATATTAACAGGTTTCTGAAGCAGCTAGAAAGCTTCGAATTGGCAAATCGCCGTTTCGCATTGCTGGCCATGGCGCCTTACATAGAAAAGGAACTTTCGCCTGTTGAGGAGACCATCGGCTCAGTTAAAAAAGGTGACATTGCTTTGCGAATTGAAGCAGCTGACAGCATTGTTGAGCGTGCAGATCGTATGGAAGAGGTTGTAGCTGCTCTTTGCCATGCTACTGAAGATGTGGATACCGACATGAGGACCAAGTCACTAAAAAACCTCGGAAATATTCTTTCGTTTTTATCAGGAGCTTTGAATCCTTTTGAAAAGGCCCCAAAAGAAATTGAAGACGTCCTGACAAAGGAAAAAGCCGAGGTTGAACACCTCGTCCGTATTCAAATTGACCAGTTCAAAAAATCATCGGAAGAAGGGATTGAAAAAATATCCCAGTTGATCGTAACAACCGTCCCCTTCTTTTTAAACGCTCTTGATGACAAGGTTCTTGAGGTAAGAAATGCAGCTGGGGAAGGCTTGAGAAGTATTCTGAGCCGGTCCGAGGAAATTACTCCTTTGAATCCTGTGTGGGAAAAAGTTTTTCAAAAAGTGAAATTAACCCCAGATGACATTAAGATAAGACTTTTGATGAACGACCTGAAAAACCCGGGTGTTGACGTGGCACGAGCTGCTGCCCGTTCCATCAGTGAAATGGGGGCGTTGGCAAAAAATGCAGTGCCTTCCCTTATAAAAGTCATAAGAAACAGAGAGAACCTTCATGTTCATTACAAGTATGTTCAAATGGACGCCATGGCTGCCTTAGGAAGTATGGGGGCTATTGCTGATGAGGCGGTGCCAGCCCTGATGGATCAATTGGGGGACATACGGTTTGAAATCAGGAGCTCTGCCGTTCTGGCCCTTGGGCGAATTGGTGGAAAGAACGGGACGGCGATGATCCTTGAAATGCTTGAAAAAGATAAATCCTCCCTGGTCAGGGAAAGTGCTGCACAAGCCCTTTCAAATATGGATCCGGCCGAGTGTGTTGAAAAAGTTTATGTGGTATTATTTAAAGCCCTGAAAGATTCGTCAAATGATATTCGCCTGAACGCTTTTACAACCCTGGCAGCCTATGAATTATTAAACAGGGGCGCTGGGATCATTATGTGGAAATCATCAGATAAGAACGTCAATGGATACCAGGTATGCACCGCTAAAGGTAAAGTGGCAACATCCGACTGTATGGATACGGGTATGAGCACGATTTTCAGGTTAGGCGATTTCAAGTCGATTCCACGTGAAGGCAAAGGGATTGAAGTCAAGGCTCTTTTCAATGAAACCGTTTCGGCTGTCGAGTTCAAATATATAGATATTATGTCTCTGCTTGAAAAATCAGCGTCCAGTGAAACGAACCCGGGGCTAAAAGAAAAGAAAAACAAGGCGCTTCTCGAATTGATGAAAAATCTTATAAACAAGGGTAATACAAAAAAAACGGATTAATGTGGAGGAAGGACGATGAAACGTTGGGTGATGTTGGTGACCGTCTTGTTCCTGACCCTTTTAGTGGTTGAAGGGGATCTTGGACGGTGCGAACCAGTGAAAGGTTATTCGTCGTACATTCAGCTGCTTCCGGGTGGAAAAGATAAACAGGTAACGAATTTTTCCTTGATCGAGAAAGCTAAAGAAGAGGTTCGGTCCTTAGAAATTGAAAAGAAGAAAAGGGATGTGAAGTTCGAACGTCCTGTTGATATTTATTATCTGAACGCAAAATACACTATGGTTAGTTTCGAAGTGTTTTTCAGGCCGTTGGAGAATTCGCGTTTTTCAACAAGTCCGACTATTTACGGCCTTCTTTTTGAGAGTGCAGGACAGGCTGGTCTGAGCGGATATACGTCCCGTTACGTCAAATGGATAGGAAAAAGTGACATCGATGAATATAAATCGAGTAACGTCAAAGATTTTTGCGTGTATTTCAGACGTGCCGGTGTTGAGGACTGTGTGCCAAGTGTGGATGCTGCCCGTTCTGCTGCTGCAAAAGCTGTAAAAGGAAAAACGATAGTTCGTGAAGGACGTATCAACGCTGACCAGATCGCTTCAGGTCGTGTGAAGGCCGACTTTATCGATGCTTCCATCGCCCGGAAGAAAGACGTGGATAAGGCCGTGGAAACGAGTATGGGCCGAATTGATCAATTGCGTTCTGAAATTACGACGCAGGGCGATGCATTGAAATCCTTATCCTTTGATATACAAAGTTTTGAAAAGAAAATGAAATATCTTCCCCAGAATGACCAGGAAGCAAAAAAACTGCAAGATCTGTTTAAATCCTCATACGATGAAAAATTCAAAAAGATCGAGGAAAATCTGACGAAACAAATCGAAACCACGAAACGCTTTGAAACGAAATTGGAAACCCTGATCACATTACTCGAAGGGATATCCCGAAACAGCAATACTATTGTCATAAGTGGCGCTAATCTTCAGATCGTCAACGGCACTGGTATGACTCAGGGTGAAGGTAACGGAACCGGTAACCTGATAGTCGGATATAATGAAAAAAAACCTGGTGAACCCCTGCAAATGGGGTCCCATGAGATCATAGCCCCGCATTCAGCATCATTATCCACAGAGCCTTTCGCGTCCGTGATTCAAATTAAAGAGAAAGAAAAAGGTTTTTTTTCAAGTAAATGTTTTATCGAAACTGCATTCGATTGACTTTATTTTTCTGAATTCGGAAGGGCTGTGACCGGTCCATTTTTTGAATGCCCGTCGGAATGTGGTGGTTTCCGTGAAGCCGATGAGATCGGAAATTTGGTCAACACTGAGGTGGGTCTGGTTCAGGTAACTCATTGCAAGCTCGGCCCGGACCTCATCAAGAATGGCCTGATAAGAGGTGTTACGCTCACTTAGACGTCGATAGAATGTTCGGGGACTCATGGATAGCTGCTGTGCCATTTCTTCTGCTTGTGGAAAACGCCCCATGGACTGGATCACATGCTGGCGGATGATGCCAATCATATTATCAGCCCGGGAAAGTTTCAGCATCAGTTCCTGGCAGAGATTTTCGCAGTGGTGCTTCATGCGAAAATGGCCTGTGACTGTTGGAAGATCCATTAATTCGCGTCCCAGGATCAGGACGGTGTTTTCCGAGTCAAAAATAACCGGACAGTGGATAATAGCCCGGTATCGTTCGGCGTGTTCCGGTCTTGGGTAAGAGACGTGAACACATACTGCGTGCAATGGCTGACCGAATAAGAACTCACAAGCCACAGCGGTTGTTGATAAAAACTCCTCCACGGCAAATCGAATCAGCCGCTCATCGCCTCCTGTGAATGAAGGCGATATTTTCCAGAGAATGCGATCGACCTCCATGATGATATCCACATCCACAAGAGCCCCGTTCAATTCCCAGTACTTGAATGCCACATTCATGGCTTCCCCGGCAGTGGCACAGCTCATGATTGCGTAACCCCACACACCGTATTCGAAAAGCATCTGGCCTTTACCCACCGAGAGTCCAAGGGCCGGATCTCCCGTATGTGACAAGGCATTTTCTACGATTTGCAGGTACTGGGTCATGGAAATCTTTGCGTCATCACGTTTCATCCACAAACCGTCAAGACCGGTACCTTGAAACATATCCTCATGGCTTAGCCCGGATTGAAGCATTTGACGGATAAACCAGCGGGCACTGTCAGCCGGAATAATGGTGTCATTCATTGTGTTATGTTTACTCCCCTATGTCTTATTATCCGGGTCAGGCCAATAGACCGACCGGTCAGGATATGACAGATCTAAAATAATTATAGGATGTTGTCAACAGTCTCAATCATATCTTTTAAATAATCAGAGCAAAACGACGGAATTGAACCTCATTTTTTTCTGGCGGTAATTATTCAACATTGGCCGATTATGTCCTTTTTATCTCTGCTGTAATGGGGTAAGTTTTATACACTCGACAAACAGATGGCCGGGCATGTTCGGTACGCCCTGATCCTCCAGGGTTCCGGCCAATATCAAAAAACAAAAACATAGCTGACACACGAAAGGAGACGCACCATGAGAGTCTTACGCACCGCTTTATTGCTGGCCATGACCTGCTGTACTCTGGCGTTGACCGCCTGTGACGAATACGACTGGGTAGATCCATTGATCCACGAATACACGTATTCCGATTTGAACACATTCACAGACATCACCTTTGCACCGGACGGAAAAGGCTACCTGACTGTAAATACGGACGGGAAAAAGCTACTTCACCTTGAAGGGGCTCCGTATGAAATGGGTTATCAGCACGGATTCCTGTGCGGTGAAAGTGTTGCTCATATGGCGTCCTACGAGTTCTGGGGCGGAATCATTATCCATATGGCTAAGCTCGACATGACTCTGGATCAGCTTCTTGATTATGTTGGCGGTGAGCAGGGCGTGAATTTTCTCGTCAATCTTCTCTACGGTGTTGTGGAAAAATCTATCAAGGACAAGGATATTCCAGCTGAATTCATCGAAGAGATGCAGGGTATTGTGGATGGGGCAAATGATGCAGGATATCCGGTGAGTTTCAAAAGCGTGATGATGAACAACATGGCTTTTGATGCCATTCTGGGTCTGGGCTATCCGGTGATCGCGCCGTTTCTCCCCATCGCCGGTTCGTACATGACAGTCCCTCATGCCTGCAATGCCATCGTTGCAACGGGTAATGCCACAACGGACGGTCGAACACTCATGGGACGGGATTTTATGTTTCCCAACGGCACCTACTACAAATACGGGCTTCTTATTGAATACGTCCCAAATAAAGGAAACCGATTTCTCAGCGTCATGGCACCATCGTTTGTGGGTACGGCTGCGGGGATGAACGATAAAGGCATTGGAATCGGAATCGACATGGTGCCTTCCTTGAATTGCAATGTGGGTGAAATCGGTATGGGTGGTCTTATGCTCAACCGCTACGTACTCCAATACGCCAGCGAACTCAGTCAGGGTATCAGTTTCATTACGAAAAAAGAACTTGGGGTATCCTGGCTGTTCCCCATTGCAGACGGTCGTGGAACAGAACAAGGAGCGGCAACGGTGGAAGTGACCGCCAACATGAAAAAGGTCCGGTATATGGATTACAAGCAGCCGGTCTGGGCCTCCTGGTTCGGCACACCTGATCAGGGCGAAACGAAGAATGATCTGATCGTTACCACCAATCATTACCTGATTCCTGCCATGTATGCGTCTGTGACAGACGCCATTCCCGATTCCACATGGCGTTACGACACCCTTGTGGAACTTTGTCTCATGGCCTACGGAAAGATCGACCCCCAAGTGGGTTGCATGCTCATCGATTTCCTGCATCCGCCAAACTACGGATACTACGGCACGGACATGGATCAGCCTGTTGAGTCATCCGTCAGCCTGTTCGATTTGACAAATTTGGAGCTTTACAGTCTTTACGGCCTTTATTCCGATTCCTGGGTAACGTTCAGAATGTAAATTAATGGTGATCAATCGCCACCGCACCCGTAGGGGCGGGTTCCAAACCCGCTCCTAATCAGACCTGAAACAATCCGAACGAATGGTTCCCCCAAATGCCCTTGACTTAAGCTTTGCCCCAAACAAAATACTGAACATTCAATCGCATCGTACAACAGCCCCTTGTTCCTTAGGATTCTCCCCGGGATGCTTATCCGGAGGATCTGCCTCCAAAGATGGAGAGATCGAAGCACTCCAAATACGAATAATAAAGAAATGATTCGGGACGATATGAATATACATGTATGATTAGGAAAATCTGTCGATCTTTTAGAACTGGAAGTGTGTAGCAAATAAAAAACAGTCCGTGATGTGTGACGTTGGAGGCGGAGTCTCTGAAGGTCGCATTCCGGGGAGAATCCCTGACTTTACCCGATAAGTCTGCATGGCAATAAAATCTTGTCGGTATAAAAAGTGGACACCCTTTGAATCTCAAGACTCTTGAACGATGATTATGCACAAATCTATCGGGTAAAGTCAGGCAGAATCTCCGGAACGAGGGGGCACTCAGGGCATAGCCGTCAGGCTAAAGGCAAAAATCAGTTTTTTTGCCCAACGGGGCTGCGTCATAAAGCCCAGGGTTGCGGCGAAAGCCGCTACCCTGGGACATTCCCATTATGTTTTTCAACCCCAACGGGGTTGCGTAACATTCACATGAATCGCCAATATCCGGACGCAACCCCGTTGGGGTTGGGGGATGTTCACCGGTGATCCCAGGGTAGCGGCGTTGCCGCAACCCTGGGCTATGATACGGAATCCCGTTGGGATTCTTTGGATTGTATCATTTAAAACCTTAGCCTGACGGCTATGGGGGGGGCATATCCTTGACAATTCATACCCATGAATTCCAATAAGATCAGCTTTGTATTGACCCATAAAACGAACCTTAAAAAATGGGTTGCTCTTGATATATAGCAGCAATTCACGAATGGCTTCATACACATAAGTATTCCACTTTTCATTTTTATCTTCTAACGCCTGAGCTGTAGCCAATGGCAGAAACAATGTCAAATCATCCCGGGCTGTCATCATAAAACCATGGTGCCTGTAAAAATCTGCGGCATCCTTATCTTTGGCATTTACCACCAGAGCATAGGCTGCAATTTCGGAAAGGAACCGGGATGATTCTTTAAATATTTTGAGGGGTTTGATTGATCGAAATAATAAGCGGTTGTATATGGAAGAAAAATGGTATCAAGGACTAAACTGAATGGCACATCAATATAGCAAATAAAACGAGCCCCGCCACCGCATTCACCGCCTTTTTCTATGATTGTTGCATCTATTCTAACGCCCGAATATATTTTATTTTCCAATCTATCTGGATCTTCTGTACAGAACGTAGCAATAACACTTGCACACCCATTTAAAAAAACAATTACAAGAATGAGCGCAACTATGCGGGCTTTGGATAAAAAGCTTTTCAATTTTCCTCCTGCTTCAACGCTATGAAATTAATATAAGAATGAACATCTGTCAGCCCTGTTTTTTATAAAATGCCCCGATCCATTATTCGATGTTGGGCGTTGGACGTTCGATGTTGGACGTTCAAGGGCGGCACACCGGGCCATGCAGAAACGATGGACGTGCTGGCCATCGTCTGCCGGTTCATTATTCTTTTTTCTTGTTCTTTTCGATCAGCTTTTCGGCTTCGGTGAAGTCCCATTTTTTGAGCCAGCAGTCTTTTTTATAACCTTCGCAGCCGGATACAACAAGCCCGGAGGGGTTGCGGGTCATGGCATCTCCATTGGCATTTTCAGGCCGTGGAACCTCACCAAGGTATATGGGTTGCCCAACTATATTGGGGAGGGCAGGGTCAACGGGCATTAATATCAAACTTCTTGGGGATGTTGTTGCATCTATGAACCATAACCACTTGCCATCATATGAAAAAGAATAACCAAAGCTGTTTTCAGCCAATATTTTGATCATCTTCGGTTTATCCGATTTCATGTCGCTTTCACGCCAGGAGACAGCCCAGACTGACGTTGAATAATCATATGAATCGCCGATCCTTTTTTCTTCTTTGATGATTGCAAAAGGCAACGTGGGATGGATGATGCATTCAATTGTACGTCCATAATCTTTGGGTTTTTCTTTGTTAAAAATCTTGATGAGTGGATGATCAACTTCTTCAAATTTAGAGCTCATGGCGGATATCATATTTTCTTTCCAGACAAAAATGACTTTATCTTTTATTATTATTCCACATGGGCCAACATCTTTTTCCAAAATAATTTTGGCTGATTCTTCACTTAAATCCATCATTCGCAAGAAAGTAGGAACTTTTTCAGTCCGATCCCTGATTTTAAAAACAAAGATTTTCTTTTCCTGATCAAGGACTTCAATTTGATAGATTTCGTAATTAAAACCGCCAGCAATACTGTAATAATTGAATTTATTATTCTTTATGTTAAACAGCAAAAAACCCCTTCCAATAGAATAACCGATGGTATCTTCAGAAAATATCGGCATGTACCCATCATCGCCGCCGCTGACATAATCAAGAAAATTTCTTTTCAAAGTTTCGTATTTTAGCTTTTCTTCTTTAAAACTAAAACGGATTAATGATATGGCATCTCCAATTTTATTGGTTGCGAGGGCATTGTCTAAAGGAACAGAGAAAAGTCCTTCAATCTTCTTTTTTTTCGTTGAATAAAGTTTGGGTTCAAGCTTTGACATCAAGGCTTGATTCAATGTAAAAATTGGTTTCATCGTATTATCTCCGTAAGCATCTATTTTTAATAAAAAAAGAATGATGATGAGGGTACAGTACATGATGAATTTACTTTTAATGATAGCATTGAGTCTCATCGTTACTTCTCCATTTTTTTTTAATATAAATCAGAACGTTTAATTACTTCCAAATTCCTTTCAAGTAATGATTCGTCCAAAGTGATATTTGTTTCTTTTGCGTTTGTCTTTGTTCCCTTGATTTTACTATTATCCTTCAACATATCCACACCCGCCTTCAACCCTATCTTAAAATTCTCAGCAATCCCCCGAATCCCATAAAAAGCCATAGGATTCACCCGAGAAAACCGAATCCACAAATCATCTTTGACACCGGTTATTTTTTCCAGTTCTTCACTGATTTCATCCAGGGCATCTTTGGCTTTTTTGACGAACTTGCCGATAGAGCAGTTTTCGAGTTCGGTCATGTACCAGTCGGAGCCGAACAGGATTCGGTCTTTGACATGGGGGTGGGTTTTGAGAAGCCAGAGAAACTGATCTTTGTGAGCTTCCACAAAATGATAGGAGATGTCGGTATAGAAATTTTTGTAAGTCTTCATCATTTCGACGATTTCTCTGATCCAGCGTTTGGTTTTGGAGTGCTCGTCGTCGCCGGTTTTTTTCATGGTCATGAACCAGTCGGACATGATGTTATCCAAGTCCTCTGGAAAGAGGCCGTCTTTAGCCCTTCTTCGAATACCTAAGCCCTTAATTCTATTTACTTGAGCGGCTGTGTGGTGGCGCCATTCGGACCATTCCGAACTTCCACCGCCAAAGTGGGCAAGGCAAAGGGTGAGGTCAGGGAATATAGAAAGCACCTGACTTTCCCACGCGGACGGACGGACATATTCATCGTAAAATCCGCCTTCCGTATTATAATCCCGGTATTTTTTCCAAAATTGAGGAATTTTCATTTTGTCTTTGCCGTATCGCTCTTTGTATCTCAACCCTTCCGCTTCGAAATAATAGTCTCTGTCATGAGAATACATCCCGCTGGGCGAACAATGGCAAAGAACCGGAATCCCTTCCGCCTGACATTTTCCATAAAATTTGGTCAAGGTGTTTTTCAAACGCAGATCAAGGGGCTTGTAACCCAATGCCGTGTACATCTTGAACCCTATAAACGTCCCGGATTTTGAGGGCGTCACCATATCCTTAAACGGCTCGTCCCAGTTCCGTACCGGATCATAGGCTGTTGTTTCGGGCAGATTCATGTTATCCAAAGCACTCCATCTTCGGGGATCGTAATGGTACATGGGCATGTAATGAAACGGATATTTGATGGCAGCCATAAGGGTGTCTTCTTTCTGGGCGGCCCAGTCTACGAAAAGATCCCGTTCCTGATCCGCAAGCCAGATTGGCGTTCTTTTTTTATGATCTCCTGAGGCGTTCCAGTATTCAAGCACAGCGATATCCGGATCCTCAAGCCAGGATTCCCTTGCCCAGAAATAATAAAATCCCTCTCTTTTTTCAGGACTGAAATGTTCGGTCAAAAAGTTTATAGATGCTCCGTATTTCTTTTTCGCCATGTCTTCAGACAGAAGATCAGGCCTGCCTGCACACACGTCGCTGGGCCAGATCAGAATCTTTACATAATCCACCAAATCGCCCACAACAATTTCCAATAAGAAATACTTTCGTTCCAGTGCAAGGTGGTAAATCGGTATTCCTTTGTATCCGTCCATATGGGCATAGGCCATATCCATGGGCATGGGGATCATCGGGGTGAACAACTTGCCGCCGTTTTTTTTCATGCTCCGGGAATAAATGCCGTCATAAATATCTTTGTTCTGTGCAAACCCTTCATCGGCTATGGCGATGGTGGACATTCGTTGCAGTCGTGTCCCTTTGATCGTTCCTGCAACCATCGGGATGGGTAAATATCCAAAAGTGTAACGCAAGGCCCAGCCGCCGACCTTGTCCAGGCTTGAACGTTTGAGTTTGGGTTTCAACGGCAGCTGGTTCCACAACAAAGGCATAGGCGTACAATGCCCGCTCATAAAATGCATATGCCCGTCAATGGCAATAACATCAAAGGGTGTCACTTCGGGTTCGCAGTCAGAGGCGATGCTGTCGTAAAAGGAGCAGGAAAAACTGTCGTTGCTCCGACCGGTCGTCCGGGGAGTCATGCGGTACTGCGCGCTCTGTTTCCTGCAAGGGTCCATGTTCGTGCCGGAACAGGGAAACGAAGGAATTCTTAATTGATCGAACAGGAAAAACGTCACACGCCGGTTGTCATCAGCAGCATTATCGTTGTCCATGATGGGATTGAACGTGCTGCACCCCACATGCTTAAGATTGACAAAATCGCTTTCGGTTAAGGTCAGCCCATCCATCAGCTTGTCCATGTATTTTTGAATGATCACCCGCAAGGAATCCTCGGGGATCTGTCTGCCGAAATTGCTGTCTCTATAGCCTGTTAAGCTGTGGTTTTCCACTTCCTTGATGGTGCGGTCATCCAGATCTTTGGTCAGATCAAGACATGCCTTGGGATTCAAAAAATTCAACATGATCTGAGCCGGATGAAACCCCCAGCCCTCCAGAACAGGATGCCCGTGCCTGCCGTATTCTTTAATCTCAAGCCAGTAATCAGGATTCCGGGTCAGAAGAGAATAAGCGCTTTTCGCCCGTCGTTCGCTCAAGTGCTTGTTTTCGTCCTCGGAACCTTCGGCATCCGTATGACCAAAAATCATCAGCTTGGCCCCTGGATGGGCTTTGACCACCTCTTTCAGTTTTTTGATATAAGAAACTGCATTGGGCCGGATAAACGACTTCAACCTCTCGAAAGTGATATTCGGAATACCGGCGCAGGCATGAAACTGGAGAGGTGTTTCAACAAGGGAAACCCGGACCTCATGGACCTGATCAATGGCAAGACCTTTTCGTTCTACCCTCTTGGGGATCAAAAGATTGTGCGCGCCTTCGGTTTCGCTGTATTTCAGAAATAATCCCTGGGGTTCATAATCGCAGCACCCGAATTTATCCCGCATGAACTGGTTCGATACCTTAATGCTCCGCGCCCCCTGTCCCCAGTTGAACTCCGCAATGGCTTCAAATGTAATATCATTTCCTTCACCGCGTTCCGCTTCCGCTATAGATTCAAGGGTGTCATCCTTTTTAAGGGTGTGGACTCTTTTTTCTTCAAAAAGATCAATTGCTTTTGTACAGGACAGAAGATCGCAGGCGCCCTCATCAATCTGCATGAATTTAGCCCGTCCGGTGGCCCCGGTTTTCAAACTGTCAGAGATTCTGTTGCCGTATAGAATGTCAACCCTTGCTTTGGGTACTGGCTTGCCTGTGTCTTTGTCAAGGATCTTGAATTCGATGTAATGCTCCGATTTTATATTTTTATCGGTCTTGTCTGCTTTTGTAATGAAGGTCATGGCCGATCTATCCCACCGTATTTTTATCGTTATGAGTCATCATGTCCCCATGCCGACAGATGTTTTTTCCTTCGATTTTCACATCAAAGCTGTATGCGACGAACTCAGCTTTCCCCTTTGTTTTTCCCGAAGCCACACCGCCCACGGAACCGGGTTCGTCACCTGTACTGACACAAAAATTACACCCCTTGATGGCCACGGAATTCCCGTTGATTTTAACGGTTTTACTGCCTGAAACAAGATCACCGCTCTTGGCCGTGTTGGAATAGGGAATAGGCACAGGCCCACCACCTGTGGGAGTTTTACAGACATCCGGTGCCACGGTGCTTGAGCCGCCGCATCCTTTGTGAGAGATGCCCATGCCGTTGGCAAAAACATTTGATCCCATGTTTTCTCCTTTATCATCATGATTTTATTATTAATGCCGTTTCATTACGATATATCGGTTTGACGCCCGCAGATTGGGCGACCGCAGGTCGCCCCTACAACGGTTCGATTTAAGAAAACAACTTTGATTTCATCATTGTGTTTGTTATGCACAAAAACCACCCATAAAAAATGCCCCCATCCTCCATTCGATGTTGGACGTTCAATGTTCAACGTTCATCTTTCCGCATCCCATCACAGCCTCTCCCCATAAGTCACCCTCCGCAAACATCTTCCCCCATTCACCATTCCCCATTATCCATTCCCCGTCACCCCTTCCGAAGCACCATCGCTCCTCGTTCCCCATGATCATCAGAGCAGAAAATCATCACCTGATCACCCACAACGTCCCGTTTGAAACCTTCCGTCGCAATCCCGGTCAACACGGCAAGCCACGCGGCCCCCACATCCCCCATGCAATCCGAAGGATGAAAAAGAGAAGGCGAGTGGTCGCTGTCTGGAAAGCATCTTAAGTCTGCAAATCCCCATTCCCTGAATTTATGATACTCTCCGTTCAAGTCGCAAAAGATGGAAGAAATGGATTCTGGGGCGACCTTCCGTTCTTCAAGTGCCTTCCGGATGGCAATAGTCAAACCGTCGCCATTGCAAGGATGTTCAGAGATAAAGGGGGCGGGTTCTATTGTGACGTTGTGGCTTACAATCCGGGCAAGGGGCTTTTTATTTCTTTTTGCAGCGCCATCTGGAGATTCGATGATAAAAAAACCAGCGGCGTGAGAGGGGAAAAGACCATGCTGCCTGCCTGGAGATTCCGACACAAGACGGACATCCTGTTCAAACCACGAAAGGGTCTCGGCTGACAAAAGAGAATCTATGCCCCCGACAATGCAGATTCCGTCACTTTGTTTTGAAAGAATCTCCCTGGCTTTTTTAAGCCCGTGAAACGCCGAGGCATTACCTGTTTTGAAATACTCGTAATAAACGTTGTCTGCATAGGGTGCCAAACGTTTTTCAAGATGTGCCATCCATGCTTCTTCATCCCCTTCAAACCGTGGGCCGGGCCGATGCACAGAAGGATAGCCGAGAAAAAGAAACAGGTGTTCGACCTTTTCATCTTCTTCAAAATAACGTTTGCAAAGATCCGAAAGGCATTTTGCCGCCACAGCCGCCATGAACTCCGGTTCGCCGTCGTCATGACTGCTGTCAAATCCTTCGATGACCGCTGTCTTGATAGGTCTTCCATTCTCATCATCACGAAGTTCATCATAAGAAATCATTGCTGTACCCGAAAAGACCGAATCGGCTGTCGTTTCACTGTCATGACCTATGGCTGTTATGCAGTTCGTTTCGGTGATCAGGAGTTCCATTGTTATCGGCATGATTTTTCCCTTTTCATCTTGAATGCCATTTGGAATTACGTGTGTTCAATTTCAATCCACTTTAGATGATGCCGTGATTTCCCTATTTTTTCCGACGCAAACCATGTCATGTAAAACCGGTTTAAGTCCGGTTCGATCACAAGGGTGTGAAGCCTGGTCTTTTTTGTTTTCAGCACACCATTCAGATTAAACGTGAGACGGATGTCGTAAAATGGAATATGAAACGTTTTCATGCCTTCCGGTGTCAGGTTGGCAAGCGTCACTCTCTCACCTCCTGTCAGAAAACCGTCCGCCACGAGTTCCGGCTGGGCGTAGTTGAAGAACCTGAGATTCATGTCCTTTGGGGGAATTGGACGGCGGTTCTTTATCCATGATTCGTCATAGGTTCCTGCATAGTCCCTCCGGCCAGCTGAACACGGAAGGGAAAAACCCAGTGTGACCGGAGCGTATGTTTTTCTGTAAGTTTTAATCCGCTGTTTCGGATTTTCAAAGTTGGGCAGGCGTATTCCGCCGACCTGATTACCGTCAAGAACAAACCCGGTTCCGGCAGGGTTTTCTTCATAGGGGATTTTTTCGCCTTTTTTTGTTGTGGCCATGCCGCCGAACATCCGGTCAACAGAAAGAGGCATGCGGACGAACGGTTCAGGCTCCGTCATCGTGTAACCCGGCCTGAAAAGGCTCTTGGTCCATGTTCTGTTTCCGATAACGAGAATTTCTTTGTAAAGATCATCGACCTTTACGGCGGCGCTTAATTTTTTTACAGACTCGTTTTTCGGGCTGTAGACAGTGCCGTGAATCCCGATGTCGGTGTTCTTTTTGCCGATCACAAGATCTGCCGGGTATCTGATGCCGAATCCTGGCTCGCCTTCAACCTGATCCATGGAAAAAACATCGGTCTGTTCGTCGGAAAGGGCAGGGGATTTACCTTTTTCAGGAATGATAAATGTGGCCTTGACAGCAGCAACAGCCAGATCGTGTCCTTCAAGGTCTATGAGTAACGCTGATCCGGCTTTGAACGGCGTGGTGTTGATCAAGTCAATCATAAATACCTTCCTTTTTTTGTTTATAGGGCCTTTTACGACGCCATCAGTTCTGGTTGATACTCGTCCCATTCATGGTGATTTTACCCGATGCATCCACCGAGACATTGGCGCCCGTAAGTTTGATATCGCCTTTTTTTGTTATGGTGATGGTTGCGCCTCCAGCCTGAATGATCACATCACCCCCACTGCTTTTTATGGAAAAATGGCTCTCAGCTGTTGCAGAAAACGTATCTCCCGCACTTGCAAGAATGGACTTATCCACTGTCGCCACTCCTTTTCCACCCACGCGTAGCGTCGAATCACTTCCCACGCTCGACGCGCTGTTTTCCTTGATGGTCGTGGTCAGATTTTTTGCGATTTCCACGGTTTCATTGCCACCCACCCGGATATCAGAGTTGACGCCCACGGTTTTCCTGAAGTTTTTTTCCACCGAAATGGTTTTGTTTTCACCGGTGGATTCATCAAAGTTCTTGCCGATGGTGACTTTCATGTTTTCACCGATGGATTCGGTGTGGTTTTTTCCAACGGTGATGGTTTTGTCGTTTTTGATGTCTTCTTTCTGGTCGTGGCCCACAGTTTTCGTGCGGTCGTTTTTCACATCAAGACGTTCATCATGGCCGATGGTTTGCCCCTTATCGTTCAGGATTTCTATGTTCCAGTCCTTCTGGCCGTGGATGTAGATTTCTTCCTGGCCTTTCAGGTCTTCGAACCGGAGCTCGTTGTACCCTTCGCCTTTAACCGTGTGGGTTTTGATGGTGCTTCGTGTTTTATGCTCGGGAAGATTGTAGGGCGGTCCAGCAAGGTTGGTATAGGCGGTTCCCACCACCATGGGGCGGTCTGGGTCGCCGTCAAGAAAATCAACGAGAACTTCCTGGCCGATTCGGGGTGTGAAGATGGTTTCCGGGCCTCCGAACCCTCCGGCCCAGATCTGGGACACGCGGACCCAGCAACTGGTGCGTTCTTCCTGGCCCAGCAGATCCCAGTGGAATTTGATTTTGATGCGGCCCCATTCGTCAACGTAGATTTCTTCGTTGGGGGGACCTGTGACCACGGCGCTCTGGATGCCTTTGACCGAAGGTTTGGCGATGAGCGCAGGACGGTAAGTCACATTGGCAGGAATGCAGGTGAAATCGTTGCCGTATTGTGTACCTTCGTCCGAACCTTCCAGCTCCCGAAGGACCTGGGGCTGTTTGCCCGTGTGTGTTACGGAGGTCACAATGTAATCGGTGTTGTAATCGTCCTCGAGGTGGTCAGCCAGGGTGAACACATGGCCCGGGAGGAGTTGACGGCACACGCCTTTGCCTTTGAACTGCTTTTTCTTCCAGGTCTCCCGTTCCAGATGGACCGTGACCCGCTGCTGGCAGGTCATGTCGTCCGTCACCAGATAGCCGGGATAGTCGTAGATATTAAAGAAAACACTGTCTTTGCATGCGGCTTTGGTCTCGATACGACCGGACGATTGTTTAAAATGGTAGTCGCTGAGGTGGATGTTTTCTACGGTCATGCGTTCGGAGGCTTCGAACTCGGTGATGTGATCCTCAAGGGTCACAAGCTGGCCTTTTTTCGAGTAGATTACCACATCTGAATGGCCGGGAATCTTGTTGTGGTGCATCCAGGTATCTGTGACCACAGGAATATGACGGTCTTTGGCAAACTCGTGGTAAAAGAACATCCCTTCTTCGGCCATCAGGCGCTTGATGAAATCCAGATTGGTTTCTCGGTACTGGACGCAGTATTCCCGAGGCGGGTAGGTTCCCATCAATCGGATCGCATAATATCCAACAAAAATCCGGCTTGTCTTGAGCACTTCGTGGATGATATCGGGAACACTCATGTTCTGGAAAATCCGAAGGTTCCTGATCTGGGTCAATATCCACAAATCAGACACGACGATGACCTTGAACAGATGGTAGCGCCCCTTCATGGGCAACTCTTCGTATTCTCGGATCTTGCCGTGGATAAGACGATCCGACACCCGTCCAACGATTTTAGAAACAACCTTCTTGCCCAGAAGATCCTCGCTTTTAAAACGGCGGTCATGAACGATGGTGACCTCTGCCCTGAAGATGTCGAACATTTTTTCTTTCAGACTGAACTCGTACACATCAAACGCCTCGCCTTCTATCTCGCATTCGAACTGCCTCGTGTTCTTAAAAAGGAGAAACGGATCTCCTGTGGCGAGTCCTATGTCTCTTATAAGCATCATGGTTTTTGTCCTTCTGGTCAGGGTGAATATTATATAAATTGGCCATCAGCCTTTATTGGATGTTGGACGTTCGTTTTTCATTCAACATTGCCCTGTCTTGTCAGCTACGGGTGATGAGCGACGTTGAGCCTAAATAAAAGAAAAAGAGAACTGTGCACCAACACATGTTCTCTTAAATAACAGGCCTGAAGCACTGACTAATTAAGGCAGGGCGTTTTCACGTATTGCCAGCTTCTTTATTGGCTACTGCGCGGGGCCATTTTTGAATAACAACAAAGCCAGCCTTTGTTCCATGGCTTCGTCATTCTGCTCTACTTTGATCAAGCGTTACGGTTTAAATATGTTCTTATGGTGGTATGGTAAATCATTTTTTTGAAATTTTAATAAGTTGCCTTGAGTAACACTTTAATTATGTTGCTTATAATTCGAATTACCCTACAAATCAATACTTTTCTGCCTATTATTAATTTCGTATGAGTAAGAAAGATGAATATTTAAAAAAAAGTAGGCGCAAATCCAGCTCTCAGAGCCAGAGTGAAAAGTTGCGTTTTCATCGCCGTTGCTAACTTCGACATAGCATGCAAAGCCAGTATTGTTTGCAATTCTATATAAAAATAGAAATTTTGAGAGTTCGAAAAAACGGCTGTTTTTTTAAGCCGGGAAGACTTACTGGAGAAATGGAAAAATAGAGTTGTAATTATTTTGTGAGTCAGAGACCTGAAATGTGGTTCCAGTTTTATTTATTGTGGGACCATTGACTTATAATGAAGGGCCGGCTTCGAATATAGTTGCAGATAATGTGGGCCGAAATCGACCATGATTGTGGGTCTGGAGTGTTTATGTTTGCGGTTCGCTACACATAATCTTCCCGCTGCCTTATTAAACGCGCCTGGTTAAGTCTGATAATCTATGAGATGATCTCTCTTACAGCGTCTGCAAGAGTTTTCAAAACATTTCCCGCAGTGCCTTTAAGATAATGATCGCTGATGCTGCTGGTCAGCGGGGTGGGTTCCGGATTGACTTCAATGACAACGGCCCCGCTGTTTTTCGCGATGACAGGGATCATGGCCGCAGGCTGAACCACCGCCGATGTCCCCACAACGATAATCACGTCACAGGAAGATGCCAGACTTCGCGACCTTGACAGGCTGTGCTCGGGAATCATTTCCCCGAAAAACACACAGTCGGGTCTGAACAGTCCGCCGCAATCGCATCGTGGGGGAAGATTTGTAAGATCGATCATGGTTGAGGGGATGAGGGTGTCGCAGGTCATGCAGCGCTGCCAGGCGAAATTGCCGTGGAATTCAATGACGTCCGTGCTCCCCGCCTGTTGATGAAGTCCGTCAATATTCTGGGTGATGATGGTGCTTAATTTCCCCATTTCTTCTAAGGACACCAGGCCCATATGACCTTCGTTGGGTCTGGCCCTGTCCAGCATGTCTTTCATACCTGTAAGAAAGCCTTTCCACACTTTTTCAGGATTTTTCAAAAAAGAGTTGATATGGGCGAATTCCATGGGATCAATGGTATCCCAGAGGCTTCCTTTTCCACGAAACGGTGGAATTCCGCTTTCAACAGATATTCCGGCTCCGGTGAGGGCGATGACTGTTCTGGCCGATGCGATGAGTTCTGCGGTTTTTTTAAGAGGATCCATGTTCATTTTCCGGAATATTTTTTAAAGGGAAAACGAAACGTCACATCCGGCGGCAAAACAGTTCAGTGAAGATGACTTGCTCTGGATGTGATTTTTGCAGGATTCGACGATGCTGTCCATGTCCGAATCGGTTCGTTCGGAGTTGATATGGAAAAGACCCAGATTTTTTACTCCGGCTTCCATGGCCATATCGAGAACTTCTGTGTAAAGGGAGTGTCCCCAGCCTCTTTTTGTGCTGTATTCCTGGGGCGTGTATTCTGCGTCATGGAAAAGTAGGTCTGCCCCTTTACAGAAATCCATGTATTCATTGCGAGTCAACCCGCCCGGATGGGTGTAGCTCAGTTCGTTGTCCGTCAGGAATACAAAGGAATGTCCGCATTCCGTGAATTTATACCCGCAGCCGCCATCAGGATGGTTGAGGGGAATGGATTCCACGGTGACAGAGCCAATTTTGAACGTCGCGGGGCAGCTATCCACGTATCGGATAGTGGCCCTCAAGTCTGAATAACGGACGGGGAAATTGGGTGGTTTCATCAAGTTAGCCAGCATGGTTTCAATGTATTGGTCAGGAAAAGGGCAGCGGTAAACGTTGAGTTCAGTCTTGTCCATGAAAAGAGGTTTGAACGACGTGAAACCGATCATGTGGTCCCAGTGGGCATGGGTAAAAATAAGGTTGTAGCTGAAACGGTTTTCCTCCACGAGAAAATTGCCCAGTCTCCGTATACCTGTCCCTGCATCAACGATGATAATGTCGTCGTCTTTTGTCCTGATTTCGATACAGGTGGTGTCGCCACCATATTTGACAAATTCTATCCCGGAAACCGGTATGGAGCCCCTTGACCCCCAGCATGTGATATGCATGAAAGACCTTTCAGGTATCGGTTATTATGGCAGTTGACACGAGTCCGTCCAACGGATATCAAGCCCTTTATAAGTCCGGCAGGATAAAAAGGCTGTAAAATGGCCTTTTTCCACGTATATGGACATAACATCTATCATAATAAAAGGGTTTTCGTCCACTACTTCTTTCAAGGTCAGTAAAAAAACCGTTTTGTGTTTTTGTCAGGGTTTTAAGGGGCTTACAAATAATCATTAAAACATTGATCAAGTGCACCCATCGTTCCTGAATAAAAATGATCCGAGCCATATATTTCTTTAAATATGGCGCTTTTATTCCAATTTTTCAACAGCTTTTTAATATGGGTTGGTGTTGCGTAGGGATCTTCCGCACCTGTCACCACAAGATAAAGAGATGAAACACCGGACAAATCCCCGAAATCCATGAAGTCCACAGGCGGTGAAACCAGCACCACTCTTGAAAATATCGGGTGCTGGGAAGCAACGTTCAAGTTGACATAGGCTCCGAAGGAATAACCGGCAAGATCAATGGTTGCATAACCTTCTTTTTTTAAAAAAGAATGGGCAGCAATCACATCGCTTGTTTCCCCCATACCATTGTCGTGAGAACCACCACTTCTTCCTGTTCCCCTGAAGTTAAAACGGAGAGTGGCGTAACCTTTATCTGTATAGGCTTTTTGTATCGTGTCAATCACAGGATTATTCATGTCCCCGCCCATAAGAGGGTGGGGATGGGTGATCACAACGGCCTTATCGCCAGGTTGTTTGTCGTATCTGGCTTCTAAGGTAATGTTATCCGATGGAAGGCTGCAACGGATTTCCATTTCATTCCTTGTTTTAAGAGGTGGCTTTTCCTTTTGATAGCATGGCAACAATTCTTTCGCCGAACTCCCGTACCTGCCATTTTTTTATCCCCTGGACCTGATCGAGTTCCTCCATGCTTTTTGGGTTTTTCATGGCGATTTCCGTGAGCAGGGCTTTGTTAAACAGGATCGGTGGATCAATGCATAATTCAAAGGCCAGGCCGTCTCTCCATTCTTTCAACCGGTCGATCCGCTTGGGAACGTCAGGTCTGATCGTTGGTTTTTTTTGCCTTGGATACTGTGGCAGCAGGTCGTCAGGTGTTTCACAGGCCTTATTAATTTCCGAGAGCAAGTCGTCACCGAAAGTGTCTGTCTGTCTATCGCTTAAAATTTTTGTTCGTCTCAGCTCGTCCAGGGTTCTGGGTCTGAGTTTGGCAATATCGATAAGGACGTTATTGCTCAGGACTTTAAACAGGGGTTTGTCTTTTCTTTCGGCAATTCTCATGCGGTATACGAGGAGCCGTTCAAGAGCTTCAAGGGCTCTTCGGTCTAACCGTCCCGAGCCTTTGATTTTCAAAAAGAGGGCTTCACCATTAGAATTGGGGCATCTGACCCTGCTCAGAAGTTCGCATTCCTCTTTGACCCATTCTTCACGGCGTTTTTCTTTCAGCTCCGAATCAAGGATTTTAGCAAGGGAAAGAAGATGAATGACGTCTCTGGCTCCATATTCGATCATTTCATGGCTTAAGGGTCTCTGGGACCAGTCTTTTTTTTGATAAGACTTGTCCAGATGGACGTTGAAACGGTGTTCAAGGACAGAGCTGAGTCCTGTTTCGGTTATGCCCAGGAAGCGGGACGCCAGTTCCGTGTCGAAGAGATTATTTACATTGTAACCGTAGTCTCTATTGAGGGATCGTATATCGTAATCGCTGCCGTGAAAGATTTTACGGATGTTCGGGTCGGCGAATACGGGTGCGAGACTTGACATGTCGTGGATTTTCAAAGGATCAATGACCACGGTATGTGTTTCCGATGCCATCTGGATCAAACAAACTTTTTCCTTGAAATGAAACATGGAGTCTGCTTCAAGATCCACGGCAATGCTCCGAGCGGTCATGAATGATCGTGAAACGTCTTCAAGGTCTTTTGTGCTTTCTATAAAACGGTAGTTCAACATTCGAGCATCTTTCATATGGATGGCCGCCGGGGCGGCTGTGTTTGAACATTTAAAATTATCGTGAAACCTTTATCATTTTTTTGTGACTTATACAAAAAAATCTTTGGATATATCGTTGATTTGTGGAAGATTGCTTTATGGTATTGAGTGCTGTGGGCGATTTGGAACACGCCATGACATTACCCAAATCTCCTCGAAGACCGAAACTCCATGGATTTGACTTGACCCTTTGGACCGATTACCTTAGATTGTTCAGGTTAAACATGAAAGGATAAAGGTTAATATATTTATGATTACGATTACATTACCTGACGGAAACAGTAAACAGTTTGACCACATGCCTACGGGTCTTGATGTGGCTCTGAGTATTTCCGAGGGATTGGCTAGAAATTGTGTAGCAGTTGATGTGGACGGAACGTTGTTCGACTTGAGCAGCGCAATCGATCATGATGCCCATGTTCGTCTTCTTACAGTGAAAGACCCGGAGTCTGTTGAAATTATGCGCCACAGCGCAGCCCATGTCATGGCTCAGGCTGTTTCAAGGCTTTATAAGGATTCAAAACTGACCATCGGACCTGTGGTTGAAGATGGTTTTTATTATGATATCGATATGCCTCCGGTTTCAGAAGAGGATTTTCCGAAAATCGAAGCTGAGATGAAAAAAATCGTGGAAGAAAAGGCCCCGTTTGTCCGTAAGATGGTCAGCAAGGACGAGGCCCTTGATTTTTTTAAGGATGATCCATACAAGCTCGAACTTATACGAGATTTGCAGGATGGTTCCATTTCACTTTATCAGCAGGGTGATTTTGTTGATCTTTGCCGTGGTCCTCATGTTCCCCACACCGGAATGGTCAAGGCTTTTAAATTGATGAAAGTGTCGGGAGCTTACTGGCGTGCTGATCAGACCAAGGCCCAGCTTCAACGTATTTATGGAACGGCGTACTTCGATAAGAAAGAACTGGCACAGTACCTTCATGTTCTAGAAGAGGCGAAAAAACGTGACCACCGAAAACTGGGAACTCAGTTCGATTTGTTCAGTTTTCACGACGTGGCCCCGGGTATGCCGTTTTTCCACGCCAAAGGTATGGCCATCTGGAATGCTCTACTGGATTACTGGCGTCAGGAACACCGGGCCGCAGGTTACGTGGAAACCAAAACTCCCATCATGCTCGACCGGAATCTGTGGGAGCAAAGCGGCCACTGGGAAAACTACCGTGAAAACATGTATGTTTCCACCATTGATGATTTTGACTATGCCATCAAACCCATGAATTGTCCCGGGGGGATGCTTCTTTACGGAAACAAACGTCATTCTTACAAAGATCTTCCTGTCAGGGCAGGTGAAATCGGGCTTGTTCACCGCCACGAGATGAGCGGGGCTTTGTCCGGTCTTTTCAGAGTCCGGGCGTTTCATCAGGATGATGCCCATATTTTCATGATGCCTGACCAGATCCAGGACGAGATTCTTGGCGTATTGAATCTGGTGGACAGGATTTACAGCACCTTTGATCTTGGGTTCCATCTGGAGTTATCCACACGTCCCGAAAAATCCATCGGTTCTGACGAGGCCTGGGAACTTGCAACAAACGGGCTGCGTGCCGCTCTGGACGCCTATGGAAAAGAATACAGAGTCAATGAGGGAGACGGTGCGTTTTACGGGCCCAAAATCGACATTCATATTAAAGACGCTATCGGTCGGACATGGCAGTGCGGAACCATTCAGCTCGACATGAACTTGCCTGAACGGTTCGACCTTTTTTACATTGGTCCTGACAATGAAAAACACAGACCGGTCATGATCCACCGTGTGATTTACGGGTCGGTTGAAAGGTTTTTCGGTATACTGGTCGAACATTATGCCGGACGATTTCCCCTGTGGCTGGCTCCGGTTCAGGCTGTGATTCTGCCCATGAACGACGAGTTGATTCCCTACTCAACTGAGGTTAAAAACGAACTGGAGAAACAGGGGTTGAGAGTGGAACTGGACAGCAGAACGGAAAGTTTGAAGAAAAAGGTCCGGGAGGCCCAGATACAGCAGATTCCTCTGATCATCACCCTGGGTGAAAAAGAGAGGGAATCTGGAGCCCTTTCAGTCAGAACACTGGACGGAAACGTGCGCTATAACGTAGGGATGGACGAACTGGTCGAAAAAGCCTTTGCCCATATCAAGGCCAAAAGATCGGATCTTGCCATCGTGTGAAGATTTATGGATATTAAAAAGAAAGCCATAACATCATGGATACAACTGGGGCTTTACTGCGTTCTGATTTTGGTGCAGTCCACCTTGCAGTTGCCCATGAAGCAGTTTCACCAGGCCGATAAACTGGCTCATTTTATAGCCTATGCGATTTTGGGTGTTCTTGTTTTCAGGGCATTGAGGTTTATTCCCCTTGGGGACAAGGTGTTTTTTCGCGTGATTCTGGCTGTGATTATTTCAGGGTTCGTCGGTTTGAGCGACGAGATACTCCAGGTTTTCGTGCCCACAAGAACTCTTGATAGAAATGATTTATACTTCGATGTGGCAGGCTGCTTCACAGGAATCATGGTTTATATTTTTTATAAAATGAATAGAAACAAGCATAATGATGGCGGTGATTTATGACCATGCGAATCGTTACCAGGCCGGATTTTGATGGTATTGTCTGCGCTGCCTTGCTTCAGGATTTCATCCCCGAAACAGCAGGGCAGGGGATATACTGGGTTGAACCGGGATCTATTCAAAACCGTCAGGTTTCTATCAACGAAGGAGACATCCTCGCCAATCTTCCTTATCATGAACAGTGCACCATGTGGTTCGATCACCATGTGACCAACCGGATTGAAACACCCTTTAGCGGAGCATTCGCAATTGCCCCATCTGCCGCAAGGGTGATCTACGACCATTACGCATCGCAATTTCTGGAAAAACATCATGAACTTGTGGTTCAAGCCGACAAGATCGATTCTGCGGATCTTACAGAGGATGAGGTGGTGCGCCCCGAATCCAATCCCTTTGTTCTGTTATCCATGACCATCAGCGGCCGCCGTGAAACGGACGAACCTTACTGGAACAGCCTTGTGTCCCTTCTCCGTCACAAACCTATAGCCGAAGTGATGAAAGATCCTGACGTGGCTGAACGCTGTAGGGAAGTTAGTATAAAAAACACCCTGTACCGTGAACAGCTCATCCAACGCACTAAGCTTTACGGAACAGTGGCTGTGACCGATTTCAGATCCTATGCTACAGCACCGGAGGGCAACCGTTTTCTGCCCTACAGCCTATTTAAAGATGCCGTGGTTAGTGTGAAAATCAGATATGATCAGAAAGACAAAGACTATGTGATATTAAGCGTGGGGCACAGCATCTTCAACAGGAACTGCAAAGTCAACGCCGGAATTCTCCTTTCAAGATACAACGGTGGTGGGCATTTCGGTGCTGCGGCCTGCCGGTTTCATGTTGATTATTCTGAACGCTATATCGCTGAGATCATCGATATCCTTACAAAGAACGAACCCATTGAAAACCCTCGGGCGTGACATGTTGCCTCCATGCGATTAATCGAACTGATCCATGCACTGGAAGAACTCCAAACCACATGCGACGCATGCAATCGTTGCGGTATGTGCCAGGCTGTGTGCCCCCTATTCAAAGAAACAGGCAGGGAAGGGGATGTGGCAAGGGGCAAGCTGTCCCTGATCGACGGGCTCAGGCAGGAACTGCTCACGAGGCCGGATCGTGTTCTCCAACGTTTGAACCGCTGTCTTCTTTGCGGTGCCTGCGAGCGGAACTGTCCACGAAAACTAAATTTGGTGGATGTGTTTGTTAAAGCACGGCTCATCATCACCGGATACTCGGGGCTTGCGGCCCATAAAAAACTGATTTTTCGTGTGTTGCTCGGACATCCCAAGTTGTTTGACAAGGCGACCGGGATTCTATCCATGCTTCAACAGGCGATGGACGGCAGTGGGCCAGGAACTGATTCATGGAAGAACATCGTTAAACACATTCCATTTTTAAAAGAAAGACACATAATTCCTCTGGCTCGCCGTTCATTCCATACCCGCATGAAAAACGAGGGGACATTTAATACGGAACGTTCTGTTCTTTTTTTTACGGGTTGTTTGATCGATAAAATGATGCCTGATGTGGGAGTTGCCTGTATTTCAGTTCTAAAACGGATAGGTGTGGATGTTCAGCTTCTGGAAAACGAGCCCTGCTGCGGAATTCCGGCTCTTGCGTCCGGTGACAGTCTGGGGTTTGATCAACTCCTCGTTCGTAACCTCGATGCAATATCAAGACATTCGTTTGATGTGATGGTGACGGCCTGCGCCACATGCACCATGACCATCCATGACTTCTGGCCGAAAATGCACCATGGCGGTGATGAAATCGGCAAACGGGCTCTGGATGCGGCTGGACGTGTCATGGATATCAACGGATATGTTCTGACCCGGACAGACATAGTCAGAATTATTCGAGAAAAATCAGGTCATAAGCCTTTAAATAATCTGAAGACATTGACGTTCCACGAGCCCTGCCATTTGAAGAAAGGTGATGTTTCTGGGCGTATACGAGACCTCCTCAAAAATCTTCCCGGATACCGTTATGTGGAAACCAGAGAGCCTGGAGCTTGCTGCGGCATGGGAGGAAGCTTCAATCTTACCCATTACGGACTGTCCAGGGCTATCGGTGGAAAGAAGGCCCGGAACATCGTGGAATCCGGCGCGGAAATCGTCTGTACTGCCTGTCCAGCCTGCATGATGCAGTTAAAGGATATGATGCATCAGATTGGTTCAACGGTTGAGGTTAAACATGTCATGGAAATTCTTGCAGAAATTCTCAATTCAGAGTGAGAATTGGACGTACTTGATCGTGATATTGTTCGCGAGGTATCTTTTTTCATATGTGGTTTGAATCAAACTGATATCACCATCAATCTTGGTTTTACCATAAAGATCATCGGTGTGGGTGATCAATGATGAGCCATGGTCTGTTACGCTTTCCTTTGAAAAATGATAGAGAATGTCGCTGTCTGTTTTCAGATGAAAGCAGCTCCCGGGTTTGAATACCTGTCTGTAAAGATCGAGAAACCGTTTTGATGTGAGCCTTCTTTTCCCGTTTTCGTTGGACGTATGGGGATCAGGGAAGGTGATGTACCCCTCGGAAAAATAGTGTGCTGGAAAATAAGCTGCAAGGCATTCGATTCTTATGCGGACGAAGCACACGTTGTTGAGCCCTTCCTCCTGAGCAATGCGTGCTCCCATGATCATCCGGTCGCTTTTGATGTCGATTCCCACAAAATTCCTGTCGGGGTATTTACGTGCAAGCCCGATGGTGAATTCCCCTTTACCGCAACCGATTTCTGCTGTTACTGGATTCTGGTTCCCAAAATATGAGCTGTCAAATCCTGTTTCGAGAATAAAATTCTTGAAGTCCAGGATTCGTGGCTGAATGATATTAGGAAAATCTTTCGATGCGGCGTACTTGATCAGTTTCTTCTTGCCCATGGTTTTTATGAAGCTCTCTTTTGCTGTACTTATCAGGAAGAAACGGTTAGATCTTCAAAGATGCCGGGGGCGTGCTGCATCAGGATTTCCCAGATCATGAAGGCGATGGGGCGTATCTGAGGGTGTGCAGCCTTTGTACCTCTGAGGCTTATAAAATGACGCCATTCGCGGAAATTGGCCATCATCACCAGTTCGGTTTTTAAGCAAGTGGGAAGAACAGAACGCGCAATTTGTGCAGAACACCCTGATTTTAATAATGAAAAATAGCTTTGTTCTGCTTCAATGCAAGCTTTTTCCCACAATGCCCGCTGGTCCTGGTTCAGATTCGGAGGCTCGATAAAAGAACACTGGTTTTCAAATTTATCCGAACTGTAGTTGCAGTAACGTGTTGATTCCTGGGCAAAGGATGCCAGTCTGTGCCGTACTATCTCATGGGTTATTCCCCGGTCCGTAATAATTCGAAATGAGGCCACAGCATGTTCGATCATGGCATGGTGGCCGTGTTCCCGCATTTTTCTGGAAAACATCTGGGCTGAACTTGAAGTGATTTTATCTTCACTTTTATAACAGGTTCTTCCGGCCAACTCGATCTGGTATTCGGGATTTTCAGTGATCCACAACAGTTCAACAGACGGTTCAACGATTTTCATGGGTCAATCCTTATTGGGTTTAAAGAATGAATATGAGAAACAATCAACTTGCATAGACAATATTGACAGCCAGAGGATTGATGGTGCTGTTGCCGGGAAGGGGCAGGATATGCTGACCGTGGACGGTTAGCCATCCTTGATCTGGCTTGAGCCCTCTTAATTTACCGTTTTTCGGAAATGATGAGTGGGGTGTATGGTCGTATGTGACCTGAAACAGGCAGACCCCGTCTTTTTCCTCGTAATCAACCAGATATTGCCGTGAGAATTTGTCCAGATTCATTCCGTATTCTTCTGAAATTGAGAGCATTTCGTTTAATGTGAGGCGGAGAAGCACTGTTTTTGTAAGCCCCCTTTCGGAAAATCTCAAGATGGACCTCGACTCGCTGCTGCAAACATAAACCGTTGAAACGCATGGGAGTCTTTTCAGATACTGTGCACCAACACCGGCGGCAGTTCTTCTTCCTCCGGCCATCACAGGAAGCCCGTAGTACTCAAAGAATTTTTTCTGGACATCTTCCGCGTATTTATCACCCCGTTCATACAGATCTTTGAGGATGTAGCGGAGTTCTTTGGCAAGCTCTTCAGCAGCATCGGCTATCGGCCAATCAATTCGGACATGGTAATGGGTAATGCCAAAGCGGTCTTTCCCTTTCACCGATTCGTCACGCTGAATAAGAAGGGCATAATCCACATCAAGAAGGTTGTTCATAAAATGCTTGAACTTGATGGAGTCCAGGTATTTTTGATTTCTGTCGAAATTGTCTTTGAGAGTGAGAACATCCGATGCAATGAGATTGGTTTTGGTGACTTTATTTACATCGAAAAACCGGATGTGTTTCTTGCAGGCAGCAGGGATCACATCTTCGACAAAGATCAAAATAAAACTGTTTATGTTATCATATTCCATTCCAGGGATACGTGCTCTTGGTTTAAGTTCCCGTCGTTCAACGAAAGGGAAGGGGATGTCTTTCAGCCTGAAGTTCTTGAGAGAGTCAATGAGGCCGTAAGAGAGCACCATCTGATCCAGGTCGTCCCGAAGCAGTTCATAGTAGGACCTTCTGAGCTTGTTGGCTCGACTCAGTTCTTCCCTGTACCTCCAGTGCGACAATGTGGGCTCCTGTAGTTATCGTTCGTATGGGTTTGGGTTTATTTCCCGGTGTGAGTCCCCAATTAGTTTTTTCCAATGGCTCTCATTCAGGTTGATCGGGAACGGAACGTGACCAGAAACTGGCATGGAATATGATTATAACTACCATGATTCATGGTGCTGTGAAACGTTTTTTTAGGATTTTCGACAAAAAAGTGTTTTTCAGGAATTAACGCTGATGATCAGTCTGATAGGGTGTCGAAACAGGCGGGGGATATAAATATGGAACAAGTTTCAAGGCAAAAAATCCATCATCATATTATTAAATGACCGAATGGATTTATATGTCAAACTTTGGAAGTGAAATATAATTTAACTCGGCACCCATAGAGGTGCCGAGTTTATTTGACAAATTCTGATTTATCAGGATTCGTTTTTTGCATCCCCGGTCACTTCAACGACAATTTCCGGTTCAACATCTTTATAAAGCCTGATGGGAATTTTGTATGTACCGATTTCTTTAATGGGATCGGCAAGGAGAACCATACGTTTCTCCACAAGAACACCCTGGGCTTTCAAAGATTCAACGATGTCGTTGATCACGATGGAACCATAGAGGCGACCTTCATGGCTGACTTTCCCAGAAAGTTTGCAAACAACGCCTTCGATTTTTTTGGCCAGTTCCTGAGCAGCTTCCTGCTCTTTGACAATCTGGAGTTGAAGGCGAACTTTCTGCTGTTCCAGCATTTTTTTGTTCTGAGGCGTTGCAAGAATGGCCTTGCCCCTGGGAAGGAGAAAGTTCCGGGCATAGCCGTCTTTAACTGTTGCCTCGGTACCGATGATACCAATGGTATCGATGGTTTCCGTTAATATGATTTTCGTTGCCATTTTAACCTCCGCTAAAGGATAACCTTCAGTTTTTACAGTCCTGTTACGATGAAAGGCATCGTATTTGGACACTGTGTTTGTTTACGCATCTGAATCGTTTTTTGTTATGTTCAGAAGCCGTTTTCTGAAATTCACCCACATGTCAAAAAGACCTATTCCCGTAACCATCAGGTTGACAGGGAACTGAAAAAATACCAGCCAGTAAAGCAGGTATCTCAGAGCGGGTGGAATGCGTGTTTTTTTCACAAAGAACGATACAATGGAAATTCCTTGTAAAAAATACGTCATCAGAACAAGGCACATCACGTTCATGCTCAGAAGAAACACCGGTTTGGTTTCTACGAGCATGCCAGCTGTTCCCAAGATGGCCACCCACACCAGTTTTTCAGGTGCTTTCCATAGATCAAGCATCCCGAATTCCGGTGCAGGAAGTTGATTCCGCCGAAGTAGTGGGATAGCGAGAATCACGTTGACCCACGCTATGAAAATCACCATGGTGGTGATTATTCCAGGAAGCATCCAGGTGACCATGCGCTGAACTTCATCCGGGGTTTCAGCTATAAGTCCGGCTTCAATGAGATATCCCAAGAAAACTTTGACCTGTTGAAATGCCAGATCGTAAATTCCGACTTGAGACATGTTGCTGTAAAAGAACAAAGCCAGAACGCCCGAAACAAGGACGGCCGAACTTGAATACAGGATGGTTTTTTCTATAGAAAACCCTGATTCAAAGCATTCGCTGATCAGGAAACCCAGTAACATCCATCCGGAGATGATAATCAGTTCAGTCGTGATGCTTTTGCTGAGCCACACCAGTATAACGATCATGACGGCAGGGATGATCATTCCGATTTGCCTGCCGAGCTTGATTCTATAGTACAGAACGGGAAGGGGAACCAGCCAGGCGGTTACCGCGCCGAGAATGAGAAGGAATGTGATGACAATTCCAGAAATAACATTCTTCGGAACTTGGTGCTGCTGAACGGCATGCACGGGCGATTTCCCCTCCTGATCAGATTGTAGACGAATCAGGCTTCAAAATTACCAACAAAGGGCAGAAGGGCTATTGTTCTTGCCCTTTTAATTGCCGTGGTCAGACTTCTCTGATGTTTTGCACATGTTCCGGTGATACGTCTCGGAATGATTTTCCCTCTTTCGGAGATGAAGTATTTCAGGGTGCGTACATCTTTGTAGTTGATTTCCATGGTGCTGTCAGCGCAGAATTTGCAAACTTTTCTACGGTGGAATGTACGTTTGACTCTGCCGCCTCTTTTAGGACCTGCACCTTTACCACCGGCTGTTCGTGTGAATGCCATTATTCTTCCTCCTCACGACTATCGTCTGTATCATCGTCGTCATCATCATCATCGTCGTCATCGTCATCATCGGAAACGAATTTCTTTTCTTCGTTTTTAGCTGCTTCCGCTCTGGATGCTTCTTCGGCAGCTTTTTTAGCTCGTGTTTCTTCGAGTTCCACTTTGATTTTTTCAGGATCTGCATTGTCCTGAAGGATGATGGTCATGAATTTGAGGATTTTGTCGTCGATGCGGAAGGTTCGTTCCATTTCTGCAACGAGTTCGCCGGTGCCGCAGTAATCCATTCTCATGTAATGGCCACGGGTTTTCTTTTTGATTTCGTAGGCCAGGCGTTTGCCTCCCCAGTCGTCCATCTCAATGACCGCCCCGTTCATGGTGGCGATCAGGTCAATGACTTTGTCGAAGCGCTGTTTGCGATCGTCTTCCGATAGATCCGGATCAACGATGAAAACTGTTTCATACCGTCTCATGTTACCTCCTTCTGGATGTAAAGCCCCTGATCATACGTGAGTCAGGAGCAAGGATAATTCGAGCACTATGCTCAAAAACCATTCTAAGTATCACTAATATTAGCTGTGTGTCAAGAATCCCCTTTTGTTTTTTTGTCTGATTGTATTCGATGAAAATAATGATTGACAAGTGTATAAAAAACGGGGATAAAAGATAAAACTGACATGTCAGTCTATTTGTCTTTCGGCCATAACTCGAAAGATAGTCTATATATCAAACCGCAGGAGGAAAATAATGTTTGGTTTTTCCATGTCTAATGAACAGAAGATGGTAAGCAGAGAAGTCTCGAAGCTCGTCAAAGGACTTGTAGCTGATAAAGCACACGAAATGGATGAAAATAAAGAAATACCCGAAGACGTGATCCAGAAAGCATGGGAATTAGGTGCTTCGGTTTCTTCTGTGCCGGAAGAATTCGGCGGGCATGGAATGGAAGACTCCCCGATTGAATCCATTATTGTTCTTGAAGAACTGGCATACGGTGATATGGCATTTGCTGTGGCAGCCACAAGCCCTTCGCTTTTCATCAATCCCATACTCACCATGGGTACGGAAGAACAAAAGAAAAAATATCTTCCACTGTATTGCAAAGAAAAATTCAGCGCATCGACCCTGGCACTCAACGAACCTCATTTTGGGGCTGATGTGATGAATCTCAAGACCACGGCGGTAAAAAATGGTGGCGGCTATGTGATTAACGGTACGAAATGCTTTGTACCCATGGCTGACAAGGCGGGCCATATGCTCGTTGCTGCATCCATTGACGGTGTTAACAACCTTTTCATCGTTTCGGCAGACAACCCCGGTGTGATCGTTGGTGAAAGAGAGAAAAACCTGGGTTGTTATGCTCTTCCCTCATTCGAAGTTGAGTTCAAAGATTGTTCGGTAGCTGAAAACGATCGTCTGGGTGGGGCTTCGGGATGTAATTACACACGTTTTATCCAGAAAACCCGCATAGGTATGGCGGCCATGGCAGCGGGTATTGCAAGAGCATCCTATGAATTCGCCAAAGAATATGCGAAAGGCCGTGTCCAGTTTGGTGAGCCCATCGTCAACAGACAGTCTGTTGCGTTCATGCTTGCTGAAATGTCTTATGAAGTGGACAGTATAAGGCTTATGGCTCAAAAAGCGGCGTCTGAGCTTGCAGCTGGAAAAGATGTGACTCGTTCATCGTACCTCGCAAAAATGTATGCCGGTGAAATGGCCATGAAAGTGACGGATTTCGGTGTGCAGATCATGGGTGGGCATGGCTATATCCGGGAGTACCCGGTTGAACGTTATTACAGAAATGCCCGTGGGATAAGCATATTGGAAGGGATGGCCATTGTCTGATCCCGGAATTATAAATGAACAAACAAAGCATGAATGGATGCTTTTAAGATAAAGGAGTCGACGATGATCAACATTGATACACCGGAAAAAATCGAAAAAATGAGGACTGGTCTCAATAACCTTGCCAAGGGAATGTTGAGACCCATTTCCAGAAAATACGATGAAGCTGAACACGAGTATCCCCAGGAGCTTGAGGTGTTCAGAGGTATGTCTGTCATGGGCAAGAAACCCAAAAAGAACGGAGATGAAAGTAAAACCAAAGCTAAAGACGATGGCGAGTTCAAAGTAGGACAGAACCTTGGAACTGTCGTATCTGTTGAAGAGATGTGCTGGGGTGATTCGGCCCTTCTTCTGTCCCTTCCCAACGCAGGCCTTGGAAACGCCGCCATAGCCGCCGTTGCAACGGAAGAACAACTTGAGCGTTTTGGAAGTAAATGGGCATCCATGGCCATCACAGAACCAGCTTCGGGCTCAGACTCCGGTTCCATTCAAGCATCTGCCGAACTTGATGGTGACGAGTGGGTTTTAAATGGTGAGAAAATCTTTGTGACCTGTGCCGATCGTTGCGATGTGGCTGTGGTCTGGGCCAGAGTGAAAGGCGTGGAGGGTTCATCGGCCATCAAATCCTTCATCGTTGAAAAAGGAACGCCCGGATTCAAACTGGAACATCTGGAGCACAAACTGGGTATCAGAGCTTCCGATACAGGTACTTTCGTTCTGAACAACTGCCGGATTCCCAGAAGTAACCTTCTGGGCGGCGAATCGGACAAGAAAAAGAAAACCGAGGGTTTCAAAGGCGTCATGAAAACCTTTGACAACACCCGTCCCATGGTTGCGGCCATGGCTGTTGGTGTTGCCCGTGCCGCCATTGATTTCACAAGGGAAAAGATGGAAGAGGCCGGAGTACAAATTGATTATACGGACAATCCTAACAACGTGAGTTCTGTTGTAAAAGAATTCTACATGATGGAAGCCAACCTCGAAGCCATGCGGCTTTTGACATGGCGGGCCGCATGGATGGCGGACAACGAAGAGGAAAATACCCTGGAAGCGTCCATGTCCAAGGCAAAATCAGGCCGTTACGGCACATTGATCACCCAGAAATGCTGCGAGCTTTTAGGCCCCATGGGCTTTTCAAGAAAATATCTTGCGGAAAAATGGATGCGTGACAGCAAGATCATGGATATATTTGAAGGAACCGGCCAGATCCAGCACTTGATCATTGCCCGAAATATTCTGAAGCTTACACGAAATGAATTGAAGTAATGCTCATAATTCCATTTTGCAATCAAGATGGGGAATCCTGTAGGGGCGGGGTTCCAAACCCGCCCGGTCGTTTCATGATGAATGCAAATCGGAATAACAATAATGCAGTCCTGTGTGTAATCTGCATGGTGGCCGGGGGAGAGTTTTTAGCGCAATCTCCTCCGGACATCATCAGATAAATGGGCAAACGGATTAAATCCTCCATTTTCGGTCAACCACCCTAAATCTTCAGAGAATGAAAAAACGACTCTGTTTCGCAACCCGGTATCAACGGCATACGGCTTATACCCGGCACGCATTGAACTTTTAAGAGAAAATGAGATCTTCTTTAACTGAAACAACAAATAGCTTTCCATAATAGCCGATAAATTCTAATTGACATATAATTAAGTATGGATGTCCCCAGAACTCTTGTGCGGAACGAGCAGTTGCCGAAGGGGAAAGCATCGTAGCGGTACTCTTCGGTGAGGACGCCATTCCGGGTGACGGTCTCAAGCCTTCCGTTTTCATCATAGGAATACGAGAAAGTGGTGGTTGATCCGGCAAGGGTTTCTGTTTTTGCCAAGATCCGTCCCACCTGGTCCCGTTCCGTAACATTCCATGAACCGATGGGGCTGCCGTTTACAGTGAACGTTTCGCTGTTTGTTTCTCCGAACGCGCTGAAATCCCGGTCAAGACTGTAAACGCCGCCGCTCACTTTTGTGGGCAGGCCGTTTTCCGGTTTCCGGGCGATGGTGAACGGGCCGGACACGGTAGAAACCTGGGAACGCCAATCTCCTGATTGGCTCTGGGAAAGCCGTAAGGCTTTCAGATGTTGGAAATAACACAAATACTATTTGACTTTATTGTCAATAAAATTGAGATCATACCTTGATTTGTCAAGGTTAAAGATGTGATAATCATATAAAGGCTTTAAGCCGATAGTTGCTCTGAAACATAACGCAGAAACCGCACAGTTTCAAAAAAATAAAGTGTGTTGTAATAGAGCGGCTTCAGGTTGAAAAAAGTCAGTAATAAAAAGAGATTGACACCTCCTTATCCATAGCGAAAACTATGGAACCAGGGTTGATAACCATTAACCAATAGGATTTCGGAGGTGTCAGATGAAAACATACGCTGGAATTGATCTGCATTCAAGTAATAGTTATCTTGTCATTATTGACGACACGGACAAACGGCTCTTTGAAAAGCGATTATCCAACACGATTGAAGACGTATCTGTGGCACTTGAACCTTACAAAAGCAGCCTGACCGGTGTTGTCGTGGAATCGACATACAATTGGTACTGGCTGGTGGATGGCTTGCAGAGTCAAGGGTTTCCGCTGGTTCTGGCAAACCCTGCGGCGATCCAGCAATACTCAGGGCTCAAACATGCAGACGACAAATGGGATTCGTTCTGGCTGGCCCATATGTTGAGGTTAAACATCCTGCCGACAGGCTACATCTACCCAAAGGAAGACAGGGCTGTTCGTGATCTGCTCCGAAGAAGACTCCTTTATGTTCAGGAAAAAACAACCCATATCTTGAGTCTGCAAAGCATGATTACCCGTCATCTTGGAACAAACATGAGCGGAAACGCGGTGAAAAAACTAAAAGTGGAAGATGTGGAAAAGCTTTTCGACAGCCCTTATCTGATCTTTACCGCAAGGAAGCATATTGAGACCATCGATTTCCTCAAAAGAACGGTCAAAGACATCGAAAAAGAGGTTTTGAAAATGGCGGTTTTGAGGAAAGAATTCCAGCTATTACGGACCATCCCCGGAATCGGTTTGATTCTGGCCCTTACGATCATGCTTGAGGTGGGAGACATTCACCGGTTTAATAAAGTGGGCAATTACTCATCGTACTGCCGTTGTGTGAAAAGTGAGCGCCAGAGCAATGGTAAAAAGAAAGGGGAAAATAACAAAAAAAACGGAAACAGATATCTTTCCTGGGCCTACGTTGAGGCAGCAAACTTTTCCATACGATTCAGTCCACCCGCTCAGAGGTTTTTTCAGAAGAAAAAAGCAAAGCGCAACGGGATAGTAGCGATCAAATCACTGAGCAATAAAATCGCCAGGGCTTCTTATTATGTGATGCGGGATCAGGTGACATACGATGTGGGAAAGCTGTTCAGGAATTAATCGATGATTTGAAATATACAAAAGGTACGGTGTCGCGATGCCCCGGAAGAAGAATTGGGGAGTTTGTGGTCCCCAATTCATCTTCCTGCACCGTGACCCAAACATCATTTTGGTTGAACGGGGGTAAAAACTTTGGGGACAGAGGTAAACCGGCAACGGGGTTGATTATAATTCATTCAGGTGTGATTGGTAGCCTCTTTCCCCTTACAAAATAACGGGACGACTCGTAAACATACTGTGATTCGCCTGTGTCGTGAGCCTAAAAGGGTTGGTTAAAAACCATAAGATGTGAAAATATCAAATAGACACGATACGGCACTGAAGATTTTCTGGTCCGCCTTTATGGCGGAGAGGGCTGTGTGATTCAAGGGTTATTTACTTGAATCACACAAAGCCTGAATCCTGATGGGTGACTGGTGCGGATCATTTTCCGCCAGCCTATATGATGAAATAACAGGTGCGAATACACTTATTAAACGGAGTCAGATCGTGGATGTTGTGAGTCAAACAAAAAAACTTTTTGATTTGAGTAGGAGAGGTGTTTTTTCTCTTGACACGGGCCTTTAATGGGCGACCCCAATCACGACCCAAAAAAGATATTTTCTTATATACGATTTCCGACTCAACTACACCGGGCTTGTTCAACCACCGGATAAGATCGTGGTTCGTTCCTCACACGATCTATCCTTATTCGTTGGGCATCATGGTTGCTGTGACGCTCTGCGATTAGAGGAGAATGGCTCCAGCAATGGAAATTGGCGCTCACAGCAATATGCCACCTTGTCGTAGATATTCTGATCTCCCGCTGTATGATTTGCCATACACAAATAGATATTTCCAGTTGTTTGTTTAGCAAAGACTAACCATTCGCCTGTTATGCGCTTTTCATGGCTTCTTGTTTCAATAGTTCCTTCGACAATGTTATGCACCAGATTATCGATATGACTTTGTTCTATAACAGAGCCTTCTGGTCCCATTGATGTATCCCATATGGTTTTAAAATTCCTTTTCATTTCATTTTGAATATTTGGCACAATGTAGTGAGAAGAAAAATAATGTTGATGCCAGAGTGGGTGTAATGGTGGGTGTTTGAATTGAGTTGCTTCTTTTGTATAACCATCATCATCTATGGTTTCAAGTCGTTTAATTTCATCAATGATTTGTCTTGGATCAATTCCGTTTAAATCTAAATTTACAATCAAATCAACAATAAGAACTTCTGAATAACGATTTGGTATGAGATCATTTAATCCATAACGCTGAACAAACTCCGTCCTTTTCTGCCCATCAATCCTTTTGGTTTCGTTATTAACAACAATATCGATATTCAATGACCGAAACTGACTCATACTTTTTCCCCTTTGCCTGTGGGAATAATTTAAAGGAATATTGAGAACATAAAAGATGCCCAACGCATTGCTCACGGGGCGCGCTTTTTGCACTTCCGTGCAGCAAATTGTTATCAAAATAGATCATTTATGTTTTTCTTTAATTTTTCATCTGATTGGCATACTTTCGATAATGCCTTTTCATATTTCTCATCAAACGGCCCTCTCTCAGTGTTTAATAAAGAAGGTCTATTCTTTAGAAAGTCTGAATAGGCTATACGTAAAAGTATTTTTGACATTTCATTCTCATCAATATTTTCTTTTTGATTTTTATTAACCATCAATCGAGTTAATGATAAGATTTCTTCAAGTAAATCTCTGTCTGATCTAATTTTTTCTTTTACAACCTTAGAGTGCCTTGAAACTACTTCATTTACATCTTTTTCGAGCCGTGTCCACCACATTTCAAATACAGATTCCATTGTCTTATCAAGCAGTTTTTGTTCTCCACATTTTTCATTTATTGTAACAATAAGTTTCGCCATCTCTTCTTTATCAAAGGTTGTAAGTTGGAACTGAGACAATGGCCCTGTAACATCATTTTTTCCTATACCAAAAAGAATAGGGCAAACACTTGATTCACCGACTATTTTCGAGATAGCTCCAGCCTCGAACATAATCCACGGACTATTCAAGTTTTCTCGAGTTAAACAAAATAATCCAATTTTTGAAGCTTCCAATTCTTTAGAAATATGGCTGCTCCATCTAGCACCCTTTTCAATATCATTTGGAGTAAAATAAGGTTTCACCATTTGTAAAACTGACGGAAGCCAATTTCTTATTGATTCTCCAAATTCTTGACTCATAATGCCAGACCAACTAATGAAAACATTCATATTTACTCCTGATAACATTATGATTAACCAGTCAAATTCATCGATATGAATGTTCAGTATCATCGAATTTGCTGGATGATTAATGATTATAAACAACTAAATTATATATTTTATAATTGGACCTGAAAAACAGGCACTAAATTTGACCGGTGATAATAGGCGACTTGCCGTCATATTGAGACGCATTTTTACATTAAATTCCCTGTGAGTTCAAATGGTTTTTTTGATTTTATGTTGCACCTATTGAAAGTGAAAACTGGCGATCATGTATACCAGAAATTTTGGTACAAAAATATCAGGACGGCGTTTCAAAATTCTGAGTAAATATCACTAAATTAATAATATCATTAACAAATTAAGCGTATTGGGTTTCGAAATCATGATGGTGCTTAATTGGGTAGACCAAAGGGCAGACACAAGGTCCTGCCCCTACAAAACATACACGTTGATTGCAACATGGAATTTGAACTCTGGATCACCTTACTCAACTCATGCATATTGCGGAATTAGGGAAGGCCCTGGGCATTGTCCTTAGCGGAAGATCAGACGCAAATAATGAAAATGACATGGCAGGTGAATAAATGATTCTTTTTTTGTCTTATATTAATTCAACAAACCTGGCCGCAATATGATCGGCAAAGAGAATGCCTTTCCGGGAAAGGCAAATGCTGTCTTTGGAAATATGGATGAGTCGCTGTTTTATAAGTGTTGATAGGGTGTTGTTGAAATCGTTAAGAAAATCAGCTTTGAATTGTTCGTTGAACATTCGGATGACAATGCCTTCGCGTTTCCTGAGTCCGAGATAGATGGCTTCGGTGATCTGCTGGCTTTTTGACAGGATTTCATGGTCTTCTTCCGGTGATCCACCTTGGGTGAGCCTGGTGATGTATGTTTCCAGGTCTCTGACATTCCAGTATCTTTTTTTCTCCAAGGGCAAATAGGAGTGGGCTGAGGGACCAAAGCCCCTGTATGGCAGAAAATCCCAGTATTTTTTATTGTGCCGAGAACGGTTTTCAGGATGACTTGAAAAATTGGAAATTTCGTAGTGAAGGTAGCCGGAGTGTTCAAGATAATCCATGGTGTGGGTGAAAAGGCCTGCCATGCGGTCATCTGAAAGGGGTCTGAAACGTTTTTTTTCTTTTGCTTTGAAAAGGGGCGTTCCTTCTTCATAACTCAGCGTATAGCACGAAAGGTGGGCTGGGCTGAAACGGATCGCTTTTTCCAGATCCATTTCCAGGTTTTTTTTGTCCTGACCCGGAAGGCCGTAGATCAGGTCGATACCCACATTGTCGAATCCTTCGTTCCGGGCTGAATCAAGGACTGTTTCTGCCTCTCTGGCTGTATGAATCCGATCAAGAAAACGTAAGTGAGTATCCTGAAACGACTGGACTCCTATGCTGAGACGGTTGATGCCAAGGGTTTTCAAATCTTTGAGTTTTTGGACGGACACCGTTCCCGGATTCATTTCAAGGGTGAGTTCAACATCCGGGATGAGGTTGTAGCTGGCCCTGACGGTCTGGAGTATGGTTTCAAGATGGGCCAATGAAAGCAATGACGGGGTTCCGCCGCCAAAATAAACCGTGTCCGCCGTTTTATTGTCCCGGGGCTCGGTTTCTGAAATCTGTTTAATCTCACGGACCAGAGCCTTGACGTAATCGTCCATGGCCCTCTGGTCCGTTATTGAATAAAAATCGCAGTATCCGCATTTTTTCACGCAGAACGGCACGTGGATGTAAAGTCCGTTCATCAGATAAAGCGCCTCATGATATCTTCGATGGCCATGTCCACATTTTCAGGAGTGATGCCGTTGACCCTGCATGTGTCCCTGACATGTTCCATTCTCCGTGGATCGGCCATGTCCTCTGCACTTCGTATCATGCCCAGACGGCGACCCACTTGCACATGGAGCCGTTCTTCTGGCGGTAGGGCCAGAAAGGCGCGGATGGTATCTGTCATTTTCTGCTTGTCATGAGGGTAAGTTCCTTCCACATCCTGAAACAGGTTGAGCACATGGTCGCTTTTGACGGTGCTGGTGATGCCGTTCAGGCTTTCAAGGAACAGGAGGATCTCTTCAGCCACCATGATATCCGGGCATTTAATGAACTTGCCCGAACGATGTTCTTCGAACAACGGAACATGGGTGGGGATGGCAAGGCTTCTCAGCCGGATGAATTCCGGGTTGATCGTGTTCAGGGCGTCGGCTGTTTCAAGGGCATGTTCTCTGGACAGCTCAATACCTCCAAGGCCGGGCATCACATATTCTGACAGTTCGATTCCGGTCTGTTTGATTTTAAGACCTGCTGTGATCTGCATGGCTTTTGTGGTTCCTTTTCGGACTCGCTGGAGAACCTTGTCCGATGCGGACTCCATGCCGATATGAATCCTTGAAAGCCCGGCTTCAGCAATTTTCATTATGTTTTCGTCGGAAATACGCGCCACCGTATGGGAGCGGGCATAGGATGTGATCCTTTTTGCCATGGGAAAACAGGCTTTGATGTGCTTAAGGATGGTAATCAGATCCTCGGGCTTCATGATCAGGCTATTGGCGTCCTGAAGAAAAATGGATTCCATGCCGTTTTGAATGAAGTTCATGGCTGCATGAAAGGCTTCCATGTCCTGGGGTTCGCTGCTGTCAAGAATGGGTGACAGGCTTTCCCGTGTGAAAGATCCCATGCTTCGGAGGGATGTGAGTTTTTCCACATAACCATGAACAAGATCAATGTCTTTGAGAATATGGGGAAGGGGTCTCAAGGAAAAATCCGACCCTTTGTAAACCGGGCAGAACGTGCAGTGATTCCAGGGGCAGTTCCGGGTGAGCCTTAAAAGAAGGCTTCCCGCTTCGCTTGGGGGCCTGATGGGGCCTTGTTCAAATCCGTTGTATATTTCAGCTTCGCATGATCTGGCCATGAGTTTCTCCTATTGCCAAGTTCTTTGGCTCAGTTTGACGATGCACATTGAGCGCTCGTTTTTCAAATATAACCACCTTGCTGATAAACGCAACGAAATGTCCTGAAAATGCGTGGTTTGTACCAAAAAGCTCTTTGACAATTCTTTACAGGTTGGACTATAGTTGTGCGCAAAAAGTGGGGATCTCCCAGTTGACATAAACTTCTAACTGTTCAAAGCGTAGAGAAATGACAGAAATTCAACAGAAAAAACCCGTTTCATTTCAGAAAAAAGCATTGTTTATATTTGGTATTTTTATTCTTGGCATCTGCGGACTGGCTGGCCTGGCTGGTTTCAGTCTGTTCCATTACGCCCACAGCCCGTCCAGCGAGGACACCACAGGACGAATCGTCGAGATCATGCCGGGTCAGGGGTTCAGTTCAACCACGGCCAGACTGGTCAGTGAAGGTGTTATCCTGTCGCCTGCAAGATTCAAGATCATCGCCGCTATTTCCGGTGACGATAAGAAAATCAAAGCCGGTGAATACATGCTCTCTCCATCCATGACACCCTCCGCCATCATTTCCGATCTGGTGAACGGAAAGGTCTACCAGCACAAACTCACCGTACCCGAAGGCTACAACATCCATCAGGTGTCCCAAACGGTTGAAAACGCGGGTATTTGCAGTGGTGACCAATTTGTGGCTGCGGCTACGGATACGCTTGCCGTTATTAATATGGGGATCCCGGAAGCACGGACCTTTGAAGGCTACCTGTATCCCGAAACCTATTTTTACCCCAAAGGCACAGACCCGGCGATCATTGTCAAAGACATGGTGAGTCGCTTCAAATCCGTTTACAAGAGCGAATGGGCTCAAAGGGCAGCTGAGTTGGGCATGACACAGCATCAGGTGGTGACCCTTGCTTCCATTATTGAAAAAGAAACAGGTGCGGCAAGCGAACGTCCCATGATTTCATCGGTTTTTCATAACAGATTGAAGAAAAACATGCGGCTTGAAACTGATCCCACGGTGATTTACGGCGTGGAGAATTTTGACGGCAACCTGACCCGTGTTCATCTCAGAACACCTGGGCCATACAACACCTATATGAACAAAGGGTTGCCCATTGGCCCCATTGCCAATCCGGGTCTTAAATCCCTTGAAGCGGCCCTTTTTCCTGTTCAAGCGGAATACCTGTTCTTTGTGTCCAGAAAAGACGGCACTCATGAATTTTCCGTGACGTATGAAGAGCATGTTCAGAATATTCGAAAATTCCAGTTTAGACGCAGGCAACCCCAGTTATGAAACCATTGACATCTGAACAGATCGCCGGTCAAAGACTTCTGGTGGGGTTTGACGGCACGGATTTTAACGATGATCTCCGGTTTCTCATAGGTGAATTGTCGGTGGGCGGACTCATCCTTTTTTCACGGAACATCGAAACACCGGATCAGGTTCGGGAGCTTTGCCGTTCGTCACAGGCTTATGCAGAACAAGCGGGACTGCCGCCGCTTTTTATCGCCATTGATCAGGAGGGAGGTCAGGTGTCGAGACTGAAGCATCCGTCGTTCACCCAGTTTCCTTCAGGTAATCCGGGAATGGCGGATACGGATGACGCATTAAATTTTGCAGATGTGACAGCCCGTGAACTGAAAGACATCGGTGTGAACATGAACATGGCCCCTGTGCTTGATGTAGAGCCGAAAGGGTTTGAAGGGGTCATGACCAAACGGGTCTTTCATGGCGGACCTGATTTTGTGTCTGACATGGGAAACGTTCTGATCAATGGCTTTCAGGACCGGGGCATCATGTCTGTGGCCAAACATTTCCCCGGCATCGGGCGAACGACCCTGGATTCCCATCTTTATCTTCCCATACTTGAAACCGGATATGACGAGCTTGCGGCAAGCGACTTTCTTCCTTTCGAAGCGGCAATACGTAACAACGTGGCCGGAGTCATGCTGTCCCATATCCAGTTCAAGGCTCTGGATGATCAGTGGCCTGCCAGCCTTTCCGTGAAAGTTGTCAAAGGTCTGCTTCGCGACCGTATGGGCTATCAGGGTCTTGTGATGACCGATGATCTGGATATGAAAGCCATCAAGGTGCCCATCGAGGTGTCGGTGAACAGGATTGTTGAAGCAGACGTGGATATTGCCCTGATCTGCCACAAAGGACCTGATATTGAAAAGGCTTATGATGTTTTCACTGGAATTGACACGGAAATCAACATGAGATCGTTTCAGCGGATTATGGAGGTTAAGAAGCGGTTTCTTGGGGTTTGATGAAAAAGGAGGGAACATCGAACGCTCAACATCGAACATCGAATGTGGGTGCCGCTCAGCGTCCGCCTGGGGTTGATGCCAGCGAGTGCGCGGGTCGGTCGTATTGTTTTTTCTGATGTTTTTTATTTTTGTTACAAGATTTTGATCAGTTCCGGTGTTACGATTAAAATGTTGCTCAACAGTTCTACATTTTTCAATAAGAAGGATGCCCTGTATGAGCTTCAGCCATCTCTGGGTTTTATTTAACTCCATAAAACCTTCCCGATCCGCGCAACTGTCCAAATCAACCCCAGGCCGACGCTGAGCGGCTTCCATATTCGATGTTCGATGTTCAAAAGACATGTCTCATGTGTTGCAGCATTAAACCCTATCTGACTACACACGATGCTTCACACCAACCGGCGATTTAGTTCTCGAATAAACATCGTCATCCAGATTAGACACTTTCCCGTTAACAAACTGATGATAACCGGATGCAGCGATCATGGCCGCATTGTCTCCGCAGAGATCCATGGGGGGGATGTGGACTGAAAGTCCTTTTTTTGATCCTCGATCCATGGCAACAGCCCTCAGTCTTGAATTAGCCGCAACACCTCCCACGATGGTGATATGGCGGCATTTTTTTTCCAATGCTGCATGGATGAGTTTATAAACAAGAACATCAACCGCTGATTCCTGAAATCCAGCCACAATGTCATGGATGTTTTTCCTGTAATCCGGGTTATCGGCAATATAACGTCTGACCGCTGATTTGATTCCGCTGAAACTGAAGTCAAAGGTGCTTTTATCGAGCCAGGCCCTTGGAAAGGGGATACGGAGCGGGTCGCCCTGCTTTGCAAGTTCATCAATGACGCGACCTCCGGGGTAGCCCAGATCAAGCATTTTGCTGACTTTGTCATATGCTTCACCCACGGCATCATCACGGGTCTGGCCCATAAGCTGGAAGTTCGTATGTGATGTCACATGGTAAATGCTGGTGTGACCGCCTGAAACAAGAAGGGTCACATAGGGAAATTCCGGAGGATTATCAGATAAAAAAGCTGAAGTGATGTGACCTTCAAGGTGATTGACGCCGACGTAGGGAATGCCTCTTCCGAATGCAAGAGCTTTTGCAAAGGAAAACCCCACAAGAAGAGCCCCCACAAGTCCGGGGCCCTGGGTTACGGCCACAGCGTCAATGTCTGCTAAAGAAATGCCAGATTCAGATATTGCTGAATCCACAACAGGAACAATGGCCTCGATGTGTTTTCGTGCGGCTATTTCAGGGACAACGCCCCCGTATTCGTGATGAACATCCACCTGGGATGCAACAACGGAAGACAGAATTCTCCTTCCGTCCTCCACCACAGCCGCAGCTGTTTCGTCACAGGACGTTTCAATTCCTAAAATGATCATGGCTTGTTCCGAAGGGAGCTATCAGATCCACTCAACCTGGGGTTCGTCGTTTTTCCGAGCTGCAATTTCTCCCACGATGTATGCCTTTTCGTCCATGGCGTTCATCATTTCAAGAAGAGCTTGTGCCGAATCTTCGGGGACGACGGTCATGAGGCCGAGTCCGTTGTTGAAGGTTCTTCTCATTTCATGGTCAGTGACGTTTCCTGCATCCTGGAGGAATTTGAAAATCGGTGGGATTTCCCAGCTTCCGGCTTTCATCACTGCTTTGCAGGATTTGGGTATGACACGTATGATGTTGTCGTTGATACCGCCGCCGGTGATATGGGCAAAGGCGCAGACAGGATTGGTTTTAATGATGCCCTGAATGATATCGGAATAAATTTTTGTGGGAGTGATCAGTTCTTCACCCAGAGTTTTTCCAAGTTCGGGAACATGGCTGTCTATTTTGAGTTTGAGGACTTCAAAACAGATTTTACGTACAAGGGAATAACCGTTGCTGTGAAGGCCTGTCGAACCGATGCCTATGATTTTCTGCCCCATGCGTATTCCGGAGCCGTCGATGATCTTCTGATCATCCACAGCACCCACAGCGAATCCCGCAAGATCATATTCGCCTTTCTGGTAAACATCGGGCATCTCGGCTGTTTCTCCGCCGATAAGGGCGCATCTGGCCTGTTTACAGCCTTCGGCGATCCCGGTGATGATGTCGGTGGCTGTCTTGTTCTTCAGTTCTCCCATGGCAATGTAGTCAAGGAAGAAAAGAGGCTCCGCGCCTTGTACGGCGATGTCATTGACACACATGGCCACGAGATCGATACCGATGGTGTCATGTTTGTCCATCATGAAAGCGATTTTCAGTTTTGTTCCAACGCCATCGGTGGAGCTGACAAGAACGGGTTTTTCCATGCCCGAAAGGTTGGGTGCGAAAAGGGCTCCGAAACCTCCGATGCTGCCTATGACGCCCGGACGTTTGGTCTGTTTGGCTATGTTTTTAATAGAATCGACGAGTTTGTTGCCTTTGTCGACATCAACCCCTGCATCCGCGTAAGTCAGCGATTTACTCATAAATATTCACCCTTGTTGGCGGCGGGACTCTCAAAAACACCAGATTTTTCAACGGTCCGCCTGTATATGCAATTAAGATAAAAAACGATAAAAGCTAAACCGATTCCAGGTAAATGTCAAAACAAATTTTTTGACATAAACAGGTTCTTATTGTAGGTAGATACAAGTTTAAAAAAACTAAAAATGTGCATAAAACCGCATTTTTTCCTTTAATAAAATGTAATGTCGGACAATTTAACTGGTGGTATGGACAGCCTGGTGATGATAGGGTTTTTTATATTGTAATAACACTTTCTCCATCAATATGTTTTTAAATAACGTATGACCCATGCGCTTCCCATTATTTTGAAGACATCTTAAAGTTCAGGAATTCAGCGATATGAGACAAATCAATGTGGGGGTTATCGGTTTCGGAACTGTGGGCACAGGTGTTGTCAAACTGCTCACGGAAAGCAGGGAGCTTATCAGCTCGCGGATCGGTGCAGAGTTGCACCTGAAATACGTTGCCGATCTCGATATTGATAGGGATAGGGGCGTCAAAATCGATAAAAGCGTTCTGGTAACGGATATCAATCGCGTGCTGGATGATCCGGAACTGGATATTGTGGTTGAGCTTATAGGTGGCGAGACCATTGCAAAAAAAGTCATCCTGCGGGCCATTGAAAACGGAAAACATGTGGTGACAGCCAACAAGGCCCTTCTTGCGGGGTGTGGCCAGGAGATTTTTTCAGCCGCAGCCCAGGCAAAAGTGGATGTGGGGTTTGAGGCTAGCGTGGCCGGATGTATTCCCATCATCAAATCCATCAAGGAATCCCTTGCGGCTAACCGTATTCATTCGGTTTCGGGAATTCTAAACGGAACCTGCAACTACATTCTCAGTAAAATCACAAGCGAAGGAACGGTTTTCAGTAAAGCCCTTGAGGACGCTCAGAAAAAAGGATATGCAGAGGCCGATCCCACCCTGGACATCGAAGGAACGGACGCCGCCCACAAACTGGCCATTCTTACGGCACTGGCTTATGGTATGACCATCAACCTTGATGATATTTACGTGGAGGGAATCAAGGACATCACGCCGGAAGATATTCGCCATGCCGAACAGCTGGGTTACCGGGTAAAACTTCTGGCCATCAGTAAATATGTGGGGGATGCTGTGGAAGCAAGGGTTCACCCCACCATGATTCCTTTTGACAATCTTTTCGCCAGTGTGAACGATTCTGTAAATGCCGTAAACGTAAACGGCGATGCCATGGGAGATATGTTCTTTGTAGGACGTGGCGCGGGAATGATGCCCACAGCCAGCGCTGTGGTCAGCGACCTGATCGACATTTCCAGAAATATCCTTTCATGCACAAGCCAGCGGGTTCCCCTTCTTTCATTCTGTGATGAAAACATAAAAAACATACCCGTTCTTCCCATGGATGAAATTTTGTCCCGGTATTATTTCAGGTTTACTGCGTTTGACAGACCTGGTGTTCTGTCCACCATTTCGGGCATCCTTGGAAATTATGGGATAAGCATCAAGTCGGTTCAGCAGGCGGAAGAGAAAAACGAAAGACAGGTGCCCATTGTTTTTGTCACAGGACCTGCCAGAGAGGCTGACGTGAAGCAGGCCATAGCAGACATCAACGAACTCCCGGTAACAAACGGGAAAGCCGTGCTCATCCGTATTGGAATTGAGCCCTGGCCTGAGAATTCATTCTGAAATGACCTTTATTGAAATTGAAAAGACGATAGACGAAACAGGGGTTATATGGAAATAATCTGTTCGGATCTTGAAGGTGTGTTTGTTCCTGAAATCTGGATCAATGTGGCGAAAAAAACAGGTATTGAGGAGTTGAAACTCACCACACGAGACATCCCTGACTATGATGTTCTGATGAAACGGCGGCTCAAAATTCTTGATGAAAGAGGACTTGCCTTAAAAGATATCACCGATGTGATTGCCACGATGGACCCCATGCCCGGAGCCAAAGAATTCATGGACTGGCTGAGATCCGTTTCCCAGTTGATTGTGGTTTCAGATACTTTTTTACAGTTCGCCGGCCCTTTGATGAAAAAGCTGGGCATGCCCACCCTTTTCTGTCACAGTCTGGATATCGACGATAAAGGTTTTGTCCGGGGATACAGTTTAAGGCAGCCCGATGCCAAACGTCATACTGTTCTGGCTCTTAAGGGACTGAATTACAAAGTCATCGCCTTTGGCGATTCATACAATGATGTGAACATGCTGAAAGAAGCAGATACGGGGATCCTTTTCTGCCCGCCCCAGAATGTGATCGACGAGTTCCCCCAGTTCCCGGTGACCCTTAATTACGATGACTTGAAGATACGGATCGAAAAAGCTCTTGAAGACTGCCGCACCAGCGTTCGATGATTGTTTTTAAGGTGATGGGTGGTTGATGAAAACAATGCACAATCCTTATCAGGGAAATGAATATGGCCATTGATATTTCAAAGTTCAAGACGCGGCGGGTCCTGGTTATCGGGGATCTGATCATTGATGAATTCATCCGAGGACCCGTGGAGACAGTGTCAAGGGAGGCCCCTGTTCCAGTTGTCTCTGTCTCTGAAGAATACTACGAACTGGGCGGGGCAGGGAATGTGGCCCGTAATCTTGCGGCTCTGGGTGCCCAGGTTTCGGTTGTAGGTTTAACAGGAACAGGTTCCGGCGCACGAATTATGATGGATCTGTTTGCCAGACATCACATTGACACCCAGGGCATTCATTCTGAAAAACTGAGAAAAACCAATAGAAAAACAAGGGTCATCTCATCATGTCAGCAACTTCTTCAAATTGACAGAGAGTCATTCGTGCCTCTTTCAAGCGCGGCTGAAAGCGCGATGATCAAGTCGATACGCGCAAAGATTTCCGATGTTGACCTGGTGATTGTGTCGGACAGGGGCAAAGGTGTTCTAACCCGCCCATTGCTTACGGAATTGTTTTCCTTGACCAGGCCCAGAAGCATCGTAACCATTGTGGACCCTATGGGAAATCATTATGAAAAATACATGGGGGCTACCATTTTAACCCCGAATGTCAAAGAGCTGGCCAGCGAAACGGAAATACGCATATCTGACAAATCAAGTCTGTATAAAGCCGGAACCGAGTTGCTCAAGAAAACAAGGGCCGAAGGTCTTGTGGTTACATGTGGAAAAGACGGCCTCGTCATTTTCGGGAAAGCCACATCACCCTTTATTATTGAATCTGAAGAACGTCAGGTGTTTGATGTGACAGGGGCGAGAGACACCATGGTCTCTGTCCTTGGCCTTGCTCTTGCCACCGGCGGATCATTCAAGGACGCAGCCACTGTGGCCAATGTGGCCGCAGGTCTTGTTGTGGATAAGGTGGGCACGGCTGGTGTGACGGAAAAAGAGATCATTCTTGAACTCATGGCGTATTCGGGCAATGGTCCGGTGGCAAAAGAGGATGATTTGTTTGCACAAAAACAAACACGATATTAGTAGGAAAGATAACCTAAATAAAGGTCGGGGAGATTCGGGACGTTGGTAAAAGAAAACGAGCTGGATATCCGCGAAGAAAAAGGCTCTATTGTTTTTAAAGTGTTCGTTCTTCCCAAATCGTCCCGAAATATGGTGTCCGGGGTGCATGACGGTGCGCTGAAACTCAAACTCACGGCGGCACCCGTTGAAAACGCAGCAAACAAGCTCTGTATCGCCTACTTGTCCAAATGTCTTGATCTGTCGAAATCCAGTATGGAAATCGCTTCAGGCCATACTGGAAGAAACAAACAGATCCGCATCACCTGCTCCGGCAAGGGTGATGAAACTTCAGAAAAAGCAGAAATCAGAAAAAAGATTCTTGGGCTTCTATCCGATGTTTCTGGCAGGTGAATTCTTAAAGAGCGCCTTCCATAAAATAAAAAAAAGAAGTCCTTGACATAATAATGCCCCCCCTATATAAGTACACCACAATTGATGCGGGGTGGAGCAGTCTGGTAGCTCGTCGGGCTCATAACCCGAAGGTCATAGGTTCAAATCCTGTCCCCGCTACCATAATGAAATCAAAGGGTTAAGCTTAAAGGCTTAACCCTTTTTTTGTTGGAAAAAAAGCATTCCCCCACACAATCTATATTTATAGTACATATGTAAAATAAATCAGGGGAAATACGTTTAAAGGCTTTATCAAATAACGATACGATGAAATAAATTCGGGCAATATGTGATAGTCTCTTGATTTCAATCAACAGAGGATCATTTTCAGTGTGGGGGAAATGTGTGTGTGGGGCGGTCCTATGTTGTTTTCATGGTCACTGGATATAGTCCATCGCCCACATCAACGACCTAAGAAAAACTTAGGTCGTCACATCGTCTGATACGAATAAAAGTTCGTACCAGGCCATGTCCTTTTCCCTTTGAACGGGAAGAAAGAAGCCTTGCCCCTTGGATGATTCTTGACTGGCTGGAAAGAATCCCGGCCTTAGAAGAATCGTCCGAAAACAAGAGTCAGAACCACCATAGATATGCTCAAAAAAAGGCCAGACACCACGACTCCTGTGGTCGCATACGTGACCATGGCCACAAGAGGGGCCAGAAAAAAGAACAGTTCTTCAGGCAGGAACCAGGATTTCGAATCCACAAGGAAGATTCCGGCGCAGAACACGAGAAACAAAAGAGCCTGGCTCCACTGTCTGACCTGTTTGAGATGGGTGTTTCTAAGCATTGCCGTTTCCATTCATCAGGGCCATCAGGCCCAGCGCGCGTTTGGCGATGTCTCGTGTGAGGTCTGTGGACAAAGTAGCCCCGGACATGGCGTCGTATGTTTTTGCTTTTTTTTCTATGTTGTGGACGTCGAACTGCTTGAACTGGGTCAGGAAAGACCGGGTGTTAATGCAGTAAGACCTGTCGCAGGTCAGCTCCAGAATACTCACGTCCGCCACCGTTCCGTCAGCGTTGACCGCAACGCAGTACTTGTGGAGACCGCCGAATATGGCGAGCCTGTAGTCCAGCACGAAGGCGTATCGCTGGGGTTTACCGTCAGGTGACTTGGAGTAGTAGACCTTGTAGGATTTCTTGTTGGGTGTCCATCCCGCTGTTTTTTTAGAAAACGTTCGGCGTCGGGCGTGATGGCGACCTCGGTCTGGAATACTTTTCCGCCCTGTCCCAGGAAAAGAGTCACTGCGTCTTTGACGGAGCTATATGTGATAGCCGAGGCGTTTCCCGCAGTAAGTGACATCATGGCCGTGACTATCACTAAAAATGGGAGTTTTCGGCTCAGTTCGGGAAAGGTGATCTGCTTCAGCGGGATACGCCTGAATGCCTTAGCCAGCCCGCTGAAAGCCTGGGCGCCCCGGCCCGTGACCAGCGGAGCCATGGCTATGACCATGAAAAAGGCGAGCAGCTGGGCATGGGTTGAACTTTCAAGAGTCCGGGGCTGCCGGTCGGGAAAGAACACGGGCTCGGCATAATCTTCCACATGGCTGATGCCAGCGTCGGCAGGCAGGGAGAAGCCTGAAGAAACGGATCCGCCTTGGCCCTCTTTTTTCTCAATCACGCCTGATGTTTCAGGAACAGGAGCTGAGACCGCTTCCTCGAATTCCGCTTCGGCCTCTTCGAAAACAGCGGCTTCCTCCGAAGGTGATACGGCAGACAGGAAAAGGGACACCGTCAGAAACAGGCATAAAAACAGAACGTGAACCGTTTTCAAGGTGCCACGGTTTACCGCTGACCGGATGATGTAGAAAAAATGTTGATACATGGTTGACTCCTTTTAATGATGGATTCGTAGTGGATTTGAATCAAAACTCCACGATGGCTTTTACCATCGCGTCATCGTTGTCGATCGCGTCCGCATATTTTTCATCGTTTTTCTGATACATGGCCATCAGATGAAGATTGTCGTTCACGGTGAATATGCCGCTGATGTTGTAATTTCGCTGGTCCATCTCGTTTTTCACATCCTCGTTCGGATCGACCTCGCCCCATGCGGCAGGTCAGCTTCAATCGGTCTGTGGCCTGGTACGAAAGTTCCGCGTGGGTTCCATAGGCGTTGTAATCTTTCAGGAGGGCATCTTCCGCCCTGTCGTTTTCCACATGATTGTCCAGATAACCTAGTTTGATGTTCCAGGCAAACTCACCAATCCCCGGGTGGACGCCAGTTCCAGGGCCAGCAAACGGAGAGATGCGTTTCCCTCGTCTGACCAGTGGTCCAGCATGGCGGATGCCGTGACGGTGTAACCGCCCTTGATCGTAGCTTTGACGCGGTCCGTTACCGTTGTATTTTCTTCAAATGATATGGGCTTGTCATTCGGGTGGCGGAACATACGGGTTCTTTCCAGAAGCCGTTACCGTTCAAATCGCCAAAAAAAAAGACGTAAAGTTTCCGCTACACGCGGCATACTTTACGTCTTCACTTTCTTAACGAGTCTCATGTGATGTTCTGAAAGACGGGGACTTGTTCACTTTTGCATACAAATTTGTCTTGACACCGGCAAGGGTGTTTGTATTAGGGTAATCTAATTAAATATGAAAATTCTAAATCTCAGATGGCAGGTGGTTAACCATGGCAATGACAGACGCAGGGCAAAACGAAGTAAAGCCTCTGACTTCAACAATGGCGGATTATCTTGAAGGGATTTACGATCTGGACGCCTAAAAAAAGGTTGTTCGGGTCTTCGCAACGTGGGTCTTGATACTGATAAATGTTATATCTGCTCCGAAAAATTTCCATGCTGGCTTGATCATCAGAAGGCTGATGCCGTGAAAACCTGATATAAACGTTGAATGAGCTGTGGGAACTGATCCTATGCCGTCTTGTCCTTGGAAAAGACGGTTTTTTTAGAACCTTGGAGTTAGATTAGTCGAATTAAATTAGGATAAGCTATTTTGAACGGAACCATCAAAGCCGAATTTGTTACAGCATTGAATAAAAGTGTTCAGGAATTGCAGCAGGGAATCGATATGCACACATGCCTTATCGCTTCCATGCTTGGGAAGGATGTGGATCAACGGAATCTCAAGACTCTTATGGACGGCTGCCCTTGGAAATCCCGTGAAGCTCATTTGAAAGATGCCATCAAAGAGGCCATTGATGTGCTTGATGAGAGCAGGAAAGCGTTCAGGTCGAAGCAACTGGAATTCTTGAGAAAAAAGCTAACTCAGGTTCTTATAGGCAGCAAGTGACAAAGTAAAAAATAGGGATGTCTTACGGTTTTCGGTTTTTTTAGTTACCGAAAAAAGTGAAGGCGTAACATACGATCACAAAATGATCGGGTTACGCCTTTTTTTATGACTCAATCAAACAAGGAGAAAAGACCATGTGCATGTTACATAATGTTTCGCAAGGAAATGTCCAGCATACAAAAGATCATGAACTCAAGGAGAGGCCGAGTGCACAGATGTTGCCGACCAGCAGTACCAGTGTAAGTCTGCCGAATTTTTCCCAGTCTGATGAAACGCAGACGGAAGCTGTGCCGTTCAAACTATGGGAAATGGACCATGCTTTCAGGTGTCCTGTGATGGGCATATGTCTTGATCACTCTGAACAGAAGCAACTGTTGAAAAAAAGCGGAATCACGTTCAAAGACAAAACACCTTATGATATCCACATGAAAGGTGGGGGCAAGCACCTGGAAAACCGTCTGAAACGTTCGGATATCGTTCTCTGCCCCGTGAACTGCAACAGCCACGCGGCTTGCACCATGGTGAAAAACCTTGGAAAAAAACACAACAAACCGGTTCATATGCTGTCGAGCTTCAGTTTAAGCACGGTAAGCCAGGTAATAAAAATCTGCGGCACGGTGCAGGTCGCTTGAAATAAAAGAATGCAATGCTATTGGATATTGTTAACCAACAGAAATAATGAAACTAATTTGAAAGGATCGGCCATGAACAACACATTCCATTTCGCCCTCTATTTTTTAGTGGTCTGTTCTTTGATCTGTTGCGTTATGACCCTTAGCATCTTTGCTTCTTCATCCGTGATGTTCTCGGCTTCGTTCTTCCTGAATACAAAGACCATAAGGATCATGTTTTCGGTAAGATTGTAATAGATAACTCTTAATCCGCCGCTCTTGCCCTGGCCAGGGGTTTTCCATCTAATTTTTCTTAAACCGCCTGCCCACTTGATTCCCACCACGGTCTGAGAAAACGTACCGGCTTCCGGTGCGTTCATGGGTTTCAAGGATTTGTCTTGCTGACTGATTCAGTGGGATTTTTTGGTCAATCCCACCTTTGGGTTCGCGGATATGAATAACCCCACGATCAAACTTAGTGAGACAGCCTCAACCAGTTGTAAATAAGGAGATTTTCGGCCTGGTGAAATTCACCGGGCCTTTTTTTTGAGGGGTCAGCAATCCTGTTATAGGTGCCAGGATATCATTCAAATTCAGATGTTTTGCTATTTGTATCGATTCGCGAATTCCTCAATAAAAGGAGCAATGATGGGCGAGAGCTCTTTCATAGGAACTGTGTCTATCTCGACGCCGTTTTTTTCCGCTTCTTTCTTGAATAATTCTGAAACAACTGAATTATCGGCAACGATAAGCTTTTCAGGCCATTTTTTTGTTTGTTTATAGGCCTTTCTGAACAGGGCTTCCACTTCCCCGGAATCGGGCAAACCGCCGAAAGCTTCCACGACCACATGGCCAAATACGGTAGCGTTCACTGCATCCATCAGAACGAATACATAGTAAGGTGTATCGTTTATTAACATAAATGATCCGCTGATTTTGACGGCGATCCAGACATCAGTTTTTTTTAAACGATCTATTTTTATCATGAAACGATTTGCCCCTTCTTTTATCCCTTGTTTTTAATGTCAGCAGCGATACCTTCCCCCAAAGGTTTCGAATCATCGAAAAAACGAATTCTCCTAATCGTTTTAAGCTTTTGACTTTATATCTTAATATTTATTCTTTTTTCTCTGGTTCTTCAAGTGACATGATCAATCTGAATCCCAGGCCGTTTCCAGAAACATCTTCAGGAAAGCTGAATCGTCTGGTGCATCGTGCGCTCCATGCGTCCATCAGCCAGCTGCCACCGCGAACCGTCCGGTCATTGCCTTTTTCAGCGCGTATCACAGGATCATGTTTTTCATGTATTTCATAGGCAGTTTCATCGAAACCATCGACACACCATTCCCATACATTGCCGCTCATGTCAAATAGACCGAATTCATTTGCTTTTTTTGTCGCAACTTCATGCGGATACCCGTTGCTGTTTTCACCGAACCAGGCCACGGATTTGGGATCGTCCGATCCGGCATACTTCTGGTCTTTACCGCCGCTGCGGGCTGCGTATTCCCACTGTGCCTCGCTGGGCAGATTGAATGTTCTGTCCGTATGTTTCTGGTTGAGCACTCGGATGAATGATTCGATGTCTTTGAAACTTACATGGGTCACAGGGTGATCCGGTCCCAGAGCGGAATTGCCGGCTTCCGTTCCCGTAACTGCCAGCCATTGTTGCTTTGTGACTGTGGTGCTTGACATGTAATACGGACTTAAAACCACTTCATGAACGGGCTTCTCGTCATCAAGCCCATCTCCTGAAACGTCTCCCATCATGAACGAGCCGCCGTGAATGAGCACAAACGATAAACCGGTCAAGGGTTCTGTCCAACGTGACGGCTCTTCAGGCGAATGTTCCTGCACTGGTCTTTGATTCTTTGCCTTAGCTTTATAAACAGTTCCGTTGAATGTGGCTACCAGATCATCCCCGTTCAGCACGTTCATGCGGTAGAGAGCTGTTCGTCTGGTGGCGTGAACAAGCTGGGCCTCAGCACGGAGCATATCTCCGAGTTTCGCTGTTTGAAGGAATGATCCACTCACGTCAAGTGCGTAGGACGGTGAATGATCTCTGTTGCTTGCAGCTGAAAAAGCAGCATCAGCCAGACTGAACACCAGGCCGCCATGGACCACATTGAGAAAGTTGAACATATATTCTTTAATGGTCAGAGAACAGGATGCGAAGCCTGGCTCCACCCGGTCAAAACGGATGCCGAGGTGGTTTGCATAAGGGTCTGTCTGAACCACTGTTTTAAAGTCAGTCATGGTTGTAATGATATCGAATGATCCTTTTAGTAATGTACACCGTTCAGGGATTGATCTTTATTAACCTGTTTTTGGTTTAATAACAACATGAAATGATAGGGAATCATAGAAAAAATTTACAGATGAATTAAAAAAGGAGTATTGCATGTTTCTTCAGAGTTTTATAAAAAGCGGGACATCAGAATACAGGAGAAAAAGACTCGATGGGCAATGAAATGGATGTGTTATTTGAAAATTACATAAATCTTTTACAAAAAATTGACAGGTTCTGTGATGATTCGGTGGGGGCTTACGGTAATGATCTGGTATGCAGAAAAGGGTGTTCATCCTGTTGCCGTCACCTGAGCCTTTTTCCTGTGGAAGCCGTGTATATCCGGTTTGCCATGGATGGTTTGGATGATGAAGCTTTTGAAATAATCCGAAAAAAGGCTATGGATCTGATTGATGAACCTGACGGTGAATGCCCCCTTTTAGATGAGGGGCTGTGTCTTCTTTATCAGGTAAGGCCCATCATCTGCCGAACCCATGGTCTGCCTGTACTGGTCATGTCAGAGCAGGGGACGGCGGTGGATTACTGCCCTTTGAATTTTACTTCAGGAAGAAAGCCAGATTCAAGACATATTCTTGATATTGAACAGGTGAACACCACACTTGTTACCGTAAACGGGCTGTTCGTGCGAGCGGCATTTGATGAAGGTGATCTGTCTGAGCGGTTTCTTCTTGCGGAGGCTTTGCTGCTTGATTTTGAATAAAGGGGCAGACACAAGGTCCTGCCCCTACAAAACATGTTGCCTTGATGCAACACACAAAAAAAAGGCCCTCATCCGCTATTGGACGTTCATTTTTCGTTCATTATTTGAAAGTTTCTTGAGTCAACAATATTGGTCTGGAACCCAACCTTATTCTTTGATTATGCCGAAAACCATGTCACCACTGGCTCCCGCATGATGATGTCTTTGGCTAACTTGGCCGATTGGGCGATTTCAGGAAAATGATCGGACAGGTTGGCGATGTGGTGGAGGTTGTCGCCGGTCCTCAAGATCAGTCGCGACAGATCACCTTCGGCAAGACCGGATTTTTCACAGACCTCTTCCCAGCTTTCATCACCGGATGCCCAGGCGTAGACAGTGGCCGCAGGCTGGATGTAAAGGGGTGAAACATCGAATCCGCTGTCCAGCATGGCGTGGGCAAAAGGTGTCAGCATGCGTTTGACTTTAACAAAACAGGTCAGCAGTTTTTTCGGGGTGTTTTTCTTTTCAGAAGCGTTGTCGCTGAATTCTCTTTCGTTTACAAACGATGAAATGATCGCCGCAAGAAGGGCCGGGTCATTTTTTGGAAAAAGGTTCAGCCTGAAACCTTCGGCCACCAGAAGGGGGGTGTCGATACGAAGTCGAGACGCCCAGATACCGTCTTCGGTGAGTCTGTCTTTTGCGTCAACAAAACCTTCCCGTTTCAGAAAATCCAGGTGAAGCAGAAAGTCTTTCCACAGATAATCGTTCTGGTTTTTAAAACCGAAAACCGACCTCTCTTTGGGAAGGGCTTTTTTCTTTGCAAGCAGGAAGGTTGCAAAGGAATTTCTGAGCAGTTCCCGGATCTGATCGGGTGTGTGTGAAAGAAGAAGATTCAATATCATGGAGAAGTTGATTTTGATCTGGCTGAGTACGTCTTCCGGCGGAAGCGTTACCAGTTTGGCCATGAGCCGCAGATTCATGAACTTTCCCGGAAGAGCCACGGCAAAACCAATGTTGTCCATGCCCCGACGCCCGGAACGGCCTGTCATCTGACTGAATTCCGTAGGTGTGAGGGGCATGAAATCCGCTCCGTTGAATCTGTCCGAATTCAGAATGACAACGGTTCTTGCAGGGAAATTCACGCCCGCAGCCACGGTGGAGGTGGCGAACATGGCATCCAGAAGCCCTTCGGACATCAGCGTCTCGACGATGATTTTCCATGCCGGTAGCTGGCCGCTGTGATGGGAGCCCACGGCGCAGTTTTCGAGATTCCAGCGCTGTTTATGGTTTTCAATGTGTGTCTTTCTGAGGAGTTCATCCACTCTTTTCTGAAGTTGCTTTTTTCGATCAGGATCGTCATCAAGAATTTCCGTCGAGCATAATTCAACGGCAATGTCACAGTCTGAACGAGACTTCATGAAAAAAATGGCCGGCAGGAGATCGTATTGACGGAGGACAGCCATAACATCGCTCATGGGCGGAAGTTTGCCGGGCCGTGACATGGCCGGTGGATTTCTATCTGCCGCAAATTCAGCCGTTTTTTTGTACAACCCGCTTTTACCGCCTGGATTCAAAAGTGGAAAAAGGGTTCCGCTGGGATGCAGAAAAAGAGGGTACAGAGGCACGGCCCGTTGTGTTTCCTCGATCACGCGACAGGGGTTGTTTCGTACCCCGGACAGCCAGTCGGCAATCTGATGGGAGTTGCCGATGGTGGCAGAAAGCATAAGAAGGGGAATTCGGGAGGGAAGGTAGATCATGATTTCTTCCCAGACCACGCCCCGTTCGATATCTCCCAGAAAATGGGCTTCGTCGAGAATCACCAGGTCGCAACCCAGATCTTTTCCGGTGTGCATGCTGTCGTATAGCTGGTTTCTCAGAATTTCGGTGGTGCCGATGATAACCGGAGCGTCAGGGTTTTCTTTGGTATCGCCAGTGAGGATGCCAACCGTGTCTTTTCCGAAAATATCCATGAATCGGGCGTAGATCGTGTTGGTTAAGGCCTTGAGCGGTGTTCCGTACCAGACGCGCTGGTTCTTTTTGAGGGCTTTTTCTATGGCCTGTTCCGCGATCCATGTTTTACCTGAGCCTGTGGGAGCCGTGACAATGCAGTCGGATTCATCAATGGCCTGGACTGCTTCGATCTGAAACGGGTCAGGTACAAACGGTTTTTTTTCAGGAATACCGATGTGACTGAATACCTCGTGAAGGAGTCTGTCCGCACCGGGTCTTATGGTGCATTGCTCGTGCCGTTTTCCGCCTTTGGGAGGCTTTCGGGAATGGAATCGTTTGCGGTCTTGTCGTTGTCTCATGGTTTATCGGCTCAGTTGGTCACTATGGTGTTGTTATGTTTCATGATATTCACAAAATTTCAGTCCGCCCTGACAAGCCCGGATTTCAGATACCGTAAAGCAAGATCCACATAAATCTGCTTACCGTAATTCCACAGTTCTTTATCCTGTGGCCGCACATCTCTGATGACGGATGCCGGATTTCCTGCGGCCACTTTGCCGCCTGGAATTTCCTGATTGGCTTTGACCACGGCACCTTCGGCCACAATGGTCCATTCGCCTGTCCGCGAAAAAAGACTGAGAATGGCTCCCATGCCCACCACGGTGTAGTCGCCCACTTCGTTTCCGTGGAGAATGGCACCGTGTCCAATTGTGACGTGTTTTCCAATGATCTGGGTGTGTTCGGGTGGAGCATGGATGATCACACCTTCTTCAACAGCCGTGCCATCGCCGATCACCACCCGGCCGTAATCGCCCCGGATGATGGCACCGTGCCCCACATAACAGGAGTCACCGATGATGACGTCGCCGATAACCTGGGCTGTTTCGCTCACATAGCTGTTTGTTCCAACCACAGGTGTTTTACCTTCGAAGGTGAAGAGCATGTGTTACGATCTCCCTGTTTTTCTGTTGGTGTGAGGAATTTTTGATACATGGTGAAGGGGCAGGCATAAAGCCTGCCCCTACGCATTTTTGTTCGTTATTTCAGAATTTCTTTCACAATGGCATCACCCATTTCACGGGTGTTTACGGCCTTGCTTTTATCTACTGCAATATCGGCGGTGTGGATGCCTTTTTCCAGAACATCGGAAATGGCTTTTTCGATGGCGTCAGCAGCTTCCAGTTGATCGAAGCTGTGGCGAAGCATCATGGCACCTGAAAGAATCTGGGCAATGGGGTTTGCAATGCCTTTGCCTGCGATGTCCGGTGCAGATCCGCCAGCTGGTTCGTAAAGACCGAATTTCTTCTCGTTGAGGCTGGCCGATGCCAGAAGTCCCATGGAACCGGTGAGCATGGCGCATTCATCGGAAATGATGTCGCCGAACATGTTGCCGCAGAGAAGCACGTCAAACTGATGGGGATCTTTGATCAGCTGCATGGTGGCGTTGTCCACGTAGATATGCTCAAGAGTGATGTCCGGGTAATCTTTGGCCACTTCTTTGACCACTTCACGCCAGAGGACCATAACAGCGAGAACGTTGGCTTTGTCAACGGAACTGACTTTTTTCTTTCTTTTACGGGCGGCATCAAAGGCGATCCGGGCAATCCGGTCAATTTCCATCCGGGTGTAGACCATGGTGTCGTAACCTTTTTCCGTGGGGCCGGAACCTTCGCGGCCTTTGGGCTGACCAAAGTAGATTCCGCCGGTAAGTTCACGGACGCAGAGGATGTCGAAACCGTCTTTGGCGATATCCGGGCGCAAGGGACATGCAGCCACAAGGGTTTTGAACACTTTGGCCGGACGCAGATTGCAGTAAAGGTTGAAGTGTTTCCGCAAAGGAAGAAGGGCCGCTCTTTCAGGCTGCTGATCCGGCGGAAGGTTTTCCCATTTGGGTCCGCCAACGGAACCGAAGAGGATGGCATCGCTGTTTTCACAGAGGCTCAATGTGCTCTGGGGAAGGGCATGCCCATGGTTGTCGATGGCCGCTCCGCCCACATCTGCAAAGGTGTAGGACAGATCGAAGGAATATTTGGTTTTCACAGCGTCGAGGACTTTGATCGCTTCGGCCATTACTTCAGGCCCGATGCCGTCACCCGGCAATACAGCTATTTTTTTCATGGTTTCTCCCTGTAATATAAATAATGAAATAAATCATCTGTGGTATTTATGGGGAGATAGGGAAAAAGTCAAGGTGGGAATGGGGTTTTGATGGTGGAGGAGGTGGACTTTTGGGACGATGGATAATGGATAATGGACGGTGGACAGTGGACTTTGTCGACCAGAGTGGACGAAGTGGACATGGACGTGGTGGACAAAGTCTTGATTTTAAGCTTCAGAGCTTCAAGATAGTTGTCCACTCTGTCCATGTCCACATCGTCCACAAAGTCCACTTGGTCCATGTCCACCCACTTGGTCCACTCTTTTAAAATACAGAATCAATAAAACACCCACCATCACTCCCCCCTTCTTCAGGAACTAAAGGCAACACACCAAGCCCCGAAGGGTCTTCAATAATCGTATCGGTTTTATTGTCATCGTAGGGGCCGTCATCAGTGATGTAAAGGGTGACGGTCTGGCGGTTGTTGCTGAACACGGCTCCGTCACCATGTCCGTTGGATATTTTTTCGCGGTCAAAATCAATCCAAGTGTCTTCATCTTCAATGTATTTCATCCAGAGATATCCGGCAGGGGCGGGTTGGGTCAGATAAATGGATATGACGGCTGTTTCACCGGCAGAGAGGTGAAAAATTTTGAAGGTAAACAGCCCGTAGATCATTTTCTGCGGCAAGGTCCCGCTGGTGAAATCATCCGGGGATACGGCAGTGAACATGGAAAAATCCCCACCTTCAAGCAATTCAACACCCAGGCCTTTGTTCATAGAGGATCTGAACGTGATCACATCTTCGGGATAACCCGTAACACCGTTATCGGCTATATGAATATCAACTTGATCGGTGTCGGTCCCTCCCGCAGTGGTCACGGTGAGTTGAAATGTAACAACAGGACCGTTGATATCACGAAGCGGCGCAATGAATGTGGGCGAAGGATCGGTGGGATCGGAAATAATTACCGTAGGTTCAGCAACAGCCACTGTGGGGTTTTCAGGGTCTGTCTGGGTCCAGAGAAAGGATGTATGGCTTCCATCCGTGTCATTCACATTCCGGCCATGCAGAGTGACCGTTGAATTTTCACGGATACCTACCTGATCAGTTCCTGCGTCGGCTTCGGGCAGATCCTCGTCATCAGGGGGAGTTCCTGCGGTAACTGTTACGGCAACCGTCTGTGCATTTTTCGTGTTGTCCGTGACGGTGATAACGGTGGAACCGGTTGAAACACCAAGAACGGATACGGTTCCGTTGTTTTCCGAAGGCATGGCGGTCTGGCTTCGCCGGGTGGCCACACGGTAGGGGCTTTTACCACCGAGGATTGTGACGGTTCCGGTTTGTCCCACGCCAATGGTCAAGGTGTTGGCGGATAATGTCATGGGTGTTATCGTCAATGTGATACTGGTTGTGGCTGAAGAACCGTCGTGGTCTGTGGCGGTGAGGGTTATGGTATGGGTGCCGCTGCTCAGTGTATCAATGGACAGTGTTGTGCCTGTTCCCAGTACCCCATCCAGGTTGGATGACCATGCGAGATATGTTCCGGTAAGAGCCCCGTCTTCAGCGTCATTGGCCGTGCCTTGTAGTGTGATGGTGTGGCCTTCATCATAGGTTCCACCTGATGCCGGTGCAATAACAACAGGCACTGGAGCGGCGTTCTGGGCTTTGATGGTGATGGTGGCTGTGCCCGTTGCCCCATCCTGATCCGTTACAGTGAGGGTGATGATGTGAATTCCGCTGTCGAGATCTGAGAGAGTCAACGAGTTTCCCGTTCCGATCTGGCCTTGTCTGCTGGATGTCCACACAAGGGAGGTGGTGAGGAGAACGCCATCTTCGGCATCCACGCCAGTACCCTGGAATATGATATCTTCGCCTGTGTCAAAGGTGCTGTTGGTTGTCGGAGCGATAATGGTCGCCACAGGATCTGTGTTTCCGACCCGGATATTAATGGGAGTGCTGTAGGTGACGGCTCCGCTGCTGTCGGTGGCTGAGAGAATGATGGAATGTCTGCCTACGGGAAGAGTGTTGATGGGTGCAGGATTTGTTCCGGTTGCGAAAGCGCCTGAAATGCTGGAAGTCCACACCAGAGATGATCCGCTGAGCGTTCCGTCATCGTCATCGGTGGCTGTCCCCTGAAAGGTGATGTATTCTCCTACGTCCACGTTGGTTCCGGTCTGTGGACTGAGGATAGTCACCGTGGGTGGCGTGTTTCCGATATGAACCGTTATGGTGGCGTAGCCTGTGACCCCTTCGCTGTCCGTGGCTGTCAGGGTGATCATGTGACTTCCGTCAGCGAGACCCACCGATGGCAGGGAACTGCCTGGGCCGAGTGTTCCACTCAGGTTAGAACTCCATTCAAGAGACGTTCCGGTTAGGGCCCCATCTTCAGCGTCCGTTGCTGAACCGGTGAAAGTGACGGCGATTCCCGAATCATAGGTTCCGCCATTTGGTGGGGTGGTGATGGTGACAACAGGTGCGGTGTTCACCACCGTAATGACGATGACCGCTGTACTGCTTATCCCCTGACTGTCCGTGGCTCTGATGGTGATGGTGTGGGTCCCCGGAGACAGGTTAAAGACCGTGGCCACAGTTCCTGTACCGATGAGCCCGTCGATGTTTGATGTCCAGGTGATGGAAGCTCCGGTAAGGGTTCCATCTTCATTGTCAGTGGCAAGGCCTGTGAACACAATGCTCTGGCCCTGGTTGTATGAATTACCGTTGGCCGGGCTGGCGATGGCCACATCGGGCGCTTCGTTGCCTATAGTGATCGTGATGGGGGAGCTGGTTGTTGGGGCGTCGTTTGAATCCGTGGCCGTCAAGGTGATGGAATGAGTGCCTTCCACCAGAGTGTCAATCACAAGAGGTGTTCCGGTCCCGATGACTCCTGATAGACTTGATCTCCACACCAGAGATGTGCCGGTGAGTGATCCGTCTTCGGGGTCGTTGGCCACGCCGGATAGCGAGACGTCTGCGTTCTCATAAAAGGAGCTGTTGCTGGCAGGCGACGTGATGGAGACCGTTGGAAACGTGTTGTTGATGGTGATGATGGATGTCGCTGTTCCGGTTCCGGGCGTTGTGAAATTGTCACTGACCGTCAGAGTTATCACATGGGTTCCGCTCTGGAGTGAAGCTGTGGCGAAGGTGTTACCTGTGCCTATGGGCGTTGCACCCTCAAGACTGGACCTCCAGACAAGACTTCCTCCACTTAACGTCCCATCTTCCGTGTCTGTGCCGCTGCCCTGGAAAACGATGGTCTGGGATGAGTTGTAACTTGTTCCTGATGAAGGGCTGGTGATGGTTGCCGTGGGATTACGATTTCCCACATAAATGGTGATGGACTGGGCCGTGGTGTTTGATGTTCCGTTGGTATCTGTTACCCGGAAAGTGATGGTGTGGAAACCTGTTTCAAGGGTTGATGTGGTGAATGACGCAGAAGTGGATAACAGACCATGTTGGTTGCAGGACCATCTGTAGGTCAGATCTGCGGTATCGTCTTCGGCGTCACTGCCGCTGCCGTTGAATTGAACCGTGGCTCCGGGATAGAACGAGGCATTGTTGGGCGGGTAAAGAATGGTTGCAGTCGGGGCGTTGTTGGTGATGGTGATGGTTCTTGGCGTACTTGCCGTGACGCCACCTGCGCCATCACTTACGGTGAGGATGATCACATGGGTTCCTACTGCAAGGTTTGAAACGGAAATGACCGACTGATTTCCGATCACCGTGGTGGTGCTGCCCAGGGTGGCTGTCCAGGTGTAAGTCAGGGTATCTCCGGTATCGATGTCCGTTCCAGTTCCGGAAAACGTGACGGCTGTTCCGGCAGAGTATGTACTGCTGTTGATGGGCAGACTGATGGTCGATGTGGGGGCGTTGTTTGTGACGGTAATGGAGATGGATGTCTGTCTTGAAAGGCTTTCGCTGTCCGTGGCCGTCAGGGTGATGGTGTGGATTCCTGATTTTAGATTGTTGACAATGAGGTTCTGGCCTGAACCGAGATTGCCGTTTTTACTGGAAACCCAGGTAAGTGCGTTGCCTGAAAGCACTCCGTCTTCCGTGTCTGTGCATGAACCGGAAAATGTCACGAACTCTCCGCCCACATGGGTGCTGCTGTTTGCTGGAGAGTTGATGGTGGGGGCATCGGGTGCTACGGCGAAAGAATATCCAGCGAAAAACAAAAGAAACGAACACAAGAACGCAACCTTGAGAAACATTCCAAGCCATCTGCGGCAGTTTTTATTATGACCATCTTTGTTCATGAAAACCTCAATGATATTTTATTCGATGGTGATGGTGATGCTGTCGCTGTCCATAAGACCGCCTTCGTCAGTGACCCACAGGTTGACTATGTGCTCTCCGGCAGGGAGATTCGCCACGATGATGTTGGGGCCGTAATAGTCACCATTGCTGGTGGTCCATTTCAAGGAATAACCGGTTAAATTCCCGTCTTCGGTGTCAACACCCATGCCGTCAAAGGAAATGGATTGACCCACAAGAAAGGTGGCTCCGTCAGCGGGTGAGTTGATGGTGGCCACGGGGGGCGTATTCCGGATTATCACCGTGATGGTGTCAATATTGCTGGTGTTCTCGCTGTCTGTGGCTTGGAGGGAGATGGTGTGTGTGCCGCCAGAAAGATCGTTGGTTGTCAATGATGCTCCCGTTCCAAGCTGGCCGTCCTTGTTGGAATACCAGACAAGAGAAAGGCCGCTCAGCCATTGGTCTTCCGTATCAAAGCCTGTTCCAGTGAATTGGATGAAATCGCCGTCATCGAAAGTCAGACCCGTTGCAGGGTATGTGATGGTGGCCACGGGCAGGGTATTTGTGGACGGGTTTATGATGATGGATATGGAGGCGCTGTCTGCAAGCCCCTGGTCGTCTGTGGCGGTCAAGGTGATCAGGTGGGTCCCCTGCGACAGGTTGTTTGTGGTAAATGAAGCGCCTGATCCGATGTGTCCGTCAACGCTTGATGACCAGGAAAGAGCGCTTCCCTTGAGTGAGCTTTCTTCGGCATCAGTGGCTGTCCCTGTGAACGTCACTTCATTATCAAGCTGGAAAACAGCGCTGTCGGCCGGAGCATCAATGCGGACAGACGGAGCGCTGTTCGAATCGTCATCATCTTCTTTGCCCGTGCCCACGATGGTCAACAGTCCCACAATGACCACGATAAGAACGCCTGTTTTTCGCAAGAACTTCTCAATGGTTTTTTTCGTAAGAAAGTTCATAGCCTATATCCCTTTTTTTTAAGCTCCGATACACGGCCCAGGCCGCGAAGGCACCAGCCGAAAACGATACGATATCCCATGGATCAAAGGTTCCGTTTCTGAAAAAAGAACCTGTATTTTCAAGGTAAGGAAGGACGCTGAACCAGTCCGGGCACAAGGCGGATGCTTGTACCGGAAATGCCTGACCCAGCTCGAACAACGTGTTTACGGCAAACCAGAACAGGCAGGCGTAAAACGCTTTCGCATGTTTTTTTTTCATCAATCCCATGGTGCCCATCGTGAGAAGAGAGAAGGAGAAAACATGGATGAACGATGGCAGGTGGTTGCCAAGACGACCAAAAAAACGATGGCCTCCAGCATACATGGACAGTTGCACCATTTTGTCATTTATAAAATAAACAGATCCGGGAGACCTGTCTGTCAAATAGACAAGGGCTCCTAGAACCAGGGCAAGCAAACCGATGATGATCGGTGCATATTCTATGGTGTTATTGCGCTGAATAGGCTCCCCCTCCCAGTGCGCCTGCACCTGCTCCAATGGCAACAGCCGCATCAATTTCAGCAGCGGTTGCTCCAACAGCCAGCCCCCCAAGGGTCCCTGTGGCTACGCCAACGCTTGCTCCGGCAAGGGCACTTAATATGGCCCGCGATATTTTGTTACCATGATAGCCTTTCACTTCTCTAGGCTCGATGAATACCCTTGTGTTCACAACGGCCAGACCTTTATTATAACTGATCAGCTGGGTTTGTGCGCCTCGCAGGTAGGAGTTTGTTTCACTGGTCACCTGATCTTCAGTGACGCCTTTCATGCCTGACTTGGTGTAAGCCGTGATCAGGATGCCGGACAAACGTTCGGAAAGCCTTCTGTAACTGTCGATGGTGGCTGCCCGTTCAGCCAGGTATTTTTTCTGATGAGCCGTTCCGGTTTCCGGTGAAAAACCTTCGCCAAATACGCTTATGGCTATTTTGTTTTCAGCTTCACCCGCTTCAACCCCGGGAATCAGGTTCGAATAGCTCTTGATGGGATTTTCGAATTTGAAAATCTGGTGGGAGCTGGTGCAGGCAGAGCACAGAGTCATAACGGATAGAAAAATGATCGATCCCATAAATTTTCGCATAAATTTTTAAACCTCCCTTGAAGCAGTCCCGGTTAGAAAAGACACCTTTTTTTCATGCCTTTTTCATGCCGGGCAATCAGCGGGTTCTTTTTCTCATTAAAAGTCCGGTTTCCCAGTTGGAAAAAGAACGTGTAACCCAGGAAAAGCATTTTATGAACGTTGACGTTGCAACGTGTATGCCAGCAGAACATGGATGATTTATGCGTTTATTGTCGAGCCCTTGACAGGTGCAGGTGCAGCGGGTGGCGGAAAAAATTTCCCCATGGGCCGGGCATGGGGGAAGAATGGTTCAGCCATCAGTTCAATGATAATCAATCGATTCCTGGCCTTCAGGGTCTTGTCTTTTGTCTGCCCCGAAGGCTGGATTTTTCGGATCAGCGGTCACAAATCAGCAATGCTTACAACTGATGTCGTTGATGAAAGCGTCGATGGATATGGCAGGCAGCGTCATGGTATTGACGGTTCCAAGAGCGCCCATTTCCGTGGTGATCTTGTAAATCGACTTTTCGTCTTTGACCCTGATGATGGTCAGGAAATCGTATGGACCTAAGAGTGCGTACTGCTCAATGATTTCACCTCCCCGGTGTTCAACGGATTCAGGGCTGAGCTTCATTTTCTCAGGGTTGTTCTGAACCCATCTTTTCCCTTCTTCGGTAAGTGTGGTGAGGATAATGTAGGTTTTCATAGGGCCTCCTTTTTTTGTTTTTTGAACCGTTCCGTATGGTTTTTTCCCATACGTGGTGTGCCAGTAAAAAAACTTATAAAACGAAAACCTTTATGACGTGATTCCAGATCTCCTGAATGGATGATTTAACTATAAAGGATTGGATAAATACCGTCAATCTTGAGCCGGAGTTTTTTTGAATGTTCTGGGCATGAATTTGAATGCGCTTTTCAAACTGTCGTTATTAAATTATTTGTAGTCAGGAACAGGGAACCATGACTGAAGGGTTGTTTTTAGTTTAAGAAACGCTGGGTCAGTGCATCGTCCCAATCCCACTCGTTCAGATAGCTTCTTGTACAATGAAGATGATCGGGGTGACCGAACATGTTTAAGAGCTGCTTCCATTGCTTCTTTGGGGTGGGAAGGTTTTATCTTGCCGGATACGAGAAAATTCTTTTCCTCCATCCAATGGCGAAGAGTCTGACTTCTGTCCGACCAGCCCATGGCATTATCGACTTCGGGAGAATCACTGAATACCCAGTTTTCAAGTTCCGGTTCGATAACTATGGCGGATGCTCTGTCTTCCCATCCAGATCGAGACAGGGCTGAGAGAACTTTTTTTTCCAGCTCTTCTCTATTGTGTTTTTTATCCTGACCACACCCTTCATGATCGAAGATAACCAGGGCGTGGGCGTATCGATTGACAAAAGGCTGGAGGAATTTCTCCGAATGATTCAAGCAGCCGGGATCTCTCCATGGATGGATATAAAATTCGACCTGAATCGGGTGGATTTTAAGGGCTTCTCGCCTGCCGAGCAGGCCTTCTACAGCAAACTGCATGTTTTTGTCCGCTGTCAGAACGACCAGATCATATTGAAAATTGCAAGAGTTCATCCCAGAACCCCGCCTGCAAAAAGAACACCCAGATTTGAATCTCCTTTCCAGTCCCTCAAGGCGGGGTGCTCGTTTCCTTTGACGATGTCAACCTCGCCGTTTTCTGTCTTCGCAAAACACAGGACATTTTTGGCATCCACCATGCTGAGGACAATCGGCGAATGGGTGGCCACGAGGATTTGTGCGTCGTAAATTGAAGAAAGGGATTGAAACAACGTATCCACAGCCCTTGGATGAATGCCGTTTTCCGGCTCCTCAATAAGGTACACTCCTGAGAAATCAGGAAGGTAGGCCAATATGGAAAGGGCAATCAAACGAAGTGTCCCATCAGAAACAAGCCAGGACGGCACATCGACTCCTTCTTCATCACGAACCAAAGAAGGCGGTATGTCTATGTCGTACCCTCCGGCGTATGTTAGCTTCAAGTAGCGATGGCGGTCATCTTCTCTTTCCACTGTGAGAATATTTTTCAAATCGGGTAAAGCTGTTCTCAAATGGTCAAGCCATTGTTCGAATCGGTTAGGAGCAGATTTTTTTAAATGCTCTACCATCCATGGTAAATTTGAGCCGTCAGCTTTGAAAAGTCGTCCTTGTCCCGGAGGGCTCGCCTGTCTTATCAACATGCTGTTGAGCATCAACTGCGTTACATTTGCTGTGAGCAAGTCTTTCAACCATGATGTCACAGGAAAATTTTCATCATCTGCGGGAAGATTTGCGAGAGCCGATTTCTGGGGGCCAAGCTTAAATGAAGGTGCCCACCCCTTGCCTTTATCCTTGTATACTTCAGAATAAAAATTGTCATTACCGTTGGGTACTTTATTTAATACTACAGTTGTTCCCTTTGCCCGTGTGGGTGATACAATTGTTTCAGGTGATCCACTAAAGTCGGGGAATAGCCCAAGTTGCTGGTGATGATTTGACGGTTTTGAATCGGCTGATTTCAGTAAAACCTTTTCCGTCTGGATGATGATAGCCTGGTTTATTTCATCAAATTGCAAGTCGATTTCATAGCGAACGGTTTTATTATTTTTATCGCGAAGCCGGGTTCTTAAATGATCCGGGATCGCCGCTTCAACTGCAAGTTGAAATCCATTTCCCTTACCCCACCAGAGCAGGTCATGGAAATTGTTGGTTCTTGAATGGATTGCCGCCAAAAGGCCTTTGGATAAAAAGTCCCCAAGAAATGCGATCACATCGAGAAATGTTGTTTTACCGCTGGCGTTTGGTCCCACTAAGATTTGAAAAGGCTCAAGACGTTGACAAACGTAACGCAGGCAACGGTAATTTTTTGCTTCTATAAGGGTTATCATGTCAGAAACCTCATCAGTTGTTCAAACAGACTATTTTCATTTTTTATGTTTAATTATCACTAAAGAACGTTGTTCTAGGCTAAAAGTCAAGCTAAACTCAAATTTCAATACAAAAATCTATAATTATGGGTATTTTTGTTTTTTTGTGGTCGTAATAAATTCAAGGTGCCAATTATAATTAAATATTTACCTGAAAGAAACATTGAACGAACGTTGAAATTTGTAAACGCAACGTCTTGACTATGTCATTTCAACAGGTTATGGATGTCTGTTCAATGGTGTCAAATATATCGGATGCGAGTAGACATAGATAGTACAATCAACACATCGGGTGAGGGTAAATGGTGGGACGAGAGGAAAAAGTCTGGAGATCGCTTGAGATTATTCTGTTCTGTACAGCGTTTACCGGCGTGGTTCTCACCCTTTATTTCGTATTTACAAAACTCCGGTTTTATTACGGTGTGGATTACCACATGGCCCATGCCTGGCTGGCCGGTTATAAGCAAACCGGGGTGTTCTATCCCAAAGATACGGTGTTCTACAATTTTCCGCTGACGGTGATCGCTTTCGGGCCATGGCTTATGTTTCCTGTGGGAGTGGCGGTCAAGCTGAAATTTGCTCAGACAGCGCTGTTATCCGTGGTGTGCGTCTGGTTGTCGTTGAAGCTGAAGCTGGGAATCCTGAAAATGGAAAACAGCGCCCCCTTTGCTTTCTTCATTCTGCTGGCTACGTTTTTTCTGACCCAGCTCTGTTACCTTAATATTTATGTGGAAGTTGCGGCCTGTCTCATGGCCTGTTTATATTTTCAGCAACAGGGAAAAGAGGGGTGGGCCGGGTTTTTTTTAAGTCTTGCCGTGGTTTTCAAGGTGTTTCTTGCGCCGTTGTTCATCGTTCCTCTGCTGACACGAAAGTATAAACTGTTTGCCTGGGCAGTGATTTTTATCCTGTGTTCAGGCTGTCTTTCCATCGCGTTATTCGGGGTCTCCACACATACGGACATGCTGAGAGCCATGGGCGAAACCTATGCGCGGATGCGGCTTCATGGCATCAGTTACCCTTATGTGGCCGACGGTTTTGCAGGCTGGCAGGACATGTTCAACAAACTGGTGATGACAGGTCTCATTGATAAGGGCATGGTTTTTCCTTTGACCCTGACCATGGCCGGGCTTTACGGTTGTCTTTTTCTTTACACCTGTTATCTGATACACCGGTGTTACGAAAACACGGCAAGCGATAGCGGATATTACGCCAGGGTGTTTGCAAGCATGGTGATATTCTGCATCGGGTTCAACTTTCGATTCGACCACGGAACGCTTCTGTTCTCAGCCCTGCCGTTTTTTGGGGATCTTCGGAAAAGCGAAAGGGGGCTTCTTGTGCTGTCTTTGACAATGATGACCCTTTCACGGCTGCTGGTGGAACAGGTCTTCAGCATCATGGGATGGATTGGGGCGGGAAGCGTTGTGTCAAAATTGTTTTATGTGCTGTCGTTTCAGTTTATTGGAATCAATCTTCTGGTGTTGATGGTTGTGAATCATTGGGTTAATGTAATTTGGAATAAGAAGGAAGTCTCATGACATCTCAACTGGTGGGCCTAATCGCAGCTGCCGGACCCGGCACACGGCTTTATCCTGAGGCGAGGCAGCGGTCGAAGGTTCTTCTTCGTGTGGATGGGCGTTCTCTTCTTTCCCGGAATCTTGGCATTATGCACAGGGATATGGGGATCCGTGAGGTTTTCATCATTGTCGGGGCGAACAGGCGGGACATTTACGAGGAACTGAAACATATCGAGCTTGGAGATCTGCGGGTTACTCTCATCGAAAACTTTGAGCCGGAAAAGGGGCTGGCGGAAGGGGTGCTTCTTGCAAAGCCGCATATTGAAGAGATGTTCTGCCTGATGCTGGGGGATGAATTGTATCTCCAGTCCAACCATACTGAACTCAGGGATTTTGTTGAAAAGGATTTTTCAGCCGTCTGTGTTTTAAAACAAAGGGCGAATCCTGGCGAGATTCGGAAGAACTATGCGGTGGAGGTCAAAGACGGCACAATAATTTCCGTTGCCGAAAAACCCGAGCATGTGACGAACGACCTTCTCGGCTGCGGCACGTTTCTTTTCACACCGGAGATCTTCAAGGCCATTGAAAGCACAGCCGTTTCTGAGCGATCAGGAAAAAGGGAATTGATTGACGCGGTGAGCGCCTTGATCCGTGATAGAAAAACCGTGCTTCCGTTTTTCGTGATCGGCGGTTATGTGAATGTGAATACCGCCGATGATCTGAACCAGGCCAACCATATGGTCCGGGCTGAAAAATTTGAGGAAAAAACCATCAGCCTTGTGATTCCGGCCTATAACGAAGAAGACTCCATTGGTCATGTGATCGATGACTTCAAGGGCAGGGTTCATGAGATTATCGTGGCGGATAACAATTCCATGGACAGAACAGCCGCCATTGCCGCTGAAAAAGGCGCGAAAGTGTATTCAACGGCACTGAAAGGCTATGGTCACGCCCTGCGATACGGCATGGACAAGGCCACGGGAGATATTCTGATTCTCACCGAAGCCGACGGTTCGTTCAAGGCAAGGGATCTGGGAAAACTCCTGGAATACCTGAAAGACGCGGATATGGTTCTGGGCACGCGGACCACCAAACAGATGATCCAGCAAGGAGCCAACATGACCCTTTTCTTGAGAATCGGCAATGTGGCTGTGGCCAAGATCATCGAGATTCTCTGGTGGAGCCGTCACGAACCCAGACTCACCGATGTGGGCTGCACGTTCAGAGGCATCTGGGCTGATGCGTATAAGCGGATCAGGCACGATCTCCGGGCGGACGGTCCCTCGTTTTCTCCTGAAATGATCATCGAACCCATCCGGCATTACCTTCGGATCATCGAAATTCCTGTGTCCTATCACGGCAGGATCGGCGGTGAATCGAAGCATTCCGGGAATTTAAAAGCAAGCCTTCGAACAGGGTTTTCCATGCTTGGGTTGATTATAAGGAAGAAGATCAGATATCTTATGACCGATGATCTGCTGCCTCTCTTAAAACGGGTTATGACGAAAGGATAAAGGAATCACGGATGACAGATGCGACCAGCCAGCATAAAGGGAAAGGGACGTTTATCAAATTCCTTGAGTTTTCCCTTTTGCTGTTTCTCACCGTGATTGTTTATCATCAGGTGGGCGGGTTTGATTTCATCAGCATGGACGATCCGGTTTATGTGACGGACAACCCCTATGTGAATCAGGGGTTTACGACCGAAGGTGTCAGATGGTCCCTTGATTTCGGTCATGACTCTGGCCCGTACTGGATGCCGTTGACCATGGTGTCCCATATGGCCGATTGCGAGTTTTTCGGTCTTGATCCTTCAAAACATCACATCCACAATCTGATACTCCACCTTCTGAACACCTGCCTTCTTTTCTTTTTTTTCTATAAAGTGACAGGTGATTACGGGAAAAGCCTTTTTATATCAGCCCTTTTTGCCCTCCATCCGTTGAACGTGGAATCAGTGGCCTGGGTGACGAGCCGGAAAAACGTTCTTTCAACGTTTTTTTTGCTGAGTACGCTTCTGGCCTATCATCGGTATATCAAACAGAAAGATTTTTCCCGGTATCTTCATGTATTTATTTTCTATTTTCTGGGGCTTACGGCCAAAGCCTCAGTGATCACCCTGATTTTTTCCCTGCTGCTGTTTGATGTGTGGCCGTTTCACCGTTTCTTACTGTTCAGGGATGGTGAGAGCACTGGATTAAAGGCCTTTGACAGGCGGAATATTGTACCGATTCTTGAAAAAATTCCTCTGCTTATCGTGACGGGCCTGATTCTTTACCTCAATTTCAGCAAAGCGAGTTTTGTTCACGAGGCTACGCCCATGGACAAGGTGGGCATGGGGCTGAGGTTTGCCAACGCACTTGTGGCTTATGTGGTTTATATGGTTCAGACATTCTGGCCTTTCAATCTTTCCGTTCATTATCCTTATCCTGCTTCTGTCCCTTTATGGAAAAGCATTCCGGCTTTTGCGGTTCTCGTGTCTGCCAGCGTTTATGCCCTGGCCAATCTGAAACGAAGACCCTATGTGGCCGTGGGCTGGTTCTTTTTTGTGGGCAATCTGGTGATGGTCAGCGGCGTGATTCAGGGCGGACTGTGGCCTGCCCATGCGGACCGGTTCATGTATGTTCCGGGCATCGGTCTGTTTATCATCCTTGCCTATGGCTTTGGAGAACGTTTCAAAGGGAGCAAGGCCTGGGCCATGGGCATTGTTTTCTGTCTTGTTCTGGCCGGGTTCGCCCTTCTCAGGGCAGGGGACTGGAAAGACTCGATCACCCTTTACACGCAAGCGCTCAAGGTCCATCCCCAGGACATGGTGTCTACGGTGAATCTGGCGTTTGCTCTGGACAAGGCCGGAAAAGGGCGTGAAGCTCTGCCTTATTACGAAAAAATCGTGGAACGTTATCCCGAGTACGCCGAAGTCCATGCCAATATGGCGGTGATTCTTGCTGAACAGGGAAAAGATAAGGCCGCGTTATATCATTTTGAGCAGGCTGCTCAAAGATCTCCATCGTCCGTTACAATCTGGTTCAACAAGGCCCTTTTTCATGAACGAAGAAACGAATGGGACCAGGCAGGGGAAAGTTTGAAAAAGGTTCTGGAACTTCAGCCAAAACATGCTGAAGCCTTGCAGAGACTTGGGGGTATATATATAAGGAATAAAGATTATGATAAAGCAGCAGAACTTTACGAACAGGCAGTGCTGGCCATGCCCGAAGCAAGTCTGAGCATCCGGTACAATCTGGCCTGTGTTTACGCATTGAAAAATGATAAGGAAAAATCTTTGAAATACCTGCGGGAGATCGTGGCCGACGGGTTTGATAAGATGGATGTGATGCGCGCGGATGAACAGCTTGAAAATGTGAAAGAGACGGTGGAGTTTAATGAGATTGTGGGAGAGGCGGGGCGTTGAAGTTTTATTGATTAAACGTCCAACATCCAATGGAGGATCGGGTCATTTTTTTTAGGTCTTAGCTTTTCCAAACTACAGATGTAGGACAATACCGTTTTCTTAAAAATAGTGTTGTAGGGGCGGGTTCCAAACCCGCCCGGAATTATGAGGCGAACATGGTGCAGGGCAGGTTTGGAACCTGCCCCTACGGCCTTAAGGAAACGATATTGGCTGTAGGATGGGTGGAGCCAAAGCGTAACCCATCACAAATGCCCAACACACTCTCTCGTTTCGAGGTTCTGCGCTGACGTTATCCGATAAGTCCGCATGGCAAGAAAATCTTGTCGGCCTAAAAAAGCGGACAACCTTTGAATCTCAATGCTCTCAAACGATGATTCAGGGTTTGCACAGCGCGTAGTCGGGTAGAGGAACGAAACCCGACAGGTGCTGGCCATTGAGACAGCGGCATGGTTTTTATTCAAAGACGGCACTTTTAATAAAATAAGCTTCCGATTATTTTAAGGATCGGATCATTTGTCGGGTTTCGTTCCTCTACCCGACCTACGAGAGTCTGACGCATTCTTGCTATGCATAAATCTATCGGGTAAGGATTAAAAAAGAGTTATGCTTTCAAATAATCAACCTTTAAATGACCGGAAAACAAGCCTGGCTCTCGGCCTGCTGCTTGTGATTTCCGTGTTTGTTGTTTATCACGGGGTCCTTTCAGCTTCGTTCATCGGCTTTGATGATTCGGTTTATGTGTATGATAATCCCGTGATCAAGGGTGGTTTCAGTTCGGGCAACCTTGCAAAAATCTTTAATTTCAAGCAGGAAGCCGGGCCGTACTGGCATCCGGTGACCAGTCTTTCCCATATGGCGGACGTTGCTCTTTTCGGGCTCAATCCCTCGTATCATCATCTGACCAATCTGATCATTCATGCTCTGAACGCTCTGATTCTTTTCTTGTTTTTCAGGGTTACCACAGGGCTGACCGTGCCCAGTTTTTTTGTGGCGCTTTTTTTCGCTGTCCATCCTCTGAATGTTGAAACTGTGGCCTGGGTGAGTGAACGGAAAAATCTTTTGGCTGTTTTTTTCTTTCTCGTGGGGCTTCACGCCTGGCGCTATCATGCAATAAACAGAAGCGGTCGATCCTATCTCTTTCTCTGGATTGTCTTTGCCATAGGAATCATGTCCAAGCCTCTGATGCTGACCTTCCCCTTTGCCCTGTTTCTTGTTCACCATTTTCCCATGAACGCCTATGAACTCTCCTTGAGAAGAAACGAAACGTTCATCGGTCGAAATGCACGTGAGGTCAAACCGGTATTTCAAATGATCATCGTGATGCTGATTCTTTTCTTTGTGGGATTCAACATGAGTGGTTCTTCCGGCCACGTTGCACAGCTGCAGCACATTCCTCTGGGATTACGACTTTCCAATATGCTCGTTTCCTATCTTGTTTATCTGAAAATGCTTGTCTGGCCCTTTGGACTTACGGTGTTTCATCCCTATCCGGCAACGGTGGGGGCAGGAATCACCTTTCTTTCTTTTCTTGCTATCGGTGTTGTATCTTTCTTTGCCTTTCTGGCATTTCGCCGTTTACCCTGGCTGTTTTTCGGGTGGTTCTGGTATCTGGGAAATCTTGTCACTGCGTCGGGGCTTATGCAGAAAGGCTATTGGCCCGCCCATGCTGACCGATTCACCTATCTTCCCATGATCGGAATATTTGTGGTTCTTGTGTGGGGATTTGCAGGCGTTATGGGTAAAGACAGGATGAAAGCTAAAGGCATGGGCGTCATTCTGTCGGTCGTTGCTGTTTACTTTGCTTCAATATCATACGTTCAGGTGCAACACTGGAAAAATGCTGAGACTCTTTTCCGGCATGCAGTCCAGGTGAATCCGAAAGATGTGCTTTCTCTGACCAATCTGGCCCTGGCTCTTGGCGAACAGGGGCGCATCGACGAGGCCATATCCGTTTCCGAAAAGGCGCTGGCCCTTGAACCGCGTTATGCGGAAGCCTTGAATAATCTTGGAACCCTTTATGCAAAAAAGGGAGACATTGCACAAAGCCTTGCTTATTTTGAACGTTCCCTTGAAGCCTATCCAGGATTTGCTAAAGCCAGAGAAAATGCCGAACAGGCAAAGAGTCTGCTGTCGCAACCGGATAAAAGCCTGCTGCCACAACCGGCAAAAGGTGCGCTGGCACAACCGGAAAAAAATCTGCGGTTGCCGCCAGCACAAGGCGAAATGGAATTCCGTAAAGTCCTTGAAACCGATAAAAAGGACAGCCAGTCTCTGGACGACAGGGCGCAACTGGCCCTGATTCTTGTTTCTAAAAAACATTATGAAGAAGCTGAAAAGCTTTACCTTTCCATGCTGAAAAACCATCCTGACGCAAAAGTGACTATACTGTACAATCTGGCCTGCCTTTACGCCATTATGGGACATGGGGACCAGGCCATGGCCTTTCTTCAAAATTCGGTAAGAGAGGGCTTTTCCGAATGGGACCATATGGAACGTGATGAGGATTTGAATTCCCTTAGAGACCGGACCGATTTCAAGGAATTGATAAATGCTGTCCACAAGGCTGGGAAAAAACCATGACGGAGAGAACCCTCAGCATAGTGATTCCCTATTATAATGACAGGGAACCAATCATCCGCTGCCTAAAGTCCATCAAGGTTGCTGCGGATATTCTTGAGATTGAGAATGGCAATCCAGCCCCGGACATTGTGGTGGTGGATGATCACAGCCCGGTTCCCTTTGATCCTTCATCCGCGCCTGTTCCCGTCACGTTGTGCCGACTACCTTTGAACAGGGGCGTGGGCGCTGCCCGGAACACCGGTGCTTCTTTGTGCAACGGCAGCCATATCCTTTTTATCGATTCAGATGTGATTCTGGAACGTCATCACCTGATCCGTCTTTACCGTCTTTTAGAAACCGGAGAATCGAAAATAGTCCAGGGCCCCACATCCGTTGTGCCCGCCAATCCGGAAGCCTCCTTGTTCCAGCATTATCTGGCCGCTGCCTGGAACTATTACGAGCTTGGCAACTGGCGGATTTCCGTATTTACCCAGTGTTTTCTCATCGAAAAACGTTTTTTCATGGAGCTTGGAGGCTTCGCTGAATGCTATGAACGAAGCGGTGGGGAAGAGTTTGAGCTGGGCTTGAGATTGAACGCCCTGGAACAAGGGATCATCCTCTTCGACGAATGTCTTGTTCATTACCACCATTTCGATCATCTGGTGAAACGCATGAAAAAAGTGTATTTGCGAAGCAGACACATAGGCGCCATTGCCATGGGAATGCCCAATCTTCCGTTCCGGTTTACGGCTCAAGCTCTGATGCGGTCGGCCTTTGCCTGGGTTCTGAATGGTTTTCTCCTTCTGTGTCTTGTGAAACCTTTATATGGAATAAACGGATATTTATTGGCGGCAGCCTTGTTTTACTTTTCGGACCATGGTTTTTCAAAAACCATGATTCAGGCCCACTCTTTAAAACTTGCCTGGCTGTCCGTGGTATTCCGGCAGCTTGAGTTCACATTTATCAATCTGGGGATGGTCCGTGGCCTTTTTCAAAGGAAGAGTAAGGAGAAGCCATGACCGGTGATTTCACATTTCTTTTCTCAAAACATCCGGTCTATCTGATTTTCTGGGTCACCGGGGCCTGTAATTTCTCCTGCGCCCACTGCTTCAACCACACCAGAAACAACACGGGCCGTGATCTCGATATTGATGAAATCCAGCGAATATCAAAAAACATGGGTCATATCAAGTACCTAACCCTGGCTGGCGGCGAACCGTTGCTCCGTGATGATCTTTCTGAAATTGCAAAGATTTTTTACACAAACAACGATGTCCACATGCTGAATCTGGTGACCAACGGCTGGCTCTCGGAAAAAGCAGAGCAGGACGTGGCAAGGATATTGACGGATTGCCCCAGTGTCCACATAAGCGTGGGTGTTTCAGTGGATGGCCCTGCGCCTGTTCATGATCATCTTCGGTCCAGGCCCGGCAGTTTCAATCACGCCCTTGATACCATCAACCGCTTGAAACAAAATCCTCATTACGGCAAACGTCTGACTGTGGCGGCCTGCGGGACTTACAGCGTTGCCAATGCCTCGTTCCTCCGGGATCTTGCCCTTTTTTTTCAGGAGAAAATGGCGGTGCCTTATTATGTGGGCCTGATCCGGGGTAAAAACGTCCCGGATATGGGACTTATGAATATTGACGCCGATCATTACAAGTTGGTCGTTGATGAAATCGGTTTCCGAATCAACACGAAGCTGGTAAAACACTATCCATTCAAGCATGTCCGGGTGGCTGTGGATCAGGTGGTGTCGGATATCATTTATAAAAGCCTGAAACAAAACAAACAGACCGTGTCCTGCAAAGCCGGACAAAAAGGTTTTGTTCTCACAGCCGATGGTGACGTTCTTCTTTGCGAAATTCTAAACACGGTTCTGGGAAATGTCCGGGACCATGGTTATTCCCCTTACAAAATCCTTTCCTCGGAAAAATCAAAATCCGCCATGCGTGAAATTATGAAAAACCGCTGCCACTGCACCTGGGAATGCTTTCAGAGATTAAATGTGGTTTTCAGTCCTGTTCTATATCCCCGAGTTTTAGTGGAAATGCTGTTTCATTAATTATGTGTAACCAACGAAACATTGTATGGGCGACCTGTGATCGCCCATACAGATATATACAATAAACGTCTATGGCATGTGGGCAGGGCGACCAGCGGGTCGCCCCTACGGTCTCACATACAAATAAGTCGAACCTCAATTCCTGAAACATCCCTTTTGTATTGATTGCCTGGCAGTTTGTCAGTGCAGTCAATGATTTCGAAGAAAACTATTATGTTTTCAAAGAAAATGATGAATAATTTGCAAAAAGTGTAAATAAAATATACATTGTTCATAAATATGAAAATAAAAATGTTGACAAAACAAACACACAACCCGTATATAAGATGACTTTTTGATTGATTCCATCTTTTAAATGGATAAAAAATGTACATTGTAATGATTTTGGAGGGGATATGGCAGACGCAGTAAAAAATAAAGGATGGACTGTAACCTGGGCTGGTGTGGGTATAAATCTTGCCCTTGGAATTCTTTATGCCTGGAGTATCTTCAAGGCTGCTATTGAGACCTCCATTAAAACAGGTGGAGAAGGTGCATTTACTTGGGATCTGGCAAGCCTTAATGATCCCTACTCCCTGTGCTGTCTTACATTTGCATTTTCAATGATTCTTGCGGGTAAATGCCAGGATAAATACGGCCCCAGGCTGACAGCCTTTATCGGCGGCCTTCTGGTAGGTGTTGGTTTGATCTGGATTTCACAGACAAACGACTACTGGGCTTGGGTGCTCGGTTTCGGATTATTTGCCGGAGCAGGAATGGGTTTTGGTTATTCTGCCACCACACCTCCTGGACTCAAATGGTTTCCCTCATCTAAAACTGGTCTTATTGCAGGTCTTATTGTCGCAGGTTTCGGTCTTGCCCCTGTTTATATCGCGCCTCTTTCAGGATACCTGATTAAAGTTTTCGGCGTTAATAAGGCGATGTTTGTATACGGAGTTTCATTCATAGGTGTTGTCTGCGGTCTTTCCATGCTGCTGGTGAACCCGCCTGCGGGTTATGTCCCGGTTGAAACAAAAAAAGATATGAAGAAAAAAGCATCCCATGGTGATGTGCCCTGGAACGAAATTCTCAAAACTCTGAACTTCTGGAAGCTTTGGGTTATTTATTTTGTTGGTGCAGGTGCAGGCCTGATGGTTATCTCAAGCGTTGCTGGCCTGGCAAAAAAGAGTATGCATGAATATGCTTTCATAGCTGTTGGCATCATGGCCATCGGAAATGCCGGAGGTCGTATTATCACAGGTGTTCTTTCGGATAAATTCGGAAGAAACCAGACTATCCTTGCCGTTCATCTAATCCAGGCGATCCTGATGCTTGCTTCGATTCCCCTTGTTGGTGGTCAGCACACAGCGGCTATTGTCATCGTTCTTCTTGCCACCATGATCGGCTTTAACTACGGCGCAAACCTTGCCCTGTTTCCTTCAATCGCAAAAGATCTCTGGGGCTTTAAAGGTTATGGCGTCAATTACGGTATTCTCTTTACTGCATGGGGCGTTGGCGGGTTTGTTCTCAGCAAGGTTTCACAGATGATGACTGCATTGACCGGAAGCATGACCTCTTCATTTATTGTCGCAGCCATTCTTTTGACCATCAGTTCCATGATCACCGTAACGCTGATCACTAAAACAGAAAAAGTTGAAGCACCGGAAGATGCGATTTTTCAGCCAGGTCTTGGTTTAACCATGGCTGATGGTGGTGAAAAAGTACAAGAGGATGGCCAGAAATAGCCATGCTCCTTTAACAGATAGCTAGTGGTGAAGAGTTTGCAGGAAATTGCATACCGGAATCCAATCATCCCGGAAACGCAGAGCCGGTGTGGATGGTTTAAGGTATCATTTCTTGCAAGCTTGGAACCCACTTTTAATACGGCACAAAGATAGCTAGTGGTGAAGAGTTTGCAGGAAGTGCGTACCGGAACCCAATCATCCCGGAAACGCAGAGCCGGTCTGGATGGCTTAGGGTATCATTTCTTGCAAGCTTGGAACCCACTTTTAATACAGCTCAAAGACAAATTGTGGCGAAGAGCTTGTTTGGAGGGGAGCGTCCACACCAGGGAATTGCTGAGAGACCGGTGTGAATCATCTACAGTATCACTTCTTACAGGCTTCGAGCCCACAGATTATCCGTTTTATCCTTCAATGATTAACGGCATTATTTCCAAAGTACAAAATCCCACACGATTACTTTGAATTACCCTTTCTTCTCATGAGAACAAGCTGATCTCTACATGTGTTACACATGTCACGGGATTTGTGGTCAATATCCTCCACATAGGTTGATGAGCGCATCACGCAGCGCTGGTTGGGGCAGTGAACAAGGCCAAAATTGTGGCCGAGTTCGTGTATGGTTTCTTTGATAAGACGTTCGGTGAGAATGTCACGGTTTTCAGGAAGACCGTAGAACGCATTGTTCAACCTGTGCATGGACACCAGTGAACCAATTCCTCTCAGTTGCGCTTCACCGTATACAAAAGTGAGCACAGGAATAAACAGATCCACATTTACGATGCCAAGAATTTTAACAGCATCGGAGGGAGGGTTGGAGATGACTTGTAGAAGAATCTGGGAGGAGTTGTACTGCGAGCGCTTGAGGTCAAACGTTTTTTCTAGGGCAATCTTTCGGTTCAGTCTCTTTATACTGTAACCGAACGCCCTGTGGATGCTTTTATCAAGGGGCTCTATCCAGAAGGAAGAACCCGTATCTATGGGGAGGATGTAGATATATGCCATAAGCCAGGCTTACATATCCCCCTTGAATTTTTTCAGTTGATACTTTTTAATTTTATTGTACATGGTCAACCGGCTTACCTTGAGAATGCCTGCGGCCTGAACGATATTGCCATGGGTGAGTTCCAGAACTTTCTGAATATGATTTTTTTCCACATCTTCAAGGGACAGAATATTTTCTTTTGGATCAGACGATGCCGAGGGGAAAAAGAATGAAAGATCATGAAGTTCGATGAGATTCCCTTTGGCCACAACCATGGCTCGCTCAATGACATTTCGGAGTTCTCTGACATTGCCCGGCCAGTCGTATTCCACAAGCATGTCAAGTGTTTCATTAGAAATATCAATGATGTTCTTGTTCATGGACTGTGAGTATTTTTTGATAAACGCTCTGGCAATGGACGGGATATCCAGCTTCCTCTCTCTTAAGGGAGGAATGGGTATGGCCACCACATTGAGTCTGTAATACAGGTCTTTCCTGAATGTCCCGGCCTGAACTGCACTTTCAAGATCATGGGTCGTGGCGCATATTATCCGGAAATCCACATCGATTTCCCAGTCCCCACCAAGACGCGTAAACCTCCGGGTTTCAATGACCCTGAGGATATCCGCCTGCATTTTATCGCTGATATGGCCGATTTCATCAAGAAAGAGAGTCCCTTTGTCCGCCATCTCAAGTCGGCCCTGGCGTTTGTATAACGCGCCGGGGAAAGCTCCTTTTTCATGGCCGAAAAGCTCGCTTTCCAGAAGTCCGTCTGTATAAGTTCCGCAGTTTATTGTGATCATAGGGAAATATCGTCTGTTGCTGTTGCTGTGGATGGCCCTTGCAATCAGTTCTTTTCCGCTGCCGTGTTCACCCTTGATAATGACCGTGAAATCTGTTTGAGAAACCTCAACGACTTTCTCTAATACTTTTTTCATGGCCGGGCTCTCTCCGTTGATTTCATCGGAGAACGCGAACCCTTCAATATGTTGTTTGAGTTGAAGGTTCTCGTAATAAAGCCTTCGTTGCTCCACGGCATTGCGGATGAGATGGCTCATATCGTCCGGGTCAACAGGTTTTACGATATAGTCGAAGGCCCCTTCCTTAAGGCCCTGAATACTCGTATCCACCGATGCAAAGGCGGTCATGATGATGGTGATGATGTTCTTATCGATCTTCTTGATTCGCCTCTGGAGTTCCAGGCCGTCAATTCCCGGCATTTTGATATCAAGCATCACGATGTCCCAGGGTACTTCCTGAAGTTTCCGAAGTGCGCTGTTGGCATCTTCTGCTGTGCTGACACGGTAACCATCCAGCTCAAACCACTGGGCGAGCGCATTGCGAATGGAGGCCTCATCATCCACGATTAATATGGCAATATCCGATGGTTTCATTCTCCCCCGTAACCCCCTGTTTTATTTCTCATGTTGTTCGTTGTATTCTCTGGGCAGAGTGACTGTGAACCGTGTGCCTCGTCCTGGTTTTGATTTGACATCAATGGAACCTGAATGCTGCTGAACAATGCCATACACTGCTGAAAGCCCGAGACCCAGGCTTGTGCTTGAATCTTTCGTTGAAAAGAAGGGATCAAAAATGAACGGAAGATTCTTTTCGTCAATCCCATGACCGTAATCAATGACTTTGAACTGCACATTTTTTTGATCCATGCAGTTTGTCCTCACTATAATACGCCCGCCCTGAGAGGATGATTCCAGGGAATTCACGATAAGTGAAACAAGAATCTGCTGTATGGCACCCGGATCACAGCGGACAAGGTCATCGCCTGGAGCAAGCTGTGTTTTAAGTTCTATTTCCTTCATTCTAGCACTATGTCCGATGATCTTGGCACTCAGTGTGACGATATCGTTCAGATGAACCGTCTCAATGTTTCCGAGGGACTGTCTGGCGAATAAAAGAAGATTCTTAACGATTTCACCGCATCGTTTTGTCTCACCGGCAATGATAGAAAGATTGTTGCGGATTGAATCCAGATCCGGTTGTCTGACTTCCGGTTTATCCAGATAACGGGTCGAAAGTTTTGCATACGAGAGTATCCCGGACAACGGGTTGTTGATTTCATGGGCCACCATGGCGGACAGTCTTCCCAGGGACGCCATTTTTTCAGAAAGGGCAAGGGTTGACTTTGTTTTTTTTAGCTCCATCTCTGCGGATCGCTGATTTTTATGGGTAAGATAACTTACCCTTATGATGTAGGAAAAGATAATAATATTGAGCATGCATATCACAACCGAAACAGCTGCAATTCTCTCGATATGCAGATTGATTTCCGCATTGACGTCGTCAATATAGATTCCTGTGCCGATAACCCATCCCCAGGGTGAAAAACCTTTAACATAGGAAATCTTTGGAACAATCAATGACGGTCGGTCATTGGCCTGCCATTTGTATTGAACGAAACCCGACCCCTGATCCGCCACAACCTTCACAATCTCCATAAATACTTTTTTCCCGTCCGGGTCTTTGTATTCTGAAAGGTCTTTCCCATTCAGATCAGTGCGGTAGGGATGGATGATCATGCGTGGGCTCATATCGTTAATCCAGAAATAGTCTTTCATTTCCTGACCGTAATGAAGGTTTCTGATCTGCTCAATGGCCTGAAATTCAGCCTGATCACGGGTCAGAAGCCCTTTTTTTTCATCGTTATGGAGCTTGGCAAGAATGTTCCACGCAGACATGGTCAGTTCCTGAATCATTTCGCGTTTTCTATCCATGCTGTTATCTCTGACAGATGGAATGGTCACAAAAAAGAATGAAGCCAGAAAGAGAATGAAGGTCAGAAACGTAGGGACGACAACCCGTATTAAGAAGGTTCCCCATGGAAATGCAGTCTGAGTTGTAATCATGGAGCATCACCAATCGGAATTTACGGTAAAATATATAAATAATAGATGTATAAAAAATATACAGTTTTCATGGTCAGGACTTATAGGATAGGGCCCGTTATTTGTCAAGCGTATCTTCATTGCTGATATTTATGCTTTTAAATTAATGATATAAGAGGTTTTGTGAATACCAGTATCATTCATCAGGATAGTGTTTTACCATACACTCAGGGCAGATACTGTGACTTATATCCGCCTGTGAGTGTTTATAGATATAAACATCCACTTGCTCCCAGTTTCCTTGATCGTCACGGATTTTTTTACAGAATGAGCACAGGGGTAAAATGCCTTTCAAGGTTTTAATTTCTTCCAGAGCATGCTTTAAATTATCAATCAGCTGTTCTTTTTCATCCTGTATTTTTATTCTGAGCTCAATCTCCTGATAAAGTTTTTTATTGGTGTTGTCGAGATCAATGAATATCAGCTCTAATGGTTTTTCAATTCCTGTTTTTAATAGGGCCTCATACACTAGTAAAAACGAAAAAATTTTGAAATAATGTCCGACAAGATTGGAAAAACCATAATTATCGATGTAGAAAGTGAATGATAGTTCGGATATTATTGTGCAGACAACGGATCCAAAAATCAGCAGGTAAATTTTTCTTTCGAATCTTTCTTTGTTTTTTACCAAAAGAAAGATAGAAACCAGCAAAATCAGGCAGATTATATATTCGCTGTTTTTTTTAAAAGGTGTCAGTCCTTTGCCTTCGATAAAACATTCCGGGAATATCTTCCAGTAAAATATGCTTGCAACAATTAGGCATGAAATCACAGTGTATATGGCGAATACTCTATTTGCATCGGGCATTTTGCTTCTTCGAAGAAACATGAAGGCCAGAAGAAGTGTTATGCTTTCCATATAGCGTGCGCCAATCCACAACTGATTCGCGTAATAATCATAGTCGGTGAATATGGGCATCCCTTTATAAGACAAGGTGTGCAGCATATCTAACAAAGCAATGAATAAGTATGCTATCCCTATAAACAAAAGATAAGAGTTGTGGATATATTTCTTCGAGTTCCAGGTGATTATAAAGATGGATGCGGCAACAACGATACTGAAGCCTTCTGCTATTGCATGAAACAGAAGGTAGTTCACAAACGTTGTAAAATACAAACAGAGTAATACAATAAATAAAACAGATAGATTGGTTATTGACTCAATTTTTTTTGTGGTGTCATCTTCCATTTGTATATCCTGCCTGTTTAAAATTATTGAATAACATACTAATTCCGTACGCGGCTACGATGGTTTTCACGGGTTTGTCTTGTCTCTTTTCAATGGCGTCGATCTATGCTTGGAGCTCAAGTGGGAAATAATCGTAAGAAACCTGTGGGCGTAGTAACTGCGATATACCCAGGTTCTGGTTCGTTTGAGAAGCTCATTACTCTGAGTGCTGAATACCGTTGCCACAAAAAACCGCATGGTTCCGGTGGCTGTTGACATGAGCCGGAAGAGGGTTGTGGCCGAGCTGGTCCTTTATGGACGGGTGTGAACTCATGGATTCGTCCACATTGACGATATTTTTATATTGGATCTGATTGTTCGGATAGTTACAGCAACACCGTTCGATGTGATATGTATATTAAATTAACATAAACCCCAATCGATAACAAGCATACGCAGGTTTTTTCTTGATAAAGAAAGCATATCATTTTAGTATTCGCACTTGGTTGAATTCGTAATAGCAGGGTGTTTGTTTTTTTAGTCATGAACAGGGTTTTGAAATGAGTCTCCTGATTATGACCATCCGTGGTTCGACATTTCCATGATCCAATCGCAAGGAGATATCATGAGTAAACATAAAGTCACGTTTCTTCCCCATAACACAGTCGTTGAAATAGATTCCGGAGAAACCATTATCAGAGCAGCCATGGACGCAGGCGTTCATGTGAACGCGTCCTGCGGTGGCGAAGGTGTCTGCGGAAAGTGCCGTGTTATTATCGAAAGCGGAGATGTCAAAGGTGAAGTTTCCGCCATGCTTTCGAAAGAAGATCTGGAAAAAGGATACAGACTGGCCTGCCTGTCAAAAGTGGATGCTGATCTTGTTGTGAGGATTCCCACTGAATCCGTGGTAGATGCCAATGCGTTGAACATTGTGGGAAGCCCAAGAAAAACAGCTCGTATCAAGGAAATGGATTTCAATGAATTGCGAGAACAGGGGCTTTTTGTGCCACCCATTGAAAAAATTTATATGGAACTTGATCCTCCTACGGCGGCAGATAATATTTCGGATGTGACCCGTCTGGTCAATCATCTCAAACTTAATAAAAACGAAAAAAAACTCCAGCTTACCCTTCCGGTGATTCGGAAAATACCGGATGTGATGAGGGAGAAGAATTTCAAAATCACAGCGGTCATCGAACGCCCAGTACGTGATGACAGCAAATCACGGATCATCAATGTTCAGGCAGGAGACACAACGGACAGGAATTACGCCATTGCCCTTGATATCGGAACAACAACCGTTTATGCGCAGCTTGTCAACCTGATCACCGGTGAGGCTGTGGCTCAGTATGGGGAATTCAACGGTCAGATCAGCTACGGTGAAGATGTGATCAGTCGAATCATGTACGCTGAAAAAGAGGGGGGGCTTGAACGATTGAGGCTGGTGGTGGTGGATACCATTAACAAGGTTCTTGACAAACTAGACAAGCGGTCCAAAGTTGATCCGGAAGACATCAACTCCATTACCATTGCCGGGAACACGACCATGACCCAGCTTTTTCTTGGCGTGAATCCAAGATACATCCGAAGGGCTCCTTACGTCCCGGCGTCCACACTTTATCCGCCTTTGAGTGCACAAAGTCTCGGACTCAACCTGTCACCCCATGTCATCGCCCTGGTCTTTCCCCAGATTTCAAGCTACGTGGGAGGCGATATTGTTTCCGGCGTTATGGGTTCGGGCATGTACAGAAGCGAAAAACTTACCCTTTTTATCGATATTGGAACAAATGCGGAAATCGTCATTGGAAACAAGGATTGGCTGGCCTGCACGGCCTGTTCGGCAGGACCGGCTTTCGAAGGTGGTGGCATCAAGATGGGCATGAGGGCCTCGAAAGGAGCCATAGAAGATTTTTCCATTGATCCTGTGACGTTTGAACCCATGATCATTACCATAGGAAGTGTGCGCCCCAAGGGGATCTGCGGATCGGGCCTCATCACCATGGTGGCAAGTATGTTTGAATTAGGGGTCATTGACAGCCGAGGAAAATTCAACCGGGATCTCGATACGCCGCGTATAAGGAAAACAGACGATATCTGGGAATATGTTGTCTCCTGGGCCGATGAAACCCAGATTGACCGGGATGTGGTTCTACCGAACCGGACATTGATAACCTGATTCGGGCCAAAGGCGCTGTTTACAGCGGATGTCAAACACTTCTTGAGGAGGTGGGGCTTACCATCCAGGATATCGAGCATGTCATTCTGGCTGGTGGTTTCGGGAGCTACATCGACCTTGAAAAATCCATGACCATCGGATTCCTTCCGGAAATCGATGCGGAAAAGGTGACGTTTATCGGCAACGGCTCACTGATGGGAGCTAAAATGAGTTCCCTGACCAACCGGCTGAGAAACGATGTGGGCGAAGTGACCAAGACCATGACAAACTTCGAACTGTCTGAAACACCGTCGTATATGGATCATTACATCGCGGCCCTTTTCCTGCCTCATACGGATCTGAATCTGTTTCCCCGACTCAAATCCCGCATGGATGCAAGAAGGGAAGCACGGAATCAGAAATTGGGGTTGTGATGGGGCGCGCCGTGCCCCTACGATGGGTGGAGCCAAAGCGGAACCCATCACGTACCTGCGATAAACGCGGCTGTATTTTGTCGCCGGGTTGATAATATCGCTGTTTGTAGGGGCATGTTCCAAACCTGCCCATATAGTGACAACCAACACAAATTATTAGCTGGTATTGTGCATTCAGGCGGGTTTGGAACCCTCACCTACGGCAGAAACCGGCTTTGATATTAAACAAGCTACAGCTAAACCGATTAATAATCAGGGAGAAACGTAATTATGGGCAAAGTCATCGCCGTTGCCGGAAAAGGCGGCACCGGAAAAACAACCACAGCCTGTCTTGTCACACGGTATCTGGCAAATTCACCCCACGGCCCCATTCTGGCGATTGACGCGGACCCGAACTCCAACCTCGGCGAAACCATGGGCATTGACGTCACAAAAACCGTGGGGGATATACGTGAAGATTTCATGAGAGACCCACAGGCCCTTCCTCCAGCAATGGACAAAATCAATTATCTTGAAATGCTGATGAATCAGGTTCTCATCGAACGGAAGGAATTTGATCTTCTAGTGATGGGCCGTCAGGAAGGTACAGGATGCTATTGCATGGTCAACAACATCCTCAATCGTTTTTCAGAGCAGCTTTCCAAAAGCTACTCCTACCTTGTGGTGGACAACGAAGCCGGTATGGAGCATCTGAGCAGGCGCACCAGCGGACGCGTGGACATGCTTCTGATGGTTACCGATTATTCTCTTCGTGGCCTTCGCGCCCTCAAACGAATTCACGACATGCTCGGAGGACTCAAACTGGATATTCATGACAAAGGCATCATCGTCACCCGTGCCCCTGCAAAACTCAACGATGCGTTCATGGCCGAAGCCAACGAGATAGGCGTCCCCATTATCGGTATCATTCCCGATGATCCCATGCTTTTGGATTACGACATGGAAAAACGTTCGCTGATGGATCTCCCGGACGAGAGCGCATCCGTTACCGCCATCAATGCTATGATGGATAAGATCATGCCATTATAGTTCATTAATTAATCGCATTAAACCACTGGCTATGCGACTGTGGTGTGTGGGCAGGACAATATAATAAATAAGGCGGGAATCTAAAACCCGCCATTTATTTTTGGTTGTTTTTTTAGAATTTTTTTGTATTCGGTGGAACGGCGGATACTGTTCAAGTCAGGATCCGTTTTGATGAGCTCCCAGTTGTCATAGCCCTTTTCGATGGAAATGGTCAGCCATTTTATTGAATTGTTTATATCTCCGAGTTTTGAATAAACACAGGCCAGATTATAGTATACATTTTTTAAATCCGGCCATTTTTTTATCATGGGGTTATAGATAGAAACAGCCTTGTCGTAGTCTTGTTTCAACGAATATACTTTTGCGAGATAAAGAAGCGTCTGGGGTGATTCTGGTTTGAGATTGGCTGATTTTTTAAAATATAATTCCGATTCGTTTAATTTATTTTTTTTTAAGAATGCAAGACCAAGTGTAAATAATATTTCCGGCTGGTCCGGCTTAAGTGCCAATGCTTTTTGGGCATGAATGATGGCTTCGTCCGATTGTTCATTTGTGACCAGAGTGCTTGCGAGATTGCAGTGCGCTTCCCAAAAGTCAGGGCTTATTTCTATAGCGATTTTGTATTGTTCAATTCCTTCATCTATTCTTTGTTGCTGAATCAAGGCTGAACCGAAGTTGACATGGGCTTTTGCATAATAAGGATCGATTTTTATTGCCTGCTCATAGTGGCTTATGGCAGGGCCAATTTTATTTTGTTGAAGTAAAATATTCCCGATATTGTTATGGGCCTTGGAAAATTTCGAGTATATGGTCAAAGCCGCAGAAAAGTGATGTTCTGCACCTGAAAGGTCTCCTTCACGTGACAGGATATTTCCTAAATTATTGTGGGCCTCAGCGTAGAATGGCCTTATTTCAAGAGCCGTTAGAAAATGGCCTTTGGCTTCGGCATGCTGGCCCTGTTCTTCCAGCGCAACACCCAGGTTGTTATGGGCTACGTAATTATCAGTGGTCACGTTGATTGCGTGGCTGAAAAGGGTTGTGCTGTCTTTCCAATATGCAGCCTGAACACAGGTTAGAATAAAACATATTGATACAAGAGTCGAAGCAGCAACTACAAGGAATACTTTATGATATTTTAATCTGTTTACAAGTTCCGGGATGCCGAAAGCAATAATAAGAAAAATCCCTATAAATGGGATGTACGTGAACCGATCAGCCAAATCTGGCCAGAGTCCGTTCCGGATAAGACCGATAGCCGGAAGAAATGTACCCGCAAACCAAAACCAGCCGGTGAATATATAGGGTTTTTTGCGAAACAGCTTGATTGCCAACACTGAAAAGAGCGTCAACCCAATGAAAGCCATTGATGATTTCCATGGTGATACATCATCAAAATGAGGCGGATAGAATATGGAAAGGTTGATTGGTAGTATTAGTTTTTCCAAATAATTGAAGTAGGATATAGCGGCCTCAATGATTCGGGCATGAACCGGAACATGTTCCTGAGATACGTTAGTACCTCCAAGATTCGTAAGGGTTATACAAAGAGATGCCACGGTTAATAAAAAAAATGGGATTTTTTCCTTGATGAGCTCAGGGATTTGTTTCCAGCCTCCTGTAATCCGCCCTAAAGGCCAATGATCGAGAAGGAGAAGCACAAATGGAAGGGTGACGATCATGGGTTTTGCCATTAGGCCGAGAGCATAGGATACCAAGGTTATTAGGTAACGTCGAATAGAGGGTTTTCGAGTATAGAACGTATACAGGAGGAGGGTAAGAAACCAGAAAAATGTACTTAAGACATTTTTACGTTCCGATATCCATGCCACAGATTCCACATTTAACGGGTGTAAAGCAAATAGTGCTGCGACAAATCCGCTTTTCCATAACGATCCGGTTACTGTACGCAACCAAGTAAAAAGCAACAGACAACTTCCAATGTGGAAGATGAGATTGGTGAGAAGGTGGTGACCCGGATTGAGACCATAAATCTGGCAATCCGCCATGTGAGATAACCAGGTTAACGGTTTCCAATAAGTTATATCCGTAAAACCAAAGGCCCATTTGATACCTTCATAGCTGAATCCTTGTTTTACATAATAGTTATCTGTTACAAATATTTCATCGTCGATATTGAGGAATTCGTGATTTGTGATTTGCCAGTATGGAACAAGAGTTATCAGGATCAGGAAGATCCCGGTCATTATTTCCAGTTTGAAGCGCAGAATGGCTCTTTTCATTAAAAATCCTTGAAAAAGCATGGAATTAAGTGTTGAATCTTTCAGTATGACGAGTAGCAATAACCCAGAGTTTAAAAAATTCCGGTGATAAGGGCAAGGATATTCATGACAACGATTTGGAGGGTGAGACATTGCTTGTTTTAGGTCTGAGTGCGTATTCACATGAAGCATCCGCGTGTCTTGTTAAAAACGGAAAGCCGGTTGCACTTGTGGAAGAAGAACGTGTGAATCGTGAAAAACATACGTGGAAATTCCCCGAAGGGGCTATTCTGGAAATTTTCCGTATGACAAACATTAAACCGGAAGCTATCGACAGCGTGACATTTTTCTGGAAACCCTGGAAAGAGGTGACGGATAACATGAGACATTTCCTCGCATTTTTCCCGGAGAGCCTTCATCTCTTTTTTTCAGGTAGTGGATCAGATGAACTGAGTTTTATCCATAGATTCATTCTGCTGAATCAAATCAAAAAAAAATTATTGGCCATTTTGCCAGGATTAAATCCCAAAATTCAGATTTTCAATGTGGATCACCATCTTTCCCATGCAGCATCATGTTTTTTAATGTCTCCCTTTGAAGATGCTGCAATACTCACATTAGATGGAAGAGGTGAAGCCGCAACAGCGTTTCTTGGAAAAGGAGAAGGGCATTCCATTACAAAATTATCTGAATGGCGAGTCCCCCATTCATTGGGGCATTTTTATTCTGCGATTACAGATTTTCTGGGTTTTTACCCATTTTACGATGAATATAAAGTCATGGGGCTTTCTGCTTACGGGTCGGACCGATATTGCAATGATTTTAAAGAGATAGTTCAATGGCTTCCCGGTGGACGTTTTCACTTGGATTTGAGTTATTTTTCTTTCCATACCCATGGTCGTGACAGATGGATGTCACCAAAGTTTTATGACAAATTCGGACCTCCAAGGCAAAAAAACATGAAAGATGAAGAGATGATCGGAGGACATTATTGCGATATTGCTTTCGCTGCTCAGTCTCGCATTGAAGAAGTAGCAGTTCTCGCTGCAAGAGATCTCAAGAGAAGAACAGGTTCTGAAAACCTGGTTATGGCTGGTGGGGTTTTTCAGAATTGCCGGATGAATTCAAAAATTGTTGAAAAAAGCGGGTTTTCAAAGTTTTTCTTTCAGCCCCTTGCAAATGATGCCGGGACATCACTTGGCAGCGCTTTGTACTACACCCATATCACTCAAGGTCTTAAAAGAAATCATATTTTTGACAGCGTGTTCCTCGGACCTGAATATCAACCGGATGAAATCGAGAAGGTTCTTAAGTCCTATAATATCAGGTATACTGTCCCTGAGAATATGGCACAAGTTTGTGCTGGGTATATCTCCCGTGGTTTTATTGTGGGGTGGTTCCAGGGACGGATGGAAAGCGGACCTCGTGCTCTTGGAAATCGAAGTATTATCGCTGACCCTCGTGATAATACAATGCGGGATACGTTAAATCGGCGTATTAAAAAAAGAGAACTGTTCAGGCCGTTTGCTGCGTCTGTCCTCATCGAATACGCCGATGAGTACTTTGACCTTCCCACAGAATCTCCATATATGCAGATTCTATCCAGGGTGAAAACGAACAAGGTTGAAGTGGTTCCGGCAATAGTCCATGTGGATGGAACCACACGGGTGCAAACCGTTTCAAAATCAACTCATCCTTTGTTCAGGGAATTGATAGAGGAATTCCATCAATTGACAAACATTCCCCTTGTATTAAATACATCATTTAATGACAACGAACCCATTGTCATGTCACCTGAACATGCTATTGCTTGTTTTTTAAAAACCGGAATGGATGTCCTTGCTATTGGACCTTTTTTGGTCAAGTTATGATGGGCATTCGATAGTCTGCCATCTATTAAATTATTTTATACCCAATTTATAAAAATTTTTTATAGCTAAGCCAAAATCTTTTTTTTTGGATTGCCATCATAAAAAAGATAAACGCATAATATGTATAATCTACTTATTTTATGCATTTTGTATTATCTTATCTCCTTCGGTTAAAGACATACAGCTTGGAGTATGGCTATTTAACGCCATGGCATAATTATTGTATGTCATTCAAATAATTGCGATACACACGTTCAGGATAAATTTTGAGACATGGAGAAACGATGTGAGAACAAAAACCAATAAAGGCTTTACTTTACTTGAAATTATGGTGGTCGTCGTTCTGATTAGCATCTTGGCCGCAGTAGCCACGCCTCAGATCAACCAAGCCTTTGACAGCTATCAGTTTTCAAACGGCATGAGGATGGTTCTAAACACTATCAACCGGGCCAAAGGAGAGGCCATGAATAGCGGATTGTTCACGTCGGTTAACTTTACAACGGACGCCAACGGTCGGGTAAATTATACGGCGTTTGTGGACGACGGAATAGGGGGAGGTATTACACGGAACGGAATAAGGGACGGAGCTGAAAGGTTAATCACTGCTGGTCGCCTTCCCACGGGTGTAAGTATAATTATGGGCAACACAACATTCCAAAGAGTGGGAGCCAATCCGTTCACCCAGTTCAATTACCTGGGTATGCCCAACGGAACGGATCCAGCAAACGGCGCAGCTCTTATAAATTACAGCGGAGATATCATGTTCAGCTCCCTGATCCGTGGCATTGCAAGGACCCAGACTATACAAATCGGTGTTGGAGGAAGTCTTGGTATCCTAAGATAGAACACCTACGTTATTCGAACGCCCGACTCATGTGTCAGGGAAAAAAATGGAGCATCCCTTTATGAAAACACGTATGAAAATAGAAAAACATGCAACTCCCGCCGTTAAAAATAATAAAGCGTTCACTATGATAGAAATCATGATGGCTATTTTCATTGTCGCAATCATAGGAAGTATTATCGCCGGATCGTTCATCTCAGGAAACCGTATCCGGGCCGGACAGGACGATATCGTTACCATGCAGCAGAATATCCGAGTGGCCTTCCACATCTTATCAAGGGATCTGAGAATGGCTGGATATGAGATTGCCCCCAACTGGAATACAAATGCTCTCAGAACTGCAAATCAGATAAATGAAACAGGACAAGCCATAAGTTTTTCATATATTGTTAATGATGCTCGAATTGATGCGGACGGGGATGGTGCCCCCGATGCTGGCCAGATCGCAAATTTCACATACTCCCTTAACGGAACGGATCTTGTCCGGTTCGATGGCACCAGCCAATTGACTGTTGCTTCGAATATCAATTGCATAAGCTTTTCATATCTTGATAATGCGAATAACTGGTCCGCAACTCCAACTGCTATCGTTAAAGCCGTGGGAATAACGGTTATTGCTCAAAGCCCACGAATCGACAGTAAATTGCCCGCAGTGAGTCAAAATCATTTTGATTCCTTCATCACAGATCCAGAAAGACAGGTTATCTATACTTCACCGGCAGACCAGCGCAGGCGCCGTACGGGTTCTATTATTGTGAATCTTCGTAACTTTATGGACGTTTCGTCATAATGGATATTCTTGTTAATAACAGAACAAAATAGAAGGAGGACCCAATGCAACAATCCCAGACAATAAAAGACAACATAAATGGTTTTACTCTTATAGAAGCCATGATCAGCATATTTATCGTTAGTATCGGTCTTCTGGCTATCACACGGATGCAGGTTACTGAGATCAAAGGGAACTCGTCGGCAATGGCTACCATGAGAGCTACCCTTGATTCTGGAGCCATAGCAGATCAACTGTTAAGTACAAACTATGATGATCTTCCTGAGGGGCCGTCGGAGCCCATACCTTCTTTGACTGGAGAAGGCACCACAACATATACCGTCACGGATATTCCGCTTTACAGTGGTCAGACCTGCAAATCCATTGCTATCACCACTAATTTTACGGACACCTGTGGGAATCCGGTGACCATTCAGTCCACCATGATCAAGCTTGAATAGGACAGACCAATGAAACAACCGATGATATCAAACAGACATTTGAAACAGGCGGTTCTTATGAAAAAAACGTACAGGGAACAACCCATGAACAAGGAAAAAGGAAACATCCTGATCATCTGTGTGGTGATCATCATGATTCTCACATCTCTAGGGATTTACGGATTGAACTCCACCAGCGTTGAGCTGGCCATGTCTGGAAGCGACAAGCGGGAGAGTACCAATTTCCAGAATGCAGAAGCCGGGTTAAAATTTGCCATAGCCCATTTTAAACTGATCCACACAAACGATGACAACACGGGAAATCCTCTTTACAGAGCTGATGCGAACGGAACCGGTATTGGGGGGAATTTATCCGTGGTAGGCGGGCAACTGATTGCCACAGATACTCCTGCAGGGACATTAACGCCTCTGAGGGACATGGCAGTGGGCAGTGGTGGTGTAAGGTTTAACTATATCAACAACAACATTCCAATTGCTTTAATCGAAATCAGGGACATTGCGCGTAACCCCATAAACATAGTTGCTCTTAGTACATTCGCCAATTCCGTACCCGCGTTTCCCCATTTAAGCGACGCACCTTCTGGCTACGATTCCTCGCAATTCTACGGGAGGAATTACTGCATTACATCCACAGCACTGGATAGTACAGGAGCCGCCACCAGCAACACTGTTCAATGTGGAATTAAAATCGCGGCATACAAAGACACCGTGGCCGATTTAATTACACTATAGCTATCTGCAACATTTAACAAACTTGTTATAAGGGAGGGATTATGTTCAAATATATACTGATAAGTATGGCAGCGCTGTTCTGTTTTGTTCTGCCTGGAAGAACCATGGCTGACGATACGGCAATATACGGAAAAACAGTGACGGTTCCCCCCAATGTCTTGATCATTCTGGACAACTCGGGAAGTATGACCACAGTTGATGTTCCGGGAGATCCCTATGATAAAGATAAAATTTATTATGATCTGGTTCGTTCAGGTTATTCGAAAATGACAACAAAAAAGGTGTATTACAAGAGTAGGGAAAGAGATCCCTGGTCCACTCTGATAAACAATGTGGATGACATTAGCTGCACGTCAAAATTAAAATCTGATTTACTTAGTTTGGGTTATGCCACTTACTCGGACGGCATAGGTATCGGCCTAAAATGGAATGGGACATTGAATTGCACCTCAACCAGCAAGCCGATCGTTCGACTTGGAAACTTCATCAATTACGAAAACAGCACAGTAGCGGTATTACCGCGTTATTCTGTCGCTCGGGATGCTGTTGTGGCTTTATTAAAAGGTCCTGACGGCACAGGTTCTCCTAATAAAAAATTCGGGCTCATGGTTTTTAACAATAACCAGGGAGGAAAAATCTTAACAGATGCAGGAATTTGTAAGGATTGCACAACAGAGGCGGAAATTAAAGCCCATAATTTAAAAATTGCCACCGATAAAGTGGCGCCGATGACGGCAAGCAATTTTAATACTTGGACGCCCCTTGCCGAAACACTTGCAGAGGCAGGTCTGTATTTCGCCGGTAAAACCAGTTGGTTTAATTCAAATACCACCTATACGTCTCCCATGAAGTATAGCTGTCAGAATAATTACATCCTCCTCGTGACAGACGGTGAGCCTACCGAGGATGTTGATATTTACGTTAAACAAATAGATCAAGGTAAATCCTACATTGCCAACAAGAATATATTCGATTACTATAAGCTTGATAGTGATTCTAAATCAGATACACAAACATCACTTCTGAACGATGTGGCTTCCTTGCTTTTCAATGAAGACATTCTTGAGGATAACAAGGATAACAACATTACCTATGGAACTCAGAGAATCAACACATATACCGTTGGTTTTGCTACAGATAATCTGACTGCTGCTGGTGAAAGAGCCAACAAGCTTCTAACCCTTACTGCTACATGCGGCAATGGGGCATTTACTAACGCTAAATCGAGTTCCGGGCTTACGGCAGCCTTCAAAGATTTTGAAGATAAAATCAATGAATCCAATGAGGTGTTCCTGGCACCCTCCCTGCCAGTGAACAGAAATACACGAACCAAGTTGGGTGAATGGATGTATATGGCCTATTTCAAACCTCAGGGTACCGGTGAATGGCTGGGAAACATTAAAAAATATGCCATTCGGGAAGTATACAAAGATGGTATAAAAACAGCGGAACTATACGGCAAAGACAGCGCCACAGGCGAGGTTGATTTCGACCAGCCTGTTGGGATCGAAAACGGCAGGATCATGGACACCGCCTGTTCATTCTGGACAACGATTTGTGACGACGGGAACGATGTGCTCAAGGGAGGGGTTGGCAGCGTACTGAGTGACATGCCAGAAAATAGCCGGAACATATACTATTACACAGGAGGAACCCAAAAGGATCTGAGTGCCTCGGAAAACAAGTTTTCACTTACCAATGCGGTTTTAGACGTGATTGACGATGTGATCACCGCTGTCCTATATTTTACTCAGAATTGGAAATTAGGGGCGATCATCCATTCGGAACCCACAATTGTTCATTATACAGACCAGTCCGTGATCTTTGTTGGTGCGAATGACGGAATGCTCCACTGTTTTAGCGATACAGATGGGAAGGAACTCTGGGGTTTTATTCCACGGGGCCAGAAAGATAATTTAGCGAAGATCAACGATTCAATTCACGATTATTACGTGGATGGGTTTTCTGCAATCTCTTATGGAAACCTTATAACCGGAACAAAGCTTTTTCAACCCCAGCTTATCATCTTTGGCGAAAGACGGGGTGGTAAAAATTACTACGTGCTTGATATCAATGATTATAACCGCCCGAAATGGAAATATCAGATAGACAAGGACTATCTTGGAACTGAAGAGCTGGGAGAGTCTTGGTCCAAGCCCAGGGTGTGCACCATTGCAACATCGACCTCTGGTAATATGCCTGATGCTTCGTCCCTTCAAAAAGTCTTTATGATGGCAGGAGGCTACGATGTCAATCAGGATCTTCCTACTCCACTCACTGACACGAGAGGGAGAGCTATTTTTTCAGTCAATACGGATAGTGGCACCCCTGCCAAATTTCAGGTGACACATGCGACAATGAATTCCATGAAAAATTGCATCGTGGATATCAACGTCACGTCACCTTTCAGAATGAATGATGGAACTGAAATAGCCACACGGGTTTACGCCGGTGATCTTGGGGGCAGTGTGTTTACTTTTGCCGATGACCTTTCCATCGTCAACAATAGCGAAGGTGATCCTACCGTTAAATACAAAGTCCCAAATGGAGATTTTTCCTTAAGAAATTGTCTTTTTAAAGCCCAGAACAAAAATATCTTCTATGCTCCTGCTGTTAGTAAATTCGAAAACTCATACACTGAATGGGTTGTTTTTGGGACCGGTGACAGGGAAAATCCTCTGAACACCACAACTGTAAACAGAATTTATGCGGTAAAAAATACGTGGCTTAAAAGCAATTTGACTGAAACTGACTTGGCTGATGTGACGGATATCACAACCAAAGAAACGGCCAATGCACAGATTAAAAGCAAAGATGGTTGGTATTTCGACTTAGATATTGATGTGGGTGAAAAATTAATCAGCCCAATAATCATTACCCAGGGCTATATTACTTTTACAACCTACGCACCATCAGACGGCACAGAAAGTGATGACAATCCATGTGATTCTGGGGGGGCGTCCGGGCAGACTTTTCTCTATCTATTTAATCTTAATAACGCTGTCCCGATAAAAGATTTTAATAAGGATGGAACCATAGATAAAGTTGATAGAAGAGTAGATGACGAAGTCGGCACCATGGCCCAGCCCACATTATACGGGGATACGATCATTACGCCAACGTCAATACCTGTTCCAACTAGCATCAACTTCGATTATTTCTTTTGGCGTCAACGTTAAGAGAAATTTTAAAGACATGTTAATCATGTGAATTACCTTGATCATCGCAATGTTAAGCAAGTAAATAAATGTAGGGGTGGGTTCCAGGCCAGCCCGGATTGGCTGAGACGATGATTGAGGTTGATTTTTTAAGTTACCATGTGTAGTCAATTTATAGTAAAAAATAGAAATAGGGCCGACACCATGTCGGCCCTTATCATTTTATAAGAAATGTCCACGGTCTTTTTTTTTGATGGGTCAAAAAAAACTGACCGGATTGGAAATCAATGACACACTGTTGAGAAGAATATTCTACACAAATTATTTAACTGCATCCCAATAACACATTAGTTAATTCGCTCATTGTATATAAAATCGGTTATCAGGGGCTCTATCAGCAACCGCCTGTTCAAACGGTTCAAGATTCTCAAAGCACTGCTTTGAAGCATTTAAAATCGTGGCTTTACAGACTGGAGTGCTATAAAGATACTGCATCATATGCTTGATGCGATTGCCGTGCACCAACTGCTGATAATGCAAATAAACCAGCTATGCACGGCATCGTTCATCGTACTGGACAGGTGCATTAACCGAATCAGGAACCGCCGCCTTAACATGCAGGCCGCAATCGGGACAGATTTTAATTAATCGCCATTAAACCACCAGCTATGCTGGTGTGATCCTGATAGGCTTTGCCGACCAGACGAGATAAACTTTCTTCCCGAGGGCCCCAAAGG
>JBAZWJ010000002.1:192226-210870 GCA_041660385.1 Desulfobacteraceae bacterium | reverse complement strand
ATGGCTATGGAAAAAGGCCCATAGGCAAGGCATAGTGTTTGGCCAGGCGTGAAGGCATACATGTAGTATGTCGAACGTCTGGCCAAACACTATAACGCCGCATATGGGACTTTTTACGACGCCATCAACGTCCAACATCGAACGTTCAACATCCAATGGCGGATGAAACCAATTTTAAAGGAGAAAACCATGTCACGAGTGATGATTATCGGCGCGGGAGGCGTCGGACATGTTGTGGCGCATAAATGCGCTCAGGTACCTGAGGTCTTCTCGGATATCATGCTTGCCAGCCGGACACGCTCCAAATGCGATGCCATTGCGGCGGGCATCAAGCGTCCCATTCAGACAACACAGGTTGATGCGGACAATGTGCCGGAGCTTGTGTCTCTGATCCGTTCATACAAACCTGAGATGATCATCAACGTAGCCCTGCCCTACCAGGATCTTCATATCATGGATGCCTGCCTTGAAACAGGAGTTCATTATCTGGACACAGCCAACTACGAACCCCTTGACGAAGCCAAGTTCTGCTATAAATGGCAGTGGGAATATCAGGACCGTTTCAAGGAAAAAGGTCTCATGGCCCTTCTCGGAAGCGGATTTGATCCCGGCGTAACCAACGTGTTCACCGCCTACGCCAAAAAACATCACTTTGACCGAATGGACGAACTGGACATCATCGACTGCAATGCCGGTGATCACGGAAAGCCCTTTGCCACCAACTTCAACCCAGAAATTAACATCCGAGAAGTGACCCAGGAAGGCAAATACTACAGCGAAGGAAAGTGGGTAGAAACAAAACCCATGGAATACTTTAAAAACTTCGATTTCCCCGAAGGCATCGGCCCCAAGAAAATCTTCCTTCTGTACCACGAAGAACTGGAGTCTCTGACCCATCATTTTTCAGAAATTAAAAAAGCCAGATTCTGGATGACCTTTTCAGAAAACTACCTGAATCACCTGAAAGTCCTTGAAAATGTGGGCATGACACGAATTGATCCGGTGATGTATCAGGGCAAGGAGATCGTCCCCTTGCAGTTCCTGAAAGCCCTTCTGCCGGACCCTGCATCCTTAGGACCGCTCACTCAGGGTCGGACATGCATCGGATGCCTGATCAAAGGCATGAAAGACGGAAAAGAAAAGAACTACTACGTGTACAACATATGCAGCCATGAAGAAGCTTACAAAGAAGTGGGTTCCCAGGCCATATCCTACACCACCGGCGTTCCGGCCATGATCGGTGCCATGATGATGCTCACGGGAAAATGGAAAGGCGCAGGGGTTTTCAATATGGAACAGTTCGATCCCGATCCTTTTATGGAAAAACTCAACATTCACGGACTCCCATGGAAAGAAATGATCCTTTAAAATTCGACCCGGCAAGGGTTGAAACACCGTGTTTCGTGGTGGATATGGATTGTTTAAGACACAACCTTTCCATCCTTGCACAGGTGAAACAACGTACAGGCTGCCATATTCTTCTGGCTCTGAAATGCTTTGCCATGTTCCGGGTGTTTCCCCTCCTGCGGGAAACACTGGACGGTATCTGCGCCAGTTCGCCCGATGAAGCGCGTCTTGGCAGAGAAGAATTTCAAAAAGAGGTTCATGCCTTTGCTGCTGCTTACAGCGTTTCCGATGTGGAAGAACTCGTAACGCTATCGGATCATATGGTGTTCAATTCCTTCACCCAGTGGAAACGGTTCAGGCCCATGGTTGAAGCATCGGGACGCACCATATCCTGCGGAATCAGGGTTAACCCGGAACATTCGGAAGGCACGGTGCCGATTTACGATCCCTGCTCTCCCGGATCAAGACTTGGTGTGCGCTACAAGGATTTCAAAGATCATGATCTTGCAGGTATTTCCGGTCTGCATTTCCATACTTTGTGCCAGCAGAATTCCGATACACTGGAACGAACCGTTGCCGCATTTGAAAAGACATTCGGCCCTTATCTGAACGACCTTTCCTGGATGAATCTGGGTGGTGGTCACCATATCACCCGGAAGGATTACGACATCGAACGTCTTGTCCGTGTGGTCAACCACATCAAGGAAAAATACAAGGTTCAGGTCTATCTGGAACCCGGTGAAGCCGTGGCTCTGGATGCAGGTGTCCTTGTTTCAACGGTTCTTGATATCGTTCCGGCGGATATGAACATCGCCATCATGGACACATCAGCCGCAACCCATATGCCCGATGTGCTTGAAATGCCCTACCGCCCACATATCATCGACAGCGGCATGCCTGGAGAAAAACCTTATACCTATCGTCTTGGCGGTCTTTCCTGTCTGGCCGGAGATGTGATCGGCGAATATTCTTTCGATCAACCCCTTGAGATTGGAGACCGGCTTGTTTTCACGGATATGGCCATCTATTCCATGGTGAAAACCAATACGTTCAACGGGGTACGGTTGCCGTCCATCTATCTTTATGAACCTGAAAACGATGGGATGGAGCTTATTCGGACTTTTGGCTATGAAGATTTTAAGAACCGGTTGTCGTAAAATATACATAACAAGTATTAACCCGACACAAATACTTTCAGAGTTTATCGCATGGAAGTGATGGGTTACGCTTTGGCTCCACCCATCCTACAAGCGAAAATCCCGTAGGATGGGTGAAGCCAAAGCGTAACCCATCGGAATTGGTATATTTCATTTCAAGTAAATAAAATCAAACGTTGATGAATTCGTAAAAATGTCGAAGGATGGCTATGGGCCTTTATACGACGCCATCAACGTTGAACATCAAATGGAATAAGGAGTTCATATGCAACCTTCATCGCTAACCGGTTTTCTCGAATCTGAACTTGGTAAACCTGAGGCATCGGACTGTCTTTTCCACGTGATCCCCGCAGGATATGAAGCAAGCGTCTCATACGGTACGGGCACAGCCAAAGGACCGTCCGCCATCATCGGCGCTTCTCAGTACCTTGAGCTTTATGACGGGGAAAGCGTTCCGGCTGAAAAAGGAATTTTCACCTTTCAGGCACTTGACTGTGAAGGCGCGGTGGAAGATGTGCTTTCCCGTATCGAACGATCTGTTTCATCGGCCCTTCAATCCCAAAAAATTCCTGTGCTTCTGGGCGGTGAACACACCGTGTCTGTGGGGGCATTCAATGCCTTGAAAAAACTTGATAAACCCATCGGCATTGTTCAGTTTGACGCCCATGCAGATCTCAGGGATTCCTTCGAAGGATCGCGGTTCAGTCATGCCTGTGCTTTGCACCATGCTGTTGAATACGGTTTTTCTCTCTTCCAAATTGGTGTTCGAAGTCTGTCAGCCTATGATCTGTCCTACAGAAAAGAAAAATCCCTGGCCCATCTCGATGCATCCAAGCTGTTCAGGCAAGGAATTCCATCCCCCCTTCTCCCCACTGATTTTCCTGAGACCATCTACATCACCTTTGACGTGGACGGCCTGGATCCTTCCATACTTCCGGCAACAGGAACCCCTGAACCGGGTGGACTTCTCTGGTATCAGGCCATGGATATGCTGGAGACCATCATTGATGGCCGAACGATTCTGGGTTTCGATGTGGTTGAGTTGTCACCCATGCCCGATCACCATGCTTCTGATTTTACGGCAGCCCGTCTTGTTTACAACATTATGGGAATGATTGAGCGGAATCTGGATAAATCGGGGAAATAATCAGGCTTCGTAATCAAAAAGGGCGACACAAGATTCTGCCCCTACAAAACATGTCATTTAGAATAAGGAATGATTGGATTGACTGGTTATGGGTACGCTCTATTCACAGATCCTGCATTCATCTTCCTTCCATTTTTGTATACACCTGTATCAACACTCTGTGTTATAAGATCAAAAATATGATCACCTGAATAGTCAGTCCCATAACACGTTTGTATATGGAGGTTCTATCCATGGATAATCACCCTGTAAAAAAAGAAACTAACGATATTGTGGAAAGGAATAACGAAGGTCACTGGCCTTCTCTTCCCTTTTCTCCATTTCAAAACATGTTTCCGTTTCCTTTCATCCATTTTACGTTTTCCCAGACCCATGTGAGAACCGATGGCCGGACAACGGAAATAAAGGCAGAAGAACACCGGTACGAAAAAGGCCAACTTCAATCAAGGCGTTTTGAAGGTGAAGTGGCAGGCGATATCTTTTCATCGTATTCTAAGCTCCTTGAACAGCAGATGGCCATGTTTCTGAAATCCTTCTCACTCTTCTTACCTTTCAAATAAGGGAAAAACCATGACCAGGGTCTTGCTCATCCAGCTCCCCATTCCACGGCTGAACTACGGAAAGAAAACAGGAAATATCCCCCTTGGCGCTGCTTGTCTCAAACAAGCGGCGGCTGGTATTCAGGATATGGATATAGAAATCCTACCGGAGAGCGTGGCATCTTATCTGGGTGACGGGGCCCTCAAAGACCTGATCATCGAGAAAAAACCGGATATTGTAGGTTTTACTCTTTTCAACTGGAATGTGGAAAGATCCCTTGCCCTTGCCGAAGAAATAAAAAAACAACATGCCTGCCGGATCATCGTCGGTGGTCCGGAAATCACCCCCGACAATACTCTGATACGAACGGCGGCTGTGGATACTTTTGTATTTGGTGATGGAGAACAGGCATTCATAACAATATTATCTAGTTTAGATGGAAGTATAGGAAAGGAGTTGTCCTCTTGTTCGGAATCTATTTTCATGACAGCATCAAGTCCGTATATCGAAGGGTTGCTTGAACCCCACATCGAAAACCTGATACTTCTGGAAACCCAGAGAGGCTGCCCTTACCGTTGTGGCTTCTGTTTTTACAACAAATCAAGGAGCACCCTGTCCTTCAAAGATGAAAAGCATCTGCTTGAAGGCGTGAGATGGGCTGTGGATTATGGAATTGAAGAACTCTACCTTCTTGATCCTTCATTGAACGCAAGGCCGGACCTTAAAAACGTTCTATCAAAGATTGCTGAGATAAACGTGAAAAAAAGAGTTTCAATCACCAGCGAAATCAGGGCCGAGTGGATTGATGAAGAACTTGCAGACCTTTTTTTAAAGGCAGGATTCAGCGGATTTGAAATCGGTCTTCAAACCACAAACAAACGCGCTCTTTCGGTAATGAAACGTCCCACAGATCTGAAAAAGTTTCTAAAAGGATCTCTTCTTTTGAAAGAAAGAGACATCCTTCCCCGGATCGATTTAATAGCCGGGCTTCCGGGCGATGATCTGGAAGGATTCAAACGTTCAATCGGGTTTATCTCCGAAAACAACCTCAATGACGATGTCCAGGTCTTTCCTCTTTCCATTCTGCCCGGAACGTCGTTCAGAAAAAACAGTAAGAAACTGAATCTTATCTACGAACCCAGTCCACCATACACAGTTATTGAAACGGACACCTATTCAAAAGAAGATCTTCTTCTCTCCTTTGATTATGCTGAATCCCTATTTGATGTGGCTCTTTTCCCGCTTCCTGAACTGAACGTGTCATGGAAAAGAAAAAAACCTGAATACAAAGGAGATGTCTGGGTTAACGTCGGTAAAGAAAAATTCCTGGCAAAACTGGTCCTTGATTCCTACCGGTCACTTGAAGAAGTTGAATCTCTGGCGAAAAAACTTACATTTCCCTATCAGATTTATGTGGATTCGAATGTCACGGATAGCGATTATCTTGCAAAAGTTCTTGAAAAAGTTACGGACATTAATCCGTTCACGCCGCTTGAACTGGTGTTCATCGAACCCCGAACCATGCCTGATGACAAGAAGCTTCTTTCACATGTCAGACTTAAAAGACCACACTACCTGGACCACGACCTCCGTTACCTCTATTCAAAAGAAGGCAACAGGTCTGTTTTGTTTACCGTGATTTCTCGGTCCACCCAACCTGTTTTTACAGGGGACATGAAGCGGCAGATCTATTACTGGACCGAAGAACGGCTTCCCGAACCTGAGGAACTTGACGAACTGGGTGATTTCGAAGGTATCATCATCGACAACAACATCCCGGACACAAAAATCAGGGACTGGCAAGACCATTTCGCACCGTCAGCGAATTACATTCCCCAGATCAGTTTTGCGCGGATGGACCGTCAGTTGTGCTGGCTTGAATTGACTCTGGGTGACGAGTATTATATGCGGGGTCTTGAATAAAGGGCTCAATAAACTTTTTTCAACCTTTCTCCTTCGCCTCCAACGTCTTAATAAAATGAGCAATGGCTTCGTACACCCGTTCGGAGCCTTCGTTCAGCAAAATTCCATGCCGTTTGATATTGAAAAGGTGGTATTCTTTTCTTTCTGATCCTATATATTCGTACATCATCCGTGTGCCTTTGACATTCACCACTGGGTCCACGCCGGATTGAAGAATAAACGCCGGGATTTTAACGTTTTTCAGACGATCTTCAAGGTCACTCATCAGACGATCAATTTCCCTTATTCCTGATATGGGATTCCGCAGGTAGTTGATCTGAGGATTTTCAGGATGGTTTTCAATATAATCTTTTTTTGCAGACTCCATGTGAAAAGTTTCCATAATAAGATTCCACAACGTAACAGCCGGTATGAATTTCGCAGAGAAGTCTTTCAGTTTCATAGGTGGTGAAACGGCAAAAACACCTTTGATTCCTTTTTTTTCACCGTCGATTCGGGTGACAATATCAATAGCAAGCCCTGCTCCGGTTGAAAAACCGCCCACAATGATAGTGTCGCAATGGTTCATCATGAGGATGCAGCCTTCTTCCACCGATTGAATCCATTCTATATATGTACGTTCAGCAAGATCTTCAGGTGAGGTTCCATGGCCCCTTAATCGTGGGGCATAAACACTGTAACCTCGATTATTCAGAAAATCCGCAAGCCCTTTCATTTCAGCTGGGGCGGCCAGATAACCATGGATCAGGACGATTCCGGTATCGGTGCGTTCACCTTCAAGCAGATAGGGGCGTCCAATGTCTTTGTCCTTGGATTCTCCTTCACGGAAGTATTCACTATAATCTATTTCAAATTCTCTTAGAGCATGATGGCGAAGTTGTTCATACACCATATTCTTGATGTGATTAGCTGTTTCCCCGGCAAGGAGGCTGATGTTGTATTGAAGCGTAAAAAGAGGTTCCACTTCATTGGCCATGACGATCAAGGGATTTTCAGCTCTCACTGAATGAAAACCAGGATCTTCATCAAATGCATCGGGATTTTTAACGATAAAACCTTCATCATCAATACTGATAAGCCCCTTGGCTATGGCAAACGTGATGAAATTGTCGAATTTTCCGTATCGGTCATCGGTTAACAGGTGGATCTGGTTTTCCAGCATACTCCGGTGTTTGAAACATTTTTCATCGCAAAGATCCATGGTTGCGGCCAGATAAACCCGCCGCTTCAAGTCGTCGATATCAATCCGTTCATCATGCATTCGATAGAGGATAGATGCGAACAAATGGTCATGGTTCACGGTGGTCATATTGTAGATGGAGGTCATGTAACCGTGCATGATGTTCAGAGATGAGTTTTCAAGAATACCTTTGGAAACGATGGGGTCATCAAATCGTATGGGTTTGGGGGATTCAATATCCCATTGGACCACCGGGTCCTTGAGATAGGGTCTGATTTTTATCGGATCATCAAAACGGATATCCACGTCAACACCTGAAAGAATCATGGTGCCTTCGGTCATGATTTCTTCAATGATTCGTTCCGAAGGATGATCCATGAGACTTCCGGCAAGTCTACTTAGAATATTCTCACGTGACCGCAAAGGGTAATAGGTAATGTTCACCGGAACAATGTATGTGCTCCGCTTTAATATGGGTTCCACCGATTCAATCTGAAAAAGATCGAGAAGTTTTTTCATTTCATCAGGATTATGCTTGGAAACATGACGCAGGCGTTCGCGGTAAAACTCCGTACGAAGGGCAAGGGTTGCAGCACCGGTGTGGGGTTTTCGAGTCCCTTTGTCGGTGTTAAGCATGAATTCCCCTTTATGGATGAGCTTTTTATTCTTCATCATCAGCCCTTCGGGGAAAATTACCCAGTTCGCCTCACCGGTTAACAAGCTTTTCACCATGAGTGTGTCCCGATGAGGATGATTCGTGGAAATGCCGCCAGCCTGACTTATAAATTCACCGACCATCCCTTTGAAAAGACTTGAATCAGCCAGAGACCAGACAGGAACATTCGTGATTCTTTGAATATGGAAAGGAAGAAAGACCGTTTCAATCCGTGTAAAATGATTAACAACAAAAATAATTGAGCCTTCCGGGATATTTTCGGTATGATGAAGCTTGACCCGCGCTCTGGAATGATCACAAATGGTCTTTAAAGCGAATTCAGTCGTCAGAAAAGCCACTTTGTTCATCTTGCCTCCACAGGAAGGAAATAATCTGAATTAAAAAACGTTCATTGAGAATGATAATAATTAATTTTGCGCTGCAACAAAAATACCTTTAATAATAGTGCTTTATATTTACTATAAACAATCCTCTCCCATTATTCAATTTTTTTAAAAGATTTACCCTGAAGGATTGACATGGATTGGGTTAGATTATAATGTTGTAATTCCTTTGAACAAGGGCGGATTATAAACCGCAACAAGACCGTAATATTGGAGAATAATTGTGTATTCCAGAATTTTAATGCTTCGTTTTCCTAAAGAAGCGATAAACCAGCCTGTGGTGTGCTATCTCGCCAAGGATTTCAACCTGACGTTTGCCATCCAACATGCCAGTATTTTTCCCAGAAAAGAAGGGGTTATGGTTCTCGAACTTTCAGGGACCAAAGCCAATTTCAAAAAAGGTGTCGAGTTCCTGAAAAGCAAGGGCGTGAAAGTCCAGAACGCGGCTCAGGAAGTGGTCCGCATCATGGAAAACTGTACCCAGTGCGGAGCCTGCACAGCCGTTTGTCCTACGGGAGCTTTATATATCAAACGCCCTGAAATGTCAGTGGAATTTGATCAGGAAAAATGCAGCGTCTGTGAGCTGTGCGTACTCACCTGCCCCACCCGGGCCATGAAGGTCAATCCAAAAAACGAACTATTTTTCGGATGAAAAAAAACATTGCCGTGGCCATCAGTGGCGGCATCGACTCGCTGTACTCGGCGTATCTTCTGCTCCGGGAAGGCCACGAAGTAACGGGCATTCATTTTGTCACCGGATACGGTGGATTTCCGGTTGTGCCTTTCAACAGACACGGTCAGGTCATAACAAAAGATAATCCCGACGAAAACACCGTATCTGCCATGTCCAACGTCTCAGAACAATTGGGCATACCTGTTCATATCCTGGATGCGTCCGCCTTGTTTGAGAGCTCGGTTGTAAATTATTTTGTCGGACAATATCAGGTCGGAGAAACACCCAACCCCTGCCTCACCTGCAATCCGCTGATCAAATTCGGCCTTGTTCTTGATTATGCTTTGAGCATCGGCGCGGATCTCCTTGCCACAGGTCATTATGCAAGCACTGTGACGGACGGTAACGGATATGCACGATTGTTCAAAGGGATAGACCCGATCAAAGACCAGTCATACTTTCTTGCTTTTCTTAAACAGGAACAACTGAAACGAGCTCTGTTCCCGCTTGGAAATCTGAATAAATCGGAAATCACAGGCAAGGCGAATGCCGCAGGGTTGCGTTCCGTTTCACAAAAAGAAAGCCAGGATGTCTGCTTCATACCGGATGATTACAAGGATTTTCTTCTGAACCGTCCCGGATTCCGCCATGAAAAAGGCGACATCCGAACATCAGACGGAACAAAAGTGGGGACGCACAACGGGCTTCATTCGTTCACCATCGGTCAGAGACGGGGTATCAACTGCCCGGCTGCTTTTCCGTACTTTGTCACTCGGCTTGATACAGCGACAAATACCTTGTTTGTGGGTCCGAAACACGAACTCCTTTCCGATCATGTTTCGGTCAAAAGGCTTTCCTGGATCAACGAGCCAACCCAATTTCCTTTTGAAGCCATCATCCGCATTCGATACTCCCATAAAGGGGTTTTATCCACATTGAATCTCAATGAGAACGGGGACCTGGATGTGACCTGTCATGAACCGGTGATGTCCGTCACCCGGGGTCAGGGTGCGGTGTTTTACAGGGATGATGAAGTTTTAGGTGGTGGATGGATAGCCTGAAGATAATGGAACCTATGGAAAATAAATCAAAATACCTCCTGACGACCCTGGGCTGCAAAGTCAATCAATTCGAGACAGAAGCCATCGGAATAGCGCTTCATCAGGCAGGATGGCAAAAAACAGTCAAATTTCATGAGGCCGACCTCTGCATCATCAACACCTGCACCGTAACAGGCAAAGCGTCCATGCAGTCGCGGCAGGCTGTTCGGAATATCGTCCGGCAATGCCCAAGCGCCTATGTGATTGTCACGGGATGCTATGCCCAGACCGAAGCCGATGAAATCCTCAAAATTGAGGGTGTGGATCGCATTGTAAGTCACAGGGAAAAACATCTGATCCCGGAAATTGTGCTTTCCATGTCTTCTGCCGGAAAAGCACAATCCCCTCTCCTTTCCCCTGACTGCAACGAAAGCTGCGGAGAACGTGAATTCAGATCATTTGATGTCCAGGTTCACGGAAACAGAACCCGACCTTTTTTGAAAATTCAGGATGGCTGCGACGCGTTCTGCACCTATTGCATCGTTCCCCACACCCGTGGACGAAGCCGCAGCATGAACGCTGAAGAGGTATTGAAACGCCTCCATGCACTGGGGAAGTCAGGATACAAAGAAGTGGTTCTTACGGGGATTCACATCGGAGCCTGGGGCTCAGATCTGTCCACAAAATCATCGTTTTACGATTTGCTGTCCCGGATCGAAAATGAGCAACCCGTGCCCCGCATCCGTATCAGTTCCATCGAACCTCGGGAATTGACCCAGGATATCCTCTCTCTTTTCGCACGGTCCTCTGTGTTCTGCCGTCATGTTCACATCCCTTTCCAGAGCGGAGACAGCGGGATTCTCAAAGCCATGCACAGACCTTACACCAGAGAATACCTTCAGGAACTGATGCAGTCTGTTCTCCACCATATGCCCGATGCAGCCATAGGCATTGATCTTCTCGCAGGATTCCCCGGAGAGTCGGAAACGGCTTATCAGAATACTTATGACCTGATCCGGTCTTTTCCCATCATGTACCTCCATGTGTTTCCGTTTTCAGCACGAAAGCGAACGCCTGCCGCCACATTTCCTGATCAGATACATCCTGATGTCATGAAAACGAGAACCGAGGGGTTGAGGGATCTGGGATCTCTAAAACGAAAAGAATTCCTGATGAAACTCCAGGGAAAACACGCTCAGATTCTTGTTGAAAATAAGCGTGACAGAAAAACCGGTCTCCTCAAAGGGCTGACCTCGAATTACGCCACGGTTCTTGTTGAAGGACCGGACACCTTGTACAACACCCTGGTTGATGTGGTGATCCACGAGCCGGGGGACGGATTTACCCACGGGAGGGTATCGCCTTTGTCTTAGTTTTCCCGAATTTGTCATCAACCATAATCAACGATTCATGGGGACGATATGAGCATCCTGAAAAAATTCTTCAAACAGCAAGCGTTCGGCGATGTGAAGGGATATAATGGTGGAGTGAGTTTCGGCGGCCCGCCTCCCATGACAACCTGGTGTTATCTTGTGGACGGCGTCCTCATTGACTCGGGAACACGGCACTTGCGTAAACCACTGATTGAATGCCTCATTAAAGATAAACCCGATAAAATCCTGATCACCCATCACCACGAAGACCACAGCGGCAACGCAGGCCCCTTGCAAAAGCAGCTGGGCATTCCTGTTTACTGCCATCCCCTCACGGTGGAAAAACTAAAAACATCGTTCCCAATAAAACCCTATCAGCACATCATCTGGGGAAAAAGCGCCATCGTTAAAGCAGAACCCTATGGTGAGATGATTCATGGAAATCATCTTCGATTCAGACCCATTCACACGCCGGGTCATAGTGTGGATCATACCGTTTACCTCGAAGAAACCTGTGGAATGCTCTTTTCAGGCGATCTTTTTCTTGGCGAACGGATCAAATTTTTTCGTGCCGATGAATGCTTCGAAGATCAGATCTTGTCCATCCGGCGCGTTCTCACCTTTGATTTCTGCCACATCTTCTGCGCCCACAGACCCATTATGGACAAAGGCAAGGAAGCCCTTTCACGCAAACTGGATTTTCTGGAGAATTTCTACGGTAAAGTCAAAGACCTCCGGGCGCAAGGCTTGCAAACAAAGGCCATCACCAAACAACTTGACAAAAAAGACGAACGCTTCGTCAAATGGTTCACCCTTAACAACGCCTGCTTCGCTCATATGGTAAGTTCTGCTGTGAGTCTTGCGGATAAGGAAGCTGGATTGGCTGAACAACAAAACGATACTCACTGAACCTTTTATAAAACGAATTTGATAATAATTGATATGTAACAAAATAAAGGTTACACTACAATCATGTTTAAAGTGAGGTGTATTATGCAGGCAGTCGTGAGAACGCCCCATATTGAAATCAGCGTGAAAGGTACGGGAATCCCCGAAAACTTCTACTTCTTTTAAAAGAAGAGTACGGAGACGGGCTGAAGATTGTTGAAAACGATGACGATGATCTGGTTATTGCCACAGGAACAGAATGGTATAAGGTCATTAAATCAGAAATGGGGCCAGGGGATTATCTTCGGATCTATCGTGAAAATAAAGGTATGACACAGAGCAAACTAGGTGAGGCGCTTGGTAATATCCCCCGGCAGCATATTTCTAATATGGAACGTGGCCACCGCCCAATTAGTTTGAAGATGGCAAGGAAACTGTCAAAGGTTCTTGATATTCCTATTAATAAGATAATTATTTAACATAGATAGTTGAGTTTACTTTGAGGCGATGTTGTACCTGACCATTCTATGTTGGCACTATAGAAAAAAAGGTAGTGTTGATTGAAAATTGAATAAACCAATGGCAGAATAGCCCCTTTAAAAGAAAAGTTCTATTGAGGATATCGACCAGATTTTATTGATATCGAAGACGCAAAAGGAATTCATGTTCATAGCATTGGAATATTCGGAGAAATTGTATGCGCAAATAATGGGATTATTGAACCAATTTCTTTTGCAATTCAAGAAGGCTTTCGTTCGATGCCAAATAAAATCATGAATTTATGTGACTACGCTATTGAAAATAGCAATACATATCTTGCAAATCGAATATTGGCTGCAACATTTTTTCTCAGGGGTTTGATGAATGGAGAAATAGCAAAGTCTGCAAAAAAGGCCAAACGGCAACTTAAGCCCGTTTTGATGAAGAGTTTTGGCGTAGACTGTAATAGATAGCTATACGGAGAATGAATATGATTTACAGATGGTTAAAAATACCCTTAACATGTGTTGTGTATACGTATCTGGTAGCCATGTTCCCATCATTTTGATTAAAGGTAACTATTGCCGAGAGGGGCGGTTGAAATAGTCATTGTTTTCATTTCTTAAGATCAATAATAGCAACAAATCCTATGAAAGTTTCACAATCAATTGACATCCATTGGATGTTAAATATTCATTTTTTAAAAATCCAATACCAATAAACACTTGACCTTTTCATATAAATACTTTAAAAACCCTCTTGTCTTTTTCACATAAATATTTGTGAATAAGTTTATCAAAAAAATATGGCGATGTAGCTCAGTTGGTTAGAGCATGCGGCTCATATCCGCAGTGTCCTTGGTTCAATTCCGAGCATCGCTACCAAATAACAAAGCCTTTCCGATCCAATCGGAAAGGCTTTTTTTTTATCCTGAAATTTCTTGAACCCTATAGCCGCCAGTGCTATAAACACCGTGATTTCATCATTATGGGCATTGGGGTATCTTCTTTAAAACATTCGGTATCCCAAAATATACATAGCGCAAATATTCATTACATATGTAGGGTGGACTTTCGCCCACCATGTGTTGTGGGCGAAAGCAAACCCTACGGCATGTTATTTGATGCGCTCAGTATAAAAAGGTTAGGTCTATGGATATCGTGACACGGTTCGACAGTATTGTTGAAAAGAAAATCAGGAAAGCTCTTGAACAGGGAAAGCTCGACAACCTACCAGGACACGGCAAACCCTTGAATCTCGAAGATAACGGCCATGTGCCGGATGATTTGAAACTTGCCCATAAAATACTGAAAAACGCGGGTTGTGTGCCCAAAGAGCTTGAAATTAATATTGAAATCCGAAGAATGGAAGACCTTATAGCCGGAATGGCCGATGTATCAGCAAAATACAGCGCCATGAAAAAGCTGGGTGCTCTAAGACAAACCATGCTGAGAACTCGGAGTGATGCCGCTCTTCATATACCGGAAGGTTATGAAGACAAACTGGTTGAACGTGTGGAGAAAAAAACGACTCCGCCCAAAACATAACTGCATAATATCTCGGGTAGTTTCACTAAAACGATAATGTATTGATAACAAAGAACCTATGCCCTTCGGGGATATGACATACATGGAATTCGAATAAAATGAATAAACGAACACTGGCTCTGATTTCAGGCGGCAAATCTTCTGAACGGGAAGTTTCTCTAAACGGCGGTAATCAGGTATTCGAAGCCCTGGACAAAGATAAATACACCATCAAACGTTATGATCCCGCTTTTGATCTAGGAAAACTGGTGGAAGACGCCCCGTCCATTGACGTGGCCCTGATCATCCTTCACGGAATTTACGGCGAAGACGGAACCATCCAGGGTCTTCTGGAGCTTTTAGGTATTCCGTATCAGGGTTCGGGTGTTCTTGGCAGTGCTCTTGCCATGAATAAACTCACTTCAAAAAAGATTTACCAGCAAAATGGCCTTCCTGTGCCACTTTACCGAGCTGCACAAAAAGGCATGCCATTTGATATTCACGACTGTGTTGAAGACCTGGGTCTTCCGCTGTTTGTCAAACCGGCAACGGGCGGTTCCAGCATCGGCATGAGCCGGGTTACCGAGAGTGACAAACTTCAAGCGGCTCTCGATAAAGCATTTGAATACGACCATACGGTTCTTGTGGAGAGTTTCATCGAAGGCACTGAACTCACAGCCGCTGTTATCGGAAATGGTGATCTGTCTGCCCTGCCCCTGGTTGAGATTATTCCGGCCATCCCCACCAGCACCTTTTTCGATTACGAAGCCAAATACACTCCCGGAGGCGCCAAGGAAATCTGCCCGGCACCGATCAATCAGGAACTGACCGAAACCATGCAGGAGCTTGCCATCAAAGCTCACAAAGCCCTGAATCTTAAAGGATACAGCCGGACAGACATGATTTTAAGCGGAGGTTCGTTTTACATCCTTGAAACAAACACCATTCCGGGCATGACACGAACCAGCCTTTTACCACTTGCTGCCAAAACAGCGGGAATTTCTTTCAGTGGACTACTCGACCGTCTGATCGAACTGGCTCTTGAATAAAAATGCCCTTTATGGGGTATAGTCAGGACGAAAACCCGCCCCACGACCAAATCGCTGGCATAGTTTAATGGCAACTTTTTGAAAACTGATCTTATCTCCTGCTTCGATTGATCAGATGAAATCTTACAAGCATCATCACAGCTGACGCAGTCAACCCCGTTAAAAGCCCGATCCATACCCCTGTCACCCCAAAGTGCATTCGAATACCAAGCACATAACCCACAGGAATTCCAATGACCCAGTAAGCCGTAAAGGTGATGACGGTGGGGATGTTCACATCCATAACTCCCCGGAGCATCCCGGCACTGACCGCCTGGATTCCGTCTGAAACCTGGAACACACCTGCAATAATAAGAATCTGGGAAGCGATAACGATCACGTCATTTTCGGAAATATAGAATCCTGGAAGAACAGACCTAAAGCATATGAAGGTTGTGGCAAAAAAAATCATAAACAGGCATATCAAGGCAATGGACGCAAACCCCGCCATCCGTGTGCCCTGTATATCCTTTTTCCCAAAGGTCGTCCCCACCCTCACCGTTGCTGCCGCTGATACCCCAAGGGAAAACATATAGGAAATTGAAGAAAGGTTTAAGGCTATCTGATGGGCAGCCAGCTCCTTTGTTCCGATCCAGCCGATCAGAACCGATGCCCCAGCAAATGAACTCACCTCAAACACGTATTGACATCCGGCGGGAATCCCTATTCGAAGAAGTTTCTTTATCATGACAACATGGATCTGGAACCGTGAACCAAAAGGATCAAACGTTTTAAGATAAGGGCTTTTCATTACAACGCCTACCATGGCCACAGCCATGAACACCCGTGATAATAAAGTCCCAATCCCTGCTCCGGCAAGCCCCATGGCAGGCGCTCCCAGATTGCCGAAAATAAACATCCAGTTCGCAAACACATTCACTATGTTGGCAAGAAGGGTTATAACCATGGCAGATTTGGTAATGCTCAACCCTTCGGCAAACTGTTTGTACGACTGGAACACCATCATGGGGAAAATGGAAAATCCAAGAATCCGCATGTAAACTTTGGCGGATTCCACAACCGCCTGGGGTTGATCGAGGTAATCCAGAGAATCGGCAAGAACAAGGGTAATTAAAAATAATACAAGACCGGATAAGAGAGTCACAATCAGCCCCTGCCTGAGCACAAGGCCACATTCTTTTTTCTCTCCTGCCCCGTGGGCCTGTGCAACCAGCGGTGTTATGGCCACCGATATCCCCAGTCCCATAACAAGAATGAGAAAAAAGAGAACATTGGAAAGGCCGGCAGCGGCAAGAGAAACAGACCCGATCCGCCCCACCATAACATTGTCTGTCACAGCCATCATCATATGACCCAGATGCCCGATGATGATGGGGATTGATAATATAAACGTTTCCCTCACATGACGGAGAAATCCAATGGAATTGTTTTGGTCTTTAATATCGGATGTGTTTAAAAGCATTCGGAACTCATACACCAGTTATTGGTCGGGATAAAAGGGAAAAACGTCAATAATCTTTGCAATAATATCACGACCGGGATGTGATAAACACATTGTTTACCCAGACAAAAAAAGGGTTTTGAGGATAACCCTCAAAACCCTTTAATCATTTTACATTTGTGGTACCGAAGCCGGGACTTGAACCCGGATAGCTATACAGCCACTAGACCCTGAACCTAGCGCGTCTACCAATTCCGCCACTTCGGCATTGCGCTTGTGTATATCAACGATTTGATTCTTGATCAAGTCATTTATTTGAAAAAGTTGAATGACGTTTCAACAGATCACAGCCGCTCAAATAACTTATAAAAACGTTGATTTTAAAGCGGAAAGAATTTATATATCCCTTGAAATTTTTGTGTGAAAATATGAATAAGGGTTTGGAAATATATGAAATTAATTGAGGATCTTCATCTCATCTCTAAGCCGTTTGTGAATGCGGTTATAACCATCGGTAACTTCGATGGGGTTCATAATGGCCACCGGGCTCTTTTACAAAACACCATAGAAAAAGCTCGAACCATCCATGGGACCTCCGTGGCCATCACGTTTGACCCTCATCCCATCAAGGTACTTGTAAACGGCTCTCCTCCTCCACTGATCACCATCTATGAACAGAAAATTGAATTGATTGAGAAAACAGGTATTGATGTTCTTGTGGCCATTCCATTTACAAAAGACTTCGCGAATATGGATGCAAAAACCTTCATCGAAGAGCTTCTTGTAAAACAAATGGGCATGAAAGCCATTGTTGTGGGCAATGACTATTCATTTGGAAAGAACAGAGAAGGCAACCTTGATCTTCTGAGGCAGTACGCTGATACACTGGGATTTGAAATCATCATCCCAGAATGGGTCAACGCGCCGGATGGCGAAGAAAGAATCAGCAGCACTCTGATCAGAGATACAATCAGAAAAGGTGATGTGAAAAAAGTTCGTCATTACCTTGGGCGTTATTACCAATTGCAGGGCAAAGTTGTTTCCGGCAGAAATCGAGGTGGAAAGCTTCTTGGATTTCCCACCGCCAATATCACTCTGAAAGATGAGCTCTGCCCGGAATCAGGCGTATATGCCGTAACAGTTGAATGCAGCCATGGATGTTTTAAGGGAGTGGCCAATATCGGTTACAGCCCGACTTTCGATGATCATCTTTTTACAGTGGAAGTGCATATCCTCGACTTCAATCACGATATTTATAATCAGGATATCCGGGTCAATATGATTGAAAAACTTCGCGATGAAAAGAAATTCAATGGAATTGGTGAGTTATCGGAACAGATACGGAAAGATATCGAAAAAGCCCGCAAGATCCTGGAAAACGTTTAAAATGAACAAAAAAATGGTTCTTTCGCTCATCGCGGGGCTCTTTTTCTCTGTAACAGCACTTATACTCGCGTTCAGAAACATCCCTGTCAAAGATCTTGCCCTTTACCTTGGTTCCGTTAACTATATATGGCTTGTCCCTACCATTTTAATTTCTTTAGCATCGTTTATCCTCAGGGTTTTTCGCTGGCAATGGATACTGAAATCCCATAAGAAAATCCCCTTTGCCAATGCTTACCATCCGCTGATGATCGGCTTTATGTTGAACTGCATATTACCCGGACGTATTGGAGAGCTGGCCCGTCCTCTCATTCTTAAAAAAAATGAGGGTATCCCATTTTCAACAGGTCTTGGCAGCATTGTTACCGAAAGACTTTTCGACATGATCTGTCTGATCACTCTTCTTGCGTGTATGTTGTTGTTTATTGATATTGACAG
>JBAZWJ010000002.1:146855-192216 GCA_041660385.1 Desulfobacteraceae bacterium | reverse complement strand
GTTATCCGGCAAAGTCGGCCAATACACCCTCAGCGCAGACACCCTGAAATCAATAGCCATTGGAATGGTGGAGTTCTGTCTTGTTTTAATAGCCGGGGTCATCGCTGTAAGCACCCGCATGTTCCGAGAATTCATGGCTTCTTGTTTATTAAAGATTCCCGGAATGTTGTTCTTTATTAGTAAAGATCGCCAGAAAAGATTTGAAGAAAAAGCCATGCGTCCACTTATAGGCCTTATGGATCATTTTGCGCAAGGCCTTTCATTGCTTCAGAATCCAGGCAAAATAGCGACCTGTTTTGTACTTTCCATGACGATCTGGCTTGTCCAGGCTTGGTCCTATCATATCATGACCTTTGCCTGCCCAGGTTTATCCATCTCATATTCCGAAACCATGGCGGTGATGATCATCATCTGCTTTTTCATCGCACTTCCCTCTGTCCCGGGCTACTGGGGGCTTTGGGAAGCAGGTGGGGTTTTTGGTCTCGCCCTCTTTTCTGTTGCGGCAGAGCAAGCGGCAGGATATACTTTAATCAACCATGTTGTACAGATCATACCCGTCATCATTGCCGGAATTGTTTCAGCCTTGATTATCGGTGTAAATTTCAAACAATTGTACCGCCAGACACAAGATACCGTCTGACGTTGCGAAAGGGCATCACATCATTATGGCTATTCGTGAAATCATCACCTATCCTGACCCTCTTCTCCTCAAACCTTCGGAAACAGTCAACGAAGTTAACGACGAGATTCTGACCTTGATCGAAGACATGGCCGATACCATGTTTGAAGCTCCCGGTTCAGGCCTTGCTGCGGTTCAGATTGGTGTGAACAAACGGGTGATTGTCGTCAACACAACAGGAAATCTTGAAGAAGAAGAAAAATCCTGGTATGCCTTGATCAATCCTGAAATCACTGAAAAAGACGGGGTTTATATTTCCGAAGAAGAAGGCTGTCTGAGCGTCCCGGAATTCAGAGCCACGGTCAAAAGGGCGTCACGTGTGGTCATCAAAGCACTTGACCGCAAAGGAGAACCCATCACAATGGAACTCAACGGTTTTCATGCGGTGATCCTCCAGCATGAAATCGATCATCTGAACGGGATTCTTTTCATTGACCATTTAAGCGTTCTTAAACGGAATCTGTACAAAACAAAAGTTAAAAAACATTTGAAAAAGGCCGTATCATGACAACGACCATCGTCTTCATGGGAACGCCCGATTTCGCAGTTCCGCCACTATTCGCTCTGCACAGAGCCGGATACGCCATTCCTCTGGTGGTCAGTCAGCCTGACCGCCCTCAGGGCAGAGGTCGGAAACTTATTGAGACCCCTGTAAAAAAAGCAGCCATTGATCTGGGGCTCACTGTGGCTCAACCCGCCAGGATCAACAACGAAGATATGGTTTCCATGATTGAAGCGGTCAAACCTGACTTTTTTGTGGTGGTCGCTTTTGGCCAGATCATCAGTGCCAAACTTTTGTCCGTTCCACGCATTGTTCCGATCAACATCCACGCATCCCTTTTACCGGCCTACAGAGGTGCGGCGCCCATTCAGAGGGCAATCCTCGGCGGTGAATCAAAGACAGGGATCACCACAATGCGCATGGACAAAGGCATGGACACCGGTGATATGCTTCTTAGTGAATCTCTGGACATTCTCGAAGATGACACATCGGAAACGCTGAGCAACAGGCTTTCACGTCTTGGAGCGGATCTTATCCTTAAAACCATTGAAGAATTCATCAAAGGCAATATTAAACCCGTACCCCAGGATCATGATAAAGCAACTTATGCGCCCATGCTCAACAAGCAGGAAGGTCGGGTCGACTGGAACAAACCGGCAAAACAACTCGATTATTTTATAAGAGGAATGAATCCATGGCCCGGAGCATTCACGTTTCTTGAAGAAAAAAGGTTAAGAATTATTAAAGCCATGCCTCTTGATATAACTGGCAATGACGCTCCCGGAACCGTTCTCGATAGCACCCACGGAACCCTGATGGTTCAGACAGGTAACGGGGCTCTTTCTATACGTGAAATTCAGGGGGAATCAGGCAAACGTCTTCCCATATCCGATTTTTTGAGGGGTTTTACCATTCCAAAAGGCTCTTTGTTTCAGTGATTTATTACCCTGAATAATTTCTTCTCGCCATACCAGCCAAAGTGTACTATAGGATTTTCAATCAACACAAATCATACGATATACCCCTTTTTAAACGAACACACCATTAACCCGGAAGGTTATCCATGGCGGATATTGCACGTGAATCGGCGTTTAACATTCTTCATCATCTTCACAGGAAACAACTCACACTCGACACTGTCATGAATGATTTTACAGAAGGTAAAGTCAAGTTGGACAAAAGAGATTTGAGCCTTGTTCAGGCCCTTGTTTACGGTGTTATTCGATGGAGACTCCATATCGATCATATTATTGGGCATTTTTCCAAAACTCCGCTTGAAAAAATCAGTCCTGAAATATTAAATATCCTTAGACTTGGTATCTATCAGCTCAAGTTCATGACAAAAATCCCAGAATCAGCGGCTGTGAACACATCGGTTGAACTTGCCAAAAAAAATGGTCCTGTATGGGTTGTGAAATTTGTAAACGGGGTATTACGCAATGCGGCTAGACAAATGGATAGTGTCCCCTTCCCCGATCATGACAGTAACAAAACCTTGGCCATTGCCCTTCAACACTCATTTCCAACATGGCTTGTTCAGCGATGGCTCAACCGTTTTGGAGATCAGCAGACCATCTGCCTCTGCGAGCGTCTAAACAGCATTCCTGAAATCAGCATCAGAACGAACAATCTAAAAACAGATCGAGATTCACTGATCAGTGCTTTAAAACCGCTGGTGATGGATATAAACACGACTCCTTATGCGACAGATGGACTTTCTTTCACAAGGCCTTCAATTGCTATTCACCATTTGGAACCTTTTAAACAGGGATGGTTCCAGGTTCAGGACGAAGGCGCACAGCTTGTTTCGGAAATTCTCTCCCCTCTTCCTGGCGAACGGATTCTCGACGCATGTGCCGGTCTTGGTGGTAAAACGGCTCATATCGCCCAGTTGATGAAAAATCAGGGTGAAATACTCTCCATTGATCATGATGACAGAAAACTCAAGAGCCTCATCAACGAAATGAAACGGTTAGGTGTTGATATGGTAAAAACTATGCCGGTAAACCTGGATGAACCTTTTGATCAAACATCTCTTGGTTTGTTTGACAGAATTCTTGTGGATGCGCCCTGTTCAGGAATGGGCGTGATCCGGCGTAACCCGGACAGTAAATGGAATTTAACCAAAAAAAATCTGAACAGGTTCAATAAAAGGCAGGTCAAGTTTCTAAGTGCCGTTTCGGGACTTCTCAAACCCGAAGGTGTTCTCGTGTATGCTGTCTGCTCAACCGAACCGGAAGAAAACGAAGGCGTCATTGACAGTTTCCTCCATAAACACCCTGATTTCATGGTTTATGAAAACACAGAATTCGTAAACGAAAAATTTAATCCCTTAAAAACCTCAAAGGGTTTTTATACTTCTCTGCCTCATGTTCATGGCATGGATGGTTTTTTCATCGCGTGTCTTAAACACAGAAATTGATAAAGCATGGGGCCATGGCCCTATGCTTTAAACAAATCACATTCGAACACTTCAGAACACTTTTGCATTCGAATTTTATAACCACCAGAAAATGATATCCCAGATGTTCGTAGTCTGTGTTGTTGACCCACCCCAGGGATTCGTGAAGCTCCATGCTTTGTATGTTGAAGAATTCTTTGTATAGTTGTCATACATAAACTGGGCACAGTACACAGAAAACACAGAAAGATTGCTCTCGGTAATTTTTGAAGCATCAAGACGCATTGCGTTTAAATAAGCGTCAGTTTTGTCGTAAATAATGTTTTCAAGGGGAATCGTCCATTTCTGAACGTTTGCCATACTCTGTATCGCGATGGTTTTATCGGCAGTATCGCTTGAGGCCATGGATGCAAGAAACGCCACGTGCCATTCGATCAGATTTGTTTCATAAGCAGCCCATTCTTCAGGGGTTGCCGTATCAAGCATGTCCTCGTATCTCATAAATTCTGCAAGGACTACAGGCGAAACATTGGGTAGCAATATGATCGCTGCAAGCGGTAGAGTCATGTTGGTATGGTTGCTGTACAGTGTGTCACGGACATTCACAAAGGCCTGATTGACATAACACGTGGTGGTGAAGTTACCGTTAACGAACCCTTTAAATAGCTGGAAATATTTCGTATCCATAAACATCAGGTCCGATACTTTGTTAGCTGCCGGGAAAAATGGCACAGCTACGCCCACAGAAGGTTCACCAAGATTGATCCACATGGTCGACAGCTTTGGATTACTTCCAGGAATCACACCATCCACGACAAATGCGAGATTGGTGCAGAACCGACTTATCGTGTGGAATGTACTCTGCTGAGTTGAAGTTCCAGCATCGAGATTGGAAAGATTTGGATAGGTGGAAAGACTGTAGTTGGCAATCGCCGTATCTTTCGCAACCACCTGCATCATAGTCCGGTGATTGAGTTTACCAACTTCGTTAAGCTGAGCCATCAAGTCCCTGGCTCTGTCGTCTCGTGGCGTGTCATCGTAGAGATCACCCCAGAAACTTGAATTGGTTCTGTTGATGAAACCGCAGAAGTTTTTCCCATTGTCAACAACTGTACCGGCGCTGTTGACAATTGAGTTTCTATCTGAAGACAGACGATAGCCTGCGGCATTAACTGTTCGATTCGCATCCATGATTGTTAAGCTTATATTACGCACATAATCGGTGAGAACACCGATCTGGCCGTCATTGCCGATGAGCGTCCGGTCTTCGTTGGTTACGAAACCTGTGATGACGTCTATTTTATGAATTTTCGCGCGCCCGCCGTATGCGTAACGATCAGCCGGATGATCACCTGTGGTGACCTCATAAAGCGCTGCTCCGCCATTGGCATCAATTACCGCAAACATCCCGCTGATGATGAGCTTTTTGTTAACCGCAAGTGTATGCCATGATGCAAGATAGGCATCGAAATCAGCCACTGTTTTACACATCAGAAGCGCATTATTCATAATCTTCAAGTTTGCGTTGGCGGCGTATTCATGAATCGGGCTCATCTGGTACACAGTGGTGTTTGTTATGGCGAATCCCGCTTCATTCACGCCACCAGACTGTGCTGCTCCACCGCGAGTCGTATCAACTACCTGAACGCTTCCGCCCGCTGCCGTATTCACTGTGTTGCTGGATCTGGGATAACAGGCTACTTCCTGTGGCCATGATATACTGTTGTCTCTGCTTTTCCAGATGAACGGACGCCCTGTGGATGAAGCAGCGGCTGACACAACAGCAATGTCACACGCAACCGATTGATCGACGACAACACAGAACGAAATGATCGTCACAAGTCCCAATAATAAACAACACGCGCTTTTTTTCATCTCCCCCTCCTCTCAAACTGTACTCTTTATATTTTAAAATTCATCCTACCCATCCAACCAATCCATTGTAAAATAACAAAATTCAAAAGAAGATCAGTATAACATTATGATTTTAAATTAATTATTTGTATTTCAAGGCACTGCATCATTTATGATTACAATGTTACCATATTAAATCAATGTTTATATCCCTAACACTATTATCAACTCAAAACAATACAAAACATTAAACGACCGTATGACTGTCTATGAAAAGTCATTTAAGAAAACAGCTTTTATATTAGAGTGTTATCATTAATGAATGTCTGTAGCGATAATTCACTGTATTAACTGAAAGCTAAAAATATCATTAAAGGACAAGGATTGTTTGACTCTCCCGTTCAGATTTTGATAGAATACAAAAATTCAAAAGACTGGCCTGTTCCAAATCCACCAAAATATCAATCGATCAAGGACTATAAGAACACATGAACCTCATCAAACCGGAATATTCGGCGTTTGACCGACCTGAAATACTGGATGTACTGTTTCATCCCAGAGCAGATCATTCATACCCCGTTCAAAATGAACGGGCCATGGATCTTTTCTTTGATGTGCCGGGTGATGCACGAATCGGATCAAAGTTCCACATGGCAGGCAAAGAAGATCCCATTATCCTTTTCTTTCATGGCAATGGAGAAATCGTTTCGGATTATGACGATCTGGGGCCTTTGTTCACACGGATGGGTATCGGTTTTTTCCCTTTTGATTACAGAGGATACGGGCGTTCCACAGGTTATCCCACGGTTTCGTCGATGATGGGGGATTGCCATGTGCTGTTCGATAAAGCCACGGCCTTTCTCAAGGAAAAAGGGTTTACAGGAAAAATCATCGTCATGGGCCGTTCTTTGGGAAGTGCGTCGGCTCTTGAGCTTGCAGCATCAGGCCATAACACCATTGACGGCTTGATCATCGAAAGTGGTTTTGCGTTCATGATGCCTCTTCTTGAACTTCTGGGATTAACCCGTCTCATTCCTGGCGTAAGTGAAGAAAACGGCCCCATGAATGGAGAAAAAATTAAGCGTTTCAGTAAACCGACCCTTGTGATCCATGCCCAGTACGACCATATCATTCCGTTTTCGGATGGTATGACTCTCTATAAAAATGCTGCGGGGATTGATAAGACCCTTCTTGAAATCAAAGGTGCTGATCACAACAATATATTTCTAAGAGGATTTGAAGAATATATGAATGCGGTTCAGACCCTTGCTGATAAACTTAGATAACGGGTTTTGACTTTTTATCGCAAAGAATGCGTTTTCGCTCTTCCGTAAAAGACCACCAGTAAAGGGATTCACCCTTTTCCATGATTGGGAAGGTCTTCAAGCTTTCTGATGTTTTCACGTGATGGTTTTGGCATAAACAAAAACGCTGTTCCTTAAGTATGACCCTCAAAAAAAAAGGAGTAATCATGTCAGACGAAAAAATTCTCGGTAAAATCTCAGCTGAATTCGAACAGGTCAACAAAGAGCACGTCCGCATGATGGATTTCTTCAATACGGTCAACCTCCAGCATGAAGACATGATCACGGCATTCAAGAAAGTCGAGAAAGAACATGAGAAAATGACCAAAGAGATAGCCGAAATAAAAAGCATGATATCAAGCGTTATTGATAAACTCAAAGCTTAACGGAATTCAAGATTTTTTGGCCAGAGAATGTCGCGAAGGCCTGATCTCCGCATGATCCTTCGTTCCAGTGCTCTGGCCAGAATTTCTCTATCAGCCATGATTGTCACATGTTTTCTGGCTCGGGTGACACCTGTGTAAACCAGCTCACGTGTGAGTATGGGATTTTCCCGTTCCGGCAGAATGAGGAGGATTCGGTCAAATTCCGATCCCTGGCTTTTGTGTACTGTCATGGCAAACGCTGTCTCGTACTCCGGAAGCTGGTCGGGTGCAAAGGATTTGAATTGATTATCATTTCCCTTAAATACCACTCGGCATCTTAGGTTATTCGTTTCATCCTCAACCGTAATGCCCACATCACCGTTGAACAATTTCAGGTTGTAATCGTTTTTAGTGATCATCACAGGACGCCCAGGATACCATTCGTCTCGGGTGTCTGCCAGGTTTTCTTCGTATAGAATATCCGCAACAAGTCGATTGACCGAGTTGACTCCATAGGTCCCTTCGCGGACAGCACATAGAATTTTGAACGCTTCCAGTGCGATGAACGCTTCACGGATATCACCCATACGGACATATCGTCCGTATGTATCACAAACACGTTTGCGCAGTGCATCTTTCAACATTAATTTCACGGGAAGGTCTTCGTGGTTAACATCCTGTAATTCAACATTGTCTAATACAGAGAACACAGAGCCATGATCTCCCTGATTCGCAGCCCGACTGAGCTTTCCTATCCCGCTTTTTTCGCCGAACCTGTAGCTCCGGGTGAGAACGGTGATAAGATTTTCCATGCCTGTTCCTGAAACGGATTCCGAATATGTTTCAACTGAAAATCCGGTATATTTTTCTAAGGCCTGACCCATGTTCGTTGAATAAACGTTGTCATAAACAGATCCACAGATATCTCCCATAACCGACCCTGCTTCAACCGATGACAGCTGGTCTTTGTCACCTAAAAGAACAAGGGATGTATGTGGTGACAAGGCTGACACCAGCTTGCTCATCAGAGCCAGATCCACCATAGATGCCTCATCCACCACAACGAGGTCGGCGGGCAGTCTGTTTTCAGAATTGTACCTGAAATAAGGTGATCCTGGTATTGTCCCAAGCATTCGGTGAATGGTGAGAACATCTTGAGGGATCAGTCGCCTGATATTTTCCTGGATATCCATTCCATCCAGAGCCGTATTCAGAGACTCTTTCAATCGCTGTGCAGCTTTACCAGTGGGCGCGCAGAGAAGTATGGACATGGATCTTTTTTCGTTATTCCCGTTGTCATGGTTCTTTTCCTCCAGAAAAGATTGGATAAACAGAACAAGAAGCTTAGCTACGGTGGTTGTTTTCCCTGTACCCGGCCCTCCTGAAATGACGGAAAAACCATTAAGATATGAAAGGCATGCCGCTGCTTTCTGATGATCCATAGAGGAGCTACTATCTCCGAAAAGCTTGTCCAGGCGTTCTTTCAATCCAGACACCGACGGCAGATCCCTGCTCATGGCAACACGAGCTTTTTCAAGAATATATTCCGAAAGAAACCGCTGGTATTCAAAATACCGGTTAAGGTAAAGACGTGAATCACCATCCAGAATCATGGGGGCTTGTTCGCCTGGTGCACCTACCACAGCATTGCCCTTGAGGATGTTAAGCCATCCTTCATGGTCAGGGCAACGAATTCCGCCCTTCTCCACAAGCTCACGGGAAGAAAATTCTCTCAAATCAAGACAGATGTGGCCTATTCTCGTCTGGCCGCTGAGAAGGGCCGACGCCAGAAAAAGATCGCGTCCCCCGCCCCCCAATTCTTCCATAAGCCTTGCAAAATGGAGATCAATGGACCCGACAAGCCCTTTGTCACGCAATTCGCCGATTTCTTCAGTCGTTAATCCAGTCATAGACATCCACCACCCCTTGTATCATCACCATAAAAAAACTTTGCCCATATCTGCCTGATTCTGTTATGATGATTTATAAATTAACCGTATACTTAACATGTTCCACCCATGGTTTTAAAAATGGCCCTCGCCGCATCAGCGAATTCGCCTGAACCATATCAAGCGATTAAAACCGTTCGCCACAACTCAAATAAATAAAATTATCGAGGTTTCATATGGATCAACAGTTTAAAACCATCGACAGTATGTCCGGTGTTCTTTGTGAAGCGGTGGAAAGAGTTCTCACGGCCTGCACAAAAAAAAACATCAACTACTCACCCACCATTCAAAGCATCCCTAAAATTACCATGAAGCCGGATGTAGGCTGTTTCGTCACACTGGGCGGCGATTACAGCGGCCTTCTTGTCATGAATTTTTCCGGCAGCGCCGCCATGTCCATTTACAAAAGCTACATGATATCCATGGGGCTGCCTGAAAACGAGTTGGCCACACTCTTCACATCAAACGAAGTGACGGACAGCATCGGTGAAATCGTCAACCAGATCATGGGTGAGTTCATGCGTCTGATCGGTGAAAAATATTTCCTTGTGTCCTATTGCGGTCAACCCAAGGTTCTTGCACTGAACAGCGCCATCACCCTCACCATCGATTCGGATTACAGGGATAACAGAAGAATTTCCTTCAGCATCGAGCATGACCGGTTCCAGTTGGAACTGGCCCTGGAGCAGACGGAATTCATCACTCTCCCCATAAAATCCGAGACAGATCAGCTATGAAATCATGATCGGGTGTGTCCCTGAAAATTCCGTAATGTCCGTTGTCTTCAGGCTTCACACCCCTTAAAAAAATATAAAAGACCCCACCGAAATGGGTTCTGTAATCATACTGATCACCCAGCTTCAACATCAGATATTTGTGAAGTGCCAACGCGTAAAGATGGTATTGAAGATCATAACGTTCTTTGACCATGACCCTTTCAAGGTTTTCCTGTGTGTAATCTTCTTTTGAATAACCCAGAGAATTGGATTTCCAGTCCAGAATATAATATCGATCAACCCCGTTTGTTTTCCGCCTGAAGATCAGATCGACGAATCCTTTCATGAAACCTTTCACCGGCTGAAATTCGAAACGGTCGGAAGAAAGGGCTGAACCATCGATCATTGGCCCATCGCCACGGTGATCCCTGAAAACCTTTGAAAGACTTTCAGACCGGATCATGTTCAGCGGATAGTAGAACTCCAATTCATTTAACCGGTCAGAGGTTCCGATGCTGGACAAGGTGAACGAACGATCAGCCGGATCAAGAGGCGTTTTAAGAACATCCAGCACCATGTCGACCACAGGTTTTATCCAGAGAGGTTCGTATCCGTAGGTATCAAGTTTTCGAGTCACAAGGTCGGTGATCTCCTGCTCTCCCCAGATAAAATCCGTATGCTCAAAAATATCGTGAAGAAAAGTGCCTGGTGCGGAACCTCTGGGAAACGTAAGAATCCCCAGTGTATCCGGACGGCCAGCCTCAGGATCTGTTTTTAGGATTTCTCTGTCTCTGTCCTTGGCCTCGGCTTCTGTGCCCTGCCCTTTCCGTGAAGACAACGAGGAAAAACTCACGATTCTGTAATCGTTTTCAATGAGCCCTTTCCATTTAGAAAGCTTCAGATCCTGTTCAGGAACATCATCAGCTATAATTTTCGAAGGCGTTCGTGTTTCAGCGTTAACCGAAACCACAAGACCTTTTGATTTAGTTTCAATGTCTTTCAGACACTGGATCATCTGATTGTCATCCAGCGGTTTTTCAAGATCCTTGTAAACAAGACGTGCAAAAGCTGCCTGATGGCTGTCTTTGACCCTTCCCCACACCACCACGCATCGTTTTTTTGCTCGGGTCAGAGCCACATAAAGGACGCGCAGACTCTCGGCAAAATCTTCTCTCTGGGCCGATGCCCTGTTAAAATCCATCTGTCCCGAGCCCAGATCACAGGTGAGTTTTCTGTCATCAGGATCATGGAAAACACAGACATCCGTGTCTTTACGGCTGACATGGTTCCACGCAAATGGCAGGAAAACAATGGGGTATTCCATGCCCTTGCTCTTGTGGATAGTGACAATGGTCACAGCTTCCGCGTCCTGCTCCAGTCTCAGTTGATGTTCCTCGACTTCTTCGGGGCTGGCCATCTGTTCTCTGAACCAGATCAAAAGGCCCGAAGGCCCGTTTTTTGTTTCCATATCTTTCTGGTGAAGGAGCTGGGCCAGATGGGCGAGGTTCGTATTCCTTCTGTGGCCATCGCCTATGGCCATAAGCCTTGATTTCACAGACCATTCCTTGACTAGTGCATGGTACATGGCGATAAAACCTTTACGGTTCCACGTCACGTGATACGATCTGAATATGTCTGTCCAGCGGTCGAATTTTTCCTGTTCGCTGTCCGTATGATAAAGGTCAAGGGCTTTGATTCCCAACAAATCCGTTGCAAGAGCTGATTTAACAAAACCTGACTGGCCGGGATGTGAAACAGCCGTAAGAACCCGTTCAAGTTCCATGGCTTCATGACTCTGGAACACATTTCCCGTGTCGTGGATCACAGACGGAATACCCCATTGATTCAGCTCGTCGCTCATGGCTTTGGCTTCAACGTTTGTTCGTACAAGAACAGCCATATCCCTGGGCGCAACAGGCCGATTGCCCATCCGGGCCAGTCCCTTTTTCCCCAGATCAAGAAGCCTGGCCATTTCTCCTGCCACTGTATTTCTTGAAACTGGATTGGCCTCATTTTTGTTTTTTTCCTTTTCCCCAGCCTGGAGAAGCATGATGGTCATCGGTGTGTTATCCCAGGATTCACCCTGCTCAACCACAAACCGTTCTGAACTGTCTTTTTCATCCGCATCCGCCGGATGAAAAGCAATTTCAGGAAAGACAAAAGGATCGGCAACATTTTCAAACAGCGTGTTCACTGCGTTCACCAGCTCAGGATCACTTCTGTAGTTTTTGCCCAGAGTGTATGCTGAACTCGCATTCTCAACCGCCTTGAGGTATGCGAAAATATCAGCGCCCCGAAATCCGTATATAGCCTGCTTGGGATCTCCGATCATGAAAAGCGGCCCGCCGCCATGGGCAAAAATACGTGAAAAAATAGTATACTGAACCGGGTCCGTATCCTGGAACTCATCAATGAGAGCCGCAGAATAGGAGGATCGAATCTGATTTGCCAAAAGTCCGTCAGGATCATGCTCAAGTTTACCGTGAAGACGGTTTAACAAGTCATCGAAAAAGAGAATCCCCTTTTCGTTTTTCCGTTTCTCCAGTTGTTCCGCAACATAGGAAAGAGCCTTTAACTTGAAATGGATATGGTTTGAGCCGTAAAGGGATAGCAGGTGTTCATGGGCCCTGGTGTAATCATCGCACAAATCGAAAAATGGGTGACTGGGAATAACCCCGTTTTTTTTCAAACCCTTTTCAATGGACGAGACACAACCTTTCTGAAATTTTTCCGGAATCTGTAAGCCAGGTCGGTCACTTGAAAAATATCGATCCAATGTTCTTGACCATGCCGTTACGATTTTTTCACTGTACATATTCTGCTTGAGTTGAATGTTACCCATAAGAAGAGCAACGATGGACTGACGATCCGCCATCCAGATATGTCTAAGTTCCGAATAAAGCAATTCCCATTGACGTTCCTCATGAGACGTATCCGTGTATTCCGGTGTGTGGATAAACCGCATGCCCGGCTTCATGACTTTTCGAATGAACGCACCCAGGGACCCCGGGCCAGTTTTCTGTTCAAAAAGATAATCGGCAAACAAGGACGTCATAGGGTAAACATGGGTTCTGATAAAGTCCTGAAGAATTTCCCGGATCAGACCTGACGTGTCGGTGACCAGTTCGGTTTCAAAAAGAGAGCCGCTCTCAAAAGCGTTTTCCACCAGCATCCGCTGGCAGAAACCGTGGATGGTGAAGACAGCGGCCTGATCAAATGAACGGACAGCATCCCTCAAGCGTTCCAGATCATCCGCCTGTGACCGAGAGCGCGTAAGACATGCCGCGAGAAGCGGATCGGATGTTTCTCCGGTTTCAAAACAGATCTCCGCCTCTTTAAGCCGTTTTCGTATCCGTTCTTTCAGTTCCTGGGTTGCTGCTTCGGTGAACGTGACAACCAGAATTTTTTCAACGGTCATGCCCTTTTCCAGAACAAGTCTCAGGTAAAGACCGGCAATCGTGTAAGTCTTTCCCGTTCCGGCGCTGGCTTCAATCAGGTTCACACCGTCAAGAGGGCTTTCTATTAAATCAAAGGGGTTCATGGTCATGACAGATCACCGCTTGTAATCTTTATTCTGTGGTGGAACATGGGTTTGTAAACAGCTGTTGAGCAATCGACAAACGCTTGATCAAGAGGATTGAGATCCTTAAAACAGAGCTGGAGATAAGGATCATCCGCCTCGCTTGCAGAATAATCACTTCCAACCCAGATTTTTTCCGCAGCGTTCATGGCCTCTGCTTCATCCTTATCTTTGTCACGGGCTTCCCAGAACGATAATGACGAGGATGGAAAAAAATGAAGGGGGGCCTTCAACCCTTGAATATAAAGGGAAACAAGGGTTTTGAGGATGGTGGTCGGGCCGTCAATCAGGGCGAACCGGAAACCTGCTAACGGATCATCTTTTGAGCGGTCCAGTCCGAAAACAAACGAGTGTTTCAGCTGATCATCAGGCCGTGAAGCACAGAGAAGCACATGTCTGATCCAAAGTTCCAGCAGATCTTTACCGCCAATGCCCGACGGCCTGAACCGGATCAATTGCCCATCGTACATATCCCCGATGGTTCCCGATATCCGTACCCCGTCCACCGTCACATCCACGGCAACCGAATCTTTTTCAAGTGTCTTTGTAACACTTCGAACACCCTGAGCAAGGCTGCTCGCCGCATCTTTCAAATCGCTAAAAACAATTTCACCTTTCCTGCCCAGCGGAAGAGAGCCTGTGGCTCTGGCCCAGGCATAAAGAGCCTTTTCATCAGCATCATTCAGAACATGATCCACAAGACGGTCCGAAAGCGCATAACGCTCAAGCCCCATAATTTCAAAGGGTTCAGTCTCTTCAATGAGGTCAGAGCCCCCAGCAATGGTCAGCCCCAGACGTTTTTCCAGAAGATACCGGGCAGGATGCCTGAAAAACCGGCAGAAATCGTTCGCCGTGATTTCATGGAATTCAAGCTCGGGCAAGTCCAGTTCACCTTGGAAAAACGGAGTCCCCTGCCCTTGTGACGAGAGTCCGGTCAACGCTGCCTGGAAATTGTCTCTGGAAAAACTGAACAGATGAAGCCCTTTCCCCTGCCTTAGCCACTCACGATGATCATGTTCAAAATACCTTGGGCTGAACGGTTGAAGGGGATGCTCAAGGGTGACACGTTCTCTCACGTCACCTGCTCCACAGCCAAAACCCGCTTCAATATAATCCAGCAACTCGCACACAAGCACCGATGGCTGAATCAGCGTGTTATCTCTGATGCTTCGTCCGGTATAGCTGATATATAAGGTATCTCTTGCTGAAATCAGAGCTTCAAGAAAAAGATAACGGTCGTCGTTTCGTCGTGATCTGTCTCCTGGTCTGGGGTTCTTCGCCATCAGATCAAAACCGGGCGTCTGACCTTGCCTCGGGTAAGCATTGGAATTCATGCCAAGGATGCAGATGGTTCGAAACGGAATGCTCCGCATGGGAAGCATGGCGCAGAACGTAACACCCCCTGTGATGAATCCAAGTCCCTGCTCTTTTGTTTCCAGAATTTTGCCCAGGTGATAGCGAATCACGGAAAAATCAATCGGCTCATCAAGCCCCACAAAATCGGAAATCTCCCGGAATCCTAAAATCTCTTCCCTTAAAATACCGATTTCATGTTCGTTATTCTCATCTGTTTTGAAAAAGGTTTTAATACCGTAAAGAAGGTGGGATTCCCAGCTTTCGGGCGATCTCACTTCATCAAGACCTGAAACCCAGCGATAAAGAGCTTCGGCGTAATCCATGAACAACCCCAGAAGTTCACCCTGTTTCCCTTCAATCCCGGCATAGGGCAGAATGCCATTAAGCAGAAACAGGTCATGGCCCGGCATGGCGTATCCCAGAAGAAGCCGCTTAAGTCCGGCCATCCATGAACAGTCTTCGAACTCCGGCAGATTGGCCCGTTTTCGGTGTGCAGCATCCCAGCCCCAGCGGATGTTCACCTGACGAATCCAAAGACCGATGGTTTCCAGGTCTTCCTCATGGATATTGAAGGCAGCCCTCACCGCTTCTTCATCAAGAAAACCCAGAACCGCAGGAACGGTAAACCGCCCTTTTTTCATATCCAGCAAGGCCAGAAACACCCTGGCAACCCGGCTTTCGCTTGCAAAACCCAGATCCGCAACAGAATAAGGAATCCAGTCCCGATCTTCCGGTTTTTTCCCAAAAACAGAATGCACAAGCGGGGCATAAGCTTCACAGTCGGTCATCATCACCAGGATATCCCTGGGGTTCAAGGTTTTGTCTTCATCAAACATGCCGTAAAGCCTGTCATAAAGAACTTCCACCTCACGCAAAGGACTGTGACAGCAATGGAGTTGAACCGATCGGTCCGTTACGTCGATGGTTCTTCGCGTGTAATCTTTGTCACCTGGATCTTTAAGCTGAAAAATATCGTCCTGAATCCAGGCCAGAAGGTTTTCTTTGTCCGACTGCTGAAACAGGTTGAAATCCCGGCAGGAATATTTCTGAAGCAGATCAAAAAAATCCCTTCCGATCTTGCCAAGCGATCCCAGAAGCCGGTTACCCCTGCTTAAGTAAAGATCGTCCGTATCAATCCCCTGGGATTTTTTCTTTTTTCCGGAACGTTCACGTTCGGAAAGAATGTCTCCCCAGTACTCGCCGCAGGGGTTTAAAAGAAACAAATGAACGTCGCTGAATTTTGAAACAGCGTGAAACACATCCATATAAAACGACGGCAAAGCCGAAATTCCGAAGATGAAAACCCTTTCCGGGAAATGATGTTCAGGAACAGCCTTTGTTTTGAGCGCTTCAAGGAATGAAGAAAAAAGGTCCACCCGGTGGACTGCATCTGTTTCATTTTTGATATCCCGCCAAAGCAGAGCCTGCCAGTTATCACCGGCCCCCTGTTCCCATGCCTTTATCATATCAGGTCTGAAAAGAAGATACTGATCGAACAGATCCGCGATACGCTGTGCCAGTTGAAAACGTTTCAACTGTCCCTCATCACCTTCAATATAGCCGGAAAGTTCAGGAAACGTATGGGATGACAGAAATCCCGGAAGACAGGCAAACACTTTCCAGGTCAATCGTTCCTGGTCATAGACTGAAATCTCTTTCTGACGTTCATGATCAGGACAAAATCCCCCGATATATTTCCCGATAAACGCATTAGGATAAGGATAGTCCATATTTGCGCAGATACCGTTCAACCTGGCCATTTCAAGGGATATATAACGCGCCATTCCCCTGCTTTGAACAATCACACATTCAGGTTTAAAAGGATCGACGAGCGGACGTTGCAGAATCCGTGAAAGAGCCTCCACAAGAAGCTCAAGACGGTTAGAGCTGAACAGATTGAATCCTTTGTCTTCCATCGTTGGTCTCCATCATCATGATGATTATGATGAAAGTTTTTTTGTTCTATAAAGTAGCTATAAGATCGCTATAAAATCGTTATGAGATCGAATCGTCAGGCCAGGAATGACGGCTGATTTAAGATTGAAATCATAATTCAGCGATCCGATATTTGCAACCCATGGTTTGCGTTTCCTAAAGTTCAATGATCCGATGAAAGGTTGCTGGCCCTCAGCCCTCTTTCGGGTGATGAACGGCCCTTGTTCGGGGATTCTCCCCGAAACGAGTCCAACGGATGCTCCGCCTCCAACGTCGCATATCACGGGCTGTTTTTTTTTGGTACACACTTCCATTTCTCAAAAAATCGACAGATTTTTCTAATCATCCATGTGTGTTCATACTGTCTCGAATCGTTTCTTTCTTATTCGTATTTGGAGTGTTTCGATCTCTCCATTTTTGGAGGCAGAGCCTCCGGTTAAACATTCCGGGGAGAATCCCCGGAACGAGGAGCTGTTGAGCAGTGCGGTTGGCTGTGCCATTTTTTTTGACTCTCAAAAAAGATATGCGATTGCCTTTGTGTCAATCACATAAAACCTATTGAAGTAACGCGATATTTGGTATATTCAGGCTGATAAATATTTTGGGAAATTGCTGGATATATCATGTACCTGTTTTCCGGGATCAATCAGAAACATATAATAGAAATCTTTATAACTATTAACCAAATGGCGAGTTTGACGATAGTGAACTTGCATACTGGAAAATTTGCTTAAGAGTTCATTTTATGCTTACTAACCTATAAAAATTGATTGGCTTATGTCTAAAAGAAAAAAAACTAAGAATAAGCAAAAGAAATCTACCCAATTGCCGCAATTGCGAAAGCAATCAGCTATAGCTGTCCAAAAATCTTATAAATTAAAAGCATTAATTGCATTTTTTGTAGCTGTCATCGGAATTTTAGGTAGCTGCGCTACATTATATGGATTACGCCCTCAACCTATGGTTGTTTCAACAGTGTCGCTGAATGAAGAAAACCCATTCGATTCACAGTTTTCAATAATAAACAATGGGTCATTAGATATGCAGGATACCCGTTTTATATGTTTTTTAAAAAATATTGAGACACAGGTTTTTTCTATTCATAATGGTATTGCTCCTATCGTAAAATTTCAGAAAATTTCTGCTGGTGATACTGTCACGCTTCCTTCATTCAAGGCTCAGCTTTCGGCTTCCATTATCAAAGGTGCGGATATTGCGATTGTTGTGAAATACAGGCCTTCATTTTATCCATGGCGACTCAAGCGTGTATTTAGACTTGTAACTTTAAAAGCTCAACCTCAAGGATTTAAATGGGTTCAACAACCGGTTGACGAAGATTTCACAAAAGCATTGGAGGATGCAGAAATTGTTCATCATGATAAGATTTTAGAAGGGGATTGGAATTGAAATTTATTAAACAAAAACGGAAAAATAGGGTCGCTCCATTAAAGACCCGTGTCAAGATAAAATCTCACAATCATTGATAATAAAAGTTTTTTTACCGAATTCATAATGATCAATATGGGGCAGATAAATAGTCACGTTATTTTCAGCATTCTAAAGCCTTACGGCTTTCGAAGAGCCAATCAGGAGATTTGTGTTCCAAGGTATCTACCTTGACTTTACCCGATAAGTCTGCATGGCAATAAATCTTGTCGGTTCAAAACAGGTAACACCGTTTGAATCTCAATGCTCTCGAACGATGGTTCAGAGTTTGCGAAACGAGCAGTCGGATAGAGTAACGAAATTAGGGCGTGTGGTGGTCATTGAGACAACGGTTTTGTTCTATTCAAAATTGACCACTGATACAGAATAAACGTCCGATTATTTTAAGGATCGGATCATTTGTCGGATTTCGTTCCTCTACCCGACCTACGAGGGTCTGACGCAATCTTGCTATGCATAAATCTCGGGTAACGTCTTGTTGGTATATAAAAAAAGAACTGCGAACATTTTGCTTCAAGGGAGCGCAAAAAGTGTGCGTCCTTGAACAGTACCCTCATTCCTTATCATCCTGCCCTTCCCATTCCCGGATGTATTTATGAACGGTTCGTCGGTCGAGCTGGGTTCTTCTTGAGACTTCCTCGAAGGTGCCGTGGCGCTGGTAGAGGAGTTTGCAGTAGCCCTGAATCAGACGGGGGGCGGAGATGGTTCCTTTTTCGAAACCGTCGCGAAGCTGGGATTCCAGATCCTGGCCCACGGTGACGGTGTCGCCTTCGTAGTCCAGTTTGAGAAGGACTCTTCGGACGCATTGCTCCAGTTCGCGGACATTACCGGGCCAGGGGTAATCTCTGCCCAGGCGGGTGTCGATCACCTCTTTCACCATGTCCACCAGCTCGGGAGACTCTTTTTTAATCATGCGTTTCACGATGAAGGCCAGAAGATCCTTGAGTTCGGAGGGGTCTGCTTTCAGACGTTCCGCCAGGGTGGGAACCTTGATCACGTCGGAACAGAGACGGTAATAAAAATCGTCCCGAAAAACGCCTTTGCCGCGCAAGATGTCCACGGGCATATTGGTGGCCGCGATGATACGACCTGAAAAACGTTCTTTTTTAGTGCTGCCCACGGGGTAAAAAATCCGTTCCTGAAGCACCTGGAGCAGTTTCACCTGAACGGGCATGGAGATGTCTCCGATTTCATCGAGAAAGATCGCCCCGTGGGGGGTGCAGCGTTTGAACACCCCTTCGTAATTTTCCATGGCTCCGGTAAACGCCCCTTTTCTGTGGCCGAAAAGCTCGGATTCGATCAGGGTTTCGGGAAACTGGGACAGGTTGATGGCGATAAACGACGTGGTGAAACTGGAGGTGAAGCGAAGCTTCTTGAGATCAAAAGGGATATACCCGGACTGCCCGATGGCTGCGGCAACAGCCCCCTTCCCTGCCCCTGTTTTCCCCAGAATCAGGGTGGAAAAATCCTCCATCTGGTTCCGCAGATATTTCCGGTAGATGTTGATGTTGTGGGTAAAGATATTGTTCCACACATCCACCCTTAGTTTTTTCATGACGGGGCTTTTACCGATGATGTACCGGTTGATGAAGAAAAAGGCCCGGCGGAGCTGATAGGCTTCTTCAAAAGATTCCCTGATCGCGTCGGGTTCGAATCCCAGCTGTTCCAGATCGGTTTTTGCCTGGACGGCGAAAGACAGACGCACAGGTTTGTCGTCCGCTTCCATCTGTTCAAGAATCAGGTCATCGAAGTTCTTTCTGTATTTATAATAAAATTCGAATAAAAACACCGTTTCCACCAGCAGTCTGTCCTGATCGGATACCCTGGTTACGGTTCTGATTCCTTTGCGTTTCATATCAGCGATCTTCAAACTGACCGCTTCGATCATCTTTTCCACCACCTGGGTTTGACTCAGCCCGAACCTACCACCGATGATTTCTGAATCAAGCTCAGCCCGGCGTTCGCTGAACGGGTTGCAAAGGCCAGCTTCCTTGATGAGAACAAGATACTCCCTGTCTTCGGCGTCAAGCGTTATTTTTTCCATCATGGTTCTTTCGTCCGTAGGTGTTAGCGGTGTTGCTATTGTTCATGCCATGCACAAGGATTGTACAGAGCATGAAAAAACACCAATTCGAATAAAAAAGCAATGCCTAAGATTCTTCGAAACATATTCATCTTTCATTTCAGCGTATTAACACGATTATTCCTCTGGTGGCACATATCTTGAATAAGGGAAACCGCCGTATCGATATGATCAGCCATGTTTCTGAGCAGGTTGTCATGCGTTTCAGGTGGCCCTCAATGATGTTGGCTTGATATGGGCAAAAGCAATCAGAATACAATGAAAACATAGAAGAGGAACAGATATGAACACACAACAAACAGCAGTGGTTTTCCCTGGTCAGGGAACCCAGCGGCACGGAATGGGTGTTGATTTTTTCGAACGGTTCAATGAAGCCCGGACTGTTTTTGATGAAGCGTCGGATGCTCTTGGCTGGAACGTGGGGGCCATGTGTTTCGGTGATGATCCACGACTTGATCTTACCGAATTTGCCCAGCCCTGCATCCTGACAACGGAAATAGCCATGTTCAGGAGCCTTGAGGCGCATTACGGTTTTTCCCCTGATTTTTTCGGCGGCCACAGCCTTGGAGAATACACGGCCCTCACGGCAGCCGGAGTGATTCCTCTGGCTGATGCTGTAAAAATTGTCCATAGCCGGGGTAAACTGATGCAGGAAGCCTGTTCGGAAAAACGTTACGGCATGGCGGCTGTTATTTCCGATGAGATGAACCTTGATGATCTCACAGGCATCATCCGCGAACTTCCCGTGGATATTGCCAACATCAACTCGAAAAACCAGGTGGTTCTCAGCGGGGAATTGAACGGTTTAGGACAGGTTGAAGAAAGGCTGACACAAGGAAAAGAAGATACGGAGGGTCTCCGCTTCGTCCCTTTGAATGTCAGCGCTGCGTTTCACAGCCGATTTATGAAAACCATCAAAGATGCTTTTAAAAATCTCCTTCGATCCCATTCAAAAAACTTCAATACCGGCCGTTCCGGCAAAGTGACCTCCAATTTCAGCGGAGGTTTCCACGAAAGCGGATATGAACCGGTTCAAGCAGCTCTGGTCAGCCAGAGTTTTTCGCCTGTCAAATGGCAGGAAAACATGGAATCCCTCGCTGAAAAAGCCTCAGATATCGTTGAAGTGGGACCGGCAAGACCATTGAGATCCTTTTTCAGCTCCCAGGGTATCGGGTGCAGATCCGTCACGTCCATTGAAAGCGCCGCCCGGTGTTTCAGCCGAAAGGAGAATATCCGTGACATTTCACTCCAATAATACGGAAGAACACTGGGCTGTAATCATCGGGGCTTCCGGGGGTATGGGTTTTGCTGCGGCGGAGAAACTCGCGGAACACGGGATGAACCTCTGTCTGATTCACCGGGACAGACGAAAAGCCATGGAAAACATAAATTCCCGTTTTGACAAGCTTTCCGAAAAAGGAATCCGTGTGCTTCGTTTCAACTGTGACGCCTTGAGCGAAGAAGGACGGAAAAACGTTCTCAATCTGCTTCAAACGGAAATGGGGGCTCACGGTAAAGTCCGCCTGATCCTGCATGCTCTAGCTCTGGGGAATCTGAAACTTCTGGTGTCTGAGCGGAAACCCGAGGGGAAAAAAGATAAAGACGTTCTTTTCGAAAAACTGGCCACCCTCACAGGCAGAGCGCCGGAAGACCTAAAAAATGCGGTACTCTCCCTTTTCAACCAGGGTGAAACCGGTCTTTTCCCCTTTGTCGAAACAACCTACAACCAGGCATCCTTACTGGACCAGAGTGATTTCAACCACACGATTCACGCCATGGGAACCAGCATTCTGGAATGGGTCAGGGATATTTTCCAGCGACAGGCCTTTGCACAAGATGCCCGTGTAATCACTCTGACCAGCGAAGGGAATCAGGTGGCGTGGAAAGGATACGCCGCTGTATCCGCAGCCAAAGCCGCTCTTGAATCCCTCAGCCGGTCCATGGCCGTGGAGTTCGGTCCCCACGGGATAAGGTCCAACGTGATCCAGGCCGGGGTTACGGACACGGCGGCCCTGCGGATGATTCCCGGAAACGAAACCATCAGGGCCAGAGCCCTTTCCCGAAACCCTCTTGGACGCCTCACCACACCCAAAGATGTGGCCGATGCTATTTACCTTCTCACAACCGACGAGGCGGCCTGGATCAACGGCGCCCTGATCTGTGTGGACGGGGGAGAAAGGATCGCCTGACATGATTTATCTTCACGGCATGGGACATTTTCACCCTGAAAATATCATCACCAACCACTTCATCGCGGAACTCGATATCGGAAGCGACGAGGAATGGATCATGGAAAGGCTGGGGATCATGTCCCGTTTCACGTCCCTGTCTCTTGACTATATCCGCGACACACGGAACCGAGATCCCAGGTGTGCCTGGGAAGCCAGCCTTTATTCCCGTCAGGAAATGGGGGGCAAAGCCGCAGCCATGGCCCTTGACCGGGCCGGAATCAAACCCTCGGACATCGGCCTGGTGATTTCAGGGACATCGACCCCGGAACACACCATCCCTGCGGAAGCGGCCTTAATCGCGGCTGGTCTTGCCATCGAAGCTCCCTGCTTTGACCTGAACTCGGCGTGCAGCACCTTTCTGGTTCAGTTGTCCGTTCTGAACAGCATGAAACCGGAGAAAACACCGCCCTACATCCTCATCGTCAACCCGGAAAGTTACACCCACGTGGTGGATTATTCCGACAGAAACTCAGCCCCTCTTTTCGGAGACGGGGTCAGCGCAGCGGTGGTGTCCCTTTCCGTTCCCTCTGGCAAGGTGTTCACCCGGATAGCCTGCGACTCCAACCCCCTTGAGTGGAACAAGGTGCGAATCCCGCGTTACGGTCATTTCACCCAGCAGGGAAAAGCGGTCCAGGGTTTTGCCATACGCACCGCCACCCGTTCTCTCAATCGGCTACAAGAAATGGAGCAGGAAAACGTCACCCCCCTCACCTTCATCGGGCATCAGGCAAATTTCCTGATGCTGGACCATGTGCGGGAACGCTGCCGCATCCCATTGGATAATCACTGGTACAATGTGGTGGACCATGGAAACACCGGCGGTTCCAGCGCTCCTTCTGTGTTGAGCCAGAACTGGGAGAGACTTGTACAAGGAGACCGGGTGGCCATGGTGGTGGTGGGCTCGGGGCTCACCTGGGGTGAGGCGCTGCTCACAGTCAAAGACAAGAATAGGAGAATGTTGTCATGACATCTTTAAATGAAATGGAAAATCGCCTTCCTGTGGCCCTTGTGACGGGCGGAGGTAAAGGCATCGGAGCTGCCTGTTGCAAGGCCCTGGCACAGAATGGTTTTTATGTGGTGATCCACCACAACCAGAGCCGGTCTCAGGCAGATGACCTGCTTACCGAAATAAAAGGACAAGGACTCACGGTTCAGGCTGATCTTAGGGAGCCACGCCAAATCGACGCCATGGTGGACCATATCAAAAAAACCGTCGGAAAAATCGACGTGCTGGTGAATAACGCGGGGCTTTCCGTAAACGGCTCCATGGCTACCATGTCTCTTGATGATTTCGATTGTCAAAGGTCACTTACTAGGGGCGTCTGGTATCTGATCAAGCGTGTTCTCCGGGTATTCATGATCCGGCAGAAACAGGGCCGGATCATCATGATGTCCAGCGTCACGGCTCACACGGGAAATTCCGGCCATATCCCTTACACCATGGAAAAAGCTGCGATGGATGCCCTGACCAAATCTCTGTCCAAAGAGCTTGCAGGTTCGGAGATTCTGGTGAATTCGGTGGCTCCCGGTTTTATTGAAACGGACATGACCCACGAACTTTCCGATGATCTCAAGGAAACCCTTCTTTCCGCCATACCTTTGGGCCGCATGGGCAGGCCTGCGGAAGTGGCACAGGTGGTATCCTTTCTGGCCACCTCCGGAACGTACATCAACGGATCGGTGATCCATGTGAACGGAGGGATGTATGGAGGCTGAAACTATCAGAGCTAAGGTTCTTTCCCTTATTCCACAGAAAGAACCGTTCCGGTTTATTGACGAAATTCTGGATATTGATGAAAACCGCGCGGTTTCGGCATATCGGTTCAAGGAAGACGAATGGTTTTACAAAGGACATTTTCCGGGAAACCCTGTCACACCCGGCGTGATTCTTGTGGAAACCATGGCCCAGGCTGGGCTGACAGCCATTGCAGTCTTCAACTACCTTAACCTGGATATGAACGACGGTGACATCCGTAAAAAAACCATGGTGTTCGCACTGATGGACAATGTGGAATTCGGCAGCATCGTGAGGCCCGGCGACCGGGTCATTGTCACTGCCAATAAAGAGTATTTCAGAAAAGGTAATTTAAAAACACGGGTCACCATGACCCGCGAAGACGGTGCCCTGATCTGCCGGGGTGTCCTCACTGGAAAAGGAGTGAACCATGAAGACTGACCGGGTGGTGATCACAGGTCTGGGTGTTGTGGCACCCAACGCGAATACAGTGGAAGAATTCGAACAGGCCTTGAGGCTTGGAAGATCCGGCATCCGTTTTCACCCGAAACTGGAGGAACTGGGATTCTCCTGCCAGATCGGAGGAATCCCCGAAGGGTTTGGTCCTATCAGGGACCGGTATTTCGGAAAAGACAACCACGAATACACCAGCGACAACGTGTGCTACGCAGGTGTTGCAGCCTTGGATGCCTGGGCTGATGCCGGTCTTGAACTGCCTCAGTCGTCCGGTGAAGCGCTCTGGGACACCGGAGCCTTTGTGGGATGCGGAATCGGAGACATGGACACGATCTCGAACCGAGTGGTTCCCATGGTGAACAATGGCAAAGTCCGGCGCATGGGCACTCGGGTCATCGAACAGGTGATGGCCAGTGGCGTCAGTGCAAAAATTGGTGGACTTCTGGGTCTTGGGAACCAGGTGACATCCAACTCGTCGGCCTGCAACACGGGTACGGAAGCCATCATCCAGGCTGCTGCCCGTATCCGTTCAGGCCAGGCAAAACGCATGGTTGCCGGAGGGTCGGACGGGGCTTCACCCTACACCTGGGGAGGTTTCGATTCCATGCGGGTTCTGGCACGGAAGTTCAACGGTTGCCCCGAACAGGGCTCCCGTCCCATGAGCGCTTCAGCCTGCGGTTTCGTGCCTGGTGCAGGCGCGGGAATTCTGATTTTGGAAAACCTTCAGAGCGCCATAGACCGTGGCGCTTCGATATACGCGGAAATCATCGGCACCCATCTAAACTGCGGGGGCCAGCGACAAGGGGGAACCATGACTCTCCCCAACATGGACGGTGTTAAACGTTGCATCAAGGCGGCCATGGAAGATGCCGGAATCGGTCCTTCGGAAATCGACGCCATAAACGGTCATCTCACCGCGACCATGGCTGATCCGTACGAAATCAACAACTGGGCAGAGGTACTGGGAAGGAAAGGCAAAAATTTTCCTTTCATCAATGCCACCAAATCCATGATCGGCCATTGTCTCGGGGCGGCTGGAGCTATCGAGACCATCGCAGCGGTTCTTCAGCTGAAAAAAGGCTTTCTCCATCAGTCCCTGAACTGTGAAGATCTTCACCCGGAACTTTCGGGATATGAAGAAAAAATCGTCCGGGAAACGCTGGAATTGCAGGATCTTTCTGTTATTGCCAAAACAAGTTTCGGTTTTGGTGATGTGAACGGTTGCCTTATCCTTAAAAAATGGGATGGCAGCAGTCAGGATTGAACGTCTGATGGGTTGCGCGAAGCTTCACCCTCACCCCTCCTGCAAACGGGACAGCACGCAGGATGGGTGGAGTATAGCGTAACCAATCAAACCCACTCGAATTTTTACAAAAAAAACTTAAACCTAAGGAGATCATAACCATGAACGACAAAGAATTGTTTGGAACCATCATCAAGACCATCACACCTTATGTCAAAGACCTGGCCCTTCTCGAAAGTGCCACAGCAGACACCCGACTGATCCAGGATCTCAAAATCAACTCAGCCCGGCTCGTGGATATCGTTATTGTGTTCGAGGATGTGTTCGACATCGAAATCGGTGATGACGATGTGGACAGCATCAAAACCATCGGCCAGCTCATGACCGTAATCTTGAAAAAAACGGAAGGTGCAGCAGCCTGACCGGTCTTTGCCGGGTTCGGATCGGTTCCGATTCAATGCAATCGCATATTTTTTTGAAAGCAAAAAATAAAATACCGCGAGGCCAATCGCATCGCGCAATAGCCCCTCGTTCCGGGGATTCTCCCCGGAATGCTTAACCGGAGGCTCCGCCTCCAAAAATGGAGAAATCGAAGCACTCCAAATACGAATAATAAAGAAACAATTCTATACAGTTTGAACACCCTGTATGATTAGGAAAATCTGTCGGTTTATTAAGAAATGGAAGTGTGTAGCAAATAAAAAACAGACCGTGATGTGCGACGTTGGAGGCGGAGTCTCCGTGGGGCGCATTCCGGGGAGAATCCCCGAAACGAGGGCCACGAGGGTTGTTGATGGTGGCGTAAAAAGTCGGGGTTTCGACATATAACCAAGTAGTCCGCCCTACAGGTGTAGGGGCAGGTTCTAAACCTGCCCATGCTGTACAGCCATATTCTGTTCCGATCACTCAAACCTTCATACGCCTCCGACTTTCTACTGGGGCCGTTGGTTTATCGGGGACGGGTTTGGAACCCGCCCCTACATTGTGCATAGCCATCAGGCGACTATTTCATTGAGCGTTCGACGTTGGATGTTGGACGTTCATTTTTCGTTCATTATTTGAAAATCTCTTAAGCCAACAGCATTGCGGCTCCGGCTCAATTTTAATAAAAAAAAACATTTTCAGGAACCACCAGGACCATGAACAATTCCTTAAAAGCCCAGGTCAACTTTCAATACGCGCTGGGACGCTGCGTAATTTTTTTCGCGGCTCCCCTCGTTTACCTCATCGTGTTGTGTTTAAGGTACAGAATCAGAAATCTTAAAGAGATCCGAAACACAGTCAGACAACTATACCGGAAACATCCCGGCCCCTGGCTGATCTGCGCCAACCACCTGACCCTCATTGATTCCCTGATCATCGCCTATGCCCTTGCCCCGTTTTACATGTACATGATCCGGTTCAGAACGCTGCCCTGGAACATACCGGAAAAAACGAATTTCAACCGGAATCTGTTTATGAGCATGCTGACCTTTGTTTTCAAATGCGTTCCGGTGGTGAGGGGCGGCGAAAGGTCACAGGTGAGCACAAGCCTTTCCAAATGTGTGTATCTTCTCAGCAAAAAAGAAAGCCTTCTGATTTTTCCAGAAGGCACACGGTCTCGAACCGGAATAATCGATCCCCATGAATTCTCATACGGGGCGGGTCGGCTTTTTTTAAGCATCCCGGACTGCCGGGTCCTGTGCGTTTACCTCCGGGGTGCCAGGCAGAAAACCTTCAGTAATTTCCCCGAAACAGGCCAGGATTTCTTCATGTCGGTCAGATCCTTTATACCAGAACCAGTTGGAAATGGGCTCCGTGCCCAGCGGGACTGTGCGAAACAAATCATCCACACTCTGATTGAAATGGAAAAAAAGTATGAGTGTTTACATCGGAAATGATGTGGTGGATCTGGGTTCGGAATACGCCAGAGATAAAAGCCGGGACCATCGTTTCGTTGGAAAAATTCTTTCTGACAATGAACAGGAGATATTCTCAAAATCCCATGATCCTGACACCCTTCTCTGGAGTTTCTGGGCCGCGAAGGAATCGGCTTACAAGGCATTAGCCCGTCACGACCCTTTTATTTCGATTGCTCCGAAAAATTATGAAATAACATGGTGCCATTCTTCCAACCTGAATGTCATGACAGGCATTGTAAGGACAGGCATTGTAAGGACTCCGACCCGGAAACTTACGGTGTTCAGTTATCATGACAGGGAAAAAGTCTGCTGTCTGTGTCTTTCACATCATGTCCCGACAGCATCCGTTCTTGTCATGGGTGTGCACAGACTGGACGTTAATAACGTTGAATACGGTGTGACAACATCAGCACAGTCCCGTTTCATCCGTGACAAAGCCAGGCTTTCCATTGCTGATTATACAGATAATCCACTTCACCATATATCCATCATCAAACCCTCCCATCAGGACGCCCCTCTGGTGACAATCCATAAAAAACTTTCAAATATTGTGCTGACCTTGAGCCATGATGGCCGTTTCACTTTTTATGCCTGGTTTCTTGGCAAAAAAAGTGATGCCTGCAAGCTTTCAACAATACCGGCGAGAAAGGTTTCAACAGTCCAGCCTGCCCAAAACCATCATTTGTAAAATAATAAACAAATTCGTTATTCCGCTTTTTCCGAAATCAGTGTTCAGAGATCATGATAAGGAATAATCCTCCTCAAAATCTGTGAATACGTCCGTATTTCCAAAGCTTTTCAGCAAAAATACTATTGACATCGAGAGAAGTTCGACATAATGGATTAGGTCATAACTCGACAATACGGTCATCCGATTGAAACCCTTGCTAAATAAGCAATGATGTTTCGTTTCAAACTCGATAAAAAGTCAAATCAATTTATTAAAAAGGTAAGTGCATGGATTTTTTGGTTTATATTTTCAGAATGTACCCTGATCTCATCAAGACTATGATTCACGGCTGTGTGTTTACAGGGGTTGCTATTCTTTTTGCCCAAGCCACATGGATGTGTTTTCAGGCATACAGACACATCAGATCTGTCAGCTTCGAAATTATACGGTCGGAAACGAAAAAGGAAAGCACGACGGATGATCCGCTCATGGTTCTTACCGCGAAAACCTACTATTCGGCCCATGTTCAGCATGAGGGCAACAATTATCCCAAAACGTTTCTTGCAGACGCCACGTTTCAACTTATCGAAAACGTATTTCACCATAAATACATCAATCGAATCACCATGATCACCAACATTCTTCCTCCCACAGGACTTTTCGGAACCGTATTTGGTATGATCATGATCTTTCTTGCCAATGAAGATCCCAACAGCGCCTTGAACACCCAGGGCTTAGGCGTTGCACTATTCACCACACTGATCACCATGGCGTCGTACATCGTTTTCGAGGTGGTGAAAAAAAATCTGATCGCCTTGTCCGAGGCCCGCATTGACAAGGCACTGAGCATGGCGTCCCAATTGTTTTAAACCAAATGTTTTGATTGTGTTGAAATAATAAGAACAGGAAACGGACTTACATGAAAATAGGCGAAGATTCACGAATATGGTTGTTTTCCTTTGCGGATCTGGCGTTTCTCCTTCTCATCGCCTTTACCCAGACGTCCACTGTGGGCAAGAAACCTGTGAACATCGGTGAAATGACCGTCCCCAAAGTGGTCAAGACCAGCCAGGTCTCCCCCATTGAGCAAGGATATCAATCCTATCAGATCAGGGTTTTAAAACCCACCATACCTGAAACAAACCCTTATCAGATCGTTTATATTCAAGGGACAAAAGAAACCATAGATAAAACGCTGCTTTCATCACAGGATCTCAGCAATCGTCTGACACAGATCAAACAGGACGGGAGCCAGAGGCCCATACTCGTCCCTGACATCTTTTCTCTGAGCAAAGACACCCTTATGGCCATGTCGATCATTGAAAGTGTTTATGAAGATGCGAACCGAATAACCATTCAACACGCAAGCGGTTTGAAGTAATAATGACGGCTCCCATTGATTTAAAGCAATACGGACGTGGTTCATTCAAAATTATCATGCCCAGGGTTTATTCAAGAACCCCGAGGAAAGAATGGATTATCAACCCATCCCTATTGATTTTTCTTGTCTCCATCACCGTTATATTCATTATAAATCATACGCTTCTCGACAAGAACCTTTATAAAAGAACTCGGACCACTGTGATTCTTCCTCACAGTGAAAGGGTTCCTGAGCCCACAGTTCCAAAGAGCCTTCCTTTGCTCAAAGTTTTAAAAAACGCCGCAAAGAAATCCATCGAGCCTAAAAAGATCGAATTGGAAAAAATGCTGCCGGAGAAAATTGAAGAACCCAAACCCATGGATAAACCAATTCCGAAAAAGAAGATCGACGCATTGAAACCCCTGGAAAATCGGATTGAAACCAAGGTCATTGATCCTGCACACCCATTACCCAAAGCCATAGCTGAGAAGTCTATCATTCCAAAAGAAATGATAGCCAAACCCCTTGTGGCACGAGAGATTCAACCTCGAAACATCCCTATTTCCAACAAATTTGTTCCATCGATAAGCCCTAAAGCCAGCTCTATTCCCGTTGCCGCCCCTGCTCCTGCTCCTCGCGCTTTGCCCAGTGGGTCATCTTTCAATGCCATGCCAGAAATAAAAAGAAATGTGACGGTCAGTCCGTCAGGTGAACGTATGGCTGCTCCTCCCGTGAGTTCCATTCCTGCGAGTAAAGGTCCGAAGCCCGAGTTGACCCAGTATCAAGGTTACAGACCTCCGGTAAAAAGCAACAGTTCATCGTCAGGTGTGTCTTCATTACCACCTGTGGCAGCAATTCCAAAACGTAGCATCCCTGCATCACCTGTTTCTGAACCTATTAAGAATCTTACACCATCGCGCAGCAGCGAAACGGTTGTTGAGGAACTGGTTATCAACAGTAAAGCACTCGGAAGTTCAGACAGGGTTAAAGTGTTAAAACAGGACATCATGAAAAAAGCGCGGAAGCTCAGCGCCGCGAACAGTCCGTACATCTATAAAGTCAAAGGCTACACCTGCAAGCTGACCATTGAACAAGATTCAGACTCAAAAAAAGTCACTATTGATTTCACTCCGGCAGATGCGCCTTTCGAGGTTGTTTCCGCTCTTGAACGAACGATTAGATAGAGGTATTGCAGTATGAAGCATCCGTTATTTTATGTATTATTCATTGTGTCACTTATCATGTCAGTTCCGGATTTCGTATCTGCTCTTACCCCATTGACCAGAGATGAACTTCAGATAGACAAGAGCGATTCCCAGGAACCCAAACGGAAAACTCCGATAACCGAATCCATCAAAACAACAAATCCACAACGGACAACATCCGAAAAAAATTTTGCACGACCGGTTCCATTGAGACTTGCTCCGCCTGCCGATGAACCTGCTCCAACCACATGGATTTCCGATGTGGGCAAGCTTTACATCAAAGACAAACTCAGTGATTCGGAATTAAATACGTTTATTTCAATCCTTGAAAAAAATCTCGGTATTCAAGCCGATGGTAAACTTGACCTGATCAAAGCCCGTGAAGCTCAGGCTGCCCTGAACAAGTACAGTGAAGACCCTAACAAAGAGTTCAGCAACATTTATTTCGACGACAAGCAGAACCTCACCGGATACAATTTCATCTATTTCGAGATGTGCACCGTCCATAAAGACAAGCAGAGCCCCCGCTTCAAACGGTATTTTGAAAACGGTTTTTATCCCAGCCGTAATCTGTTCATCACCGAAGAATACTACTACAAATCCTTGTATTATTATTTACTCATCGCACAGGACGGTCTCATACGACGCATTTCCCAAGCCATCGACCATATGAATAAAAAGCCGGATGCGGAACCGCCGTTTACGAAAGAAGACATCCTGACCTTTGATATAACGGTTAAAGTCTGCGCCGAGCTTGATGAGTTTCGAAACAAGAGTGGAAAAGTTATCGACTCACCCTACGAAAGAATTTTCACCAAAGAAGACAGAGCAGGACTGAACCAGAGTATCAATTATTTTACAAACATCGACACCCACAATGCCTTGTTCAGTTATTCCTGGTTCAAGGCCAACCTTCCCCTTTCCATCAGCGCCCAGGTCATCGCCCATGATATCCGGGAAACCTGGATAGACCAGACCATGGCCCACAGAGCTCTTCTGCCTCTCATGCTTTTTACAAGCCAGGGAGGCTCGGCAAGCGGAAACAATCTTCAATTCAATGTGGACAAACTTTTCAATGACACACTGAACACTTTGAAACTCGACAACCGTGAAGTGGATATTGTGGCCATGTCCGCTTTAAAAACCTGGCTTACAAAACAGGTGGAACACGGAATTAAAGTGGAGGACCGTTTAAAATACAAGGACCTTCTGGATGAACTGGAAGTCTGTCCGTCAGGCTGGGCTTTCTACAACCTTTATGGATGCAGAAAACCCCTCGAAGAACTCAAGCAATATGCACGGACCTGGGATACCTATCCGATAAAAAAGCGGAATGAGATATTCAACACGAAAATAAACGCAATCTACGCTGATGCTCTTGATAAAATCAATCTGGTGTTTTCGGATCTGGAAAAACTGTTCGGCACGATCCAGGGCTTTGGAAACGACCAGAACTCAACAAGCATCAACCATATCTTCTTCAGGTACCGTGGTGAAATCAACTATTATTTCGAATATCTTCAATTCGGCCTTTACGAAAAAAACATCTCCACCCTTCGATTTCCTCTGGCCAATTCGAGAAAAAACTGCCTGATGGATTTTAAAGCGGCGTTCATGAACGACACAAATAAAAGAATTAACCATGAAAATCTTCTGAACGCTTATGATCTGTTGTTCAAAGAACTGGCATCACAAGGTAAAATCAGTGAAATCATGAAATACGAGGAAGAACTGGAAAGTTTCATCCGAAACGACACCTATCGTCTGGGGTCACTGGTCAATCATAAGGATGATGACAGGTATGATATCTACAGAATCATCGCCAATTCTTATCTTTCCAATAAACAGCTTCAAGTTCGGGCTCTCCAGGTTGCCGAACGAAGTTACAATCTGGCCAGAAATTATTATGTGAGTGCTGCTTCATCAGCCGGATACATACAGGGAAATATTCCTGGTGCATTGAACAACAACTGCACTGAAATCGATGACTTCGAACGCCAGTTCGAATTCTATCAGGATGTCGCGCTCAAACTCGGAAAAAAAATCTGGCTTCTTCTACCCAGTGAGGACATTGAGCTTTACAACAGGTTACAGGATTTGAGAAACCCCGAAGGAATTTTGTTATGATTCGCAGCACGTTAAAATCATTGTTCTTACAGGTATTCATCATCGGATTTATCGCAACCGTTGTTCATGCTGAATACATCGACGATTTCAAAAAACATGCAAAAAGCGTATACCTCCTCCATTCGGTCAAACATATCACTCCGGCCAAACAAACCGTTGTAATTACATCGGATAAACGGAAGATTATGAGTCACGGGAGAGCGGACAGCAAGCACATGGACATGTTGTCCTATATTCCTGGCCAGAGTTTTCTGCTCCCGATGGATGATATTAAAACCATTGTTTCGAACATAGAAGGTCTGACAAAGAAAAATGAAACAACCCAGGAAGGCGAAGAGGCCCAGCGGATAAAATTCGACATGGCCTATGAATATTTTCTTCTTTATCTTCATTTCCTCAACGAGAAATACGGCCTTACCAGGCCCGGCCAACTCACCATGGTCGACGAAATCCCGATAAAGAATAAAGAGCTTGAACAGTATCTCTTTCTTTCCGAATACTATTTAAAATCCTTTATTAATTCCTCATCCGGTTCCTCGGACATGATTGTCCAAGGCAAAACCCTTCTTAAGGCCACGGACGATGTGAGCTTCAAGTTCCGCAACATACCTGATCTGTACCTTAACGTTTATTTTCTCTCCATGATGCTGGAGTGTGAAAAACTCGCCGGTGAATGGGGCGACATTTCACAATCCCGGGATCTTTCGAATCTTTACGACAAAAAAACATGGAACTGGCTCGATACATTATGGAAAAGCCGCTTCAAAACCAACAGAGGGCCTGGAGTCTATGCACCCTCTTCAAAAACCTTGTTTTCCTTATATGAACTTTACATGCGCTACCATTTTTTTGGAAGGTACATACGGAATCTAAACGAAAAAGACCCCCTTCTTGATTCACAGACACGAACATTGCTCAACCGGTTGGCGATACTCCAGAAAGAAACGGGTATAGGCCAGCCGAACTTTTACGAACACTACAGCATCGAAGCAACCAAAGACTCGAACAATACGAATTTCATCGTCAGCCTCTACCTTGCCAGACGCGGATTTGTGGTAACAAGGGATCTCAACTTTTCCCTTCCGAAAAACGAGCTGTTCGAACTGTACCGTAAATTTTATGACGATGCAGGAAAGAATGTGAAATACAACATTCCTTACCGAAGTATCATTTATAATGAATTGATTCTCTTTGGCGTTGGTATCGACAACCTGAGACTGATGGAAGATGTCCTCTACCAGTACGGCCAGCTTTCCATGCGTCTCCAGGAAAATGAGAGCTCTTCCGGCGGTAGTATTAAAAACTCTTCACGTTTGACTATGGCCTATTTACTTGCTAATATCCTCGACAAAAAACGTCGCTCAGGTTTGGACCAGAATTCGGATTTATACAGTGATATTGCGGAAACACTGACACCGCTGCTGGTTTCCAAAGACACAAATTACTGGGAATATGCTTCGGTGATTCATAGTGCGTTAGCCATGTTTTACTCAAGAAAAGAAGGCAGTGAGTCACTGGCCATGTACCACGCTAGACGATCATTCATGGCTCCATGTGAGAAAACGGCTTTAACATACGGCAGCGAAGCCAATGGCTGGATGAATTTTTTTAAATTAACCGGTGCTGAGTCCTATCTGAAACTTTACACGGAGTTCCAGAAAAAATACCAGACCAGCCCGGATGCGGTTATTCCAAAGGAATTCAACGCGCACCTTATTTTAAAACGGTATCAGGAAACAAAAAAATAAAAATCTCATGACCTCATGACAACAAGGGATTGAAATAAAATGGAACATAAATGGCGTAATCTTTTCATCGGTCTATCATTTACCTTTTTGCTTCTGGCTCTTCCTTCAGCTTTCTTTTCAGCTGAAAAAGAAGACACCATGCAGGAATTAAAATCATCCTACCTTCAGAGCATCTACGACGATTGCAGAATTTTTCTTGAAGGCATCGAACTCTTTATAAGAAGGGACTATCCAAAATTCTGGCAGAATATCCAGGATGACCAGACCATGCCTGTAGAGGAGGTCGAAAAGTATACCAAGGAGTTGAAACACTTCGAAGGCCAACTTGACGCACTTTTTGAAGAATTCATCACGTTCAAGAATACATCAGGTAACACGGATGAAAACGGTGCCACGTTTTCAAGCAACCTGGAACTCCAGATTTATCAAATGCTGGCCTATTCCTATATGAAAACAGGCGATTTCGCCATGAGTTACGATCTGTTACAGAATAAAAATATTTTTTCCCAGAACTTCAGCATCAAGCTCATTGATATCGAAGGAAGACTTACAGATTTTCCTCTCACTGCCGAGTTAAAAAACATGTTCAAGATGGTCAGTGGAAATCTGACGTTCCTATCCATTCGAACGAAATACTTTTTCCCTTCGGATATTCAGTCCATCAATGCTTACTTACGAATCCCCGCTTATGACAAGGAAAGCCCATTCAACAAGGCTTACTTCAGCTACTATAAAGAAACATTCACAGGCCTTGGCCAGGGCAAAGATAACAGTATCCATTTCAGTGAAATCATCAATTTCTTCAACAGGCGGAATTATAAAAATCTTTCCAGAAATACCGGGCCTGTTTCTACCGATAAGAATCAATACATTCAGACCTATAAATTCCCTATTATCAAAGGTGGTTACGATCTTGATCTCAAGGATAGAACGATTCTTGGTTCTGTTTCGGCGGATAACAAAACGATAAACCTCGAACGCCTCTGTGTTTTTAAAGGCTTTGCCGTGACAGATTTTAAACGACTGAAAAGCGATGAAATGAAAAACGTCAAAAACGACACGATCATCGACAAAGGACTAAATCTTGTCAAAACAGACCTGCTTAGCGATGAAACCGACATCATGGCCTCAAGCGGCAAAGACACAAAAAAAAGAATGATGCTGGATCACGAACTGGGAAAGACCGAAAACATTAAAAAGGGAACCATGCTGAGATATGATGTTTACCAGCTTTTTGAACAAGGCAAATTCCTGGGTTTAGTTGAACTGGTACCCTGTTATAAAGGGGAAGACTGTAAAAAGAGATCCATTGATAAAAGCATCACGAAAGTGAACGTATACAACCACGAACTGATCTTTTATCAGGATATTCTGGACGCTGTGCAGTCTAACAGAAAGATGTACAGTAAAGGGGACTTATCAAGCTTGGACGATGACTCACCTGCTCCGAATGTAAAACCCGGAAACCGCTCAAAAGAAAAAACAACTACTTCACTCGAATTGGCCATGAACGAGACAAAACCTGAAAAAGTTCACGTGGGAAGAGGTTGTGCTTCGGGTAAATAATTAAGCACTCCCCTATTTCAAATCTTTATAAAAAAGAATAAAAAACTCAAGGACATCATGTTCTTGAGTTTTTTGTTTTTAAACGCTGTCATTTTTCAGATTTCGCATCTCACCGTCAATCCGAATCGAATAACTATAAACGTACAGCGTCCCCAGAGCAAAAACAGCAGCACCCGAACCAATCATCGCGCTGTAGTATGGGCTGGCAATCAGGGACACCCTTATGAAAACAGTCACCACGGCAAAACCCGAATTCCTGAAAGCTATCCTGTAGTCGTGCCCATATCGCATGGAGATGAAAAGAATCAGGATATCGCTGATAATAAGAAGGGTGTAAAGGGCTTCAAAGGGGTCAATGTCATGGCCTCCAGTGATATAAAGATAAAAATGCTTGATAAGAATGATATGAAAGAAGACTAAAAGACCGATGGCAACAGCTTTTTTCGCCAGAATGAACTGTTTTTTATCTTCCTCGTATCCTGAAAGTGCTTCTTCTTTCTTGATATGATAAAATACAGCCAGAACGGCGAAAATGAACAACGCTGAAAATGACGTGGCAGCAAGATATCCCAGATGATCAACAAACTGTGTCCAGACAAGTGGTTCGCTGTAATGGGATATCTCTTTGAAAACATTTCTCAGAAGTATCAGTGACAAGATTTCAAGCTGCCGCCCCACCGACGTGGTCACTGACTCAACAAGGCTGAAAATAAGCCCCATGACCTCAATGATCAGAAGAAACGTCAACGTGGATTGAATAGCAGCCAGATGGTTTTTCGGTATCAAACCTGAAACAGCCGGAGCGAACAGCTGGAGATCGTTCAATTCAACCAGAATCAGTGCAAGGATAAAAAAAACCACAAGAAGCGTACTGGCAAGTCTGTGCCCCTTTGGACCTGACCAGATTTTTTCCAATGTATCGTAAACGGTTCTGATAAAGCATTTAAGTGCTGTCATAGATTGTATTACCTGAATGGATTTTTAGCAATAATTGGTCTTGATCATCGTTCCGGCCACTTCCGAACCTATATTTTTATTATAAAATGATCAATGTAAAAAATATGACTATTTAGAACAGAATAAATAAAGTGCTCAGAAAAATTCACATAATTCGTTATACTTGCAAATTGTGATAATTTTTTTTTCTCATGGCGCTGTAAAACGGAGATAAAATGAAAAGTATATGTGTTTACTGCGGTTCAAGTCCAGGCAGAATCGAAACTTACTCAAATGCAGCCAGACACCTTGGAAGAGTCCTTGCCGAACGGGGCATAAAGCTTGTCTACGGTGGAGCCAGTGTGGGAATTATGGGTGTGCTGGCTGATACAATTCTTGAGCATGGAGGTCAGGCCGTTGGCGTCATCCCTGAAGCTCTTGTAAAGAAGGAAGTGGCCCACCATCATCTAAGCGAACTCCACGTCACGGGTTCCATGCATGAGAGAAAAATGCTGATGGCTGAACTTGCGGACGGGTTCATTGCCCTTCCCGGAGGCATTGGGACGCTGGAAGAAATTTTCGAAATCTGGACCTGGGCTCAGCTTGGTTTTCATAAAAAGCCGTTTGGAATGCTGAACATTGACGGGTACTATGACTCTCTAATCGCTTTTCTCGATCATACGGTTGCAGAGCGATTCGTAAACCAGCCTCAAAGGTCCATGCTTATGGTTGAAACAGATTCTGGTATACTTCTGGAACGTTTATCCAATTATGTAGCACCAAACGTTGAAAAATGGATTGGACATGAGGAAACATAAGGAAATACTATTATGACAGATTCCGTAGATCTTAAGATGCTATGTAACGAAATCATGGACATGATAAAATTGGGATTCACTCTGGACAGTGGGCTTCTTCACTTTCTTTCGTCCACGTTTTCCGTTACGACCCGGGAAGCATTGGAAGATATGAAGAATCCGGGTAGGGAGGATGACCTGAACCTTTTCCTTGAGCTTGTTGTATCACCCGATCTTATCATGATGGAAAAACTCGAACATCTGATCAGTGATAAAGTATTCAGTTCCGAAGACGAACATGAGCTTTCGAACACTGTTTATAAAAATGTAGCCAGAATCCCTGTTTATTTTCCGGATGAACCCTTCCCCATTTCGTTTGCTGTGACACATGAAACCATCCAGCTTTATATAAAAAAACTTCGAATCACCTATACAATTCCCGGTTCCCTTTTGGACGATATGAAACAATGGTTGACTGAAAAATGGAAAATAAAAACCTGTGTTCAACTCAGGCAGACTGCATGTCCTATGAACAAACGTAACGAGTCTTTTTTAAGCTTGTTCTTCAGAGAATCCAGCAGCTTTGGTTTAAAGTATCCGGAGCATCTGAACCTTGCCCTCTTGATTATGGTCTGTTCTGGCGAGGAAGAAGATCTGAAAGAGGCCCTGATATTACGACTTCGGTCCTTTCAAAAAACACTTGAACAGATAAGGGCCTCCGAAGGCATGATGAAAAAGAACACCATGGAGACCCTCATGCTTCAAGGTTTCAGAATCCCACCTTCGTCTCCGGACATAATCGAAGACAACATGATCATGCTTAGAAGAATTCTTTCCAGTCTTTACGGATGGCTGGATATGGGAGATAACAGGGTATCTGAAATTGATCTGGGATGTCATGAGAGCAATGATTCCATGGAAAATGTCATCCGTCTGTTGTCCTGAACATGAATTTATACTTCAATTTTTGATGAAATTCGAATAAAGAGTGAGTGATGAAACGTTCATCGAAAGTGTTTGAGATGGGTTTATAATTCTCCCCGACAAAGACAATTTTCTATTTCACGAAAGGAAACCCGTTCCATGCGCCGATACGAAGAAATCGATGTGACAGCTGTAAAAACCTATTCGGCAAAGGACCGCGTGTCTAAAGTTACTACTGATCTTGAAGCTAAACCTCCATACGTCGGCATGAGTATGTCTGATTTCCTGAAATCTCTCCCATCAATTTTAAAAGCAGAGGATCTGAAGCAGATCGCCAAGTCAGTTGTCCGTGCCAGAACCTTGAATAAACCGGTGATCGTCATGCTGGGAGGCCATGTGATTAAAACAGGATGCAGCCCTGTTCTCGCCGATCTTGCTGAAAAAGGATACATCACCCATTTTGCGTCCAACGGCTCTGCCTGCATCCATGATACTGAACTGGCCCGCTTCGGACACACATCGGAAGATGTGGCAAGCCAGCTGGAAGACGGCTCATTCGGCATGGCAAGAGATACAGCGGCATTGGTGAACGGAGCTGCCGTCAGGTCTGCTTCGGGCACCGAAGGTTTTGGTCAGGCGGCAGGAGCCATGCTTATTGAGGAAAAAGCTCCTTATGCGAACAGGGCTCTTCTTGCACGATCTTTTTTGCTGGATATTCCTTACACACTCCATGTGGCCATCGGCACCGACATTGTCCATCAACACCCAGATGCGGATGGATGCTCCATAGGCAAAGCATCCATGAGGGATTTCCGTATATTTGCCCGAACAGTTTCAATGCTTGGTGACGGAGGTGTGGTCCTTAACCTTGGCAGTGCTGTGGTTATGCCCGAGGTGTTTTTGAAAGCCTTGTCCCTTGCACGAAATCTGGGTCACAAGGTAAAAAATTTCACCACAGCGAATTTCGACATGATCCAGCATTACCGACCCGGCGTCAACGTGGTTCAAAGACCCACCCTTTCAGGTGGAAAAGGATACTCCATCACAGGACACCATGAGATCATGATTCCCTTGCTCGCTTCAGCCATACACGAAGAAGCAGCGGGTCGGGTTTCATGATATCTTATGTTATGAAGGGGACTTGTAGGGGCAGGTTCCAAACCTGCCCCGTGACGTCACAATTTTTAAAGATTTTAATGTGGGTTTGGAAACAGCCCCTGCTATATACTCAGAGTGCATGAAATAACATGCCGTAGGGTGAGCTTTCGCCCACCACATATGGTGGGCGAAAGCTCACCCTACTTACGTAACGAATTTTTGCGCTATGTTTAATAAAGAGAGGTCACATGCCCAATCATCTCATGCATTTAGTAAACCATCAGATCATCGTTGTTGGAGACGTGATGCTCGACCGGTATATCTGGGGAGAAGTCAGCCGTATTTCGCCTGAGGCACCGGTGCCGGTTGTGCGGGTAGCACAAAAAACAGAGGCCATTGGCGGAGCTGGTAATGTGGCGGCTAATCTGGCCGGTCTATCATGCACCGCCGTTCTTATTGGAATACGGGGAGATGATGAAGACGGTGCAATTTTAGAAAATCTGTGCCGTGAAAGCCGAATCGAAACAGCCTTTCTTTTAGACAAACAAAGGGCAACCACAACAAAAACACGGATCATGGCAAAGCAGCAGCAACTTTTCAGACTCGACAACGAGGATACTTCTGTTCTGTCCGAAACGGCAAAAAAAGAATTTCTCGCCATTTTCGAAGATAAAATTCCTCTGGCTGAAGCCGTCATCCTCTCCGATTACGGCAAAGGTATCTTACAGACGCCCGGCCTGTGCCAGGAGATCATCTCCCTGTGCAAGAAATACAGAATCCCGTCGCTTGTAGATCCCAAAGGTAAAGACTGGGAGCGATACACAGGAGCAACCTGCATCACCCCCAACACCTCGGAACTTGAAACTATTGCCGAAACAGCCGTAGATCACGATGAACAGATCCTCTGTGACAAGGTGACACGCATAAAAAAACGATACAAAGTAAAATGCCTGGTGATGACCCGTGGCCCCAAAGGAATGTGTGTGGTGGATTCCGATGCTCCGCCTGAATTTCTGCAAACCCAGGCCCGTGAAGTATTCGATGTTTCCGGTGCTGGTGACACTGTGATTGCAACACTGGCTTGTGGAATTGCTGGGGGTCTGACATTTATCAAAGCAGCCAGCCTGGCCAATATGGCCGCCGGTATCGTTGTTGGAAAAGTAGGAACACAACCCATATCCTTCACTGAGCTTGAACTCAGTACAAACCTCAGCCATCAGCATGGCATTGGCCAGCTCCCGGTTGAAACAAAGCTGGATACGGTTCAATCGGCCAGAACAAGGATTGATGCCTGGAAATCACAAGGAGAAACGGTTGTTTTCACCAACGGCTGTTTTGACCTTCTTCATCCGGGACATGTGGATCTTTTACGAAAATCAAGGGCCTTGGGAAAACGACTGGTGGTGGGTTTGAACAGCGACGATTCGGTTACAAGGTTAAAAGGGCCGACTCGCCCCATTCTGTCCCAGGGCGACAGGTCTGCCATGCTCAGCGCTCTTTCCTGTGTGGACCTTGTGGTGATTTTCCAAGAGGACACCCCACTTGAACTTCTTTCCATATTAAAGCCGGATATCCTTGTCAAAGGTTCGGATTACAAGCCTGAAGATGTGGTGGGAAAAGGTCTTGTGGAATCCTATGGAGGGAAAATCGCGTTAATCCCCCTTGTTGAAGGGTACAGCACATCGGGAATTGAAAAAAGAATCAAAGAAAGATCGTGAATTAAAATGAGTGCATTCAACAACCATAAGGATCGGATCATTTGTCGGGTTACGTTCCTCTACACGACCTGCAAGAGACTGACACATGCTTGCTGTGCAAAAATCTATCGGGAACATCAGGATTTCACCCGAAATGTACACCCGGAAATATCCGATCTATAAAACAAACTTCGACGCATTCTCCTGCATGACAAAAAAATCATCATCAGAAAGCCCTGCCCCTTTGACCACTTTACGAGCAAAATCACTGTCGATGAGATCGCCTGGGGCATGGGAATCGGTGTTGATCACCAGGCCTGCGCCGTGTTTCTTGGCCAGTGCGGCCACGTAGCCGTTTGAAAGGGAATGGCCTTTCCGCGCGGTTATTTCTAGGAAAATGCCTTTTTCACGAGCGAGAATTACATCCTCTTCATCAATCAAGCCGGGATGGGCAAGGATGTCGATATCGGATAGAAGCGCGGCGTGGTTTGTTCCAGGCGCAACGGGTTCCACAAGTGTTTCACCATGGACTATAATGATTCTGGCGCCGAATTCTCGTGCTTTCTGAGCTGCAATAGCGATCTGTGCCGGTGGAACATGGGTAAGTTCGATTCCCGGAATCACCTTGATGGAAAGAACCTGGTTCAACTGTTCAGCCACATTAACAATACGTGGAATGATAAAGTCGATATTGGAAAGGTCACCGTGATCTGTGATTCCAATGACTTTGAGGCCTTTGTATTCGGCCCGTCTCACAAGTTCGGACGGAACAAGAACTCCGTCGCTGAAAAACGAATGGGTATGAAGATCAATCATGGTTTATACCTTATTGTTTATACTTTATATTTTCCGAAATCATCGTTATCGAGTGTTTCAAGATACTCGGCCCACTTCTTACCTTCCTCGGACTGGTCGACAGCTTCCGTTTTTTCTGATCCCTGTTTCGATTTTACTATAACGCTCTCTTCTGCGTAAATCCGGGCATTAAAGCGGATGGCAAGGGCCATGGCGTCACTAGGGCGTGCATCAAGAACAAATTCCGTATCACCCGATTCGAAATACAGCTTGGCGAAAAACGTGTTGTTTTCCAGATTGCAGATTTCCATTTTTTTTATTCTGAAGGCCGTTCTTTCGAGAAAATTCTTGAAAAGATCATGGGTCAGTGGTCTTTCAAACGACATGCCCTGAAGGGCGTAAACAATGGAACCCGCTTCGAGTGCTCCGATCCATATAAGAAGCGACCTTCCGTCCTCCACAGATTTCAACACAATAATCGGAGAACTTGTCTCGGGGTCAAGGGTTACAGATGCAATGGTCATTTCATGAAGCATGATACATCTCCTTTACAATCACAGGTTGGAATACATGGGCGTTTTCAGGTCCAGTTGCGATTTACAGATTGTATTCGCTCAGACACAACGCATCAATCGAGCCTGTTTGTTTTATGAAGAGGCATTGATATTTCATTATGCCATGGCATGCCGGAATACCGCAACTCCAAATCCGATTATTTTTTGCCCGAAACACATCCCAGCAAAGAATGAGGAAAGGCTTTTTCAATGACCACACGAACGATTGTTCCCACCATGACCTGCTTTTCTTCCGAATCGGGACAGACGAAATTCACCACCTTGTTGCTGGATGTTCTGCCACTATATTGGGGGGATTCCGTATTGCCTGGCTTTTTGCTCATCCCTTCCACAAGAACATCTTCCACACGTCCGATATATTGGTCATTATTTTGACGTGAATAAATTTTTTCAAGCGTCAGAAGCTGGTCCAGCCGTTCGCTTTTCACATGATCCGGGACTTTGTCTTTAAAGCCGACAGAAGGAGCATGGGGTCTGTCCGAGTATTTAAATGCGAAAAGGCCGTCGTATTTCACGGTTTTTATCAAATCGAGAGTCTGTTCGAAATCTTCATCCGTTTCGCCGGGAAATCCAACGATCATATCCGAACTGATGGCAATATCCGGTCTGACACTCCTCAATCGTTCAACGCGATCAATATAAGCGGCGCGGGTGTATTTCCTGTTCATCAGAGCGAGTATTCTGTCTGAACCGCACTGGACAGGAAGATGAATATGGTTGCACAGCTTGTCCAGTTCGGAATACGCCTTGATCAGATCGTCTGACAAATCTTTGGGATGGGATGTGGCAAAACGGATTCGAAACAATCCCTCGATTCCCGCTACCTTTCTTAACAGATCAGGAAACGAGCAGATGTTTTCCTTCAGTCCGTAGCTGTTGACATTCTGCCCAAGAAGCGTCACTTCTCTCGCTCCGTTCTCCACCAGCTTTTGGATTTCTTTGATGATGTTTTCAGGTGTCCTGCTTGTTTCACGTCCGCGCACATACGGAACAATGCAGTAACTGCAAAAATTATCACAACCCCGCATAATGGTTACAAAACGGGATACGTCCGGGCCCTGTTCTTTCTCAAGACTGGGCATGGCTTCAATAAGCGCCGCATCCATGATCACATCCACAACACGACTACCCTGATCTTCAAACCGTTTCAAAAGTTCCGGCAAACGCCCCACGGCTCGTGTTCCGAATACAATATCAACCCAAGGGAAGCGCCGGACAAGAGCTGATCCTTCCTGCTGGGCCACACAGCCACCCACGGCAACCACGAGTTCGGGATTCTTATGTTTGAGATTCTTAAGACGCCCAATAAAACTAAAGGCTTTTTCTTCAGCTTTTTTTCTAACAGAACAGGTGTTCACGATAATCAGATCAGCGTCTTCGAACGATTCAGCCTGAGTATAACCCAAAGGACGCAACACCCGGCCAAACATCTCCGAGTCATAAACGTTCATCTGGCATCCAATGGTATAAACAAAAAGGGATTTAATATTCATAACGTATCTTTATATATTTTTTATCATCCATGACCACATTATCGATTTTCATATCCTGCTCATCCATGGAAACTTCAAGTTTAAGTCCCGATACGATTTGCAGAACATCCTCTTCACAACCCGGAGCAATCCGCAACACAATGGTATCTTTTGCCTCAGGCAGTGTGCTGATCACTGCAAGTCCGTCATGGGCTTCGAATATATAACGGATAAAACCGATATCACTAGGGTTGACGCGATAATATTTTTTAGAAACTTTCACAACCCGCCCCTCACAATTAAACCGTCAATTGAATAGCACAATAGGCTGACAATTCTGATGAATTACGCTAAAGCTCCACCCATCTCTTACCGGCTTATAATCAGAGATGTATTTATTGCCGGGTAAATATAACTGCAACACAAAAAACGATCATCAAACCTTCTTTGCCATCGTCACTGCCCAACGTTATAGGATATTACAACATAATATTCAACCAGCACTTAATTCCTTATTCCAATTCTGTTGGGATCACGTATTGTATCTATCAATTTGACAACCACGACCAGGCTTTTTATAAATGGAAAATACATAACCACCATGGGGCCAATCAATGCATCGTCCGATTTCATCAGAACTGTCATATATTCAAAA
>JBAZWJ010000002.1:0-146845 GCA_041660385.1 Desulfobacteraceae bacterium | reverse complement strand
TATTATTCATTATCGTATTATCATTTCTTCATGTTACAACGCCCTGGTGTTTTACCCTGATCAAACCCGGTGACGCAGCCAAAACAATAGACGACGTCGTCATTCTTGATGCCCGACCCAAAAATGTCTGGAATGGCGGTCACATTCCCGGAGCCCTGACATTCAGTTGGGAAAACTACACCAGGGTTGATGAACGTGGCGTCCCCTACCGCATTCTCCCCCCCTTATCCATGGCGAAACAATTGGAGGATCTGGGGATAAACGAAAAATCTGATATTCTGGTCTATGGCGATGCGGACACAAGCTGGGGCGGAGAAGGATGGGTGATCTGGCTTTTCTCATATCTCGGCCACAAAGGCCGAATCTATCTTTTGGACGGAGGAACAACCGCCTGGAATAGGAATAAACTGCCATGGGTGAAACAGGATTCGATAAAACCAAAAAAGGTCACGAACTACAATCTTCGGATCAATAACCAGGTCAACATATCTACGGAAGACTTGGCAAAACGGTTAGGCGGATTTCAGATCGTGGACACCCGGTCATTTTTCGAACGGCTCAAAGGGTCCATCAAGGGTTCTGTTCATATCCCATGGACCGATTTTTACTCAGGGGATGACAGAAAGCCTGTGGATGCACAGAGCCTGAAAAAACGATTGATTGCTCATGGAATTGACCCCGCCAAACCTGTTGTTTATTATTGCACCGGAGGTATTCGTTCAGCCTATGCATGGGCTGTTCACCAGAATTCAGGTCTTGGGCCAGCAAGCAATTACGAAGAAGGCATGGAATCATGGTCCAGAAAGAAATAATCACACAGTCAGTGAATACCTTCTTGTACAATCCAACTATTGGGGAAAAAAAATAAACCGGATGGCTCTATTCCTTTGTTGTCTTATCGCCCCTTAACGTCTGGCGCACTTTATGGGCGAGATCGTCCATGGAGAAAGGCTTTTGAATAAAGAGGACTCCCTCATTCAAAACGCCTCGATCCGCTATCACGTCAGCCGTGTAACCTGACATGAATAGTCTTTTCAGGGTCGGATAGAGGGATAATAGTTTTTCTGCCAGAGTCCGCCCGTTCATTTCAGGCATGACCACATCGGTTATCAGAAGCTGAATTTCTCCGGCATGCTCTCTGGCCATAAGGAGCGCTTCACCTGGGGTGCTTGCTGCCATCACATTATAACCCAGCATTTCAAGCATCACTTTGGCCATGCCCAAGATAGATGGCTCGTCTTCCACCAGCAGGATAGTTTCCGTCCCCCCCATGGCCTGTTCAGTCTCTTCGTCCATGCTTTTCAAGGCGAATTTTGACGCTTCAAGAGGGAGATAAATCCTGAAAGTTGTCCCTTGATCAGGTTCGCTGTAAACATAAATAAAGCCGTTGTTCTGTTTGACCATACCGTAGACCGTTGCAAGCCCAAGACCGGTACCCTTGCCAATACCTTTAGTTGTGAAGAAAGGCTCGAACAGGTTTTTAAGGATCTCCTTGTCCATTCCGCATCCATCATCGCTGACGGCCAGCATCACATAGTCACCAGGAACAGCACCCTCATGTTCAGCGCAGTAAGTATCGTCACAAAAGACTGCATCTGTCTCAATGATGATCTTACCCACTCCCGAGATGGCATCTCTGGCGTTGATACACAAGTTAGCCAGAAGTTGATCAATCTGTGAGGGGTCAACTCTGACAGGCACCATGGCTTTGCTCGGCAACCAGAGCAGATCAATATCCTCACCGATAAGCCGTCGCAGTAATTTGAGCATCCCTTCCACGGTCTCGTTCAGATCAAGCACTTCAGGTGCAACAGTCTGTTTACGAGCGAACGTTAAAAGTTGCCTTGTCAGTAAGGCGGAACGTTCGGCAGCTTTGCGGATCTCCTGAAGACTGTTGAATAAAGGATGATCAGAATCAATCTGAAGTTGGGCAAGTTCTACGTGGCCCAGAATAACTCCCAGCATATTGTTGAAGTCGTGGGCCACCCCGCCAGCCAAACGCCCCACGGATTCCATTTTCTGTGACTGGTTCAACTGGCTTTGCAATTTTTGCCGTTCGGCTTCAGTATTTTTATGCTCGGTGATATCCCTGAATTCAACAGTCCTAACATTTTTTCCTTTATAAGGTATATTCCTGGCTTCAAGCCGCATGGGAAATTCTTCTCCATTTTTACGTAAACCCATTGCCTCATAGGGTTTCTCGTAACCGGATAAAATATTCTTCATGACCAGCTCTCTGGATTTCTCGGATATCAGCAGTAAGCCGTTCATACCTATCAGTTCGGCTGTTGAATAACCGGTCATTTCAGATAATCCCTGATTACATTCTAAAATAACACCCTTATCATGAATGCCAATTCCGCCAAATGAAGCATTGTGAAGAGCTTTGAAACGGAGCTCACTCTCCCGCAGATCATCTTCCGACTTCTTGCGATCAGTAATGTCGTGATAATTACCAAGAATTCCTCGAATGTCAGGGTCGTGAAGAAGATTCACCCCAGTAAATTCGATGAACCGATAACTGCCGTCTTTGCACAGATAGCGACATTCCATGGTTCCCTTCGTATTATGTGCGACCATAAGTCCATTGAAAAATTCCTTTGTAGCGCGCAGATCCTCGGGATGAATATTATTCCATGTGCTTGCACCCACCACTTCCTCGGTTTTCCAGCCAAACAGTGTCTCGATATTCGGGCTTTTATAGCGATTGATACCTTGTTGATCAATGATGGCGATAACTTCACCGATATTGGCGACCATTTTTCTCTGCCGGGCTTCGTTTATCTGAAGTTCCTCAACGGCTCGCATGGTCTCGGTAATATCCTGAACTATACCCACCGAACAGACAGTTTTGCCGACGGAATTTCTTTCGTAAACAAATTTCACACGAACATGACGAACCTCTCCGGTTCTCGGACGGACAACCCTGTGTTTGACTTCATAAGAATCCTTGCCCTCCCTCAATGAGTTGATATAAGCGGAGTTCACAGCGGATAGATCTTCCGGATGAACAACCGCAAGAAAAGCTTCGTATGTTCCAACAAAATCCTTCGGTTCCAGACCGAAGATTCGAAAGCTTTCGTTACTCAAAGTCAGACGGCTGGATGCCAGGTCCAATTCCCAGGAACCGAAATGAGCTATCTCCTGTGATCGGGCCAGTACCAGTTCGTTCTCACGCAGTTTTATTTCGACATCAAGGCGCTCCAGCTCAGCGGCAGCGCGCACGCCCACCATTTTCATAATGGCTTCAACCTGCGGACGGTTGGATAGTGGCTTTCGTGAGATCACAGCGATCAGGCCGATAGCTTCCCCCATATGATTAAAAAGAGTCACACCAACATAACTCTCAGCCCGCAAGTCTTTAAGAATCTGGTCTCTGGGAAAAAACTGGCAGACGCTGGCGGGGAAACAGCAGATATCTTTACCAACCACCTCACCGCAGGGGGTGTCCTTGAGGGCATATGTCACATTGTCCTCGAAATGACCATCGCACCATACGGCCACCGTCCGGGCGTTCAAACCGTCATCTTCCAGGCGGTCAATGCAGACAAAATCCATATCGATGCTCTGCGCCAGGAACCCAGCCAGTTTATTAAAAAAGGGCTCTGTCTCAGTACCGCCACTGGTAATTGCCAGAAAGTTTTGAATATCTTCAAGTTGTTTGTTTATGGTATTCTTGGTTGTCATATGCCAAAATATCTCCCTGTGTCACCGAAGCAAGGGCTGTCTTTGATATGTCTTTGATAAATCAAGTAGTGCGGTTTGCGAAGCCAAGAATTTGTTCTGTTGGATAAGGTCAAAACTATAAATCGATGATGTTGATGATTATTCTGACACAGGGATCAGTTGTTGTCAAAAACAACTGTCTTTGAGGATAAATTAATTGGGGATTTTCAGAATTGGTTGCCGAATCAGCATGAACAGTTGTATTGCTCAATCCGGTAACGGTTCCCCACAATTGTCAATTGTCAAAGTGCCCGCGCCTGTCACAGTCAAGTTCAGTGTCACGTCCTGTGTTATCGAATCCGCCATGTGACTTCAATTCCGTAACAGGCTTTTTATAAACCGATAATTTACGAGTTTTCCACCGTAAATCCGGCAAACGTTATGGCAGACTTTACTTTGTCCACAAACGTCTTCTCCATTATATCGAAAACAACTTTCTTTTCGGAAAGATCAACAGAGACATTTGAGGTCCCCTGCACATTTTCAACGGCTTTTTTAACTGAATTCTGGCAGTGCATGCAATTCATACCTGAAACATTCAATGTAATCTGATGGCTCATGTCAATTTGTCCTTTCGTGTTGTTCATAATCTTAAATTTCTTAAACAAATAAACGTCCACATAATACCACACAAGCATCAATGTAAGTACTACAGAACCCAGAAGCTTTAACCACATGGGCAGCATCTCGGTATGATGATGCATAATCATGCTTGAAAGCCCCATCTGGTTTACCAACAGGTTCATCATATAACCAAAAGCAAGGGCTGAAACGGAAATAACCGCCAGATAAATCAATGTGGATTTTTTACCAACCACTTTTGCAATGGCGGCGATTCCAATGGCGTTAGTCGCAGGCCCGGTTAAAAGAAAAACAAGGGCGGCTCCGGGAGACAACCCTTTCATTATCAGAGATGCAGCAATGGGAGTTGATGCTGATGCGCAAACATACATGGGAATTCCAATGACAAGCATCACCAGCATGGAAATGAAATCACTGCCCATATACATTTCAAAAAAACCTTCGGGAACAAGCACGGTAATCAACCCGGCAATAATAAATCCAAGTATAAGTGAATTGGCTATGGAACCAAGAAGTTCGTATTCCACATAATGTGCAAGGTTTTTTGCCCGATGTGCCATGGTATCTTCCGCCACATCAGCTGCCATTGGAAGAAGCGTACCATCATCATTTTTGCCGAACAAATTAACAAAAATTCCGGCAAGAATCCCTGTGACAAAGGATGCAATAATTCTAAAAACTCCAAAAACCCACCCCAGCAGTGAAAAGGTAATTAAAAAACTGTCTGCGCCTATCTGTGGTGTTGTTATAAGAAAGGATACCGTTGCTCCCTTTGATGCACCGCTGTGCTTGAGCGACGTTGCAACCGGAATAACACCGCATGAACAGATTGGGATGGGTATCCCAAATAAGGTGGCCTTGAAAACGGATTTAAACGAGTCATTTCCAAGATGCTTTCGAATAAGCGACTCTGGAAAAAACACATGAAGAATCGCTGCAACAATAAAGCCAAATATCAGGAATATCGCCACCTCATTGTAAAAAAGAGCGATTTCTTTTAAAAAAATTATAACATTATCCATTATTATTTACCTACCTTATAGATAGTTTCCACAAGTTCATCTATAGCTTCTTTGCCTTGCCCCATACTTATCGCTGTGGCCACGCAACTTTCCACGTGACGTTTCATGATAATCTTGGATACGCCTTTGAGAGCCTTTTCCGCCGCAGTGATCTGATTGATGATGTCAATGCAGTATTTGTCGTTCTCAACCATTTTCATGATTCCACGGATCTGACCCTCAATTTTTTTTAAACGTAACAAAGATTCGTTCTTCACTTCTTGGTTGATCATGTATTCTCCTTTGTAATTTTGTACCATACCCTGGTAGGGTATACAAAATATAATGTTGTTAAATATGGCTGTCAAGAATGAAAAATAGATTATTAAAAAATAAAAGTCGGGTTCAGAATGATACATTGAAGAACTACACAGGAGGATTCAAACACAAACAGGACAACATCATGAACGGTTAAGAATAGAATTCATTCGTAGGACAGGCGTTTTTGCCTGTCCTTTATGAATTATTTTTTGTCTCCGTCACTCTTACTATCCTTGTCAGCAGGAGCCATGGGATAATTAAACATATTCATAAACGTTTTAAATGGCGACATTTCAGCCATCGTTTTTTGGGCAACGCCGGAAATCTCTGTACTGAATTCGAGCATTTTCCTGAAATGATCGTCAAAAGCAGATTTCTGGTTAATATAGTTCTCCATGGTTTTCATGAGATGTTTTTCGAAAAACTCACTTAGAATATTATCACCATAACGAATCAACATATGAAGAAGAGGCACAGGAAGAAGCGCTTTTTTATTCTTCGCTTCTTCCAGAACAATCTGGGTAAGGATATAAGATGTCACATCCTCTTCCGAGTCTGCATCTATTACCTTGACTTCATTCATGGCTTTGATCATTTCGGAAACCTGGTTGATGGTGATGTATTTACTGCTTTCCGTATCGTACAGCCTTCTGTTGTTGTACTTTTTAATAATGATCATGGCAGACAATTATTCTCCGTCTCAATTAATTCTATGAATAAAACGAACGTGTTGTTAACAAACTAAAATAAATAGTAAAACATTTTAATCAAAAGAATATTGCTTTGCAATAATTATTTTTATTAAAAAAATTGTATAGTTAAATAATATCAGAGGAATAAAAAATTGAAATATCTCAAAAAAGTAAAAACGATCGAATATCTTTTACTATTTCGTATTTTTGATAATCATGAAGAAGTATGTGATTCCCTTTATTATATTCCTTTATTTCAATATTTTCAGAAGTGCTTAGTACTGTTTTGATTCTGTAGTATGACGCCACGTGGTCATTTTGTGAACAGAAAACGAGAACAGGTACCTGAATTTTGCCCACGACTGTTTCAGCCAGACATACAAGCCGCATCAAAACTCTGAATGTTGAAATAGAGATAAGCATGGAGCCTGGCATATATCGCATGTACAATTTGGGATCGTTGATTTTCCCCCGTTCTGATTTGGGAACCACAGGGATAAGAAATCCGAAAACTGAAATAAATAATGCCATACCGCGAAAGGGCAATCCAAAAAATGGGGAAATGAGAACAAGACGAGCAACCAGCTGCTGTGAAGCCATGATCACCGAAAGAGCACCCCCCATTGAAAATCCCACAAGAAAGGGTTTTATTCCTGTCAATTCATGTTCATTGACAAGGATTTCCTTAAGCCAGCAGACATAATAATCCGCTGAGTATTTTCCTCTGAAATAAGCAAAATCAGAACTGCCCTGCCCCGGAACCACAGGAACAATCACCCTGAAACCTGCCGATTGGAGGTCTTTTGCCAACTCCTCGAAGTCAAAGGGGCTACCCATAAATCCATGAACGAGCACCACACTTGGTTTCACGTTTGGATTATCAGGAATGAGTTCCTGAGGATTACTGACCCAATCGTTGTTCTTCTGCTTTCCGAAAAAAAACTCATAAACAGCAAAAAAGAATATTAGAATGTTAGAGATTACAAAGATTAACAGTAGAACGGATAGAGAGATGATTATCCCCATAAGCTGTTTTCAGAGGCCCAATCGATGGAAAAACAGTTCAATAGCTTCAGCAAACCCCTCTCCCCCATCACATTCGGTTACATATGCAGGAAGACAGGTCATTCTGTCTGTGAATGAAAGAATATTTCGAACGCCAACGGATAAGGGGAAAAATTCAAACATAGGCTCGTCGTTGGGGGAGTCTCCGAAATAAACAAAACGTCCTTTTTCTTTGTTCAGATCCAGGTTCCAGAGATCCATGGCAAGACGCTTTGTCATGTGAAGTTTACTGTAATTACCGAACCATCCGTTTACATGGATTGAAGACACTTTACATGTGGCCCCGTGTTTTTTAAAAATTTCACAGATGCTGTCCACGTCTTCCCAGGGCAGTCTTGTTACATCCTCACAAAAATCAATGGCCAGATCCGCTTCACGGTAATTCTGATCAGAAGCAAGAGCCGTTCCTTTGATTGTAAGGAGCACCTCTTCACCTATCCGTTTCAGTTTGTTTCTTTTTTCTGAACGGACATCGTCATCATCCACAAAACGTTTGATGAACTTTCCTAAAGATGTATCGACTCTGAAATAAAAAGCTCCATTTTCACCTACTACCGCGTCCACAGGCCACATCCGAGCGATATGATCACACCATCCCGCAGGCCTTCCAGTTATTGGAACAACGGTGAAGCCAGCATGTTTCAATCGCCATAATGCTGAGTAGGCTGAAGGAGGAATTTTTCCTGAAAGAGAAAACGTATCATCAATATCGAAAAATACACCTTTGATGGACCGAAGATCGTCAGTGGAAATGGTGCAAAGGGGAGCTATCATCTATTTGCCCTGATTGAATGAAGACCGATTAGAGATAATGAAGACAGCCACTAAATGAATAATTAAATCAACTTTCACTTTGCGTTTTGCGGTTTTCTTCCATCGCTACTGAAATGGCTGAAGCGGCGTATTCCACAACTGAAGCGGCTGTCGCGATGATGATTATCCAGGAAAGCGCATGCCTTGTCCAGTCTCCAATAAATGACCAGTAAACCGGTCCAAGAAGAATGATGAATGCACCGACTCCCTGCACTATCGCTTTGATCTTTCCACTTCGTTTTGCTGCAACGGAACGGTTGTGTTTGGTCAGAATGATTCGTGAATAAGCTACAGTCACATCACGCAAGGCCATGACAAGTGGAACGAAAAATATGATGTAGTGAACTGATTGGTACTGGGCCGAAGCAAGTGACCAGAAAACGATCAGCCGACTTACACTGTCTGCATAAGGATCAAGCATGGCACCGTGTTCACTTACAATTTCAAGTCGTCTTGCGCTGTACCCATCTAAAAGATCTGAAATTTCGATAAGTCCGAGAAGAATAAGCCAGAAAAGCAGCATTCCGTATGACCAGTCGCAAAAATTGAGCGTTAGCCCAAAAATCATGGACATGGGAATCCTGGACAGGGTGATAAGCTGAACGAGTATAAAATTTGATTTCACGATTCAATCCCCTGAATTTTATATGTAAGTCTTGTGGACATACGTTGTCTTCCGGATTTTTATTTCAGTAAACCCTTGTTGTAATTAAAAAATCCAAACCTTCTTTATCTAATTTTACGAACATTTGTCAACAGGAAACACGGTGGGAAAGCCCATCATTCAAGAATCCGAGCAGAACCTGAAACGTTGAAAAAGCCGAAAAAAAGAATTAAGCAGCATTCTTTCGATTCATCTCTTTTTTCATTTCTTTCCTGATCTCGGGGGAAAATAAAGCAAGCAGCCTTAGTTTTTCAAGGATTGGGGGGAGTGCTTTCGTCAACTGAATCTTGAGTTCATCCGTTATTGCTTTTAGCCCTTTTACGTATTTCACTCCGCCATGAGCAAGAATTAACTTTTCGACATCCATGGATGAAATCAAATCAAGGCTTGCATTCATCTTATGTTCCATGGGCACAGGAAAAGGGAGAAGAAATTTTCCGTTAACACAGAGGATGACGTCAGCAGCGTATAGGAGTTTTTCCTTTTTATTATAAAAAACCATGTCGTGATGAGTATGACCTGGAGCATCATAAACCACCCAGTCTTCGAAGCCGGGTAAAACAGAACCATGGTCCAGCGGATGATCAATAGCTATTTTGCGTTTGTAGAAAATATTTGACACGGGTTTGCCTGTGGTTCTTGCCACATGATACCCCAGCGAAATATCAATGTTATGCTGGATAAATCCCATAACACCACGATACCATTCGTTGATATGGCGTGGAGTTGCAAGGGGAATTCTGTGTTTTTTACTAAAAAAAGGCGATCCTCCCCCATGATCAGGATGAGCATGGGATGCGACCACCAGCTTCACTGAACTCAGATCTCTTTTTAATTTCTTTTCGATATAGGTCTCCACCCGTTTAATATCACATCTGCACCCGCAATCCAGGATCAGTATTTTATCTGAATAAACAGCAAGATAGATGGTAGAGATATGGCCATCAATGGTATGAAGCGTAAAATCTTTGAACACATGATTCATCACAGAAATTGAAACCTCTTTCACAATTAAAGTTTACTTTAACATTAGGTTTTATCGATTGAGTTGTCAACTGGGATTTTGCGCCGCATTTTTTTTATACTCATGTTAAATCCAGAAAGCTTGAAGCAATCGGATCAATTGGATAACAGCCAGTTCTTTTGCTTTTGCCTCCACCTCAATCGTAATATTAAGATTCTTCCAGCATACGGGAAAATCCTTAATTTCGATATAATCCGAGTGGTTTCTTGGGTTTTTTGTTTTCCAGGAACCGACTGGGCTGGAGATATGAAAAAGAGGCTCACGGTGCCATGTGGACAGGGCGAGTTCCGTTGTTTTCTCAATGCCTTCTCCATCGGGAAGACAGCGATGATGGTGGACATCATACACAAGGGGAATCCCCATATCACGGCACACCGGAAGGAGGTCTTCCGGTGTGTATACCCTGTCATCGTTTTCAAGGGTGAGACGCTCCCTGATGGTATCATCAAGTCCTTCTATGTTGACCCTCAAGCGTTTCAATGCCGCAGGTTTATCTCCGTAAGCACCTCCACCATGGATATTAATCACATCTGCATTGACCATGGAGGCCATTTCAGCTTGGTAGGTGAGTTCATCAATGGATCTTTCGTTCACACTTGGATTGGGAGAAGACAAAAGAGTGAACTGATCAGGATGAAGTCCCATACGAATATTATTTATAATTCCGAATTCCTTACAAATTCTGAATTTTTCGTAAACCAGCTCTACATTAGGAAGTTCGTTGAGGTCATAGCCTTGGTCAGGATGCGTTTTAAGAGGGAAAATCTGGCTGTTGATCCTGAAGTCCCCTATTCCATTATCCTTGCAGAAATAAAGAGCTCTGAGCAGAGATTCCGCGTTATGGACGATCAGTTCATTCAGATATCGAAGCTGCTCTTCTCTTTCTTTTTTTGAAAGAAAAGTAGCTGTTGTTCTTCGAAACGTGATCGGCTCTTCCTTAAATATACAGCATAAACCCCAACGGATCATGGTTATCAATCTCATTAAAAAATAAACGTCCGATTCAGGATTCCATTTCTTCCGTAACGTTTTGAATGTAACCGTTCATCCTCATGAATTCAAGATATCTTACAAATATTTCACTTTGGACCGGTTCCACAGAAACCCCTTTTAACGATAAGCAATCCATGAGATTCGAGCAGGCGTAACGCTGTCTGTTTCCGGTCTGCATCTGGAAAAACGTCTTTCCACCTGTATCTGGCATCACAGCATCTACCAGGGGTAGAAACGCCATAAGTTCAGGATCATCCAATGCTTCACGCCTCAATATATCCGTCCATTCTGGAACCGATATCATATTCATCGTGTAACCCTCTTGATTCATCCGTTCAAATATGGTTCTCAGATGGATGGGATAAGGGCTTACAATATGATAATTTCTGCCCATGGTTTCCGGTGTCAGGGCAATATCCACAATGGCTGAACTGACATGATCCACGGGCAGACCGTCCAGTTCCACATTGAGCTCGGGAACCGCGTTGAATTTGGAACAGGCCCCTATCATACGGCAGAAAAAATCATCTGTGTTCAACGCTCCGCTTTGACTGTCTCCGTAAATGGGTCCGGGTCTTACGATGGTAACAGGCATTCCAAAATCCCTGTAGGCACGTACGAGTTTTTCTGCGACCCACTTGCTCTGGGCGTATCCGTAATAGAGCTCTTCCGGGTTTGGTAGGTTGCTGTCTTCAAAAACTGGTCGGTTTAGATCAGGATTTTTTCGTTCAAATACACCAATGGTGGATACATAATACAGAGGCTTGATCCGGTTTTCCGACGCAAACTTCAAAACTTCACGGGTGCCTGTTACATTGGCTTTTTTGAGAAGAGCATAAGGATATGAAAAATTAACCATGGCTCCGTTATGGAAAACGGCATCCGCCTTAGAAGACACCGAACGATATGTTTCTTCATGGAGACCGAAACAAGGAAGTGCCAAATCTCCCGAAAGAGGTATGATTCTTTCGGAATACCCATCATCCCATAAACCGTAGAGATCAAGATTGGTTTTGATGCGTATCATTGCACCATCATCGTTCTTGGCTCTCACAAGGCAAAACACGCTGGCATCCGTTTTTTCGAGGAGATCTCTCAATAGATAGGCTCCGAGATAACCGGTGACACCTGTCAGAAATACATGACTATACGAACCATATCGTTCCGGCTTTTCAGGAGAACCATTAATAAAATCATAATTGAGCACCGAATCCTCACGCATCCGGGCAGCCGTATCGTTTTCGTGAATCCCCTCTCCACGCTGCATCCGTTCCAGGGTATCTGCCAGTTTCCTCACAGTCATGTTTTCAAAAAGCCGTTGAACTGTTAGGGAAACACTGAATTGCTCATTGACATCCACAAGAAGCTTCATGGCTTTCAAGGAATCTCCGCCCCATTCTATGAAATCATCATCGATTCCAATATTCGGGATACCGAGGACATCTTCCCACATAAAGACAAGGGCTTTTTCCATATAATTTTGAGGAGTTTCTTTAATATCCTTATTATCCGCTTTAAAATCAGGAAGTCTTGATCGGTCGATTTTACCGTTGGTGTTTAACGGCATGGATTCAAGAATAATGATCTGGGACGGAACCATCCATGGCGGAAGTTGTTCTCCTATTTGCTCCTTCAAAATTCTGAAATCCATCGACTGAATCCTGGTATCCCCCGTGACCCAGGCCATGAGGGTTTTATCCCCTTTTTGATTATCTCTGGCAAGAACAACAGCTTCCTCAACTCCCGGAATTGAACTGAGCGTTTGTTCGATTTCCTTGAGTTCAATTCTGTAACCCCTTACTTTCACCTGGTGATCAATTCTCTCGATGTATTCCAGAGCGCCGTCCGGTCTCATCCTCACAAGATCACCCGTTCTATACATCCGCGATAAACCTGATCCATGGAAAGGATCCACGAGATACCGCGACCGGGTAAGCTCAGAATTTTCATGGTATCCTTTGGTCACACCATCACCTGCGATGTACAGCTCGCCGGCTATCCCTCTGGGAACAGGTTGAAGATCCTGGTCAAGTACATAAAGCTTTGTATTACCAATGGGATAACCAATATGAACTCCAGAATTCTCCGTAATGTGTGCTGCGGTTGACCAGACTGTGGTCTCTGTTGGCCCGTAAAGGTTGAGCAGCTTTTTCCCTTTAGTAACAAGGCTGGCAGCCAAATTCCCTGGCAGTGGCTCTCCGCCGGTTATCATGGTCATGCGTGGGTTCCCTTGCCAGCCGGCATAAGTCAGAAGACGCCAGGATGACGGTGTGGCTTGCATAAGCGATATGGAATTCTTTTCCAGAAATTCCTTCAAAAGATACCCGTCTTTACCCACATGTTCAGGAAGGATATGCATGGTCCCTCCTTTCAATAGAGGGATGTACAGTTCGGGTTTTACCATATCAAAACTTAGACGCGTGAGGCAGAGCATGGTATCGTCAGAGCCGAATTCCACAAGCTTGTCCATGGCATGGACAAGGTTCACTATACCCTGGTGCATGGCCATAACACCTTTGGGTTTTCCCGTGCTCCCGCTGGTGTAAATCATATAGGCCACATCCTGTGGTGATGCTTCTCTCTCCATTTCTGCCAACAGCTCCTGAAAATCCTTTCTTTTTGCAAGATCTTCCAATGTCTTACTTTCGTTCTCAATGGTCATAACAGGGACATCACAGCAAAATTCTTTCTCCTGTCCCTGATCAATGAACACCAGTTTAGCTTGAGCGTCATTCATCATGTGTTTCAAACGCTCATCAGGATAATCTTTATCCAGGGGAAGATAAGCTGCCCCACACTTCAAGATTCCCATCAACGCCACAATCATGGTCATGGATCGGTCCATGTGAATACCCACCACATGGCCTCGGCCAATACCTCTGAGTTTGAGATAAACGGCAACAAGATCGGACCTATGGTTCAACTCACCGTAGCTCATGTTCCTGCCATCGAACAAAAGAGCTATTTTTTCGGGGTTCTCTAATGCTTTTTTCGTAAACAGGCTGTGGATGCACATATCTTTGGGATAATCCATGTCAGTCTGGTTGTGTTTGAAAATGAGTTCATCTCTTTCGTCACCTGAAAGCATGGAAAATGACGACAAGGATTTATCCATGTGTTCAGGTAAACGGTTTATAAGATTTTCAAGGTGGACCGCCATTTTTTCGATTATAGTTTTATCATAGCGGGCGCTGTCAAACACGATACGACAGTTTAACCCCTCGCCGGTTTTAGAAAACATGAAGCGGATTTGTGATTTTCTCAGATATTGATTTTGACCGTCAACATCCCAGACGAATTGTGCAGGATATGAATCATCCGTTATGCCAATCATGGTTTCAAGAATATCCTCTGCGATATCACCGTTGGCTTTCGCTTCGGCCACAAGCTGTTTCATGGTATGCACCATTGAGCTGATCGTTGACACGGAATCCACGACAGACCTGATAAAAAGAGAAGGGTTGATCTGGACATCTTTTTCCTCAGACCGATCTGAAGCCGCTATAAGAATATCACTCTGTCTTCCATATCGGTAAAGAAGGACAAAAACGAGGCTGAGCATGATGTCCTTATCACACAGGCCATCTGCCAAACCAGTCTTCCTCAAAGCGGAAAGTGCCTTGGTTGAAAACGTGACTGTTCCATAATAATCCTGGCAATTTGCATTCGAAAATTCGTAGGACTTCACAGGAACAGCTGGTCCAACTGGTACATCTTTAAGCTGGTTTTCCCAGTAAGTGAGCTGTCGCCCGGCAATATGTCCGAACATGCCTCTGGGAATAAATCCTGTGTTTTCAAGATAGTCCATCACCGACTCAAGAATATCAGAAGGCCCAGGAATATTGCTGATCAGTGTTTTATCAGCCTTGAATAAAGCTGTCATAGTGTTGGTATTGTCCACGGTCCATGAACTGTAACTTTGAAAGGCCCATGTATCATAGCGATTGATAAAAGGGTAAAGGGGATAAAGTGCGTTTCGAGGATTTTTCTTGGTCAGTTTTTTCCAGAACTCAAAAGGCATTCTTCTGACCTTATATCCCCTTGTCCTGATCAGTTCGGCGAAATCGGATGTGGAAAAAGGCCGCCTGTTAATCAGGTGGTAGATCTTTCCATGATTATCTCCCGATTGCGCAATGGCTGTCATCATCCGGCAGAGATAGTCCACCGGAATGATATCAAAGTTCGTTTCTTCCAATGGAATGACCCCAAGCTGAATGCTTCCCTTGATCAGACGGGCGATAAAATCGCTTTCTTTCATCACTCCTTTTCCGGGGGTTCCAGCCACATAATCAAAACGATATACGTAAACAGGAATGTTCCAACGACTTGCCTTGAGGCACAACTGTTCTGCCACCCATTTGCTCTGCCCATACCCCACGGTTATTCCGCGAGGGTCGTTGACGGGTTGCTCAAACCACTGGTTTTCACCGTTCACAAGGGGAAGGACAGCAAGGGATGAAATAAAATGAAGGGTCTTGATCTGAACTGTCCCCGCCATTTTAATAATTTCACGTGTACCTTCCACATTGGTATTTTTCAGGGCATCATAGGGTTTCATCCAATCCACCGTTGCTCCGCAGTGCCAGATCGTGTCGATAACAGTGCAAAGGAAATTGAACTCCTTTCTTTCCAGACCAAGACGCCATTCTCCAAGATCGCCAACAACTGTATGAATCCTGTGCGTATATTGGTTGAAATTATCCGAAGCTCCAAATATACGAGCCGCTTTAAAGATTCTTTCCTTTCCCTTTTCCTTGTTTTCTGCCCTCACGAGACAATAGATATCAGCGTCTGTTTTTGAAAGAAGCTCCACGAGAAGATAAGATCCCAGATATCCTGTGCAACCGGTAAGAAAAATCGCTTTCCCGGATACAGGCGCCATGGGTGTATCCTTTCTGAACTGGAATTCATCCAACTCTGTTTCCGGAATGAGATCCACAATTTTTTCAGATACTACGGCACCCTCAGCAACAAACCGGGCAAGATGTTCGATTGTTCTGTGGTCCTGAATTGCAGATGGAGGTATTTCAAGACCAGCCCACTCCTCAAGACGGCTGATCAGACTGATCACAGCGATGGAATCCATCCCCCAGAAATCAAACGTTTGATCGGAAGCAAGGTCAGACTTATCAAGCCCTGTAATATCTGAAACGCCATCCCTTAAAAACATTTCGATATCTTCGTATGACCGTTGGATTTTTGTACATTTGTTATCTGAATAATCAGAATGAACAGCATGAAAATTTTGATAAGCCGAATTTGAAGATGCATCATGATCAATGGCAAAATAACTTGTTTTTTCAAATGAATAACCCGGTAGAGGAATCTTTCTGAATGATTGTCCTTGACGTAATACAGCAAAATCAAATCGTCTACCCTTGACCCATTGTGCTCCCGCAGTTCTTAAATCGTTGATAGACAACTTATCGTCTTTAATGACTTTCTCAATGGAACCCAGAAAGGCATCTCTCGTTGCAGTCCCTTTTAAAATATATTCGTCAAGGCAGTCTATCAACGCATTTTTATCTGCTACCACCACAGCAAGACGGTGTTCGTGATGATCTCTTCCTTCGGATAATGTGCATGCATAATCGAACAGACCGCCTTCTGTCATCCACGCATGTGATTTATTTTTAAGCCAGTCAAGTTGCCTGATTACAAGACGAACGAGACCTTCACGGGTTTTAGACGAATAAACAACAAGGTTTTCTGCCGATTTTATGCCTGTCAATTTGCAATCGTACTCTTCAAGCACCACATGGGCGTAGGACCCGCCAAATCCAAAGGAACTTATGCCCGCTCGTCTCGGTAACTCATGCCCATCTACGGTTTCAGGTGAATCCCATCCTGTGTTTTTTGTATTGATGTAGAATGGAGTTTCCTGAATCTGTATCAACGGATTAATATCTCGGAGATGTGCTGTGGGAGGAATGGTTTTTCGTTTAAGTATTTCCATCACCTTGATCAACCCGGCGATCCCTGCTGCGGATTCAAGATGACCAATATTACTTTTCACCGAACCAAGAGCGCAGGACGGTTTTTTGTAATCGCATCCATTTTCACGATACAACTCCCTGAACGCCATCAAAAGCCCGTTGACTTCAATGGGATCGCCTAAAATCGTACCTGTTCCATGGGTTTCAATGTAACCGATACTCCCCGGATGGATTTTTGAATTATGAACAGATTTCATTACAAGATTAGACTGGGCAGAAGATCCGGGAGCTGTGAGCGATTCGGTTTTCCCGCCGTGACAGACTGCGGCTCCTTTGATAACTGCATGGATGAAGTCACCATCTCTTTCAGCGTCAGCCAGAGGTTTTAAAAGAACAGCTCCCACCCCCTCGCCCCTCACATAACCGTCGGCATGACTGTCGAATGTGTTGCAATGCCCCTGTGCACTCAGAAAACCTGATCGCCCGAGTGATGTGAAGCTGCCACCTGAAATCATGATATTCACTCCGCCTGCAACAGCCATGGAACAATCACCCTGTCGTAAGGCTGAAATGGCGCGGTAAACTGCCACAAGCGAACTGGAACAGGCTGTATCAATGGCCTCGCTGGGGCCATGAAAATCCATAAGATAGGAGATGCGGTTTGCAATCATAGTATGGGCAAGTCCTGTAGCTGTATAAGCTTCAGGTTCAAGTCCCGATTCACGAATCACTTCATAATAATCGAAAGATGAAACCCCTGCGAATACGCCAATATCCATTCCTGCAAGCTTTTTCGGTGCATAACCTGCGTTTTCAATTGTATTCCAGACCGTTTCAAGAAAAAGTCTGTGCTGCGGGTCCATCAATCTGGCTTCCCGTGCGTTGATATTAAAGAAATTCGCATCAAACGCATCAATATCCCTGATAAACCCCCCGCATCTTGCAAAATTACCTTTCACATTCCGTAGAAAAGACGAACGCACATCCTCAGGGAATTCGACAACGGAATCAATTGAATTTTCAAGATTCGCCCAGAATTCGTCAATTCCATCTGCGCCAGGGAATCTGCAGCTGACTCCAATAATGGCGATATCCCCGTTGTAATCGCGGTGCCGTTCTAATGATGCTCCGTTTTCAATTTCTTTATTACCACCGTGACCTGTAAAGAATTCAATCAATTTATTCACGGTTGGATAATCATAAAATAACGTGGGAGAACAGGGTTTATTTGTTATTTTTTCCAGTTCGTCCGTCAGTTCCACCGCTTCAGAAGACGTCATCCCGTAATTGCCGAAAGGTTGGTCCGGATCAATTTCATCGGGATACAGGTTGAAAAATGCTGAAAACTTGCTGATCAATGAATACCTTAAATCTTCTCTGTCAATTCTCTCTTCCGAATGAGTCGGGATTTTTTCATCAATCTTTGAAAGTCTGTCGATTACGGAGAATTCATTCTTTTCAAAACGTGCTCTTGATTCGTTTCTTCGAATTTTCCCGCTTGTGGTCACAGGCAGACTTTTGGGTGAAACAAGAATCACTTCCCCTGAATTCAGCTCGTGGTCTTTCTTAACCTGCATGAAAATCTTTTTTACGATATTATGTGTGGTTTCACGTTCAACCGCTCCGCTGTATTCAGCAATGATGCATAATTCGTCTTCTGTCATAAAAGCTGCCACTCTCCCAGACCGTATAGCGCTACTTGTTTTTTCAACGCTCATTTCGATATCCTGAGGATAATAGTTTCGTCCGCGAAATATCATCATGTCTTTAATACGTCCTGCGATATAAAGCTCTCCATTCATCAAGAAACCCAGGTCACCTGTTCTTAAGAATGGTCCCTCACCTTCTTGCGAATAGGCTTCAAATGTTTCTCTCGTCAGATCGGGTTTATTCCAGTAGCCCTTCGCAACACTTTCACCCTTTATCCAGATTTCACCAACGCGATTTTCCGGCAATATCTCTAACCGTTCCGGATCGACAATACATAGGGTCTGACCTTTCGGAGTTACTCCGTTACAAATAAGCCTTGTGGTAGTCTCGGACGCAATTGCCGCAGTGGTGATAATTCCATTGGCAAACGCATCTTTATCAACATGTACTTCATTGAATCTATGATCTTTTGGAGCACAGCTCGCAAAAAGCGTGTTTTCAGCCAGGCCATAACATGGAGTAAATGAATTTCGTTTGAACCCGTGACTTTCATATAGAGAACAAAAACGATCTATTGTATCGATACGAACAGGTTCTGCACCGGAAAAAGCGATATTCCAGCACGATAAATCAAGTTTTTCGCAACGTTTCGCATCATATTTTCTGACACAAAGATCATAGGCGAAATTAGGTCCTCCACTGATAACAGCCCTTGTTTTAGAAATTGTTTCAAGCCATGATATGGGATCAGCAAGAAAATCGAGCGGCGACATAAGAACAGCTTTATAACCGGCATAAAACGCTTGAAGCACGACACCGATCAGACCCAGATCATGGTATAAGGGAAGCCAGCTTACTCCTGTAACATTTTCACCTTCAGAAAATCCGAACCCCTTGTTTATCAATATTTCATTATGAATAATATTGTCATGTGTAACAACCACACCTTTGGGATTATTCGTAGAACCTGAAGTATACTGAATAAACGCAATGTCACTTCCGGTCATATCCGGCTTCTTCCATCGTACAGCCCAGTCATCAGAAAATTCTTCATAAAGAATCAGATCGATATTATCATATGACCATCCGATATTTCTACCGGCTTCAGCGAGATCTTGAGATGTAATGATGCCTTTGGGCGATGCATCTTCAATTACATGAGTGATTTTATCAATGAATGCTTTGGAAAATGGCGGGTACAAGGGTATGGGTATTATACCTGCACATAAACAGCCAAAAAAAGATGATACGAAATCCAGCCCAGGTTTTAAGGCAAGTATAACCCGGTCACCCATTTTATATTTATTCTGAAGGAATCCTGCTGTTTTTAAAGATGATTCAAACAATAAGCCGTAGGACACATCAAGAGATTCAGACCCGGACAAAAATGAATACAGCTCTTTATTTCTTGATATTTCATTTCTGAACAACATCAAGTCGACAAGAGTGCCAGTGGCTTTCTTTTCCATTTCATTTCCTTTCATTTTGGTTAATTAGGCGGGTGTTCATCTTCCGCGATTTTTCGCGAAATATTTAATTAAGGCGAATCGAATGACGCCAATTTAAATGCAACTCAAAGGGAAACACGAGAATTAGATGAAATGATTAAAATGAAATAATCAGCCACAGATCTTCATTCGGATGATTATTCAAACCGGATTTAGATCTTCATGGGCGAAACAACATAATAAAAATACAATAAACTGAAAATATATTGAATATAATCTGGTGGGTACTTAACAACCAATTTAAGGATCAATGATCGCTAATATATGCGACCGTCAATGAACTATCAAAGAATAAATATTGATTAATTATAAAAAAAGATAATGTACAAAACTGCTTTACTACTAAAATCTGATACTAAATACACCACAACTCATTGATAAAAAGCAATTAAAAAATGTTTATTTTTTAAAAAACAAATCCTGTGACGCCCAAAGAAAATCTCAAAGAAAAAAGGTAAGAATAAGAAAGAATGGGGAATACATCAAACCCCATGTAACAAGCAGAAGTCGGATGAATCATTTGGGTTTGTCCTCCGGGTCATAGTCCCGACGCTTTATCAGCGTTTATGGCTTTATTAAAACCCCTAACTTTTTTCATAGACGTGCCTGTAAAATTAGCACCTTTAATATCGGCATTCGTAAAATCAACTTGAATGACGGAAGATCGTTCAAATATGGCGTTTTTCAATACAGCTTCTTTGAAAACAGATCCATCGAAAACCACTTTTTTGCATAGAGTATTTCGCATATCGGCGGAACGCAAAGAAACTCCTTTCAAGCTTGAACCTTCTATGGAACTGCCTTTTAATACAACGCCGGTCATAACAGCACCGTCAAAATTACATCCCTTAAATGAGTTGTCTGTCATATCGCATCCCGTAAGAACCGCCCCAGAAAATTTAACATTGATCCAGATGCTGTTTCTCATAGAAACACCAGCAAGCTTTGCTCCTGTCAGATTTACGTTTTCGAATCGTACAGAGTTTAGTACGATCTGATTTAAACCGGTTTTCGTCATATTGACTGATTTTACCGCACAACCAGTCAAGTCACTCCCCTCAAGATTGGCTAAAGCTAATGATGCAAAGGATAAATTTGTTTTTTTCATACTCGAATTTTTTATGGTTGCACCATCCAACTTAATTTTTTCCATGATAGCATCGTCAAAAACAGATCGCTCAAAATCCGAATTGCTAAAATTTGCACTGGACATATTTGTTCCACTGAATTGTAATTCACGGGCTTGAGTTTTCTTCATTTCGGCGTATCTCAAATCTGCGCCTTTGAATGTGGTCTTAACTAAAAAACCATCATTCAACCGTGCATTACTCAGATTGCAATATGAAAAATTGCAATTTTCAGCTGTAATCCCCCTCATATAACTTCCACTCAGATCCATGGAAATCATATCAACCATTTTCATATACGAAAAACTGAGATTTGTTTCTCTTAAATTGGAGTTCACGTTTTTTTGTGGTCCGAACACTACTTTTTCAAATTTGACACCGCTCAAATTGGCACCGGTAAAATCTGATGCAAAAATACTTGAATTATAAATATGTGAACTATGAGCATCAGCTCTTTTAAAATTAACACCCTCAAAAGTCATAGAAAACACGGAAAAGCTGGTGTCTGATGTTGACAGGTCAACTGAGGCAAAAACCGCATCAGTTATATATGAGCCTTTCATTTTAATGTTTTTCAAGCTGGATGAACGGATTTCTGAGCCGGTCAGAACAACATAATTCAAATCAGAATCCATCATGTTTATGAAATCGAAGCGTGAATTTTGAATTTTCGCGCCACTGAGATTGATTCCTTTTAAGCTTGATTTGTTCCAATCCGAAGCGATGATAACGGAATCTCTCATATCCACTTTATCAAGAATTGCCCCGTCAATACCAACATTAATCATTCTGACATGATTCAAATCTTTTGATGGTATTTTAATATTCTGAATCATCACTTGTTCAAATTTTGCCCCACTCACCATACGACTCTCAATATTTTTAGAGTTCACCTTCAAACGATCGTTTTTTAGGCCGAAAGCGCTCTGGTTTTCGTTTAAAACCAATAAATAGAATAATAGGATAGTGTATGTATAAATATTAAATAATTTCAAAGGAGTCTTCCTTTAATTTGTATTCTACCGAGGTCCGAAAAGTTGAAAATCATTTTTTGATGCTGGGGGAAGTTGTTTTTTTTCTCGATCTTTTCTGGCTGGGTTTGTTTTTTGGGTTGTCTTCTTTTTGTAAGAATCATCAACATGGGATCTTGGCATGGACTCCGTTGTGATAAGAATATCTTTTGGAATAAAAACAAGTGACCCAACGATTATTCTATCAGGATCAATCGTTGGATTGGACTCAACGAGCCTGACAGAATTTTCAGACTTCCCGGTATACCATCTTGCTATAATTTCAAGACTTTCATCAGGCCAAGTCACCCGGTGGTCAAAACCAGAAGAACTATGCTTAAGGGGCGTCCATTTTTTTTCTCCACCACCAAACATTGAACATGAACAGTTGAGTAAGCTTGCAATGATGATACAGAAAAATAGAATCTTTTTTATCAATTTATTCATTTTTCGAATGATCCGAACGATTGAATCTGATGGGAAAAGCCCTTACCTGCCTTTATATACACCAGAACATCATATATTCAACATAAATGTTTTGTTGTCATCCTTCGACTTCTAAGGAAGTCAGTTAAAGTTTTTTTGTTTCGAGAAATCGTGCTGCGTTGGTATTCAATGGATTAATTTCCAGGGCTTTTTTCATATGTTCGATAGCATCTTTTTTCATGCCGGTCTTTTCTTCAATCAGGGCGAGATTGAAATAAGCCTGATCAACAAAAGAAGGCGCAAAATCAATTACTTCCCTGTACATCTCTTTTGCTTTTCCATAATCGTCAAGCACGGCGTAACTGTATCCCATGTTGAAATAAACATCGGGATTGGCAGGATCAAGTGCAGCCGCCTTTTCATAGTACTCAAGGGCCGTTCGATTGTTTTTTAAAACTGTAAATATTTTACCTAATAAAAAACACGTCTGACTGTTTTCTGGATTGATCTTATAAGATTTTTCAAGAGTGATTCTTGCTTCACTCTGGCTTGAAGCCATCAAGGTCTCACCCATAGCTGTTAAAGCTTTTGAATAATGAAATAGGATTCTATCAAACGACGAAGGGTTGTTCTTTAGTGCGTTTTCAAATAGGGCGACTGCTTCTTTATAATTCTTTCGTTCAAGGGCAGAGACACCCTGCATTATCTCAGCCTCGTCATGATCAGCCTTAATACCTTTAGACCTTTCAACAACATTATCGACGATCCTTTCAATACGAACCTTGCCACCATCGCCATATGCAAAGATAAACAAAGCCATTGTCAAAAAAAATGACGCTCCATAAACAATTTTTCGCTTTTTCGATAGCAGATCAAAAATATGTTTTTTGTATTCATTTTTTGTGTGCACATCAGCAGTTATGATGGTGCAGTTGTTATCGTCATTTTGCGGCACTTCAAAATAATTTGTATTTACAATGGTTTGAGTCTTAAAATCTTCGTTTTCCTCATCAAAAAGATATTTCATGAACGATGATAAATCTTTTTGATACAGTCTTATGGAATTATCAACCATAAAGGAATCAATATCTTGTAGCATGGATTCTGCCGTCTGGTATCGTCTATCAGGATTTTTTTCAAGGGCTTTGGTCAGAATGCCGTAGATAGCTTTCGGAAAATTCGGATTGATATTCTCAATCGGTTCAAAACTCGCGTTTCGTGCTTTTGCAAGAACTTGAAACGTATCCCCTTCATACATTTTTCTTAAAGTCAAAAGTTCATACAATACAATCCCAGCCGAAAAAATATCCGATCTGTGGTCGACCACATCTCCATTGGCCTGTTCAGGAGACATATACGATACTTTGCCCTTGATTGTACCGATCTGAGTGTTCGTATCCTGGGTTGCGGCCTTTGCAATTCCAAAATCGATGATTTTTACCTGGCCATCATAAGTTATAAAAATATTCTGTGGCCCAATGTCTCGATGAATTATTTTTAAAGGGTTACCAGAAAAATCTTTCAAAGTATGAGCGTAGTCAAGACCGGATAACAACTGAGATACGATATATAAGGATATTTCAAAATCAATGGAAGTTGATTTTTCGATGGTTCGTTTGATAGTAAAACGCAAATCTTTGCCAAACAAATATTCCATGGCTATATAATACGTTTCATTCATGTAACCGAAGTCATAAACCTGTACGATATTCGGATGATGAATTAATGCTGCCAGTTTTGCTTCATCAATGAATGAACTGACCAATTTATCTTCTGAATTTAGGTGCTGAAGAATTTTTTTTATGGCTATCAGCTTCTCAAAGCCCTGGGCACCTGTGAGCTTAGCTCTGAACAATTCAGCCATTCCGCCTGTTGCGATTTTTTCAAGCAGATAGTATTTCCCGAATTTGACAGGAGTTGGTGTGTTCATTTCTGGATTCTTTCAGGCCAGAGACAATTAGAATTAAGTGTTATTGAGATGCCTGTCCTTTGATTTTACATATTCTTTCATGAAATCCAAGATTCCTATAGCACAATATGTCGTCACCCTCAACATTCCTTTAATCATAAAAGCAAGCTCATACACATTGTATTTTTTCTTTTGCCATTGTATATTTTAAAATCAACATTCTGAGGAACCTCTATTTCACAAACTACTCATCATCAAAGGTCTATAATGAAAAATAAACATACCTGTCTTTTCATTGTTATTACCTTGATTTCGTTTGGTTGTTCCGTTCAATCTGCTGTAAGAAAAAGTGTTGAGACCATTTACAAAGCAAGTGTCGATGAGCGTTCGATCCGCCATATCATCATCGACAAGAAATTGAGCAGCCTGATCATGGCCGAACTGGTTAAAGATGACATGACCCATCTTCTTAATGTCTCTGCCGAATGTTTTTTCGGCTACCCCTTTGTTGTCGGAGAGTGTAACAACCTTGAAGAAGCTCAAAGGATAATTGAAATCGCTGAACGAATCACAGAAAAACAGCCTATTCCCTTTCTTATGAAAAAAGGAAATGATGATGATTGCAACCCTGCCCTCAATCTTAAAATATCAACTGAAGTGAAAGCCCGACTTCTCGCTGATAAAAAAATATTTGCCACAAATGTGGTCGTGAAATCCATTCAATGCCAGGCCGTACTTTTGGGAGTTTTAGGCTCAAAGGAATCCATTCTGGCAGCCATTGAACATTCAGAAAAGGTTGATGGCGTTAAAAAAGTCCATTCATTTCTGGTTTCTACCGATACGGGAAGATCCTGGGACAGTGTTTTTAAAGCTATGGGAAAGAAAGCATCCAATTCAACGGACGACGTAATCACCTCAGATGACAAAAAAACAGAAGCGGATGCCCCTCTGGATTCGAAAGGAATCGAAACGAATAATGAAGATACAGCTCGGCCTCTGGGACCAAACGTACCAGATTCATCTCTTGATAACGGAAACAAAGTAATTCAGCCTGAACCGGTTGAATAATAATGGTTTCGTTTTACTTCTCTTTTTCCACAGGAAGATAGACCGTAAAGGTGCTTCCGTGATCAGGTTCGCTTTCAACGATGATCTCACCCTCCATGGCATCTACAAGCCCTTTCACAATGGAAAGTCCTAAACCTGTTCCAACGATATGACGTGTCTTATCATTCTTTATTCGGTAAAATTTCTCAAATATCATCTTAACGTGATGTAAATCCATTCCAAACCCGTTATCACGTACCGATACTTTGACACGGCCATCTCCAACAGATGTTTTAACGACAATCTCACCGTGTTTCGCAGTGTATTTTATGGCGTTGGTAATCAGATTACCGAATATGCTTTCAATGGCGAGGGGATCAGCCACAACAAAAGGCATGTCTCTTTGTTCATGGATGATGGACAGATTCTGATTTTTACTGTCGGCTCTGCTTTTGAGAAATTCAACAATCCCATCAAGAATTTCACTTATTTTCACCTGCCTTGGGTTGTTATAATCATTTCCAGCTTCGATCCTTGCCAGATCGAGAAGGTTGCCAATCAGAGAAATCAATCCTTTTGTCTTTTCTTTAGCTCTTAATAGCAAATGCTTGTTATCATCATCAAGATCTGCCACGTCTTTTATAACAGATGCCAGTTGTTCGTGTATCGTTGCAAGGGGAGAGCGCAATTCATGGGCGACTTTGGCTACGAATTCGGATTTTAACTGGTCGAAATTCTTGAGGTCCGTTATATTCGTAAAAATCATAACCGCTCCGAGGCATTCACCATCTTCTGCCATAACCGATTGCCCTCTTGCAAGAAGATAGGTTTCACTGGGTAATGTTAACTCATAAGTCGGTACTTTATCAGAATTGACATGAACCCCCTGGGATATCTCGTTGATAAGAGTGCATAACCCCGTGTCCTGTATATAGGTCTCAATTGGGTCCCCTGACTCTCTTTCCGTAGAGATATCGAATCTTTTTTTAAAATCAGGGTTCATCAAAACCACATTCCCTTTAGCATTAGTAACAACAATGCCGTTGGGGAGAGATTCAATGATGGCGAGAATTCTACTTTTTTCTGTTCCAAGATCGGCAAGGTTTTTCAGTCTTTCAATTTCAAGCGCTTTTGCCTGCCTCCTGAGTCTCAGCTTCTCCATAGCTCTTCCGACAACGATGCGAAGCTGATCAGGTTCGAAAGGTTTTGCAATAAAATCGTAAGCCCCTTGTTTCATAGCCTCTATGGCTGTGTCAATCGTTGCAAAACCTGTTATGATGATAACAAGCACATTTTCTTCGATTTTCCTTAAGCGGCTCAGAACCTCGATTCCATCAATCCCTGGCATCTTCAAGTCACATAATACAATGGATATATTGTGTTCCTTAAACAAAGCGATCCCGTCTTCTCCCGTATTGGCTTTGAAGACATGGCAATTCATTCTTTTTAGAATTCGTTCACAACCATCTCTTAAATCCTGTTCATCATCTATGACGAGAACGTGGGTCATGTCATCGTGGCCTGTCAATTCTCTTGCCCTCCTTCACTTTGCTTTGAAAGCTCTATCCTGAATTTTGTTCCGAGGCCCTTTTCACTTTCGACTGTTACAGTTCCACCATGATTTTCGATAATTCCGTAAACCATACTCAGCCCAAGACCTGTTCCCTTCCCTTCTCCTTTTGTTGTAAAAAATGGTTCAAATATATGGGGAATGATATGCTCGGGAATCCCGCTACCTGTATCTTTTATCTCTATGAAAACCCGATCAGACTCTGCAACCTGACCAGTAATAACAGTTAATTTTCCAGTACCTTCCATGGCATCAGCCGCATTTAAAATGATATTCATGAAAACATGGTTCAACTGCTGACTATCTGCAGGAATCATCGGTAGACTTGAATCATAATTGCATTCAATAATGATATTGTGAAAAAGCGTCTGGCTTTCCAGAAGAAACAAGGTACGAGACAAAGATTTGTTAATATCAAGTGGCAACATTTCCCTCTTGGTCTGTCTTGCAAATTCTAAAAGTTCTTTAACCGTATCGCTGCAACGCTGGGCATCTCTCAGAATGCGGTTGATATCGTCCATAGCACCATCAGGTAGATTGTAATCTTCCAGAATGAGTTTCGCAAAAAGCATGATCCCACCCAGCGGGTTGTTCAATTGATGAGCAACACCTGCTGCAAGTTTGCCCAATGACGACATTTTTTCAGCTTGAAGTAACTGAATCTGTGTTTTTCGTAATTTGGACTGCATTTCAAGGATTTCACGTAAATCATGAAAAAAACCAATGGTTGCAACTTCCTGCTCTCCTTCATAAACTACAGCTGCATTTAAACTTATGGGCATGACATGCCCATCTTTATCCATGCCGTTGGCCCTGTAACCTTTGAGTTTTCCTTTGCCACCATAATCATCACTTCTCAACAGGCGCATAACTTCCTCAGCCACACCAGGGGGATAAGCTTTTCGTATATGGAGATGCTCAAGTGCGTAGTCAACGGAATATCCTGTTATTTCTGCTGCTGCATCATTGAATATGATGATATTCCCTTTCATGTCAGCTGCTATGACTCCATCAACAGCGCTGTTGATCAGATTATGCAGAAAAGCATTGGAGCGTCTTAATTGATGCTCCATTTCGTGGATTCCAGGTTCCTCGTAATCCATAACAACTGCTGAGTACGTTGTCTCGCCGTCTTTGATCGGATAAGAGTATCTGCAACGTTCTTTTTTTACGCGGTTAAAACCAATACTGTCTATTCTGTTATAAGACCTACGTGTTTCTATGGTTTTTTTCGCAATACAATCAGCACATGGTTCCAGACAATTGTAGATAAACTCATAGCAAAATTTCCCAACAATTTCATATTGTTCGTCTTGTTCATGGTCATAGTTGGAAGCGATAATTTTCTGATCATCGGATACAATAATCAATCGTCTTCTGTACCCATCTACAGCTTTTAACAACAAATCTTTTTCTTTTTCTTTTCTCATAGCAGTGTGCCCATTGGATTAGAAACTCCATTTAATCAAACCGTTAAACATTAAACTTCATTATATTCTAAAACAATGCTGTATCGTCACTGAACGACGCGTGAAGATTCATTTGTTGAGGGTTATCATATGTTAAATTTTATAACATACTACATAACAACATTCCAATAGTTTCAGTACACTTAAGGAACTCAAATTATTGATGCGAATTGGTGATTAAAAAAGAAAAGCCGTACATTATAAAAATAATATACGGCTTTTTGAAACCTAAATAATAACAATATAATATGACGAATTTTAAAAAATCATATCAGTGTCATTCAACAACAGGCCGAGGTAGAACTTTAGCCAGTTCAGCGATTTCCGGCACCTTGTGTTCCCACTCAATTGCCATGAGGTGTATACCCGCCACACCTTTCATTTCCTTGAATTCTTCAATCTGTTCGCAGGCAATTTTAATACCCTCATCAGCGACTTTTTTCTTATCAACGCCTTCGAGCCGCTTAATAATATCATCAGGAACCTCAATACCAGGAACCTTACTTTTCATATACTTTGCCATACCTATACTCTTCATCGGAGTTATTCCGGCCAGAATATAGGTTTTTTCGGTAAGGCCCATATCATTGGCCATCTTGATATATTCACGCATCTTTTTCATATTGTACACACATTGTGTCTGGATGAAATCGCATCCAGCTTCAACTTTTTTTGCAAGTCTGTGTATACGCCATTCAAAAGGATCGGCGAAGGGGTTAGCAGCCGCACCGATAAAGAACTTAGGCGGATCATGAATTTCTTCTCCACTTAGAAACTTACCTTCATCGCGCATCTTTTTAACCATCGATATGAGCTGCATGGAGTCGATATCAAAAACACCTTTTGCATTGGGATGATCTCCGAATTGCTGATGATCTCCTGTCAAGCATAAGATGTTTCGAAGACCATGGGCATAAGCCCCCAGAATATCAGCCTGCATGGCAAGTCTGTTGCGGTCACGACAGACCATCTGGTAGTTCGGTTCAAGTCCCAGTTCTTTAACGATCAAGGAAGCGGCCCAACTCGACATTCTTACCATTGCAGTCTGGTTATCAGTGATATTAACCATATCAACATTCCCGATAAGGAACTGTGCTTTTTCCTTAACGTGTTCAATGCTGGTTCCTCTGGGAGGACCCAACTCGCCTGTAAACGCAAAATGACCGGCTTTCAAAATTTTTTCTAAGTTACTTCCAGCTTTCATATCGATACTTTCCTTCATTTAATATAATGTGAGTATCAATAACAATGAATGTTATTTAAATATACATAAGAGAAAAAAAGCTATTCTCGATCGTACCTGGGATATACACCTTGTTCTCGACAAATGCTCCGTGCAAGTGCGATCATCTCAGGTATATTAATACCAAGCGGACAATAACAACGGGTACAAAGTGCACAGCGCTCCCATACATTATCTCTGATTTCACCCAAAGTTACTTTATCAACCATCCCTTTTTGTTTGTAAAGCAAGCCTATTGAATTGATAAATTTGTATGATGGCGTATATTTCGGATCTCTGTCTCGCGCCATGTATAAAAAACAGCTTTCGGCACATAACGTACAATGGGCGCAAGCTTTAAGGGAAAGCTTCATCTTCGTTTTGTGCTCGTCAAGTCTTTCCTTGACACGTTCTGTGTCAACACCTGCCGTATTTATTTTAGCCATTGGTATCTCCCGATATCATTCATAAAGTATAAACTAACACATCGTTCAACTGCCGATCAGTTAGTCCGCTACCACGTTCTATCTCCCTTCCCAAGACTGTACTCACTTTCGATCACAAATCGGAAGACAAAAAAGAAAACCATGTGGACAAATTTAGTGAAAGGGACAGCCATGAGCATCAATTCACCGGCCAGAATGTGAAGTGCGATGATCAGACGATAGTGTTCAGAAAAAATTTGGTGGTAGGCAAGAAAACCTGTAATGAAAGGTGCTGTTGCCAGGAAAAGGATAAAGTAGTCATACCAATCTGTTATTGCTCTTACTCTCGAAACAAAAATCCTTCGAAACAGAAAAAAGAGTCCACAGGCAATGAGAACTACTGTAAAATAATCCACAATTGTTTCAGAGAAAGAAAATAAACTGAATCCTATGGCGTTTTTCAGCAAAATATTATGAGCAAGGAGAAACAGAGGGGTAATAACAAGACAAAGGTGGAAAATAGTTGTTACAACAACCATTACCGGATTAACACCGATGACAGAAAGTTTGGCTTTTTTAATAAAATTCTTAAAGCTATCGCCCGTGATTTTCTTTCTTGGTCTTGGATTGTAAATGACGTGAGGATTCTTTTTCGTATAGGAAAAAAAACGGTACGTTTGGTAAATTAATCCAAGAAAAAAAACGATGAAAGAAATCCAGGCCAGAGGCCCTCGAATGAAATCGAATACATTTGAACCAGATAATAGTGTAGAGGTTTCCATATAAAAATCTCTCTCTTATTTTAATATTTAAATATTAAACACTATAGTAATAAATTTTTATGATAAAACACTATTTATAATATCTTTTCTCATAGGGGGCCTGAACCGTCGTTCGCTGAACCTGATTCTGCCACTGCATGGGTTGCTGAAGTTTCATGATATCATTCAATCTGTTCTGACCTTTAAGCCTTTCATAGATATCGACCCATGCACATGGGATTTCCTGGCTGATTTCACATTTTCCTCTGTTCGTGCCCCCACATGGTCCGTTGAAAACTCCTTTGGCACATCGTGTAACGGGGCAGATGCCACCGGTATATGCGAGAACGCATTCACCGCAAGCCCTGCATTTTTCTTCATACATCCCGATTTCGCGATCAACACCAATTGAAATTGTATTAACAGCAGGGAATACGGGTATTGTTGGATATCTTTCCGCCATAAGTTGAACACCGGCACCGCATGCCATGGAAACAATACAATCGTATTCTTTGACTTTATCATCAAGTTCAATGAGGAATTGATTGTTGCATTGTCGCTCAACCGTGTATGAGCCCATTTTTTTTTCTTGTTTATCGGCTTTGAAAAGAACTTTTAATTCAGCGTTCAATTCATTCACTTCTCTTTGACCTCCTGCAAGACAAACAGAAACACATCCACCACAACCGACTGTCAATATTTTATTATAATCAGCAATGGAGTTTTTAATTTCTTCAACAGGTTTTCTTTTTGATTTTACCACGTTATCCTCCTATTGTAATTCGCCGATGGCAACTGCATTAGCGTTTGTGACATTCACCGCAAAGAACGGGGCCTTTAGCCTCTTTCTCATGGCATCCGATGCACTGACCATGAAATGCTTCTCTGCTTTTAATTTTCGTTACGGTTTTATTGTTATGACAGGACGCACATTTGATAGCACTTGCATCATCAGGAAGATTGACGTCCAAAGTCATGGTTCCTTCCGGTTCAATTTCCATCAACTCATCCTGATTCTCTTCAATAACGTTCTTTCCATTTTCATAGCGATGATGGCATTGTTGGCATTCATAATTCCCCATGTGCGAATCGTGAGTAAATGCAACGTTAGGCCTCTGTTTTTTTATTTTTTTCGTCGCATCATCTCCGCCGATACACACTGTGGAAATAGTCAGAACAGCGCATAATGTGAATAGCCCAGATAGTATTATAGCTTTTTTCTTTGAACTCATCATTTTTATGACTCACTCCTTGCCGACAGTTGATGGGTGGGACAGATGGAGATGACATGATAGAACCGATCAGCGATCAAACAATTTTCATGCAACAAACCACTGTTCCGTATTCGAATCTGTTTCAAGTTTATTAAAGAAAACTTATTATTTTATTACTAAGGATATGTCAAGCAACTATAACGATAGACGCGAATTTTCATAAAAAAGACATGAACCGTCATCTGCCGTGTCTTTCCATTGACAGCCCTATCTCCATCTTCTATAATGCTTGAAATTATAATGCTTTTTAAAAATCAGTTTTCTCATATTCATATTTCACACTTCATTATTTAAGGAGATAATTATGTACAAAGTCGCCTCAGACCCTGTAAAAAACCGGTTGTATATTACTCTTGAAACGTTGGACACCAAAGATGTCAAACCCATTTTGTCAGATCTCAACAAAAACATAGCCGCATTAACGGTAGGGTTCACCTGCCTCGTCGATATCAGATTGATGAAGTTTGATCCACAAACAAAAGGCTCGGAATATGTTGAAATAGTACAGGGGGCACTTGCCGATTCTGGAATGAGTAACGTTGTACGGGTGATCAACAAAGAGGATACAAATTATCATTTGACCATGGATGAGTTGAGCATTTCGCTAGGATACAAAGCAAAACCAGCTTATTCTCTTGAAGAAGCTGAAAATATTCTTGATAAAAACCTATGATTCGTTCTTTTCAAAGATTTGTTTCAGAAACAAAGAACTGATTTCTGAAACAAATCTTTTGGGGAGCGAATCACTCTCAAAAATCTCCCACAACAACTTCAATCTTTGGTATGATCGTTTTGCATTAACTCATTAAAGCACGAAGGACATTCAGAAATAAAAGTTCTTGCTCCATGTTCTTCCGGCATATTAAGGGTTAAGGTGTGTGAATGCAGTCCCAGACGATTAAACAGTCCATGGCTCTTGAGAAAATTTACAGCTCGCGTTGAACCATATCGTTCATCTCCAAGAACAGGGTGTCCTTTTATAGCTGCATGCCGCCGTATCTGGTGCGTTCTACCTGTGAGTGGATCACATGCAATAAGAGAGTAATGAGAGCTTTGCTCGACTATTTTCACTCGTGTTCTGCACACCACTTTCTTCCCGGAACCCTCGATTCTTTTTCTTCCCCCAGCTTCTTGGGATAAGGGGGTATCCCAAATCATATCGACATCGCAACAGATATCGATATGTCCGTGAACCAGTGCAAGATAAGATTTACCAACCCGCCTCTCATCAAATTGTCTGGCAAACCAAGCCAATGCATCTCTTTTAAATCCCAGAATGATAACACCGCTTGTCTCACGATCAAGCCGATGAACAGGGTTTATCTTATCGGATTCATGATAAAATGAAGACTGCCTTAGAATTGAATCTTCTCTGATGATTTGCGTAACAAATGAAATAAGATCTCGTCCAGGGTCGTTGTGAATTGAAATACCGTTTGGTTTATCAACAACAACCCATCCCTTACCTATAGCCAATATTTCTATTTTTGTTTTGTTCATCTGTTCGACAGTTTACTTAATGTATTTTTGCCAGGGCCCATGCTTGATCTATACAATGCTTTAATGTCATCCATCATTGCGACTGGAAAGGTATTAGAAACACTCTTAGCCAGAACCGCTTTTTGTGAAAATATATCGATTTCTTGTTCCGAAAGATTTTCGGGTTTTAATAATAATTTATTAATTACGACTTCCAACTCATCCAGCGCTTTCATATCCAGCGCCTTCAAAATCAGTGCAATTTTATGGGGATTATGAGGAATCACATATCTCAAGTATTTGCAGAGAAGGAGTCCGTTGGCCTTTCCATGATCGATGTTTTTAAAGTATGTCAATGAGTATCCCATGGCATGGACTACCGTTGTTCCTGTTTGAGATATGGCAACTCCGGCCAGCATGGATGCGTATAGAAAAATCTCCCTTTGATCGATAGAAACTGCCTGCCCCGAACAAAGATTGGAAAGACAAGGGCCAATTAATTTCAAAGATTCCAATGCAATCATGATGCTCAGGGGATTGGCTCTCTGGGAAAGACAGCTTTCAACAGCATGGGAAAAAGCATCAAGGGCTGTGTTGACTGTAATCTCGTAAGGCAACATTTCCGTATAAGAAGGATCTAAGAATGCAATTTTAGGATACAGTGACTTATTGGACACGTTTTTTTTGGTTTCGTCTTTTTCATCAGTCAGAATAGAATACGGTGTGACTTCACTGCCAGTTCCAGCTGTTGTGGGAATTGCAATAACTGGAAGAGGTTCAACGATATAGGAGCCTTTGAACAGTGCTTCATCATCCATATCGGCAGTAGATAAAACCGCCACCGCCTTGGCTGCATCAATGGGTGAGCCTCCGCCGATACCTATGATCATATCTGCGTTGAAATCCCTTGCCATTCGCGCAGCCTCTCTCACATTATCAACACTTGGATTAGGCAAAACGCCATTGTAAACCAGATAGGAAATGGAATTATCAGACAAGACGTTTATAACATCGTCCAGAGCCCCGCTTTTCAGCGCGGACGTTTTACCAGTGACTATTAATGCTCTGTGCCCATGCTTCCCAAATTCATTCTTATTGTTTGCTATGCAGTGTCTACCAAAAATAACACGTGTAGGCATCAGATATGAGAATTCCATTCGTTATCCCCTTGATGTATTGATAGAGCATCGTATTCTTGAATAAAAAAACCCGCTGCCGCATGAATGCAGCACCGGGTGCTTTTTAAACTGAATGTAAGAACGCTCTTAGTGATGCGCCTCAGCTGCAGGTGCTTCATGCTTTGGTGCTTCTTCGTGTTTAACCTCAACCTCTTTTTTCTCTTCATGAGCTGCTGCTTTTTTTGCAGATTTTTTACCGATTTTCCATTCATCATTTTCTTTGACAAGTTGGATTTCTTCTTTGTATTTGATACTTCCTTCAATCACAACTGTTGCAGAATCTTCTGTTTCGTTTTCAATTTTGTAATCCAGATCAACAAGATCACAGTTTAAATTTTGAAATTTCTTCTGAATATAATTTTTTCCGAAATTTTCCGGAGTGTCATTTCCACCGCAACCGGCAAGTGCAAGGGCTCCAACGCAAGCGACTATAACAAGCAATTTCTTCATGAGAACCTCCTCTAATGGGTTTAAACTGATTTTAGCATCTGTATGAAGTGAATAACCAAACGCCGTTAATAATGTTATAATACTTTTTTATAATTGAAACGATATACCGTTCAAACGATTAAAAGTAAAGTCTATCATAAAAAAATATTAAAAAAGGTCAAAAGTCATTTTTTTTTGGGTGATTCAAATGAGCTGAGTTTGTTACCCTCTCTCATGATCATCAGGGATAGTCTATGCATATATTCTCGACGTTCTTGTGGTGTTCTTCCGGGATAATTTCTGAACGTCATAACAATACCGGCCAATGACGCAAAGAATGCTTGACTATGAAACCTAAGACCTTGGGCACCGTCGGACTTTGAAACCACTTCGTCAAACATTTTTGTAAAGTAAAGCATGACTGCATTGAACTTTTTAAATGCTTTCTTGTTTTCCTCACCTCGCATGAGGAAATGGCACATCATTTGAAATGTGGCTTCGTTGTCTATCAGATAATCCACAACATCAATAGCCAGAGAATCGATGTTGCTTTTTTCAGCGACCCGAGCTCTCAGTCTTTTTTCAATTTTGTTAATATCCCTGATCAAAGCTTCTACAAACAAATCGTCCCTGCTTGGAAAGTATCTGTAGATTGATGCAGGTGAAACACCTGCTTCAGCAGCAATATCCCTCATTCCGATATCATGGAACGATTTTTCTTTAAACATGTTCATAGCTGCAGCGATGATAAGAGTTTTACGTTTTTCACGTTCATTCTCTCTCAATTGCAAAAAAGTCGATTTTTCAGTCATCAAGCCCCCGTAAATTTTTAAGATTCTATACCAACCCGCTCTATAAGGTCAGATTGTTAGTCCAGTTATCCATTCATTATTATCAGGAATGGATTTGAATAAGAATATCATTTATACGCTCTTCAAGTTTTTCTTTTGTGACAGGTTTAGAAATATATCCGTTCATTCCTGCATCCATGCATTTTCCCATATCGTCTTCCATGGCATGGGCCGTCATTGCAAGAATTGGAACATCCGTATTTAAAACCCCCGTTTCAGGATTACGGATATAACGTGTGGCGTTCAGGCCATCCATAACAGGCATCTGGACATCCATCAGAACAAGATCATAAGGTATGCGCTTCAAAACATCGAGCGCTTCCACTCCGTTATTGACTATATCGGCCCTATACCCCATTTTCTCAACAAATTTCATTGTGACTCTCTGATTGACAACATTATCCTCGACAATCAGTATTCGGGATGTTTTATTATCAATATGATTTTTTATGTCTAATAACGGTAATTTCTTTTTTATAGTTTCTTTTTTATAGTTTGAAATATAATTCATGTTTTTAAACGATTCCAGTATGTTAATCAATTTCGATATCCTTACTGGCTTCGTGATACAGGAGTCTATTCCTTTTTCATTGGAAATATCATATTCTGTTTTTTGTCTTGCATACTTCAACAATACAATATAAGGTTTCGTATTTATTAATCTTTCTTCAACTTCTTTTTCAAGAGCTCGAATAAAACAAAGGCTATCTATTGATGGAGATGCAACCTCTAAAAAAACAATTTCAAAAGGAATATTTATCTTTTGAGCGTCTCTAACCATTTCAAGAGCCTGAAATCCAGTAGCCGCTTCCATTCCATGGCATCCTAACGAGTTAAGTTGCTTTACCAAGGAGACTCTAAAGGATTCATTTCCCATAATAACAAGAATCTTGTTGTGATACATTCCTTCAATGTTAGAAGCTTGTTCTCTTTTTGTCTGTTTTTGCTTGTAAAAATCAGCCGTAAAATAGAATATCGACCCCTTACCCTGTTTACTTTCAACACAGATATCTCCACCCATCATTTCAGCAAGCTGTCTTGAAATGGCGAGGCCCAGTCCTGTTCCTTCGTATTTTCTTGTCGAAGAATAATCGGCCTGTGAAAACGATTGGAATATAGTCTCCCTTTTATCATGAGGAACTCCAATCCCTGTATCAAAAACCTCAAAACGTATGGAAACTTTGTCTTTGGTCTCCCAGTTAAGGAAAACTGACAATTTCACTTCTCCTTGTTCCGTAAATTTAATCGCGTTTCCAAGAAGATTAATGAGAATCTGGCGAACTCTTCCAGGATCTCCCTTGATGTACACTGGGGCCTTTTCATTGAAAACATTCAGAAATTCGATATTTTTTTCGTAGGCCTTTAACGCGAGAAGATCAAAAACATCTTCCACCAGTGTTCTTAAATTAAACGAAATATTTTCAAGATCAAGTTTTCCCGCTTCAATTTTTGAAAAATCAAGAATAGCGTTAATGATGGACAGTAAAGATTTGCTGCTGCTCCTGATAATCTGAACATATTCTTTCTGTTCCGTATCGAGCTGGGTCCCAAGCAGAAGTTCAGTCATTCCGACAACTCCGTTCATTGGCGTCCGGATTTCGTGACTCATGTTTGCTAAGAATTCGCTTTTAGCCTTGTTTGCCGCATCGGCTTCATCCACAAGAAGGCTTACCCTTTTTACAGCATCTTCAAACTTTCTGTTGGCAGCCGATAAATCACATGTCCTTTCTTGTACATTTTGTTCAAGGACCTTATTCATCTGCTGAACACCGTCACTGTTTTTTTTGAGATCTGCTATCTCATTCAATAAGTTGCGGTTTAATTGCTCAAGTTCATTGACTTGTTTAAAGGCTTTTAGTGATGACAGTACGGTTAATGTCAGTTTATCATTGGTGAGTTCCAGTTTTGATTTACAGTCATTAATACCATAGCCTCTTATCAAGTCTTCATCAGTCATTTGGGTTGAGTGACCTGTCCTCAGCACAATCTGGGTGGAGGGATTGCCAAGCTCATTTCTTATATAATTAACAAGTTCAAGACCGGCTGATTCTGTCTCCATAATTACATCGAGAAATACCATAGCTATATCCCGATTCAGATACATGATTTCCCTTGCTTCAATAGCTGAGTGTGCGCTGATGAAATCAATGGAACGGCCTTCAAATTTCAACTCCTCAAGAACAAGACGCGTCATCCGATGCACATCTATTTCGTCATCAACAATCAGTATTTTCCATCGTGGAAGAAAAGAAACACTGTTGTCTTCGATAAAATTATCAAAAACAGAGTGACTTTTTGCCTTATTCATCACATGACCTGTATTTATGGTTTGATTGTTGAACAGTCCAAAAGTAATTCTGAAATGATGAAAAATTGATGCTGTTTTTTTTGTACGTAACGCCCCCTATCATATTGATTAGATCGAATATTATTAAAAGGCGTATGCTCTGTCAAGAATAAAGAGATTTCAAACATATTAATAACTTAATAATAATGTATCCATGATGTTACTAACATCTTTGTAATATTGATATTATATCCATTATATTGGATAAAGATCAGAATAATAACCCGATATATTAGTAACTATTATACCTTTATTCAAATTTAATAGCAGTAATATTTATTTTATGTATTTAATACTCTAATCAACATTGACAAAGGTATTATCATAAACTATCATTATAATAATTGTTATTGAGTTATGTTTTTCCCATCATAAGAGGAGAAAGTCATGAATGTCGAAGCAGTTATAGAAACGATAAAAAATGAAATTAGGAACAATGTAGATACTGCAGTAGTGGGGCTAAGCGGTGGAGCTGATTCCTTTCTGGTCATGCTTCTTAGTGCAGAGGCCTTAGGAAAAGAAAATGTTTATGCTTTGAGCATGCCATATTCAGAATTGGATATACGAACCTTCAACAATCTGAGTACAATGTATGCTGAACACATTGGTGTAAATCACCATGTGGTGGAAATCGGAGACATTGCAAGAACACTTACCCGAACAATATCAGGGGTCATTGAGCCTGGAAAAGATAATGTCCTTTCAATTCTTAACGCTGGAAACGCCAGATCAAGGACTCGCATGTGCGTACTTTATGGTTTTGCCCATGATTTAAATGAAAAACTAAAAAACAGGGTCCGTGTCATGGGGACCGGAAACCTTTCCGAAGATTTCATAGGTTACGATACAAAAGGCGGTGACGCTCTGGCAGATATTTTCCCCATTGGTCATCTTTTCAAATCCGAAGTTTATAAAATCCTTAATTATTTTCGTGATCAAGGGAAAATCACCGAAAAAATGATTAACCGTATTCCATCGGCAGGCCTTTGGGAAAATCAGACCGACGAAGATGAACTTGGATACAGTTATGACGACATGGAACCGGCCATTCGCCATATCCTTCTGAATTACAACACAATCGACGAATCTTCTCTTACGGAAATCCAGCGTTTTGTATGGTTACGCCATTTGACCAACAAACACAAACACGAAGCTCCTTATGTTGTTACCCTTAGAGACGCAGCGGGCAATCTGATTGTGTGATTGAAAAAACTCGAAGATGAAAGACAGAACATGATAAAAATCGGAATAGACGTCCACGGAGTGGCGGATTCGAATCCGCACTTATTTTCTGAACTATCTCGGATACTTGTTGATAACGGGCACGAAGTTCATATTCTCACTGGAGCAGAGCATACAGAAGAACTGGAGCATGAAATAAGGCATATCCTGGGCTTATCCTTCACCCATTTTTTTTCCACCACCAGCCATCACAAAAATACCGGAACAGAAATTACGTACATCGACGGCAACCCATACATGGATAATAAGATCTGGAATAGAGCCAAGGCAGAGTACTGCCGGAAGCACGACATCCAACTCCATATCGACGATTCGGATGTTTATGGAAAATATTTTAAAACACCCTATGCGAAATTCGAATATAAACGTTCACACGATGATGAATTACACGCGCTTCCCTTCAAAGAAAAAGCAGAGACTAACGAAACGCCGTTAGAAAACGATGGCGGACTCAAAGAAGAAAAACACCGGAATCCATCTGTTACAGTGGACATCGTAATCTGTACCCTTATTAACGGATGTCTCAACGTTCTTCTTGTCAAACGAAAAAATTCTCCGTTCAATGGTCACTGGGCTTTACCTGGGGGGTTTATTCATGTGGAAGACAACGAAGGGCTTGATACGGCTGCAGCACGTAAAATCAAAGAAAAAACAGGGCTGCCCCAACTTTATATTGAGCAGCTCAAAACATACGGTGATGTGGACAGAGACCCCAGGACACGGGTTATCACAACCGCATACTATTCTCTGCTCAACCGCTCACAGATAGACCTTGAAAACCTGAAGTCAACAGCAAATTCAGAAGAAACCCGATGGTTTCCCTTGCAATATGTGGAAAAAGATTCGGCTTTCAGAAACGAAAAACTCGCATTTGATCATGGGCAAATCGTGAGTGACCTTAAAAAAAGGCTTCAAGGAAAAATTTCTCATGCCCCTATCGCCTTTGAATTTCTCGATAAATCATTCACTTGGTCGGACTTACGTTCCGTTTACGAAGCTGTCTTAGGAAAAAAACTCGACCCGGCGAACTTTAAAAAGAAAATCAAGTCACAGTACAAAATTAAAGAACTCAAAACCAGGAAATATATCCCTTCTGCTGGGCGTCCTCCTGTTTACATCTGCTTTGAAGGAGTTAAAGATCAGTACATCTGAAAACCATATCAGGGTCACAGTCTTTTATGATCTTACCGCCGAAGATGCCGATACTGTGAGCCTTGTGCTTGCGTCCGAAGGGATTGGTTTTCAATTCATCTGGATTTCCTGTGACTCAATCGACATTGTAATTGAGGAGGACGACAGGGAGAGAGCATTACACGCTGTATCTCTTTACATGGAAGAAAATAAACCGACAGAACGGTCGGAACTCTTCATTGAAAAATTTAACAGAACAACAAGCGGTCTTTTTGTTTCAATCCTCCTGTTACTTGTTCACTTCAAGATCAGCAGTCCATCATATCATCAGGACATCGTTGACAAATTTGGTGCTTCAGCAGAACTCATCCTCAAAGGCGATGTATTCCGCTGCACCACAGCGTTGTTTCTCCACGGAGATCACATGCATCTTCTGGGAAATATGGCTGGCATCGCGTTCTTCTGCACAGCTGTTATAAGTATAATGGGAATTGGTTTAGGCTGGTTGATGATCTTATGCTCAGGAATAACAGGCAATGCAATAAATGCCCTATTCTATCAGGGCCAACATATCTCCATCGGTTCATCAACGGCTGTATTCGGCTCCATTGGTATCCTTGCAGCTTACCGGTGCACTCGTCTTTTAAAAGAAAAAGGCTTTCATATAAATATGAAGGCCTTGCTTCCCATGGGGGCCGGATTCGCTCTTCTTGGATTGCTCGGTTCAAGCGAACACTCTGATGTCACAGCACATCTTTTCGGTTACCTTTCAGGATCATTGTTCGGATTTCTGTATTCACTTATCGTGAAACATCAACTTCCCGAATGGTTTCAATCTCTATGTCTTTTCATAACAGCAATGATTCTCGTCATGTCCTGGTATTATCCCGGAATCAGAACGGGACACTGAATGAAATGGTGTACTCCATGTTTATATCTTTATCAATTCCGTTATCCTTATTACTATCAGTTACACTTGATTGAATACCAATCCATGTAACTTGCCAGATCTTGGAGTATTCGGGTGGAAGCATATACGCTACTAATGCATGGGTCAAAGCGCAGGCTGCGAAATACGTGTGAACTTTACTTTCATCGGGATGTTCTCCAAGAATAGGGTTGGCTTCACTGTATTTGTCTGGATTTTTTGAAATTTCAAGTGTCTGCTTCCAATCCGTTGATAATGAAAATAAGAAGCAAAGCTCTCGTGCCGTTGTTTCCTGGTTCCATGAACCAAAGGAATAAGATGAAGATGGCGTTAGCAGTGATAATGTCATTATAAACAGGCATAAAACGATGGTTGTACATTTATCAAAATTCTTTTTTTCTCTTTGCAGCGTATTTTTTTCCATGGCCCCCCCTTACTTAAGTTTTGAAAGGATATTAATCAAGATTCGTGCCATGAATGACAAATTAATATAATCAACAAATTCTGATGTTTAAAATTAATTCAAAAAAAAGTCGATAGGATGACTTGGTGTACTATTCACAATACTGAACATCAGTTCGATAAAAAGCATGTTTAACGTTCCTATACGATTATAATGAAAAAACCCTTTTGAATAACCATGTGTCGGCGTCGTCACATTTCAAAACAATGGGATAATCATTGCGACATTTCTTGTGCAAGAGCTTTCAGCCTGACTGATAAATTTTCAGGAACAGGTTTGTCTGCCACACAGCCGCAAAGCTCAATGGTTTTCCTGAGTGTTGTCAAACAAGCCGAACAGCAGGTGCACTCTTCCAGATGTTTTTTAACATCCGAGCACACGGCATCACACAGTTCCTTGTCGATATATTCGGACAACCTTGAGAAACAGGCGATACACAAACTGTGATCATGGATGTTTTCGAGGTTCGAGTTCATAGTACTCCTTTAAAACGTTGCGGACAAAAAGCCTGGCCCTGTGAAGCCGGACTTTCACATTAGCAGGGGTAATATGGAGAATCCCTGCTGTTTCTTCGGTTGAAAAACCCTCCATGTCCCGTAAAACAAGAACAAGTCTGTAGTCTGTGGGAAGCTCTGCAATAGCTGACTGAATTTTATTCGAAAGTTCTCGGTTTAAAAGCCTTTCAGAAGGTTCCACAGCCCAGTCCGGGATTTCTTTTTTGACCGAATCATGATCGTCAGGAATGAATTCTTCCAGAGAAAGCTCCCTCTCCGGTGCGAATTTCGATTTCCTCTTCATTTTGTGGCATACGGACGATGCGATGAGGTAAAGCCAGTTTTTGAACGACGATTCACGCCTGAAATCCTTCAGATATCTGAAAACATTTATAAAGCTTTCCTGGACCATGTCTTCGGCATCCTGGGGATTCGGGCATATCTTCAATCCAAAATTATAAATCCTCTTCTGGTATTTTTCCACAAGCCGCTGGAACAGATCGGTTCTTCCGTTGTGAATGGAATCGATCAGTTCCAGATCTTCCACGTTTCCATTCATCCCTGTCATTTCTTTTCATCTTTTTTTTTCTTGTCTGCCAACTGGCAGGCATCCCGCATTCAGGTATTGACGCCCATTTTGGGAAGAATCACGGCCTGGAGAAGAACCCAGCCGCCAACAATCAATAAAATAGTAAGCAAACTATCCATATCATCGTTCCTTTCACGCAATGCTTTGTTTAAATCGTCTGTAGATCATCATACCCAGAGAAAATAAAAGAGACATCATCACAAGCCCCAGGTGAACAATATCAACCCCCGTGATGACAGCCGCTGAAAAACGATAACCCGGAAGATTTCTCGCGACAAGAAAAAAACCGGAAATGATGACACCAAGAATAAGAACGACACCTGAGGCTTGAGCCAGCCATTTTCCTGTGATTTTTCTTTCAGCTCTGTTCTCCAGAAAATAAAGAGTCCATCGGTAAAAAACAGCAAGTGTGAAAACAATGGCAAAACCGTAATGAATCAGATGAGTCACACCGTATTGAGCAAGCCATCCAAAACCGGGGAGATCGGCAATGTAATACCTTTTGAAAATAGGCATCTGGGCAAAGCCGGACAGGAGCAGCATGAAGAAGATAACGCGTTGTATAAGTGTGTTGATTTTAGGATTCATGCCCGCCCTCATCCATTTTCAATTCATTCGTTGCATTGATTCGTTTCATTGTCGCCAGATAACGTGACACAGCTCCCACAACACCTGCAACAGGCGCAAGAAAAAGGGCTGCTGTCATGGAGTTTCCGTCGGCCATCACATCTTTTTTTGTAGATAGGTCCGGAAGGCCTTTCCCCTTGGCAATGGCCTCGTTCAACGTTTCAAAGGGAACTGGGGATACATAAATGGTGTTGGTCCCACCGTTCTCTTTATCGCCGTAAACATATCCGCCAATCTCCATCGAAATCTCATATGCTTTGGCGATTATTTCTTTTCGCGGACCGATGGTCTGAACGCCTTCAGGACATATATCAAGGCACGCCGGATTTTCACCTTTTGCTACTTTTTCGTAGCAGCGATTGCACTTGTACATCACACCGTTTCCAGCGTAGGTGGGAAGAATATCCAGGTAAAGTCCTATGCCTGTCTGCCTCTGGGGTATATCCCATGGACAGACATTCTGACATTTTGCACCTCCCAGACATAAATCCGGGTTGATGACGGATATTCCGTTTTTCTCCTGATGGGCCGCACCCCAGGGGCAAAGCTTGACACAGGGAGGATTGACACAGTGCATGCATCTTCTTGGAATGTAAACTTTGCGTTCTCCCTTGTCCGTGCTGACGTCAGCCTGCTGAATGGTCAGCCAGTTGTACGGTGTGAGACGATCATTTACATCCTGCTTTCCCGACCAGTCCTCAGCCTTGACCCGTTTGGGAAACATCTTTGGAAAAGGCTTGGTAGGTTTAGGGAAAAGGAGCTGATTCGACTCCCTGCACGCTTCAACGCATTCACCGCAGCCGATGCATTTACGCAGATCGTGGAGCGTTGCAAGGGGCTCTTCGTCAGATGACTTTACAGAAGCCGGAAGGCCTGATGTTGCGGCCGCGCAGGCCAGAACCGCTCCGCCTTTCAGAAAAGCCCTTCGTGACATGTTTTTACTCATAGTCCATTCATCCTGATGTTGGGTTCACAAATACGTTTCATCTTAATCCATTCTAACAACTATAGAACCGGAAAAACGAAAAAGGTTACATTATAAAAAAATAATTTGTAACGAACGTTCCTTTTGAACGTTACTGTCAATTAAGTATTACAGCCATGGTCCCATGATCATCGGCATTTTTATGGTTTCGCATTCACACATCTCGAAAACTCACAACAAAGGAGAAAACAACATGAAAAAAATTGTATTTGCCGTTTTGATCCCGATGGTTTTTTTTATCGGCGCTGTCATGGCCGGTCCGCCTGTGGGTTTATCTCGTATCGAGTTATTAGGCCGTCATCTTTACAAAGACAAAAATCTGTCCTTTAACGGAACCCAGTCCTGCCAGGTCTGCCATCATCCACTGGCTGGCTTCGCAGACAGACGAAACGCAATCAATCCTGAAACAAGCGTGGTTTCCATCGGAGCCGATGGTGTGAGCAAGGGTGGAAGAAACGCCCCCACAGCCGCCTACGCGGGGTTCAGTCCACTTCTTTCGCTTTATGACGATGAATGGATCGGCGGTCTTTTCTGGGATGGGCGGGCTGATGGAACCATGCTTGGCGATCCTTTGGCCGAACAGGCCCAGGGGCCGCCACTCAATCCCATTGAAATGGCCATGCCTGACAAAGAATCGATCATTGCCATGATTGAAAGTTCAACTTACGCCAATCTTTTTTTAAGCGTTTTCGGAAACAATGCTTTTGACAATGTGGACACAGCCTACGACAATTTTGGAAGAGCGGTTGCCGCCTATGAACGATCAAAAGAATTGACCGCTTTCACCTCCAAATTTGATGCGGCTCGCTCCCAGTTTACAGCAGCTGAGAATCGCGGGTTATCACTTTTTCAGGCGAACTGCTCGTCATGCCACAGTTCCCAGGCCATGTTCGGATCCCCATCCGCTCTCTTCACCAACTATCATTATAAAAATATAGGCGTCCCTGCCAATCCGCTTGTCCCACTTCCTGGCCCGGATCTGGGCCTTGGTGTCACGACATCCGATCCAAGCCAGGACGGAAAATTCAAAGTGCCCACATTGAGAAACATCGCATTTTCTGCCCCTTACGGGCACAACGGTTCTTTTTCAACGTTAAATGAGATGGTGTCATTCATCAATAACAGAAGCGGTTTTAGACCGGAATTAAACAGAAACATCGACCAGACTGTGGGAAATCTCAATCTCACGGAAGGCAATGTGAACGATCTTGTCGCTTTTCTTTTGACTCTCTCAGACGGTTATTGATCCCTCTTTTTTGAAACCCAAGGGAGCAGAATCTGATCTACCTCCCTTGGGTTTTGTTTTTTTATTCCTTCCTCGTAATCGCCGCCATGATTTGACTGTTAGTTTTAATCCCGAATGTGGTATAAAAATAAACATCATCAAATCGATCAATTTCAGCAACTTTCCATTCGAACCATCCAAACACAAAGCATAGAGGGGGTAATTTGAAAACTAAGATTACGGAACTTCTGGGTATAGAGCATCCTGTGATTCAGGGTGGCATGCAGTGGGTCAGTAAAGCGGAGCTTGTTTCGGCTGTTTCGGAAGCTGGCGGCCTCGGGGTTCTCACAGCCCTGACACAACCCAGCCCCGACGACCTGATAAAGGAAATTCGTCGAACCAGATCCATGACAAGAAAACCCTTTGCGGTTAACCTGACGCTTCTTCCAACGCTAAAACCCGTTCCCTATGGCGAATACGTGGATGCCATGCTGTCCGAAAATATCAAAATCGTCGAAACGGCTGGTCGGAGTCCTGAAGAATTCATGTCCAAGTTTCTTGATCACGGTGTCAAGGTTATACACAAGTGCACCTCGGTACGTCATGCCCTGAAAGCGCAAAAGATAGGCTGTGCTGCCGCCAGCATCGATGGTTTCGAATGTGCCGGTCATCCGGGCGAAGATGATATTCCGTGTCTTGTCCTTCTACCCATCGCCGCCGACGCCCTTTCCATTCCCATCATTGCCTCAGGCGGATTCGCAGATGGTCGAGGTCTTGCAGCCGCGCTCTGTCTTGGAGCCGAAGGTATCAACATGGGCACCCGATTTCTTGCGACAAAAGAAGCCCCAGTTCACGAAAACGTTAAAAAAGCTCTTGTGGCCGCAGATGAACACCAGAGCGCCATCATTTTAAGAACACTTAAAAATTCTGCCCGTATCTACAAAAACTCCGTAGCCCAGGAAATCATTGCCATGGAAGCGCGTGGCAATATCACCATCGAAGATCTTGCCCCTCTTGCAAGCGGTGCGCGAGGCCGGATTGTTTACGAAACAGGTGATATTGAAGCTGGCGTCTGGTCTGCCGGAATGGTTGCGGGACTCATCCATGACATCCCCAGCGTTAAAGATCTGATTTTGCGTATCGTTAAAGATGCCGAGGAAATTATCAGAAAAAGAATTGCCTTTGTGGAGGTTTAAAATGCCCATGGATCATTTGTTACAACTTCAAGAAAAATACGATATACAAATTTTCGACGAAAAACAGGACATCACCATCCTGAGGAAAAGCCATGTCTGCTTTTTCGGTAGCCCGAGAAAACACCCGGACCGTGAGAACAAAATCATCCTGGTGTCAGATCCGTTTGGTACCCATCCCACATTTTACGAATTCAAACTGAAGGACATCTCCTTTGTGGAACGGCTTACAAACGAAGTAACACTTAATGGAGAAACCGCCACCACGGCACGGGTCTGGGTAAAAAAAGGCAGCGTTGGTATACATGCAACCCCTTTTGTTGTTGAAGACATTAACGTTTCGAATATATTATAACCTTATTCACCCACCCTAAACATAAACTATTCTTTATGTTTGGATATACGACCAATGTAATAGCAGGACACGGCGTTCTTGATGAAGGTATCTGTTTCAGCCAAAAACCGTTCTCAAGAAAAGATTTTGCTATCAAAGTACGGGAGACTCTCGATTTAAACTAATTGTTAATTTTTATTGCCACTGTCATTATTTTTTGACAATGATGAATAATTAAGTATAATTTCGTTATTAATATGAAATTTTTATAACTTTTTTTCCATATATTACTTCAAAAAAAGATGATAAAAATAAAACTGAATTATCTCACATACAACAAACGATTGAAGGAGACGTTTTAACCATGACAAAAAAAGGTATCTTTTTGTTTGCAGTTTGTTCTGTTTTGATTATCACCGGATGTCAAACAATTGCCACACAAAGAGTGGAGACAGATTCTGTAACAGATGTTGGCGATAAATGGAATGACACCGATTCGAGACTTGTTGCTGAAGAAATGGTACAGGACGCGCTTGAAAGACCGTGGCTGAAACAGTTCAAGCAATCCAACAAACAGAAAAACCCCACAGTCATCATCGGAGCTGTAAAAAACAGAAGTCATGAGCATATCAATGTTAAAACCTTTGTACGGGATCTTGAGCGTTCATTATTGAATTCCGGTGAAGTTGAATTTGTAGCCAGCAAATCTGAACGTGATGAAATCAGAGACGAGCGGTTTGACCAGGCATCAAACGCTTCTGAAGATTCAGCAAAATTTGATGGTGAAGAAGTTGGAGCTGATTTTATGCTCAAAGGCGAGCTCAACAGCATCATCAATAAAGATGGTGGCAAATCGGTCAAATTTTATCAGGTCAACCTCACTCTCATCGAAATTTCAAAAAACAAAAAAGTTTGGATCGGTGAGAAAAAGATCAAAAAACTCATCAAACAAAGCCGCATTGGTTTTTAATTGTTATAATCAATCTCGATAAGGCTGGTGTATCCTTTCAACATCCTGGCCTCGTCTCTTTTATTCCGGTAACACATTCAGGTGGGGGAGCCATGAAAAAAAATACCGTAATTTTAATGATTTTCTTTGTCATTACGAGTTGCGCACCGAAGTTCAACTATGTATCGCTTCAAAACGCCATGTCTACCGGGAATTGCCCAGGCTCTGTTGAGTTGCTGAAAAATTCAAAAGAGACATATGGCAGCAAAGCCCTGCTGCTTCACATGCTTGATTCTGGCATGATCAACTTTCAATGTAATAATCCCAAAGAAGCCTCTGCCTTTTTTCAAGACGCCGATCAACTTGCTCAGGAACTATGGACAAAAAGTCTTACAAAAGAAGCCGCATCCTACTTAACCAATGACTTTATTCTCCCCTACCGTGGTGAAGATTTCGAACGTGCCATGATCAGCCTTTTTTCCGCATTCTCTTACATCAAACTCGGTGAATATGATGATGCCATGGCTGACTGCAGGAGGCTTGACACGATTTTATCAGAATACAACAGCAAGTATGAAAAGAAAAACGTATACAAAGAAGACGCACTTGGCCGGTACATCAGCGGCCTTCTTTCAGAGGCCGACAAGGAGTACAGTGAAGCCTATATTTACTATTACGAATCGTTCAAGGCTTTCAAAAATTATGCGGGTGCCTATGGTACCATCACTCCAAAATATCTATTTGAAGACCTATTAAGGGTGGCTGTTCCGGCAGATCGAAAAAGTGAACTTCGGTCCATCATCCCAAATCTTTCAAAAATTAAATGCACGGATCATCAGTCAGCAAAAAAAATGGGCAAAATCGTACTTATCCATCTTAATGGAAAAGCTCCTGTCAAAGTTGAAAACAAATACAGCATTGTTACAGCCACTGGACCAATCAGTATAGCTTTCCCTGATTTTATCGCCAATCCCCCATCATGCCATTCCAGTAAATTATTATTGCAATCAGATAAAAATACCTATGTTGAAGAATCAGTCCTTTTCGAAAATATCAATCAAATTGCTTTAAAAGACCTCGCAGACAGAAAAGTTCGAATTACAGCAAAAGCCATTGCAAGAGCTGTTGCAAAACAGGTTGTCGTTCAGGCCAGTGCAAATGAAATGGAAAAACAATACGGCCCCATGGCTGGCCTCATGGCCAATATTGCAGGGAATGTTGCGGCAAGCGCTTTAGAAAGTGCAGATACGCGTTCTTGGAGAACTCTTCCCGGTGAAATATATATCGCTCGAACATTTGTTCCGGAAGGACAGTATAAGGTAGCTGTCGAAAGCTGCCATGGGGGTAAAAAAGAACTTGAACCTGTTTCAATTAAGGCAGGTGAAACAAAAATCGTATTCTGTGATACCATCTATTGATTTTTTTGGTTGTCAGTGTATCGTACGTTTAATCGACCTGTTCCAGAATGACTTTTGAATAAACCTCGTGGAGTTTTTATTTATGAAAAAACATTTAATCTTCATTTTGCTCTCATTTTTCGTCTTTTCTTCATGTGTAAGCGCCCCTGTCCAAAAAAAGGAAACACGAACCGTAAAGAGCCAGCACGAAAGAGCAAAATCAGCGTTCAATGAACTTGATGATAAACCTTCCATTGAAGAACCTATTGTTGAGGAAACACCCGAACCAGTGGTAGCTCCAAAAAAAACAACACGACCTAAAATCGTTGAAAAAGCATCTCCTCCTCCCAAAGTCTCTGCTGCTGAGGAACCCATTGATTTCAGCTCGTCACGCTTTCTCACGGCCAAAGGTTACGGCTCTTCTAAACCCGAATCTATCATCCATGCTAAGGCCGAATTATCCAACATCTTTCAGGCTAAGATTTCAAGTGACGTGACATCAAAAATTAAACAGGTCACAGATTCAATAAAAGGAGACTCTTATACTAAGTCCCTTCAATCCCAGATCCAGGTAGTGTCGGATATTGAACTTGAAGGTCTTCAGATAGGTGAGACACAGAAAGAACGGAGTGAATACGTCACCACAGTGGGCCTTGACAAAATCAAAGCAAAAGAAAAATGGGAAAGAGACATCAAAAAAGTCGATACGGAAATTGATATTCTTATCAACAAATCAAACGCAGCACGAAGTAAAATACTCAAACTTCTTCCTCTGAAAAAAGTTCTCGGCCTGTGGGTTGAACGGGAAGTCACCATTAGCCGATTGAGGGTTATCGGTTTTGCTTCGGAGTTTGAAAGAAAAGATTTAAAAAACATCCTTCAAACCATTGCTGACATCAAATCCGAGATGCTGATTGATATTGATATCTCAGGATCTCAAGGCCCGGCTTTAAGAGATAAGGTTGCCGAGATTCTAACGGACAACGGATTTAAAATCGGTGATTTCGAATCAAAATCAGATGTCTCCATATCAGGCTCAGTTAAAATTGACGAAGTCAAGAACAACAACCCAAGATTCAAGTTTGCCCGCGCGACTGTTTCATTAAATATTAACGATTCAAATTCAAAAAGCCAGGTTGGCCAGGTATCGGAAAACGATAGGGGTGCAGGTTTGAACTATGAAGAAGCAACACATTTGTCAATTAAAAAAGTCTCAGAGAAAGTCTCGGACAAATTGATTCAGTATTTTAATTGATATGCGATATTTTTTTTATTGCCTGAATCTGCTGTAAATTTTCAACGTATCCTTTTTCTTAAAAACTAAAAAAGCCTTCTTCAATAAAAAGAAGGCTTTTTTAGTATTAACTGAATCCAGTTCTATTTTATTTCAGCGTTTGTATTCTGTGATCTCTTTACAATAGTTTTAATGAAATCACTTGCTGCTCTGTTCGCATATTTTAAAACATCACAATTGCATCCATACATAAAATCATCTTTGTAGCCGGTTGATTTAGTAAAAGAGCCTGTCCAGACGATTTCACCTGTTTCGATATTGATTGCTTTAACAGAAAAACTAATGGATGTACACTTCGATGGTTTATCGGGTTTAACAGTATTCTGAAACAACGCATTCTGAAATGTTCTTAATTTACCGATGACCATGACATCAGAATTGGTAAGCTTTCCGATTTGTTTCCGCTGATCGGGATCCACATCTCCCTGATATGAAAACTTCAACTCATCAAGTGCAGTTTGAATATTCCGACGATCGACAACCTTGAAACCTGCCCCAATAAACTCTGTTTCAAACGCATCGGTCATGGCATCTACGGCATTGTAACCCAGATCAGTTCGTCCTGATTCTCTTTTGTCTTGAAAGGGCAGTATGGCATATGTCCCTCGAACAAGATTTTGATCTGATTTTCCGATGGTAACATTAACCGACCGTTCGAGTAAGAAACAACCAGATAAAAACAACAATGCCATTAATAATGTAACAATATTTCGAATCATTCTGTCACCATCCAAACGTAGATTTCTTCCGTTTTTGGGTCCTTCCACGTTTCTTTTATAACAGCTTTAACCACTTGACCTTCGACAGTTTGAAAACTATAACTTTCAACTGACCCCCCTCCACCGCTGGGTCCCGATTTTGTCCCAACAAGGGCAACGTTGTTGACCTTGACTCCAAGCTGCATAGCGATTTCATCGATAGCACGTTTGATTGCCAGAGATCTCTGAGCATTCACGCCATTGACATGCATACCGCAGACACCTATTCCGGTGACCTTTCCTGAGACACTTGAATTCATAATCCAGGAGGGTTTGTTAATCGGTTTAACCGTAACGCAAGAAACAATCATCAAACATACCAATGTGATCATGAAATATTGTATTTTTTTCACTAGGCCCTCTCCCCCACATGAAACGACAAAAAAACAGTCAGGATGGTATGATCACCACCCTGACATGTTCATATTAAAATACAGCTGATACGGATTTAAAACTTAGAAATTAATCATTGTCTGCTGCGGCGTCTGCCTTTGCTTCACCAAACTCTTTTTCAATTTCTTTTTCCAGTTCTTCATGGCCTTTTTTAGCCTGGAATTTCTGCCATAGAGCTTGTTCATTTTTCATACTTGTCACAGCAGCCTGTTTCATGGCATCAGAAACCTGGGAAACCACTTCAGGATTGACAGCTACAAGAACATGAAGCTCGTTATTTTTTTCATCAAGAAAAACTTTTTTGATCTGGGAACCGGAAAGATCAACTTTTGAAACCTGTTTTGATACGTTGGTGAATACTTTGTCAACAGTCTGAGCATCACCGATACCTGTGGTTTCAGTGAAGTTTTTGATTAAATTTTTGACTCTGACGTTAAGTGTACGGGAGATTTCATCACGAGCATTGGCAGCCGCTTCAATTCTGGCTGTTTGCATACCGGCAGGACCTACTTTTGCTGAACCGATACCTGAAATTCCGCCTTCGGGAGGATTCAAAACCCATTCAGGAAGATTTGAAGAGGGTTTGCCTGCTGTTTTACATCCAGTTACAGCCACGCAAGCCAATGCCAGAACAGCCATAATCACTATAAGTTTTTTCATGCCATCTATCTCCTTTTTATTGATTAATATTGTGCAAAGCCAACTTTGCATAACCAACTCCAGCAACCTGAATCTAAACTCAGCTCCTGCAGTATCACCTACTACTTATCTTTACTCAAAAATCATTTCTTCATAAATTCCGATATTCGTTCAAAAGTCAACGACTAAAATCTATCTGATTTGAATGATTTCAGGTTTAGTGTTTTTAAATTGGGGCATGGCCATTCCCAGTGTGGCATTGATGTACGTGGGATCACAAACCATATATTTGGCATTGTTGCCCTGAACATAATCGCCAGGCAAATTGTCGCTGAATTTGACACCTGTTGCAACGTGCCCAGGATAATCAAGACCAACAACTTCAAGCCTGACCAGTTTTCTTACAAGATAGGCAAAAAAGAATGATCTGTCTTCGCAATCCGAATAAGGATAAAAAACCGTTTCTTCCGGTAGCATATACTTTTCATGTCCGAATTGTCCGTCATCTGTTTTATAACTGAATGCCTTCTGAACAAACCGCAGGAGATTGTTCACCGCTTCGGCTTCAGTCTTTCCTTCAACCATAGGCTTCAAAGACTTGAGCAGAGCATATTCCAGATCAGGCGACATAAACGTATCAAAATACACTTTGATATTGGTCTGGGGGTAATACTTGAAAAAATCAACTATATTTTTATTATAAATCGCACTGACTTCGACATTTTTCTTATTCAAATCAAAAGCCAGATTTTTTTGTTTCATGATTTTTGGTATCTCTGGAGAGGATTTGATATCAAAATCCATAACTTTTTTCGCTTCCGGATAGCTTCCCTGATAGGTGTAAAGCGTCTTGAATTTTGAAGGTTGGTCATCAAAGAACAAGGAATAGTATTTTTTATTGTTCAATGTCAGGAACGGAATGCTGTATAGATTGTTTTTTGAAGGCATCAACAAAAATACCTGTGTATCATTGTATCCTATGCGTGATTCGTAACCGGACTTCGATGACATATACCAGGTAAAAAGATTGGCCATGTTTTTATTTCCACGGTATCGCTCCATGCCAAGACGATACACAATATAATGATATCCCCAGTCATTCAATTTCATGTCAGTTTTGTATTTTTTAACTTGAACAATGAAGGAATCGTAATCCAGCTGGCTCATTTTATCCCAGAACGAAGCGATCATTTCTTTGTTGATCGCCTCCCCGTCCATCTGAGGAAAATCGTACTTCCCATATATCGCAATGGGTGTCATGTAAAAATCAATTTTCAAACTGGGCTTTCTTGCATCGGTTTTTATGGGTATCGGGAGTACAGGCTTAATATCAACCGGCTTTCCAATCGGTTTTGCCAATGCTGTTTCCAATGGTTTTTCAACTGAGGGCTTCGGCTTATCGACAAATTTCGGTTCTGGTTTTATTGAAGGCTTTTCATCGGGTTTATTAATTGGAGATTCGACCACTTTATCCAAGGGCTTGACTGAAGGCTTTATCACTGGTTTTTCAACAGGTGTTTCTATTGGTTGGTCTGAAGGTTTTCCCCAGGGTTTCTCAACGACATCGACTGGTTTATCTTTAATGACAACTAAGGGTATTTCAGAGGGTTTTACAACGGGTCTATCATCAATCTTGTCTTTTTTTACGTCAACCGGTTTAAGTTTTGGCAACTCAACACTTTTCACTATTTTCATTTTTTTAGGAAGAACAGGGGCTGCTGATGATGGCGCAGCAACTGGTAATAAGCGGGGCTTGGGTTTGTCATCACGGACAAGGCCTTTGCTTATGTTGTATTCCTTCCATTGTTCTTTTAAAAAACCAATAAATTCAGCATCCCTTTCATCTTTATACGACTGAAAAGCCTCTTTCTGTGATTTTAGATAATCTTCGTAATCCCCTGAATTGCTGTCTTTAGGTAAAAAGTGGCACAAGGCCATGGTTACAAGCAAGCATATGGCGACACGAAATAGTTTGCGCATTTGATATCCCCCTGGAAGATGACCTGATCATTTATCCGTCAAAAATAAGCAGACCGATAGCCCAACTTTAATAGCATAAAATTTTAAAATAAAACTGGAACCCGGTAACCTGATTCTTATCTCGGATAAAATGTATTTTAATTTATCATATGATAACGTTTTATCCAATAACAAAGATCTCTGATTTAAAGGGTTTCATTAATTATTGAACCGGATTTTAAAACAAATATAACCTTTTGTATGTGAAACGTTTCACTTGCATCCCGGTTATTTCCCGATGAAATCCTCAGGTTTTTTTTTCCACCTTCGATGCATCCAGATCCACTGATCCGGATATTTCCTTATCATTTTTTCATATACATCAGAACAGATCTGAGTATTGGTAACCACATCACGTTCTTCTTCTCCCGTATTCACTATCTTAAGTTCATCAAGACACATGATGACATACTTCAAATCCGGCGTAAGCCTAATAAAGAACGGGACAATGGGAACGTTAAGTTTAGAGGCCAGAACAACTGGAATAGTCGCTGTATGGGCTGGTACTCCAAAAAAATTAACAAACACCCCTTTGACTTTGGTATCTAAGTCAAAGAGTAGGCCGAATGTCTCTCCCCTCATTAAGCCGTCAACCACGGAGCGTGTCGCACTTCCTCTTGCCGTATTGGCGTATCCGGCCTGATTCCTATAATCCACAATCAACTTATCAAGTCTCGGGTCGTAGGATTTCTTTGCAACGACCTTCATGGGATACCCTTTCCGCACAACCCAGGTTCCCATTAACTCCCAGTTGCTGAAATGCCCTGTCATGATGATAACGCCCTTCCCTCTTTTCACGGCGTCCGTAAAATGGCGAAATCCCTGAACCGTGACAATTTTGTCAATTGTGCCATCTTTGACAAGTATGGGAAGTCTGACTGTATCGGCAATGCACACCGCCCAGTTTAAAAAAACATTTTTTGCAAGCGCTACTATCTCTTCGCTCGTCTTTTCTGAACCAAATCCAAGTGTCAGATGTTTGATTGTATTTTTTCGTTCATGGGATGCCAATATAAATGCAATTTCACCTATGTATTTCATAAAAGCGATAGCGTTCTCGCGTGATAATGCTCTCAGAAACGCAATCATAAAAATAATACCAAGATATATGAAAGAATTTTTAGTCTTTTTTAAATATTGTTTAAAATCCATTGTCCTCCCTGAGTGTTTAGTCGACACAAAAACCTTACGACATCAGTTAAAAAAATATGGCGTTATATGAAAAAAACCTTTAACATAACTTAAATTTAAATAATAATTCTTTCTTACCTCTTAAACACTATTCGAAATCTGTTATTCCTTAAACATTGTACAACTTTTCCCTAAGGAGATAGGACATGACACTCCAAACGGCATGTGAACTAATGGATGTATGCAGTTTTTTAATGTATGAAATGAAAATAGAATCCATAGCCAACCGTTTTAAAGAAAGGTATTGTCGTTCCTGCAAGGAAGCATGCGCTATTTATATGGTATATTCTTCATGCGGTGAAGGAGTCATACCCAGCGATCTCTATCCCAACGAATACGATCGTGCCCTTGATATACTTTCCAAAATCCCTAAGTAAAAAAACACAACTCAAAGTAATTTTAGGGTTATGGAAAATCTCGGGATATTTTACCACATACAAGATGGTTGAACGTCAGTTTGGCAGGACTCGTAGACGTTCTGAAATAAAGTTCTCCCCATGTCTGTTGTCCGGGTTCAATTTTTCCGCTGAGCCTGCTTCCGGTATCGTTGTAAGTATAATTTAAGCCATTCTTACCAACCATAGTAAAATACTGGACGTTTATATAAACCGTTTCCTGACTTTTATTCACAAGCCAAACGCTAAGTTTTCTCTGATCACTGAAAAGCCTTTTGCCCATGCCGTCATCCCTTACAGCCATGGCGATTTTATCGTTACCTTCGTAAAACAATAGCTTCTGTTTAATTAAAGTCGATTTCAACTCCTTGTATTTATTGGAGTCTGGAAACAAGTCCACTGACTTTTTTATTGTTTTTATGGATTTATCTAGTAAATTTGGATCTTTTTTGCCTTTGTTGTAATACCCTATAGCTTTGATATACTCGTTGTCAGCAAATTTCAGTCTGTATTCTTCCCTCTTTGATCTGTATGTTTCATTTTGAAAATTCAATTCGACAAGTTGCGAATATGCCTCGAATTTCTTATCATAATTACTCTCTGGAATTCTGTCTGCTTCTTCTGAAATGCGAATTTCAGAAAGATAATTCTTCAACGGACGCAGTTCGTTTTTCAAAGCAGGAATATCCAATGCAGCAATCTCTTTTTCAGCAGAATCAAGCTGTCTTTCTGTGATGTTTTTTGTAATACGGTTTGTGATATCGTCTCGATGGCTGAAAAAATTGAGCTGAACTTCTTTCTGCCTTTTCTGTTCAGCTTTTACCTGAAATCCGCTGATGACATCAATTGAAAAAGAATAAATCATTGGGGAAGAAACAATAAGAAAAAGAACAAACGTAAGGATGCCCACGTTCCTTAACGCTTTTACTCTTCCACCACAGTGAGATTCAAATGAGTTCCACATTGATTTCACTCCGGTCGCGAATGAGTCAATGCGGGCTTTGGCTTTTCTTTGATAAATCTCCCATGTGGTTTCTGATTTCTGGGGGGTTCGTATTTTAAATCTTGGAGCACCGTCAACTTTATTCGAAGTTTTTTCAGCCGCTTTCTTGTTGTCAAGCGAATCAGGCTGCACATCAGGTCCCTGAACATCTCTTGTTTGATTCGACATTGTCATTGTGGCTGGAATTTCGATAACAGGGCCTGACGTGTCTGTAGATAATCTGGATTCCATCTCAAGGGGTTGATCTATTCCATCAAACGTTTCTGGATTGCTTTCCGTCAGCAGCTGATCCAGCCTGGCAAGATCAATTTCATCCGTTTTGTCATCTTCTCGATCAGTCCATTGAGGTGGTGGTACAACAGGCGAAGCCTCTGTTTTAAGTGGGGTAGAAGTTCTTTCCGTCTTAAAACCGTTAGATCCGAATTTGTATTTGTCAAAAATCACGCCACAACGAATGCATTCTAAAGCCTCTGGATGTCTCTCAGCACCGCATTTTGGACAGGATGGTTTTTTCTTGAACACATCTTGAAGTGTTTTCCCTTGACCTGGCTCCACTGCGTCATCATCATCAGCGGGGATAAGCCCGAGTTCTTTCTTTAATTCAATATCGTAACGCTCTTTTCTTTCATTGGCTTCGACAGCCCTGATCCGTTCTTTTTCCTTGTTTTCAGCGGCAGACGCGAGATGAACCCCACATGCGAGACATTCCTCATCACCGTCAAGGTATTCAAAACCGCACTCAGGGCATTTCATAAACAATCCTCCGTTGTTTAACAACAGCAAACGTTCAAATCTATAGAATGGGCTGGTAAAGAAATGATAATAACGATCAATCAGTTAATATACATACTATGAAAAGTCAAAGAAAATGCTTAAAAACGTCTATCAATAAAGGTTTCCAGCCTTCCTCCATGTACGACAATTTACTAATCCGGCAATAAGTTATAATAATAGCGCATGGCATCCGTCCGAGTCAGAATGCCAATTATTTCATTTTGTTGAATAACAGGAACCCTGCCTATATCATGTTTGATCATCAGCCTTACCGCTTCAAGGGGGCTCTTTCCAGAATCAATGGTGATGATCTCCTTGCTCATATAAGCTTTAACCGGTGATTTCATGTGGGCTTCTTTTCTCATTTTTCTGAAATCCCTGCGTGAAATAACACCCACAATTCTGCCTTCTTCCACCACAGGTAGGCCTGAAAAGCCTCTTTGGCGAAGTAATTGGGCCACTTCTTCCATGGTCATATCAGAAGATACAGTATGCACAGGATAGGACATAAGATCACTCAACTGGACAGATGACCGTTGATGCCCATCGATCAGTTCAGTTATCATTTCAATGACAGCTTCGGGATTGAGAAATTCGGATTGGACCATCGCTGATCCTGCTCCAGGATGCCCACCACCGCCCAGATTTCTCATCAGTTTGCCTATATCAAGGCTTTCGTGGGAACTGCGTCCGATGATGATGCACTTATTTTTCTTTTCTTCATGGAAAATTCCAAAAGCCCCATCCACATTTTCGAGATCCCTGTACATGCTTACAACCACGGACAGGTTACCTATATGACTGTCAAGTTTAACCTGGCAAAAGGCAAGCTTGTACCCCCTTATCTTTCTCCTTACCGTGGTGCCCATCATTTCAAATAAAATATTTTTCTGCTTTTCACCGTAGGCTGGACGCAAAAAAGAATTAAGCACCGTGAGGTCAGCTTTCCGATCAAGGAGATAGGCGCAAGTAGATGCGTCTTCTGCCGTGGTTGACGAAAAAGTCAGATTGCCTGTGTCTTCATAAATACCCATAAGCAGAAGTGTTGCAATAATGGGTGATAAATTAATATTTTTTTCAATCAATTTTCTGGTTATAAGAGTGACTGCTGCCCCTTTGTGTTCCTGGCATTTCCATGTGGCATGAATATCACCGCCCACATGGTGATCCCAGATGATGATTTCCAGATCTTTTCTTTCCTTGAGTTTACCTATTCCATCGAGTCTGTTCCAATTACAGGCATCCACCACAATGAGAGTTTTTACATCGGAAAGGTTGATATCTCCAGGAGCTATGATATGAAACAACTCTTTGTGCAGGGACAGAAAGGCTTTAACATTGGGGTTCATGTTGTCACTCATTACGGTAACTGCATCAGGATATAGAAGGGATGCTGCAATGACCGACGCCAGAGCGTCAAAGTCCATACCTTTGTGGGTGCTGATAATCTTCATGAATCGGGATCTCCTGCAACCATCTTTTTTTCAAGTGATCTTTACAAGATCAGTTGGGTTTTCGTACTAAGCTGTGATACCATGTAATCTTAATTTATTGAAAATATCAAATCGTTTCGAGGTTTAAATGAAAAAAGTCATAATAACAGTCATCGGTCCTGACAGACCTGGAATCATCGCCGGTGTTTCAGGCATTCTATTAAAACACGAATGCAATATCGAAAACATCACCCAGACCACTCTGCAATCCGAATTCGCCGGGATCTGCCTGGTGGGCATGCCATCTGGCCTCACAATGAATGAGCTTCAGAAATCCATGGACAATGAGCTTGCTGAACAGAGCCTACAAATCAACATCAAACATCTTGATGATGCAAACGACAATAAAGACAAACCTGTCACGGAACCCTTCATCGTAAGTACCTGCGGTCCGGACAGACAGGGAATCGTTGCTGTCATTTCCAAGGTCATCGCAGGTTCTGGTGTCAATATTTCCAATCTCAAGGCTGTTTTTGAAGGTGGTGACAACCCGGACAGAAATATTATGATTTTTGAAATTGATGTCCCTGTTCATCTGGATTTCCAGAATTTTTCAGACGAGCTCAGACAGAAGGCGTCAGAAATAGGACTTGATCTGAATATACAGCACAAAAATATCTTTGACGCTGTGAACCGAATATAAGGAAAAATACAACCATGTTTAATGACAGAGAATTCATATCAACCCTCGACATGCTTAAATACGAACATCTCGATGTGAGAGCCGTGACACTGGGAATCAATCTTGCAGATTGTTCGAGCCACGATCTTTCCGTGTTCAAATCAAATATCCGAAAAAAAATGACAACCCTTGCTCGTAATCTTGTCACTGTTTGCAACCGCGTGGGAGACAAATACGGCATTGAAGTGGTGAACAAACGAATGTCCATCAGTCCCATAGCCGTTGTTGCCGCTCCTTTTTCCGCTGTGCAGATGATCGACATTGCCAAAACCCTTGATGAAATCGCCGACGAGGTCAATGTGGATTTCATCGGCGGCTTTTCTGCTCTGGTTGAAAAAGGTATTGCCAATGGAGACAGAGCCCTCATTGAAGCCATTCCCGAAGCCCTTGCATCCACAAGACGGCTCTGCTCATCGGTAAATGTGGCATCGACACGTGCCGGAATAAACATGGACGCGGTTCTCCGCATGGCCGAAGCCATAAAAAAAGCGGCTGAATTGACCAAGGACAGCGACGGTTTGGCCTGCGCTAAACTTTGTGTATTCTGCAACATCCCGGAAGATGTTCCCTTTATGGCCGGGGCCTATCTCGGAACCGGAGAAGCGGACGCCGTCATCAATGTGGGCGTTTCGGGTCCTGGTGTTGTTAAAAGAGCCATCGACCGGGCGCTTGAAGGCAATGCGCGACCCGATCTGGGGCAGATCGCAGAGATCATCAAACGAACAGCCTGCAAAGTCACGCGGGTGGGCGAGCTTATTGGACGTGAGGTGGCTGAAAACCTTGGCATTCCTTTCGGGGTGGTCGACCTTTCCCTTGCTCCAACTCCCACGGTAGGTGACAGCGTGGGTGAAATATTTCAGAGCCTCGGACTGTTGAGCATAGGCGTTCCTGGCAGCACGGCAGCCCTTGCCATGCTGAACGATGCCGTTAAAAAAGGCGGCGCCTTCGCCAGTTCCTATGTGGGAGGCTTGAGCGGCGCTTTCATTCCAGTGAGCGAAGACCTGAACATCGAAGAAGCAACCCGAAAAGGTTATCTGAACATCGAAAAACTCGAAGCCTTGACCAGCGTCTGCTCTGTGGGCCTGGACATGGTGGCGATACCGGGTCATACGTCGGTGGATACCCTGGCCGGAATCATCGCTGATGAAATGGCTGTAGGTATGATCAACTCAAAAACCACGGCCACAAGACTCATCCCTGTTCCCGGTAAAAAAGAAGGAGATAGAGCTCATTTCGGTGGTCTTCTGGGCCATGCAAGCATCATTGCTGTAAAGAACGTCGATGGAGTGAACAACTTCATCCGACATGGCGGAAGAATTCCTGCACCTATTCACAGTCTGAAGAACTAAATTTAACAATATCGTTACATAAAAATTTTCTTGTAGGGGCGGGTGGTTCAAAACCCGCCCGGAACTAAGACGATATTCGTTTGTCAGGGCAGGTTTAAAACCTCCCATACGGCAATCAAATCTATCATGTCATCAAACAAGATTTCAACCTGGTATATATCTCAGCCTTCAGTCAATAAAATAGCCCTCCCTGCTGGCCCCAGGCGCCTTTCACATGGATACCCCAATTATAAACCATGAACGCAACCTAAATCATTTCAATATCTTTCTTCTCCACCCAGCCGATTTTATCTACAGAAAATCTTATTTTCACGTAGCCTCGCAGCTCTTCGTCAACATTGACCTTGGTCCCTTCATGGAGGCGGAATAACTCTGTGGTATCCTGGCTCAAACCTGATCTGACCGGAACGGTATCTGAAATCACCACGGCTGTTTTTTCAAACCGGTCTCTGTAGTAATCATTAAAGGCCGAAATGATGAATATCAAAGAAAAACCGAGTATAATTCTTTCAGGATATTTTAACCAGCGGACGGGTTTAATAGAACGAATAGCTGAGGAAAGGATGAAAAGAACAAACAATGAAACAGCAAAAAAGGAGATGGTTCTGGTTGCTATCTTTTTTTTCCAGAAAAACAGTACATCCATCAAAGGATTGGATTTGATTTCTGCTTTATCCACAACCAGCCCACTGACGAAGTTGTGGTTAAAAAGAAGATCGGGATCTCCGGGAATAAGTTTCAGAGCCCGCTCATACCATAGAATGCTCTTACCCACATCGTCTTTTTTGAAATAAGCGTTTCCAATGTTATAGTAAAGATCGCCGCTCACCACATGGTGTGCTGCGATGCTCTCAAACAGAGTGGCCGCACCTTCGAAATCTCCCTGATTATACATTCTTGACGCTTCAAGGTAATCATTTTCAGCTCCTGCTGCGTGGACGATGACCGGGCTTAAAAAAATCGCCACCATGAAAATATTTATCGCCAACAGGCACATTGATCTGGCTACATAATTCTGTCCCATTATCCGATCCTCCTCATCATGGTCCGGGTGTCCTCAAGAAGATTCTGCCGCACGGCCTCGTTCATTGATCTGCCTGCAAATCGACCGGATTCGATACGGTCGAGCAACGTCTCGGCATCATCGATGACAGAAGCGTCACAACCCTTAGACTCAAGAATGGATCTCACTTCCCGCTTAGTGAGGGTTTCTCCTGTGGTTCCGTTCTTCGCGAAAACGATGCTGACAAAGGCGAGATAAATCAAGGATAGGAATTCTCCATCACCAATCCCTTTCTGCCCTGCCTGTTTCAAAGATTTTTCAGCCCGTTCAGTCATCATGGCAGATACAGTTTTTCCTCTTCCCGAATAAAGGACGACAGCTTTCATCATTCCAAGAAACGCCAGAGGAATGGCAAGGCAGAGAGTGAAACCAATAAACGATAAATTGAAACGATTTCGTGCACCGTCAAGTGACTCTTTTAATGGAAGAATGTCATGGCCGGTGTATTCTACTTTTTTCTTGATCTGACCCGGTGTCTTCAAAGGAGTGTTATCTTTTACTGCTGGAATCTGGGCTGCTGTTCCATTTGGAGAAGGATTTACGGTAATGTTTAATGGTCTGGTGGAAAGAACACGATAAACACCCTGTTCCACATCAAAATACGTGATAGAAACCGGCGAGATGGTGTAAGAACCAGCTTCCACTCCCACAAGGGCTAAGCTGAACGTTTTCTTTCCGCTGTAACCCTCCTTATCAAGGGTAATATCCTCCTTGGGTGTATCCTTATACATTTTGAATCCCGATGGAACATTCACAACAGGTTCAACAGCGTCGGTCAGGTTGCCCTTGCCTTCCACGGTCAAGGTCAGGGTTGTAGAATCTCCTGCATTAATTTTATCCGACTCCAGATCAGCCCTGAGATCAAATCGTCCCACAAGCCCTGAAAATGAAACGGGATAGGGATTTTTGGGGAGAGGAAGCACCCTGACGGTCAAAGGATTTGTCCTTAACGTCTTTTTAGAAAGGGCCGCTCTGCCGAAAAACGGATCATTGAAAAAGGAATCAAAGGGGGCATTGGACCTTCTTCTGTTGCTGTTAGCAACGGCGACCTGGCAGGTAAGAGAAGACGGCGGAATAAGAACCGTCCCAGGTTTTAAAGGGTCGAGAATCATATTCCGCTCAATGACCTGGTATTCACGCCCGTTGATCAGAGTGGATAGCTGGTTGTCCTTTTCATTTTCCTTGACAGAAAAATTCTTGAATTCAGGAAGTTTGAGGGACGGACTGCTAATCTGGACCGCATAGTAAAGAGTGAACGTGTAGACGATCTGCTGGCCCGGATAAGGCGAGTCATCGTTCACCGTGGCTCTGACGAATATATCCGAATCGGTATTCAAACCCTGGGACACCGGCTTGTTGTCCACAACAACATCAATTTTTTCCGTGTAAATCGTACTCCCCTTATAATTCACAGGCAGGGCCGGAATAACAAGTCGGCCTTGTTTTATAGGGGTTAAGATATAGTTGTGGGTGTACTCGGAACTTGATTTCCCGTTAATCCACTGGAAATTGGAACCGGTGCTTTGAGAGACAATCTGAAAATCACGGATCAAGGACGTATCGATTTCCGCATTCCCGTCATTGACAGATACCGTGAGAGTCAGACTGTCGTCGGCTGTCATGCGGTTTTTATCCACACGGGCTTTCACAGACAAGGCAAGAGCCAGACTTGGAATGAACACCATCATTATTATGCCGATCATGATTTTTTTCATCATGGTTTACCAGTCCTTTTCCACCTGTCTTGGTCGGTAATCGGGAATAAGGGCTTTCCCCGGATTGTCTTTCAACCTGTTCAACATGTTTTCAGCCTGGATATTATCATCGCCTGCTTTCCCTGCTTTAGGATCTTTTCCACCTGTCGGGCGCTTATCGTTCCCATCTTGCCCAGAGTCCTTATTCTCATCAGGATTTCCTGATTTCCCATTCTTATTTTTATCGGAAGAATCGGGTTGATCTTTTTTATTTTCTTTATTATTATCATCAGAATTGCCGGATGATTCTTTGTCATTTTTCTGTTTATCATCTTTTTTATCATCCGACTTGCTCTGGTCTTCCTTGTTTTTGTCTTTATCCTTATCGTTGTTCTTGTCCTGATTTTTATCGTTCTGCTTATCTTTGTTGTCTTTATTATCTTTGTCCTTGTTATCCTTATCTTTCGAATCCTGTTCCTGCTTCTTCTGTTCCTTGGCTTTTTTCACGAATTCGATGTTTTTTTTTGCATCCGAGTCAGCTGGATTCAGTTTCAAGGCTTCTTCGTACTCTTTGATGGCTTTGTCATACTCGTTTTTTCGGAAATATGAATTCCCCATATTGTAACGGATTTTTTCTTTCAAATCCTTGTCAGTTGTTTTTAGCGAAGCATTATAATGGGCAAGAGCCGCATCGTAATCACCGTTTTTGTACTGCGCGTTCCCGAGATTGTAGCTGATTTCAGATTTTTCAGGGGATTCGAGCTGGGCTTTGATATAAAGACTCAGTGCTTTGCCGTAATCCCCCTTTTCATAAGCTTCAGATGCCTGTTTTCCAAGAGAATATAGACTTTCACCATAGGCATGACCCCAAAAAAACAAAGAGGCAAATAAGAAAAGAACCGACGAGCGCCAGAAATGATGTTTCATCTTGCTTTCCTTCTTTCTTGACGGCTGGTTTCAACAGAACGGAGACCTATCGATCCAAACATAAACAGGACGGCAGGAAGTAAAAACCACTGGAAACGGTCTTCCCACACTTTCTGTCTGCCACTTGTCAATGTTTTCTGTTTCATGTCTCGCCTAATTTCCCGGGTATAGATCCTGTCAAGATCCATATCTCCTGCAACGGAACGGACATAAGTGCCACTTGTTTGGGCTGATATGTTTTCAAGTGCCGTTTCATCCATCCGAGTCATAACGATTTTTCCCTGATCGTCTTTGATAAAACCACCCTGAGTGTCCGGAACAGGAATTCCCTCTTCGGTTCCAACACCGATGCAGAACACTTTCACGCCTCGTTTTTTCGCTTCGTCCACGGCCTCTTTGGCGTCAGTCATGGTGCTTTCACCATCGGTGATAAGAATGATGGCTTTGTCCGTATCATCCTTTTCTGAAAACCCTTTGAGGGCTTCGAGGATCGCACCGTTAATATCTGTACCACCAACAGGAATATAATCTGGCCCAAGGGCATTCATGAAAATGTGAAATGCCTGATAATCAAGAGTCAAAGGGCACTGGATAAAAGCTGTCCCGGCAAAAGCCACCAGCCCGGCCCTGTCACCTTCCAGCATGGAAAGAAGATCGGTCACTTCTCGTTTGGCCCGTTCCAGTCGTGAGGGTTTGATATCATCAGCCAGCATGCTTTTTGAACAGTCGATGGCGATGAAAAGATCCACACCTTTCCGTTCAACTTTCTGCCATTTGTATCCGTACTGAGGTCCAGCAAGGGCAATGGTGATTAGAAAAAAGACAAATATAAGCATAAAATATTTGGTCCATCTCCTTTTAACAGAAACCCTGGGAGTAAGGACAGCCAGTTCATCTTTCGAACTGTAATTCAAAAGAATTCGTCTCCTCCGCCTCATGCCCTGATAACAGATCAGAAAGGCAAGGGGAACGACCCATATAAAAAAAAGCATTTCACTTCGTGCAAAAGTCATGGAATCCTCAAATACCTTGTGTTTTCAAGAAGCACCCCAAAAAGAAGCAGCAATAGTGCCGGAACGAGAAGTTGGGGGTAAAATTCCCTGTACTCGAAATACAGGGTGACATCGACTTTTGTCTTTTCAAGCTTGTCTATGGTTGAATAAATATCGGCCAGACCTTTTGTGTTCTCAGCTCTGAAGTACATACCACCTGTCTTTTCAGCCACGTTCTTAAGGGCCTCTTCATCAATGGTGACTTCCTGGTATATGTAGCGGTCTCCGAATATGGGATCATGGACTCTGTAAGGCGCCCTGCCCCTGCTTCCGACACCAATAGTGTAGACTTTCACTTTCTTCTGAGCTGCAATGTCGGCGGCAATATCCGGTGTAAGTTCACCTGCATTGCTTTCACCGTCGGTAAGCAAAATGATCACGTTGGATTTGCTTTTGATGTCTTCAAGACGTTTCAGTGATATACCGATGGCATCACCAACAGCCGTACTTTCTCCGGCTGAACCGATTTGAAGCTTGTCCAGAACAAACGAGATCGTATTGTAATCCCTGGTCAACGGAAGCTGTGTAAAGGCGTTTGTTCCAAAAACAACAAGTCCGATTCTGTCGTTTTCACGTTTTGCAATAAAATCCCTGACAACGCCTTTGATGGCTTCAAGCCGGTCCACAATTTTTCCGTCACGCTTGAAATCAAGGGCTGACATACTTCCTGAAACATCCACAGCCAGGATAATATTAACGCCTTCCGTTTCAACATTTTTCCGTTGAGTTCCCCACTGAGGTCTTGCAAGAGCCATGATCATCAGAACAAGAGCAACGTATTTCAAAAACGAAACCACCGGCAGAGTCTGAACAAATAAAGAGCCTGTTATCCCTTTAACCCGGCTGATTCGAGAAAGAAAAAGCGACGGATGGTAAAGCCTCTTTCTCCTGATATAAACAAGAACAGGAATCAGAAGCAGAAAGCACAGATAGAGAGGTGAAGCGAATCTGAACATAAGCTATGCCACATTTTCCTTTTCTTTGTCTTCGAGTACGATCCGGGTCATTTCAACAAAACGTTTTGCGAAATCCATATTTTCCCGTATCTTCGCCTGGCCTGCCAAAACGCCAGCAAATTTCACCGGATCTGTTGAATTTAAAAGTTCCTTGAGCCCCACAGAAAGTGTTTTATCAATAGGGATGGACGGAATTTTCGGCAGCAGTTCCTCTGTTGTCATTTCCGGAGCATCCAGAGAAAAACGTCCTTTGATATACGTCCTGACAATGGCCGTCAAACGGAAATAAACCTCCTTTTCATCCAGATCTGACATGGCGTCCAGCTCGTTCAGATTCTTTATGGCAATTTGGTCAGGAGGCAGAACAACTGTCGTTTCGGTTTTCCCTTTCTTTCTTTGAATTAGAAAGCGATCCAGAAGATAGACTATAAGAATCAAAAGAACCAACGCTAAAATGGCATAAAGTATATAACGGATAATACGCGTGTCGTAACCGATCTTTTCAATGGGTTTGATATCAATAATGTCGGTCATGGCATCATTCTGGCCTGGCCCTTGAGGTGTATTCATGACCGGAGAATTTGAGCCTGATTGATCCGAAACAACCGAAGGGTTTGCCGCATCGGGAGATGAGGCCGTTTCAGCAAATACAAAAGCAGCTTCGAAAAACAGCAAGCCTATGGAAATTATCATCAACCATTGCCGTTTTAATCTCATTTAGAGGCCTTCCTTTCCCTGTATCTGAAATACCGGACAAGAGCGTCCGCAACAGAAGACCGGGTATCAAGTTCGATGCAGTCAAGCCCTGCCCTTCGAATGGTTTCAAGAGACTCTGTGTATTCTTTTCGTTTGGCTTCCGTGTATCGTTTTCTGGACAATCTGTCAGAGGCATCTATATAAAAACTTTCACCTGATTCAAAATCTCTGGCCAGAACTATTCCGCGTTCAGGCAGTTCAAAATCCTGTGGATCGGAAAGCAGCACCGTGATCATCTCATGCCGTTTCGATGCAATTTTCATGTTCTTTTCATAACCTTCATCAAGAAAGTCGGATATGACAAAACTCACCGTACGTTTTCTGCTGACATGTCCTAAAAATCGGATGGCCTGGCCGATGTCCGTTCGAACATGCTCGGGCCGGAAGGTGAAGATTTCCTTGATCACCCGCCAGATATGGGCCGAGCCTTTTTTGGGAGGGATATATTTTTCAACCCTGTCTGTAAAGAGAATCACCCCCACTTTGTCGTTGTTACGGATAGCATTAAAAGCAAGAATCGAAGCAATTTCCGCCGCCGTTTCCCTTTTCATCCGTCCTGTGGTTCCGAATTTACCCGAATCGCTCATATCCACAAGAAGCATGACCACTATTTCCCGCTCTTCTCTGAAAAGCTTGATGAAGGGTTCTCCCATTCTGGCCGACACCTTCCAGTCGATGTTCTTCACTTCATCACCAGGCGAGTATTCCCGGACTTCTTCGAACTCCATACCCGTACCACGGAACACGGATTTATATTGACCCGCCATCATGGTATCCACCTGACGGCGGCTCCTAATATGGATTTTTTTTATCTTCTTTATCGCTTCAGGTGAAAGCATGGTATATTCGCTTTGTTCTAATTAATGGCGGTTCACCGGGCGGGTTTGGAACCCGCCCCTACAGTTCCGAGTTCAATTATAAAAATTGACCCGATCCTTTATTCGACGTTGGACGTTCATTTTTTCACGGTACTCTCACCGACTCAAATACCTGACTGATGATTTGATCCGTAGTGATATCCTCGGCTTCGGCTTCATAGGTCAGAATGATCCGATGACGGAGAACATCCGGCCCCACCGTTTTAATATCCTGGGGTGTCACATAGGTTCTTTCGTTCAGGAACGCCCGGACTCTCGCTGCAAGACTGAGACAGATGGTGGCTCTGGGCGATCCACCGAACTGGATATACTGAGCGATATCCTTGGCGTATTCCTTCGGGTTTCTTGTGGCAAACACCAGATCCACCATGTAGTCCTTTAGTTTATCATCCACATAGATCTCTTTGATCAGCCGCGTTATGTCATCCAGTTCCTTCTTGTTAATCACAGGTTTTACCACATCTCCATCTTCGAAACCCACCCGCTTGAGAATCTCTTTTTCCTCATGCTTATCCGGGTAATCCACTTTAAGCTTGAGCATGAAACGGTCGACCTGGGCTTCGGGCAGGGGATATGTGCCTTCCTGCTCAATAGGGTTCTGGGTGGCAAGGACAAGAAAGGGATCGGGAAGCTGAAAGGTCGTATCGCCAATAGTAACCTGCCGCTCCTGCATGGCTTCAAGAAGAGCTGACTGAACTTTGGAGGGAGCCCTGTTGATCTCGTCAGCAAGAATGATATTGTGGAACAACGGCCCTTTTTTTATGGCGAAATCCCCTGTTTTCGGTCTGTAAATTTCTGTTCCAACAAGGTCTGCCGGAAGAAGATCGGGGGTGAACTGAATCCGTTTAAAATCAGCCTCTATGGTGTCGGACAAGGCTTTTACAGCGCTTGTTTTGGCAAGACCTGGAACACCTTCAATTAAAATATGACCTTTGGTGAACAAACCGGTTAGCAGACCGTCCACAAGATCTCTCTGGCCTACGAGAACTTTTCCAATCTCATTTCGAATTTGGTTGATCAGCACATGTTTTTCTTCGACCCTGTTTTTCAATTCTTCCATGAAACCGCCCTCGAATTTGAAGTATTATTTGTGAAACGAATAATCGTAAAGATTGACAGAACATACCAGCGTCGAAAAAATAATCAACCCAAGTTAGGATGTCAATATGATAGGGTCATTCATTCCCATAAAACGGTACAACCCTATCATTGGATCATAATATTTGTTTAACCAATATGAATATTTGTTTAAATCTAATATAGACAATTATCCCATGTCCTGTTATAGAGCGTTCATACATTGTTCTGATTAGCATTATTCATGAAAAATTGTGGTATTCATCTGCAATATATCTACTCAGACATGATTCTTGTGAATATCATCAAGACTGGCAAACAATAAAACCAATTATTCATCATGTTATGAAATAAACACTGTTGACAAGGTCACTAACAGCTTGTATCTTTTTTACAAATGTTAAATCTTTACATACGGTAAATAACCTAATTCAACTTACGCACATACAGGTTTCCGAAAAGATAAAGATGAATACAACGAGGGAGAAGTTAAGTCACCATGGCAAAATCCATACTCAAACAACTCAAGGAAGATGAAAGGGAAGTCCGCCGCAGACTGATCATTAGTGCTGCGAAAATTCTTTATAAGAAGTGTTCCTTTCATGATATCGGTATGAGAGATATTGCAAACGAAGCCGGAATATCCGTTGCTTCTCTGTATCAGTACTTCCCCAGTCAGGACGATCTTTTTGTGGCCATTTTAAAAACAGAAATGATGGCCATTCGAACAAAACTCTGGACAGGAAAACTGTCTCTTGAAGACATTTCGATCAGCATCGTCGATTTCTTAATTGATAATGAAGATATTTTTATGATGATGAGTCACTTCATGATTAAAGGAGAGAAAAAGCCTGATACTCTTGAAAAATTCAATTTCATTCAGGAACTGTTTCTCAACATGCTTGAATCGTCTCTTTCCAAATCAGCGCCTAACATCAACAAGGGTTTTTATTCCCATGCTTTTTTCACCGCGCTTTTTGGCAATGTAATAACCTTCAGGAATTACCCATATACCACTGGAGCTACAAATCGAGAGAATCTATACCATATCGTTAAAATAACGGCCCACGCTTTTCAAGAAGCCATGCGCAACGATGACTATATGAAATACGGCGAAAACGAACGCCAGTTTATTCAGGAGGAAAACGAAAAAATCACCTTGTGATCACCCTGTGATTTATGTATTCTGACTCCCGTTAATTCGAAACTATCTGACATTCGGGGCACGGGGTTTAACATGTTCTTCGCATTCTTCACAAAAAAGCATTTCCCGAACGTATCTTTATACTTTCTACTTGGTGCAGCATTATTATTTGCATATACCCATCGTTGTTCAGCAGAGCCCCCAAAAAAAGAGATGGTCATAACAGCAGTGGGAGACATCATGATGGGCAGTCATTTCCCATCAGAGGACTGGCTCCCGGAAGATGACGGAGCTTCACTTTTTCATGATGTTCTGCCCTGTCTGAAAAATTCGGATATTGTTTTTGGAAATCTCGAAGGTTGTCTGCTCAATAAGGGGGATTGCATCAAAAAATGCAAAAATCCTGAAACATGCTATGCATTCAAAATGCCTGAACATTACGTCGACCACCTTGTAAATGCCGGATTCAATCTGATGAGTATCGCGAACAACCACATCGGTGATTTTGGCAAAGACGGTATTGAAAGCACGAGCAGAGTCCTTTCCAGGGAAGGGATACATTTTGCAGGAATCCACACACAACCCAACACAATTTTTGAGCTGAACGGAACAATGATCGGATTTTGCGCCTTTTCGCCCAATCAAGCCGCACCCGATCTCCGGGACATGGATAATGCACAGCGCATTGTCGAACTGCTGAACGGAATGTGTGACATCGTCATTGTATCCGTCCATGCCGGTGCTGAAGGAGAAAAAAACAGAAATGTGACACGTCAAACGGAAATCTTTTACGAAGAAGACCGTGGAAACGTTTATGCATTTGCCCATAAAATGGTGGATGCTGGTGCAGATGTCATTCTCGGGCATGGCCCCCATGTTACCAGGGCCATGGAGCTTTACAAGGGAAGACTTATCGCGTACAGTTTGGGAAATTTTTGCACCTATGGCCGTTTCAACCTGAAAAGCCATAACGGTATCGCCCCCATTCTACGCATAAAAACTGACACTGAAGGCAAATTTATTGAAGGCTCTCTGATATCTGTTTATCAGAAACCTAAAAAAGGCCCTTCCATCGATCCGAAAAATCGGGCTGTTAGCGAAGTGATTGAGCTTACGTCACAGGATTTTCCAGAAACAAATCTTTCCATTAACAGCCATGGAAAAATCACAATCAATAACATATCAAATGGCCCAAAGCCTTGAATCGATGAAAGTACATGTAAGTCTCATCTATCAATGATGGCTGCATTCCCCGCCATGCCCATGCCCGCCACAAATATCAAAAGGCATGAATTCCGTGAGTTTTCCTGCTTTGAGCAACTCAAGATTATCTTTTACGCTGCCCGCAACAGCCTTGAATACGGTTTTCCCGCCCTTCTTCAATTTCGTCATCGCCGTTCCTCCGATGCCTCCCACCACCACAGCATCTATTTCCCTGCCACCAATGGCTTTCATCGGTTGGCATTGACCGTGTTGATGATTGAGATCCTGATTCAGAATGACTTCCATGTTCTCTGTCTCACTGTCCACAAGAATAAAAAAGTTCGCTGAACCAAAATGTTCAAATACGACACTGTCCATACCAATATTCACTTCTGTCGGAAAAACAACTTTCACTTGAATAACTCCTTTTTTTCATTTTAATATGCTTGTCATTAAACAATAAGGGTCATGAATAAGCTGTCAAGAAATATCTTTGGATCAGGTAAAGAGTAAATGAATATCCTTGCCGCATCATTCCGCATATGTTAAGTTTATGAAAATAAAAAATCCGTCATAATGTTTTTTCTTCTCAGTTTTTTTGATTGATTCTGTAATTCAAACTTCAAAACAGATATACTTTTGACGGCAGATTCTCTTTGAATGGCAAATGGTTATCCTGGATAGTGATTAAATCTTTCAACCCATTCACCCATCAGAGTAAAAATTGAACCCACTAATTTCTGCAGAGGGAAAAATCAGCAAAGCAACCATACTCATCGTTGATGATAACCCTAACAACGTTCAGCTTCTCAAGGCTGTGATGACCATGAGAGGCTTTAATGTTCTTGTGGCAAAAAACGGACTCCATGCTCTTGAAACAGTAAAAACAGACATCCCCGACCTCATTCTGCTTGACATCATGATGCCGGAAATGGATGGATTTGAGGCATGCCAGAAACTGAAAGAAAGTCCGGCCACAGCAAATATACCCATCATATTTCTCACAGCCAAAAGCCATATCGACGATATCATGAAAGGATTCGAGCTCGGGGCTGTTGATTACATCACAAAGCCCTTCAGTTCTAATGAACTGGTTGCCAGAGTCGAAATCCATCTCAAACTCAAATTCAGCCAGGAAACCGTTATAAGACAACGGAATGAACTTCGGGAAATGGTACAAATCCTTTGCCATGATTTATCCAATCCCCTGGGCGCCGTGATATCCAGCTTCGAACTGTCCGAATACGACCCAGCATATCTTGACCAGAACAAGCATCTAATTCTGTCCTATGTGAGAAGGCAATATGAAATCATAGGGCTTGTCAGAGAGTTAAGAGCCATTGCAGAGAAAAAATCGGTATTCAACCTCATCCCTGTGAATGTGACAAAAGCCGTTAACGAGTCCATTGAAACCCTTCAATACCAGCTGACCCGTAAAAATATCAAAGCCGTTGTCTCTTTAGAAGAAAATACATACGTTCTTGCAGAAAAAGTTTCTTTGATCAATTCTGTACTGAACAACCTTCTGACCAATGCCATCAAGTTCTCTTACCCCGATTCCGTCATCACAGTCTCCAGTCAGAAAAAGAACGGTAAGATTCTGATTACCATATCTGACAAAGGCATGGGTATACCCAATGATCTGAAAAACAAAATATACGCCATTGACAGAAGGAACACCCGTTTCGGAACCATGGGAGAAAAAGGGACGGGATTCGGCATGCCCCTGGTTAAAAAATTCGTAACGGAATACGGTGGAACCATCGACATCACTTCCAAAGACGAAAACGAGCACCCACAGGACCACGGAACCCTCATCACCCTGTCTCTGCGTTCTGCTGCGGCTATTCTCTGATCAGCAACCGCTGACCCGGTGAAATATTGGCATTTTTCAGATTATTCAAACGCATAATTGTCCCAACGGACACCCCCGTCCGCCAGGAGATGGTGTACAGCACATCTCCTTCTTTTACCACAACAAACCGCTTGTCATAACCATGTTTTGACCTGAAATCCGGATCGCTCAGCTTTTCAAGGGCCTCTATGAAATCGTCCTTACTTTCTGGGGGAACATGGACGCTGTATCGCCCCTGAGGTAGCGTGGAACTCAGAATTTTGGGATTGAGTTCTCGAAACATCCTGTAGTTGATATCCGCAACCGCCATCAGATCCGTGATATAAAAACGCCCTGAAATATTCACATTGACCGTTCTGTAGTCCAGCGGTTTGTATTTTCTTTCTGCATCAATTTTGTAGCCGAATTTTCCAGGATCTTCCAGAATCATCTTGATGGCAGCAATACGGAACACGTAGCGTTCTGTTTCAGGCGGCAGATTTAATTTGAAATAATTTTCAACTTTCTGGCTTTTCCTTGCCTGGTTCACCTGATTTTCACCGCAGTTGTAAGATGCAATGGCAAGCATCCAGCTGTCAAAACGGCTTCTCAACTCCTTAAGGTATTTCAACGCAACATCCGTTGACCGTTCGACACTTAACCGTTCATCGATGACCCCTTTTTCGATACGAAGTCCGTATCTCTGAGATGCAGCTTCCATAATCTGCCACATTCCATTGGCTCCGGCATGGGACCTGGCTGTAACATGAAGTGAACTTTCCGCCACAGCCAGGTATTTAAGGTCATCAGGGAGTCCCTGTTCAGCGAGTTTCTTTTCAAAATAGGGGAAATAACGTCCGGATCGCTTGATCCACATGAAGACCTGGGGTCTGTCCCAGACCATGATGGTGAATTCCCTGTCAAACATTTCCCGTATAAGTGGATCGGTCAGATCTATGGTTTCCCCGCAAAGCGTCATGGAATCGGGAAGATCGTATTCATAGATATCCGGGAACTTGCTTTGAATGGCCTGGGTTTGCACAATTACCCGAGGCTCATTCGATGAGGTACATGACAATGCAGGCGCGAGAAGAACAACCAAAAGACAATTCATAATGATTCGTCGTCCGATATTTTTCATAGATGGTCACAACCTCCTTTAGATGATTCAAAAGGACCGACCCACCATGTCCCCCGTTGAAAAAATTCTTCAAGGCGGACGTCATATACCTGTGGATCTCTCACTTTTTTGATCGTTTTGAACAAGTCATCACCTCCCTCAAGAGAAGGTGCAAGATAAGACCAGAATGATTTCATCCTGTCCATGACATGGATAGGACCTGAAAGTGTAACAAGGCGTTCTTTGTAATATTCATCGTGAAATTGTTTGATGAGAGTCACTTTATCTTCAATGGAATCCGATCCGGTTTTGATGGCAGACGGTAAAAACGGGTCGGTAAGCACGCCCCGACCGATCATCCATCTGTCGATATACGACAATCTTTTTGAAATTCGTTGATAATCCGCCAGACTTCGTATGTCACCATTATAAACAATCCGATGTTCGCTTATCGAGCAGGCTTCCTCGAAGGTATCAAGGTCAACGCCCCCGTCGTACATCTGAATTCCTGTCCGGGGATGAATGGTGATTTCATCTATGGGGTACCTGTTCAAAACAGGCATCAGGCTGAATATCTCACGATGATCGTAACGCCCCAGCCGCATCTTTATGGAAAGTCCTGTTTTGATCATGGGAAAAACACGCTCAAGAAACGAATCCACCACGTCGGGGAAACAAAGGAGCCCCGATCCTTTCATTTTCTTGGCAACCATCTTATAGGGACATCCCAGATTCCAGTTTACGGTGCTGTACCCCAGATCGTGCAGCACACCGGCAACGGAAGCAAAATCAACAGGATCATTTCCCATAATCTGAGGGGTCACAGGAAGAAGGCGGTTGTGTTCAGGCAGTACGTCCCGGATTTCCTTGTTTTTATAACGGCATCCCTGAAGTGCCGAAATAAACGGAGCAATGGCAAGATCAAAGCCCTTGAAGAACATCGAAAAACTGTTTCGAAAAACCCTGTCGGTGAAACCCTGGAGCGGCGCGAGGTAAAGAATCATAGTTTTGTTAAATACCTGTCATGAAGCTGTTTGTAAGTTCATGACAATGAATACAGCGCTGAATACGGCCCAGCAAAGCACAAGAATGGTCACAAGAACGCAAAGAAACGCCAGGGTCTTATGAAAAGCATTTTCATGGATCTTGTCGTTGTATCCAAGAATGTAACCGGTGATAATTCCTCCCAGAATCCCGCCCCCATGTGCCCAGTTATTGATACTCCGCACAAAAAAGCCGAAAAGAAAAAGGCTGATCACCCATCCCATGATCTGTTTATAAACGGTCTGTCCATAAACTCCCCCACGGGATTTCCCAAAATATAAAAGAGAGCCCACAAGCGAGCAGACAGCCGCCGACGCCCCGATGGTGAAGCCGATTCCGGCAAAATACGAAACAACAAACCCGAAAACACCACCCAGGGTATAGATGGAAAACATCCTGTACGCCCCGTATTCTCTGGATACCATGGGAACAAGCTGCCAGAACATAAGCATGTTGAAAAGGATATGGAGAACACTTGCATGAAGATAGTTGGCTGATATTAGTGTCCACCAATGTCCGAGCTGGTCAATAGGTCCTCTTCCAGTTGCTCCGAGTATTTCCAGGCTGAAATTCGAAGGGGACAGGGTATCCAGAGGGTTCATGGAAAGACCGATATATTTCCCGCTGAGAAGAAGAGAGAAGACATACATCGCCACGTTAATCCAGATGATGACAAGGGATAGCATTCTCGGATCGTTCATATTTCGAACAATCGGGTTATTTCTGAAAGAGGACCCTGGCCGTAACGTACTGCAATAAGGACAGATGGGTTCATCGGCGTTGATCAGCTTTCTGCAATTTGGGCAGAGAATGGATTGGCGTCTTGTCTGTTTCATAACCTTATATCCTGGACGTCTGGCTGTAAGCTTTCTTTGAGCGTGCTGTTTTATCGAGGCATCAGTCGTTCAACTGAATGTCTTTACCCTCGTGCACACGGTTCATGTTTCTAACAGCGCACATCTTTCCGCACATGGTGCAACTGTCTTCGTGCTCTGGTTTAGAGCTCTCACGGTACCGTCTTGCCTTTTCCGGGTCAATAGAAAGTTCGATCATTTTATTCCAGTCAAGTTCGGCTCTTGCCTTGCTCATGGCGTTGTCCCAGTCTCTTGCTCCGGGGATATTCTTAGCGATATCGGCGGCATGGGCCGCAATCCGTGACGCCATGATCCCCTCTTTCATGTCATCTGCCGTGGGAAGACGCAAATGTTCGGCTGGAGTCACGTAGCACAGAAAATCAGCTCCGTTGGCTGCTGCAATGGCTCCGCCAATGGCGCTGGTGATGTGATCGTAACCAGGAGCCACATCGGTGACAAGGGGGCCAAGCACATAAAACGGCGCTCCGTGGCACAGCCGTTTTTCAAGCATCATGTTTCCGGCAATTTCGGTGAGGGCCATATGTCCCGGCCCTTCGATCATCACCTGAATGTTTCTTTCCCAGGCCCTTTTGGTCAGCTCACCCAAAACGATCAGCTCTTCAACCTGGCAGGCATCTGTAGAATCGTGGAGGCTTCCCGGCCTGCAACCGTCTCCAAGGCTCAAGGTCAGATCGTATGTTTCACATATATCGAGAAGCCGGTCAAAGTATTCATAAAAAGGGTTTTCCTTGTTATTCAGGTTCATCCAGGCATAAAGAAGAGAACCTCCCCGTGACACGATGCCCATAAGGCGTTTGTTTTTTCTGATCTTTTCTGCTGTGGCCCGGTTCAAACCCGCATGGATGGTCACAAAATCCACTCCATCTTTTGCGTGGGATTCAACTACTTTGAAAAACTCATCCACCGTGATATCTTTGAGATCCTTTTCATAAAAACCCACAGCATCGTAAATTGGAACCGTTCCGATCATGGCGGGAGACATCTGGATCAGTTTCTGTCTGAACTCTTTTGTCTTTCCAAAACAACTGAGATCCATGATGGCTTCGGCTTTGAGATCAATGGCAAGTTTTGCTTTTTCGATTTCCATATCCACATTGGCGCAGTCCTTGGAGATCCCCAGGTTCACGTTGATCTTGGTTCGTAGCCCCTCCCCCACGCCTTCGGGGTCGAGATTGCCGTGATTCTTGTTGGCGGGTATGATGACCTTACCCTTTGCCATGAGTTCCATGAGTTTAGCGATTTCGATGTTTTCTTTCTCGGCAACGATTTTTATTTCCCGGGTTACGATTCCTTTTCTCGCAGCATCCATCTGGGTGGTATATGTCATTTTAACATTCCTTTTTCATGTTGTTTCTAATATTTTTGATTTTCTCGATCATATCGTCCGCAGCCACAAGTTCCGTAATCATGGCGAGGCAATAAGCCCCACGGTTCACCAGTTCCGCTGCATTATGCTCCTTGATGCCGCCAATGGCCACAAATGGAATCGGGATATTTTTCACCACATAATCAAGGTAATCAAAACCCACGGCATCGACCACGTCTTTCTTTGTTGTTGTGTTGAAAATGGGCCCTACACCTATATAATCCGCACCATCTACCACAGCCCGTTGTGCCTGTTCAGGAGAATGAGTGGAAAGACCGATGATCATCTTTCCACCTGTAAGACGACGGATCACGTGAAGCGGCATGTCATCCTGTCCCACATGAATTCCGTCAGCTGAAACGGCAAGGGCCAGATCCACATGATCGTTCACGATAAACGTCACACCGACTTTCAATGTCATTTCACGGATAACCTGGCATTCCCGGTATCGTTCACCCATATGTTTCTCTTTTTCCCTGTACTGGATAATCTTGATTCCAGCCTGTATCATGTGAGACACCGTGTCCAGGTTATTTCGTCCTTTTGAGAATTCCTCGCCGGTAATTCCGTAAATATCCGTATCAAGAACATGTTTCATGAGCCCACCTCCCTAAAACCATCTGTAACACCACATCCGCCTGTTTAGCAGCAACCATGACCACTTTAGGTGCCAAAGGTGGATCTGTATCACTGATATCTGTAATGAAATCGCCCACCATAAAAAAGCCGGGTTTCACCTGCTTCACTCGGATGCTGTCCGGATGCCCCCAACCACCGATACCCGATGCAGCAACAAGAAGCTTGCCGCTGTTCATATACGCCTCGACGATCATGGTCTTGAATTCCACTTTGTCAAAAGCCTCGACGATCACATCCGCGTCATTAAACATTTCAGCCACATTCATCCGGTCAACACTTTTGAAAACAGATTCAATCTCAAGTTCAGGGTCGATTCTTAGCAGATTATCTTTCAACATGGAAACCTTGGGCTTTCCAACCTGATCTTCAAAAAAAAACTGCCGGTTCAAATTGGACCCATCCACCGTATCATCATCCACAAGAATAAAATTTCTAAATCCGCAGCGGACTAAGAAATGAGCGCAGTTGGACCCAAGCCCCCCGGCTCCGGCAATGCCGATACGCACGGATTTTATTTTCTCCATCTCCTGGTGCGTTAAATATCGAAGCGCTCCTTGTTCGAAAATCGTCATGCCCTTGTCCTGATTCACAATTTCATTTCTATTTGCATTCATCATGACATGAACACCGGGCGGGTTTGGAACCCGCCGCTACAGGATACCCCAATTTTGATGGCAAAACGGAATAATAACGTAGGGACGTGTTCAAAACCCGCTTATTGTTCATCACACAGCCTCGTCAAAAACCGATAACGGCTCCCAATCCTTGTAAACCGGCTGATACCCCCTTGCAGCGAGATCAATGGCCATTTCCTCAACCGACCGTTCATCAGAAATATCGAACTGACCCGTTGCAGCGTCAGACTTACTTCGCCCTCCCACCTGGGTACATGATCCTGCGGACATCTTAGTTATTCCAAGGGGCAGGATGTTGTTTCTGAACTCCGCTGTTTCCCGTGTGGATAATGTGATGCCGGATCGTGGCATAAAAAGCCTCAAAGCCGTCACTGCCTGGACCATCTCTTTGTCCGCAACAGGATGTTCAGGGGAAAAGGCACCGGCATGGGGCCGCATTCTTGGAAAAGATACACTGATGTCCACTTCCGGATAGTTCCGCTGAAGATACCAGGCATGAAGCCCTGTCATAAACGTATCTCTGTGAAAAATGTCTAACCCTAATAACGCCCCGATGTTCACAGCCCTCATTCCTGCCTGGCAGGCACGCTCAGGAGTGTTCAGACGATACAGATAATTCTTTTTCGGGCCTGAGATGTGAAGCGTATCGTACAGCGACTCATCGTAAGTTTCCTGATAGAGCGTGAGAGCATCTACCCCTTTATTGACAAGGTCAACATATTCAAAAGTTTCCAGTGGATAGACTTCAATAGCAATGGAAGTAAAATACCGAGCAAGCCTTTGCACACATTCCCCGATGTATTCCGGCGAAGATTTGGACCGGGATTCACCCGTCAGGATGAGAATGTGTTTGAGACCTGTCCGTGAAACAACCGCCGCTTCACGATCCACGTCATCAAGGCTCAGCCGTGAACGAGAAAGGGAAATGGAAGCGTTAAACCCGCAGTAGCGGCACTGATTCACACAGTGATCGGAAAGATACATGGGCGTATAGAGAAGAATGGTTTTTCCGAATTGCCTCACCGTCATCTCGTGGGCTTTTCTCGCCATATCTTCAAGAAATGCCGTTGCCACAGGTGATAGCAGAGTCAAGTAATCCATGGGTTCCAGCCTGTGTTTCGCGAGAACCCGCCGGACATCATCCGGTTTAACATTTTGGACAAACGATTCCATGTCTTTTGGATCGTATTGTTTCATGTACGGATAAAAGCTCATTTAAGAAACCCCGTCAAAGGCGAAGAAGCTGAAGCCTTTTCATTCACAACACCCGGACCGGCAAGGTATGCCCTTCTCCCAGCCTTCACAGCCTCTCCGAACGCCATGGCCATGGTTACAGGATCACCGGCACTTGATATGGCCGTATTCACAAGACATGCAGCAGCTCCCATTTCCATGGCTTCACATGCCTGGGACGGTCTACCAATTCCAGCGTCCACAATGATCGGTAGAGATATTTCATCGATAAGAATCCTGATCATTTCCCGTGTTCTCAAACCCCGGTTGCTTCCGATGGGCGAACCCAGAGGCATCACCGCAGATGCACCGGCATTTACAAGAGAACGTGCCACCATCAGGTCAGGATTGATATAAGGAAAAACTACAAAACCTTCTTTAGCAAGAATTTCCGTGGCCTTGGCCGTTTCATATCCGTCCGGTAAAAGATAGGTGCTATCGGATATAACTTCAATCTTAATCCAGTTCCCGCATCCGGCGGCCCGTGCAAGCCTTGCGATCCGAACAGCCTCATCCGCAGTTCTTGCCCCGGACGTATTGGGAAGAAGGATGACATGTTTCGGGATATGCTTCATCACATTGTCGGTGTCAGCATCAAAATCAACACGCCGCAATGCCACCGTGATCACCTGAGCACCTGATTTTACGAGAACATCGGGTATCAGTGCATCTGAAGAATATTTACCTGTTCCGGTAAAAAGCCGACTTGTAAGTTTTTTCCCACCTATCTCAAATATATCATCATGTTCTTGATTCATCATGGGCAACTCAACCTCCTCCCACAAACCGCACAATCTCAAGGATGTCCTTGTCATTGAGATTGCATGTCGGATAATTCTCTTTTGGAATGATTGCAAGATTCAATTCAACAACCACAGCCTCTGACTCTAATTTTTTATGTTTCAAATAATCAGACAATGTTAAACCATCATCCACATGTTCCATTTGTCCGTTAACCTGGATTTCCATCTGTTTTTCCTGCCTCATCAAATTCTGGGGCGGGTTTGGAACCCGCCCCTACAGGGTCAAATCATGACCATGATTTCAAAAGTAAACCCAAGGCAAAAAAAAAGCCTGCCCGTTAGAGGCAAGCCAAAAAAACAAAGAGAAATTATTTTTCCGTGCTTCCCTACGGCAGTACCAACTGCATCAGGTTCAAAGGGTTGGAATATTTTCCGTCTCAGTCCCGAATTTTATCAGGACACCCCCAGCGATAAGTTAAAACACTATAAAAGATCGGTTCTTCAATGTAAAGGTATAGATTTTGTCTTAATTCTATGTCGCAATCAAATGGAACTATCCATTGGAAGCCGCACCTTCATCATCCATACTCTCATCATCCCGGATCATATTCAACTCGGTCAGAGCCTCCCTGATTTCTTTAACACCGGCTGTTGCAACCCAGTGAACCATATCGTGTTCGCGTTTGACACGGCCAAGAGAAAAACGCCATTTCTGTTCTTCAAGGTAAGAAAAAGCAAGTTTTCGAATCACGGCCCAGGCATCCTTCCTTCGCTGATTTTCAAGTGGGGTCAGGTTATCGAATACCGTCATCAGTCGTTTATGAAACCGTGTTTTAAACATATTTTTGAGAGCCGATACAATAGCAGCGTAAGATAGAACGGCTCCGCCAAGTCCGAAAGTAACAAGAAGCTGAACAGGCATTCCGCCGAGTGCGCCTGAAAGACTTAAAAAGAATATCACAGAAAAACTCAATATCAGACTGATAACGCCCGTTGTCACACCGAATTTCACATCGAATCCCAGCATTTTTTTCTTGTAATTCAACAAAGCCTCAAGAAAATGATCCAGGCTTTCCGAATGGTTTTCCACAAAACCGGCCAGATGGTCCAGCCTGAAATCAGGTGCACTCAGTATGGTTTCACGAAGTTCATCACGCTGGTTTTGCAGATATTTCAAATAGTCTGTTTTTTCCGACAGTCGTGAGACACAGGACGAATAGGTCAGATGAATTCTGGGAATATCCTTTCTTCCCGTCATCTGGGACAGGTTCCAGCACAGCGTTCCGTAAACCTGCAAAAGATCGGTCATGGATTCGCATTCATCAATACGGTTCAAAACGAAAAGAATCCGCTCTTCAAACGTATTAGCCGGAAGTGTTTCACGCAATGCCACATAAGTTTCCTGAACTGTTCCTGCCTTGTGTGGATCAAAAAGCACAAGGATCAAGTCGGCAATCCGGGCAAAATCACCGATCACCTCCTGATAGTTGTATCCTCTGTCCCTTTCAGTGACACTATCCAGCATTCCCGGTGTGTCGATGATGGCCAGTTCTTTCAAAAACGGCGAATTTACTTTTTTAAGGCGAAAATGTGACGAAAATCGTCTTCCGTATTTTCTCAGTTTTTCAAAAGGGTATTCCGGGTCATTCAAAAGGTATGCACCGTCATGCTCTTCGGTCACCCGAACGACAGGGTCGTCGTTTTCAGCAGGGTCATAAGATATAACTGTGAACGAATCGTCTGTGGGAGCCTGTCCAGTTTCCTGGATATAACCACCAACATACTCATTGATAAGGGTTGATTTCCCGGATGAATAATTCCCGAGGATCAGGACCACAGGTTTCCATTTGATGGTAGATTCAAGTGGCACCTCGCTGTACTTGTATCTCAGGGCAACGGGGGTGAGCTTCTGCTCCACCATATCAAAGAGATCTTTCTGGAGCGATGTCTTGTAATTTTCTCGAAACATGGAATTCTCCGCTTTTATCCAATGTCGTTTCCTTACGAAACACGGCTCTGGCTGGTTTGGAACCAGCCCCTACGAAAGTTTCTTAAAGAATCGGCATGAGTTGTCGTCTTTTTTGTAAACGATCAATGGCTATCAGAACATAAATTTCCGGTCAACATATATGATCGAAACACAGATTGCCTGATTTGATGATGTCGTAAAAATGTCTGCATTCATATTAAAATCATGGCATTCATCTTGCTTTACCAATCAGGGAAACGGACATAGGATTTGCTCTTGCAAGTCCCTGATAAATATGTAAAAGTTCGCTTTTGTTTTTTATGAGGGTTTAATAAGTTTGAGGTCGACCATGGTTACAAAAAGCACGAATAATGGCAGAGGTTCGGTGTGGATCATCTCCGAAAGCAAAACAAGCGCTTTTAACCTGAATTCCATCGGAGAAAGCAATATCAGCGGACCTGTAAAAGAATACAAGATTTCTGAACTGGCCTTGTATCTTCTTAACCCGGACCCTATTGTCATTCAAGACAAGTTGGTGGGTTGCTATATCACCTATAAAAAATCCGGATTTAATAAATTTAAGAACGCCGTTTTAGCGCCATTTACCACTAAGAAAGACGATAATCAAAAAAAAGATCCCATGACCAGGGAATACGTTTCAGCCCTGCACATGAAGACCTATACATTTAGAGACCAGAATTTCGAGAACCATTTCAAGCGGATATACAAAGCATTGAGGCCATACGACAGCCTTCTCAGAATAATTTCAACCATGGATGATTCAAAAATCCAAGACATAACCGGCATATGCGAAGATATCGCAGGAAACCGTTACAAACTTGATCTTACAGGAACGGTCCGAGACAAACTGAATTACATGACCACCTACCTGCTGACCCCTGTTAAGATTACCATGAAAAGAGCCTATCTCACCAAAGGTCTTTTCGAATTAAGGGGTTACAAATTTGAAACATTCAACCCCGAAAACAGCTACCGCCTTATCCGTTTTTATCAGAATGGAAAAACTGCTTTCTGTGTGCTCGGCAGTGGTGAAAAAAAAGGCTTCTTCGTAGAGGACTCCAAACTTGTCTACTGGCTGCAACTGCTTGAACAATCGCTGAGAACCAATGATAAACTTGCCGAATCAGTCAACCATTGTGTAAAAGGAGAAGCTCGTCCTTTCAAACTTTTTTTCACCAGACAGTTGGAATTTTCATATTCACAAAACCATCTGCCGCAGATTTTCAGAAACAACTACGATGTGTCACGAATGGCTCCCGAGGACAAGAACGCCATAGCAGAAACACTGAACAACCAGCAGCGCGTCATCTCGTTCAATTACATCCCCCATTCCAATACAGGTGAAGAAAAAATGTACACCAACATCTCGGTGATGCACGATTTCAAAGCACTTGAACCACTGAAAGACCATTTCCCGAATCTTTACAATGAAATCTCGGAAAATGCTCCAGCCTCTGATGCGGGCAAGTTTTACCTTCTGGATGCCATCAAGGGGTGTCAGGATGAATAATGTTTATACCGAAAAAGATTACGAAGCTGTCCGTGAACTTCTGAGCTATCCTGAATTCCTTGACCAGCATCTGTCAGGCTTCAAAGACACGTCTGAAATCATCGTACCGGCTGATCCGATTGAACAGGTGATTTTTCAGAACGATGCCAAACGTGCGATCAGGAAAATAGCTCAGAACAAAGGCCACATCCTGATGGTGGGAAGACCTGGAACTGGTAAATCCCTTCTCGCCAACATGTTCAAGGAAGTCATTGATGTGTCCATGGGAGATTATCTGAGACCCAAAGAATCCATTGCAGCGTATCCAGGGAAAGACGACAACCATGTGCGCTTTGCTTATGGTTCTCCCGAAACCATTGATAAACAAATCGAAAAGATAACCGAAGATATCGACAACGCACGATACAACGTGGAGCCCTTTTCTCTAAAAGAACAAATCCGGCAGGTGAACAGAGTCAGAAATATACTTTTTTTCATAACACTGGGGAGCATCGGTTTGGGTATATTTTTACCTCAGGCGTTCGTTCTCACTGGTTTAGCCGGTATCGGTACCATCTTCTTGTTCATGCAGTCCAACAGCCACAAGGTTCAGGAACGGATTCAGCAGGACAATCAGGCCGGAAGAAAGAATGAAATGAAACAGCTCGTGGACATGATCCCGGAAGTTCTTTACGATCCGAGAAAAGACAAGGACCTCATGGTTTGCATTTCAGAACCGGACGCACGGAACATGAAAGGCGGATTCAGACACGATCCCTATCAGTCCGGGAATCTCCAGACACCGATTCATAAACGGACCTACTTAGGAGCCCATGCCAAATCCCCGATCATTTATATAGACGAGTTGAAAACGCTTGTCCGATCCGGCTACATGTCAAGCCTCCTGGAAATCATGCAGAACAAGGAATACATTCTGGAAGGCGGGAAAAGCACGGGAAGCGGCGCTGCTGACCGTTCGGAAAACATGCTCAAGGCAAACAACATCATCATTGCCTGTTGCAACCACGATACCTTGTCGTTCCTGCAAAGTGAAGGAGACGGAGCTTTCTTGAGCCGCATTGAAGACAAAGGTGAAATCGTTCAGATGGAATCAAGCGTGGAAGAAACACCTGAAACCCTTATGCAGACTGCCTGTTATATCAAACAGGAAATCATCGCTATCGGCAAAGAATTCAACGACACCTGGGGTGAGATCATCGAGAACGAAGGCTACACCGGTGTGAGACAGAGAAGCGAAAAAATTTTCGGTCGTCCCCTTCCACATGAATATACATTGAAAGCAAGGGAATTCACCCGTAATGCCGTGGCGGAAATCATCAAAGAACTCCGCTGCCGGGCGTCGGATGGAAGATTGAGTGCCATATTGAGGCCTATCAACGGAATCATCAAGACAGCCGAACATGAGGCCATTCTAGAAAATGCCGAATATGTCACGGCAAGCCATGTGAAAAAAGCGTTAACCGAACATCTCAGCCTGGAAGGCTCTTTGTCCAAAGAAGCGATCCGCCACAAAAAAGAACTGAAAAACTACATCAGCTCCATGACCGATTCCATCGGATACGTGGTGGGCCTTGCTGTCATTTCATCCCAGGCCAGCGGCCAGATGTTCGGCCAGCCCTTGCCTATCCATTGCCAGATCAACGCAGGTGGTGTTGACACCGTGGCCGCCTCAGGTAAAACAGGTGACATCGCCAAAGCTGCTGCACAGAACGTTCGTGCTTCCATAAAAAAAACATTCAGAAAAATAGGTGCACCTTACATCGGCTATGAAATGCACATCGAATATATCCAGGCACACGGAGGCGTGGAAGGCGACAGCGCTTCCATTGCTATGGATGTGGCCTTGATCAGCGATTACATCAAGGTTCCCGTGAACCAGAAATTCGGCATCACCGGCTCTCTCACGGGTGATATTATCCTTGCCGTGGGTGGAGTAACAGAAAAAGTGAGATCCATCATGGATCTTGATCTGGACATGATGGGGGCCTGCGTCCCCTGGCAGAACAGAGAAGACATCGAACCTCTTCTGGTGAATATGGAATGCGAACCGATCATGAACGGTGAGATTCCAGGCGTCCGTATTTTCAGGACAGAAGGAGGTCATCATCCTTTTGACATCTATTTCATCAAAACCAAATACCACGCTTACAAAATCCTGATGGGCATAGAAAAAAATGGATTCGAAGAACGAATGGCCGAGAGAAGCCGTATGGATTTTGAATTCATGAAGTCCATGAAACAACCTCCGGATCATATTATAAAGCAACCCATCGAAGAAAATATCGATGTTTTTTGAATGCCGACTTAGGGATTTATCGAGAAATCCTTTAATTATATCGGTTTCGAAGCTACCCCAACAGGGTGCGTTTCAAAACCTGTTTTTTTTGGTTGTCATGTTACTGAAACAAGGAGTATAATAATTTCCCGAATCACAAGAAACCGGATAAAATAAGCTTCTAACACATTTTTAACACGATCTTATTGACAATCTCACATCATCTCTGTATGTTACCGTTCTTGTTGATTTCAGTTTGCCACCATGTATTTTCCGCACCCTGTGATGAAAGCCCGGAAATTTCATGAAAATCTGAATAGTTATCTTAAATAAAGGTGAATTTTCCTTTTTGGGATACGGCTTTCATCACGTTTTGTCATTTGTGCATGCACCAAATATGTACTTTTGTGAAGGACACACTCCATGAAAATCGATTTGTCAAAAGTTAGAAACATCGGCATCAGCGCCCATATTGACTCGGGCAAAACCACCCTTACCGAAAGGATTCTTTTTTACACCAATAGGATCCACGCTATTCACGACGTCAAAGGAAAAGACGGTGTCGGAGCCGTAATGGACTCCATGGAACTGGAAAAGGAACGAGGCATCACCATTGCTTCTGCCGCAACGTTCTGTGAATGGAAAGATACCGAAATTAACATCATCGACACTCCCGGCCACGTAGATTTCACCATAGAGGTGGAGCGCTCTTTACGTGTTCTTGACGGTGCCATTCTCGTGTTGTGTTCGGTATCCGGCGTTCAAAGCCAGTCCATCACCGTGGACAACCAGATGAAACGGTACAACGTACCATGCATCGCCTTCATCAACAAATGCGATCGAAGCGGTGCAAACCCCTTCCGCGTTGTAACCCAGCTTAAAGAAAAACTGGGTCACAACCCTGTAGCGCTTCAGATCCCAGTGGGCCTTGAAGACAAACACATGGGTATGATTGATCTTCTCACCATGAAGGCTCTTTATTTCGAAGGCAAAAACGGTGAAACCATCATCGAAGAAGAGATCCCCAAAGAACTGCTGGACGAAGCTATAGCAAAACGTGAAGAACTGATCGAAGCAGCATCCCTCTTCTCAGATGAATTAACTGAAGCTATTCTTGAAGAAGCTGAAATCACCTCAGAACTGATCATCGAAGGTGTTCGTCGCGGAACCATCGCACGTAAACTTACCCCGGTACTCATGGGCTCTGCATACAAAAACAAAGGTGTGCAACCCCTTCTGGACGCCGTAACTCATTACCTTCCGGCCCCATACGATGTAAAAAACGAAGCTCTGGACATGGACAATAACGAAATGCCCGTGATCCTTATGAGCGACACGGAAGAAAAAACCGTGGCGCTAGCCTTTAAACTGGAAGACGGCAACTACGGCCAGCTTACCTACATCAGAGTATATCAGGGCACCATCAAAAAAGGCGACACGGTTGTGAACAGCCGGAACGGCCGTAAAGTCAAAATCGGCCGCGTTGTCAGAATGCACGCCGCTGAAATGGAAGACATTGAGGTGATCCATGCAGGATATATCGGTGCACTGTTCGGAGTCGAATGCTCTTCAGGTGACACGTTCACCGATCCTTCTCTCAACTTGACCATGTTATCCATGTTTGTTCCGGATCCTGTTATCTCGCTTGCTGTAAAACCCAAGGACAACAAATCTCAGATCAACATGTCCAAGGCGCTCTCCCGTTTCACCAAGGAAGATCCCACATTCAAAACCCACGTTGATCCCGAAACAAATGAAACGATCATCGAGGGCATGGGCGAGCTTCATCTGGAAGTCTACGTAGAACGCATGTTCAGAGAATACAAAGCCGAAGTGGAAACAGGTAAACCTCGTGTTGCGTACAGGGAAACTATCACCCAGAGAGCAGAATACGAATACATCCACAAAAAACAGACCGGTGGTTCAGGCCAGTACGCCAAAGTCATGGGTTTCATGGAACCCATTGAAGACGAGCATTTCATTTTTGAAAACAAGGTTACGGGAGGGCGTATCCCCACTAACTATATCCCTGCCTGCGAAAAAGGCTTTCGCCTCTGTCTTGCCAAAGGGCCAAAAATGGAATACCCTGTCACAGGAATCAAAATCACATTGACTGACGGTGCTTTCCATGCAGTAGACAGTTCAGATATGGCGTTCCAGGCGGCAGCTCGTGGCGGGTTTATCGAAGCTTACAACAAGGCCAAACCTGTCATCCACGAACCGATCATGAAAGTGGAAATCGAAACACCTACGGAATTTCAGGGCAACTGTATGGGCCTCATCAACCAGAGACGCGGCATGATCCTGGGTTCTCAGGACGAAGGTGTCATGTGCCGTATCGAAGCGCAGGTTCCCCTTTCCGAAATGTTCGGCTTTTCTACAATTCTCCGCTCGAACACACAAGGAAAAGCGCAGTTCACTATGGAATTCGCCATGTACAAGCAGGTTCCCCAGATGATTGCAGAGACTCTTTTGAAAGCGGCTCAGGATGAGAAAAAGAAATAACCGATAAGGATATATAAACTATGAATGAAAACACAATACAACTGGACAACCCGTTGACACAACTTGGTTTTGAAACGGACACCCTGATCCCCCCCGGTCAGATGGGAGCGATCTGTGCAAGAGCAGGCATAGGAAAAACGTCTTTTCTTGTTCAAGTCGGCCTTTTCGCCATGGCCAGAGGACAGAAAGTTCTTCATATCAGCCTTGACGAACCTGTAAACAAGATCAACCTCTGGTACAGAGAGGTGTTCAACCTCATGGCCCCTAAAAATGGCATCAATCGTTTAAATCAGGCGTGGAATACCATTCTTCCAAACCGTCTGATCATGACTCTCAAGCTTGATGGCTTCTCAGTTCCACGGCTTGAAGAACGCCTTGCTGACATGATCGAACAGGACATTTTCAAACCTGAAACACTTGTAATCGACGGTTTCCCCTTTGACTCATGTGATCGATCCCTTCTCAAGGATTTGAAAATTCTTGCCGAAAAAATGGGAATGAACGTGTGGTTCACCGTAACAACTCACCGTCATGAAGAACCAGATCAGGATGGTTATCCCGTCCAGCTTTCAGGCATAAGTGATCTGTTCAGCTTACTTTTCCAGATGGTTCCTGATAATAAAACTGTGAACCTCAATATCCTCAAAGGTCAGTTGGTCGCAGAAAAAAGCAAGCCGCTTTTCATCGATACGGACACCATGTTGATTTACGCATAATGATTCTATCTGAATAGAATCACATAAACTTATGAAACGCCATGACCTGATATTATTAGGCTCATGGCGTTTTTTTTTGGGGCCTGGATTTCCCGTAGTCGCCTGATCCTTTCTTCAGTAGGCGGATGGGTTCTGAATAAAGAAGATTCATCCGTAAGGGTTTTTCGCGGAAACAAATAACCGATAAAACCCTTCCTGTCATATTCAATTTTCGAAAGGGCCGAAATCAGGGGTTGAGGACTCCCCATAAGTTCAGCTGATCCAAGATCCGCGTTGAATTCATTTACACGTGACAAGGTGAGCTGTACCATATATGAAAAAAGAGGCGCGACAATCAAAACAACAATGGGTACAAGGGCCACCTGGATCTGATTCATGAAAATAAATGGCAGACTGAGCAACAAAAGAACCTGTCCCCATAATGAAAGCATTTCAGTAAGCCGCCCCAGAAGCAGGGCAAACCACATGGATCGCATATCGTTATTGCGGATGTGGCTGATCTCGTGGGCAGCAATAGCTGCGATTTCATCAAGATTCATTTTTGTTAAAACACCGGCTGACAAGGCAATAGCTGATTTTTCACGAGTGCCAGTGGCAAAAGCTGCAATAGTCTCTGTGGGTATGATATAAATTTCAGGTGAATTTTCAAGCTCAGCCCGCCTGCTTAGCAGACTCATCATATGATGGATCTGTGGTGCATCATAATAACTCAAAGGTCTTACCTTGAAAAAACCCATCATCAGCTTTGGCGCAATACCTGGACTGATCAGATAAATAAATCCAATACCTGCAAACATGATGAAAGCAAGGGAAGTCCCAGCGATGACATAAGCGATAAGCCCCATTATGGCCGCCAAGACAATTATCAAGGTAAAAGATTTAATTTCATTCACTATACGAAGCTTCAACCATTTAGATTTATTCATAAACATCCTCCCTGTCGAATGGCATCAGTGCTACCTAAAAATATAGTAACGTCTTTATGCGATTTCAATACGGGCAACAAATGGTAATGGATTTTATTTCCTGGTTAATATCGTTTGAGTTTTAATTTTCGGAATGTTATATTTTACTGAACAAATCATTTTTTCTTGATTATGCTTCCTCAAGATCCTAATAAAACAAAAATGAATTTCGCGCCAGATTCATAACAAGTCGCCAAGTAAATATTGAATTTCAAAACCAATAAAAATTGATTATTTTTTGATTATGTTTTCAAAAACAACCAGCCATATCCTTCTTTTCAGGCAAGAAGGCATTGATGATTTCTTCCGCGACGACTCATTCGCCGATCCGCAAATGGTGTTTCATCTTGCTGATACGACAAGCGGTGCCATAGCTCTTTTGTTTGAATTTAATTTCATTGCCATCATCATGGATGTGGATAACAAGACTCAGGACTATTTCCAATCCGCTGTCAGAACAGCGGGTTTAATTCGTACAAGTGAAAGATTGAAACAGATACCCATCATGTTTCTCCTCGATAACGCCCCTCACCCCGACCTCCAATTCAACAAACCGGGCGAGGGGCTGGTGGACTACATGCTCAAACCTGTTAACAAAAATATCCTGAAAAATAAATTAAGGCTGTTCGCTCATCTTGACACACTCAAGCGGTCTAATGTGAATCAGCCCCCAGTCCATAACCTCTACCATCAGTTTTTCGAGAACAGTCCTTCGGCATTCCTCATGCTCGACAAACAGGGTTATATCCTTGATCTCAATACATATTTTATAAAATACATTGCAAAGCCAGGCCATGACAAACTGGACTACATTGGCAAGCATATCTTTTCACATACAGATATTATTCATTCAAAAATACTCGATATGTACAAGAGCATACTCGCGGGTAAGCAGATCAGCAGTACGGATGTCCTGGTTTCCAGGAAGTCAATAGGGTTTGACAAATACTACTCTGTTTCCGGCTCCCCCCTTCTCAACAATGGAGAAATCGACGGAATCATCATTGTGTATGAGGACATCAGCGAACGTATCGAAACGGAAAACGATCTCAGCCGTTCAAAAAACGAACTGGAAAAAGCGAATATCGAACTCCAACGCATGACTGAGGATCTGGAAAAAGCCATTTCAAAAGCCAATAAAATGGCTGTAGAGGCTGAAATTGCAACCATTTCAAAAAGCGGTTTTCTTGCAAGCATGAGCCACGAAATAAGAACACCCCTCAATGCTGTGGTGGGTTTTACGGATCTCATGCTTTCAACAAACCTAACCGATGAACAAAAAGAATACATCGAATCCATTCACGATTCGTCACAGACTTTCCTTGGATTGATCAATGATATCCTCGACTTTTCAAAAATCGAAGCTGATCGAGTGGAGCTTGAAAACATACCCTTCAACCTTGAACTGATCATGGATGAAGTCCTCAACACAACAGGGATTCGTGCATACGAAAAGCACATTGAAATTGCTCAAAGAATTAATCCGGACGTTCCCCGGCATCTGAACGGTGATCCAATTCGTCTCAAACAGATTCTCATTAACCTTATCGGCAACGCAGTCAAATTCACAGTCATTGGGCACATACTGATCCGTGCTTCTCTTGTTTCGAGAACGTCGACACAGACCGTCCTTCGGTTTTCGGTTTCAGATACAGGTATCGGTATTCCCCCAAACAAGGTGGAAAGGATCTTTCAGCCGTTTTCTCAGGCATCAGGCTCCACAACACGTGAATTCGGTGGTACCGGTCTTGGCCTGGCTATCTCAAAGAAATTAGCTGAACTCATGAAAGGGTCTATCCATGTGGAAAGCCCAAATCCCGAATCCCACAACACGCCTGGGACGATTTTTCATGTTGAACTGACATTTGAAATTTTTGATGAAAATCAACTCGCTCAAAACATATTGCAAAACCCATTGAAAGAGAAACGGGCTGCTGTATTGTCAGGAGATCCAATTCTTTTAAATTTTTATCTCCAGATTTTTCAAGATAATGGAATGATACCAGTCCCCATCAATGGCCCTACTCAAATTCCAGAATTCCTTTCTTACGAAAATACGTCAAATGAATTCTTCCACATCATTCTCATCGACGACACAGTCCCATTGGCTGTGATAGAAGCAACCCTTGATTTCATATCTGATAACAAGGAGTTTAAAAGAAAAATAGTTCTGATGATTTCTCCTTTTTCAAAGATAGTTCATGAGCAATTTTCAAGATATTCAGACTTCGCCTCTCACGTTTATTTAATAAAAAAACCATTCAAGCTCACTCAATTAAGCAAATTATTTTCTGACTCATTGATACATAGCTCAGAATCAACAAACCTTGTCGCTGATGGAGAAGCACTCCCAACAATAGATTCCAAGTTGAATGTTTTACTCGTAGAAGACAACAATATAAATCAGAAAGTCGCCACAAAAATGTTGAAAAAAATGGGCCATACCGTTACAGTTGCAAACAACGGTAAAGAAGCCATCGATCTTCTCCAGAGTAATGGTTGCTTCGATCTGATTCTCATGGACGGCCAGATGCCGGTGATAGATGGTTTCAGGGCAACTGAAATCATTCGAATAAATGAAAAATCCACCCCAGGAACAGAAAGGATGCCCATCATAGCCCTCACGGCCAACGCCATGAAGGGAGACAGGGAAAAATATTTAAATGCCGGGATGGATGATTATATTGCAAAACCTGTTAAATTCAGTGATCTTTCCACCATGATTAACAAAATCATGGAACGAAAGAAAACGGGCGCTCTCGCCCAACATGACCCTTTTACCCATCCGGATGTTCCGGTATTCTGACGGTTGTTACACCAACAAGGGAGGTTGTTCTTATGAAAACGTTCATCATCTGTGTATGTATGCTCATGTTAACAGCGATTGCGGCTCAAGCAGAGCTGATGGTCATTGCCAACAAATCCGTAACCCAGAGCACACTTACAAGTCAGGATATCAAAGATATCTTTTTAGGAAACAAACAATATTGGAACGACAAGTCGAAAATTTCAGTTGCGGCCCTGTCTGAGGGCGATACAGCCAAGTCATTTTTTAAAACTTATTTAGGAATGAGCCCTAAAAAATATGGCAGTATGTGGGATGAAAAACTTTACACCGGGGGTAAGCTGTCTCCACGCCTTTTTAAAAATCCCAAGCAGCTTATTGACTTCATAACCCAGACCAGCGGAGCCATCGGTTTCATTGACAGCAGTTCACCTGCAAAAGAAGTGATCGTTGTTGATGTAAAATAGTCAAAAGTTGGGTAATGCTTTTACAAGAAAGCGTTACCCATCATTTTACAACAAATACCGTCTTTTCAGCATAAGCCAAACGCCCACTCCCCTTATCGACCTTTGCTTCGACCACATGTTTTCCTTTGCTTAAAAACCAGAGGTAACGGTTTCCCATAGCGGTTCCTAATTCTTTTCCATCTAATATCCAGGTAACCGTATCTTTTTTGTTCACACCACCAAGTTCAAACTCGAATGCTTCGCTGTCATCCGGTATTCTGGGGTCCATGGCCATTTCAAGTCCGTTTACAGGTTTGAAGAAGCCGATGGTTTCTTGTTTAACAAGGGTCATTTTTTTTTGTGGTTCTCTACCCTTTGCAAACCACTCGAACCTTTTAGAGCAGGAATCATCCTTTTGATGAGAACCCACACAAATCTCTTTTTTCACAAGTTTCGGGCTAAGGAAAAGCGGTCTTGTATCGTTGTTTCTGTTCAGTTCAGCAAAAACACTGCGCAACAGAAATGCCGGCCCCAGAGACCCACTGACTCCGTTCATTGGCCTGGAATCAAAGTTGCCCAGCCAGGCGCCAACCACAAATCTGTGGTTGTAGCCCATGGCCCATGAATCCCTGTAATCGCTTGATGTACCAGTTTTTACAGCTGTTTCCACAGGAAAATTAAGCAAACCATCACTACCGAATTCAAGTTTTCTGGCACCAGAGTCAGCGAGAATATTGCCGATTAGTGAAGCCGTTTCTTCTGAAAAAATCCGTTTTCTCATGGGAATTCGTTGTGACACACTGCCTTTACCTGTGACGTAAATTGGAAGAAACACACCTTTATTTGCAAGGACGCAGTATGCCTGAACCAGTTCAAACAGCGACACTTCACCACAGCCCAGAGCAAGTCCGTCTCCATAAAAATCAGGATGTTTGTCGAGGCTTTTGAAGCCGAGTTCGTGAAGTTTGGCAAGATACTTGCCATATCCTACATATCGTATAGCCTTAACCGCCGGTATATTTAACGAATTTCCAAGTGCCTGTCGGACTGTAACCCATCCGTAATGGACATGGCTGTAGTTATGATAGGTATGCAACCCACGGCCCACAGGGTTGGTCAATGGACTGTCCTCTATTTCCTGGGATGCTGTCCAGCCATTGTCCAGTGCCAGAGCGTAAAGAAACGGTTTGAGGGACGAACCAGGCTGCCTTGGAGTGGTCACACCATCGATATGTTTGCCTGACCTGTCATCTTCTGCAACCGCCCGGGAAACCCAGGCAAGAATCTCGCCAGTTTCATGATCAGCCACAAGACAAGCTCCGTTTTTCACCTTTTTATCCGAAAGGGTTTTCAGGATCTTGTCCATCAAAGATTCAACTTTCACCTGGACCGAAACATCCAGAGTTGTGTTGATTTTTCTTTTATCATGTAAATTAATATCGTCTGAGGAATCGTAAACAAACCGGGCAAAATGGGCGGCATCCACATCATGAACAGGTTTTTCCAAAGTCAGTTCATTGTTTAAAACAAGATCAAGGTCGTCTTTAGCGATTATTTTTTTCCCAAACAAGGATTTTGCCAGTATGGCTATCGGACCTTCTATTCGTTTTGCGTTTTTATAGGGATCATAATATGAAGGGGCCCTGACCAGAACCACTAGGGCCAGCATCTCTTTCAGACTCAGGGTGTCCGTTGATCGATTGAAGTAATATTCCGCAGCCTGGGTAATTCCGCGCCGGTTGGATGCGTAAGGCACCTGATTCAGATAGAATTCCAGAATATCGTCTTTCGAATGCTTCCGCTCAAGCATCTGGGCTTCACATCCTTCAAGATAACGGGACCACAGCGTTCTTGGCCTTGGATGGATCATCCGGACCACCTGTTCGGTAATCGTGCTGGCACCACGCACCGTTTCCAGTGAAAACACATTCTGAAACAAGGCATTGAACCGTGCGACCCAGTCCACACCGTTGTGGGAGTAAAATCGTTTGTCTTCGGAAAAGATAAACAGGGTTTTGATCGTTTCAGGCATCTGATGAAGAGGCACATAAGATCCGCTGTTCCAACGGTTGGCGTAAGTCACCGTGATCGGTCTGCCGTCCCTGTCCTTCAACTGGGGTTTTCGCACCTCGTCGAGCAGCCCGGTAAGACTGTCCGGAAGGTTTTTGATTTGAGCCATTGCGGTGATGTGGATACCCGTTACGGTGACTCCAAGCAAAATAAGGAATAAAACGGGAAAGATGATGTATTTTTTATTCATACGAGGCTTCATTCGAAACGTTAATCTGACAATCACAATAACTGTTCATTCATTAAAATTACTCTCGCTCCCAGGCTCCGGCCTGGGAGTGTCAAACCAGGAGGCTCCAGCCTCCACCTTGCATGGCCGGAGCCATGCCCAAAAGCATTCCCAGGCTGGAGCCTGGGAACGAGACAAATATTTTTTGCATTGGATTGAACCGTATAAAAATACCCCAATCCTTTTATTGAACGTTGGACGTTCAATAAAGATGGCGTCGTAAAAAATTGAGGGAATTCTATTGAACATTAAATATTCAATAGAACTCCCAAAAAAATCTCTTAAATACTCTCAATCAATGGTCATCATTCCAGGCAATCCTTTTCCAAAAACATCGGGATCGTACATTTCCTCGGCATGAACCGGCATCATGGAAAACTCGCCTTCAGCAATGGCCTGTGCCGTGTATGACAGATGGTAACGTCCTGGCGGCAGGTAGTCGGAATAGAAGCGGACACTGTCATGCCGGAGTTCGCGATGGTAAAAACTCCACAGCGAGGCGTTGTACTCCCGCCAATCGGAATATTTGAACCAGAAAGAACCTCCCGCTGCTTTGTAATTTCCTTTTTCCGCATCAAAACGCGAAGAGGTTGCCAGGTCACGGTTCACCGGTTCAAGGCCACCGGGCACGGCATCATCCACCACAACAAAATGACGCGCCGAAGGTATGCTGATAAATAGATCAACCCGGACCAGTTCGCCACGTTTCAAGGAGAACGGTTTTTCAAGTTTCACCCATAATTTTTTACGTTCCACACAGATTTCTTTTCTGATTTCAATTCCGGCATTCACCTGCTCGGCTTTTTCATCGCCGACCTCGAACGTCATCCGTGGCGAATAGTAAATCCGGCCCTCACCTGTTTTGGAAAGGGTCATGATCTGCTTTTTACCAGGATCATCAGGTTTCATATCCCGCTTCATGGTCTGGGCCTTGTTCTTCACATGGGCGAAAGACGTCTTGCCCAGAGTATCCTTGTCCAGAGCCACCGTTACGGTCATATCCGGTTTTTCTTTTTCATAAACTTCTGCATAATCCAGCAGAGCTTTCATGCAGAAAATGTTTTCCTGGGTGTTTTCCCAGTGGTCTTTGTTTTTTCTCGTCTGGGTAATAGCTCGCACCAGTTTATAGGGAATGTCGCCCACAAGTTCTTTTCCGTTGGTACGTTCGCCGAATGCAACAAAGGCGGAAAGAATCACGGCGTTATCCCTCATCGGCGTTGAAAGAATCCTGATGAATCCGTCGTCCTTTGTTTCACTGAACATATACTTACCGCCGGTGGCATTGGCATACCCGAGAATTTTCCGGCACATGTCTTCTGCCAGCTTGTCCCCGCCTTCCGTGTTCAATGCAGCCTGCATGAAAAGGGCCTTGCCGAAAAGATCCATCATGGGCGCATGGCTTTCGTAACGTTTAAGGTCAGCCAACGTCAGCTTTCCTTTTTCCGAAAGAGCACAAAGAGCGGCTGCCCTCACACTGGCGCTCAAACCCCGGGAGTAGAAGTCCGGGAACACATCACGTTTCAGGAAACTGTCAAGATACGCGAAAAGTCTGGATTCCACTTTGTCCGGGATATCGTATCCCCTTTTCTTCAGCCAGTTAAAGGAAAAGGCTGTGTACGCCGACAAATAGGGGCTGGCATACCTGTCTTCCGGGATATAAAACGACATGGCACCGGATGGAGTCTGAAAATTCCCGGCTTCTTCCAACGTGGATTTCACCAGTTTTCCGGCATCGGGCCAGGCCAGTTCCTCGGCCAGATAGGGTTTCAGAGCAAGATAATTTGAAGCGGCCACACCTTTCCCAAGCTTCTGTTCCCAGCAGGAATAGGGGTAATTCCGCATATATTTAAAAGCCCCTTCCAGGTTTCCGATCACCGTAGGTGAAAGAACAACTGAAATTTCACCTGATCCTGTTTTAGCATCTTCGGGGACCACAAGGGTTTCCGTGACTTCAGGCTCGGTGGTTGTGCCATAGGTAGCCACGGTTTCACGGTTTTTCTTCCGTATGACCGGCACTTCCACTTTGAGACCGTCGCCGTCTTTCTTATCCTTGGCTATGGCATAAAAAATCAGTTTCCCGGCCCCACGGGCTTTCACAGGAAGCCATATATCCACCCGTTTGTACGGTGGACATTCTACTGTGGTTGTGGACTCAATTCCTGCCATGGATGGGTCAAGAGGGCCTTTCACATTAATTTTACAGAACAGAGACCGGTGCTTGTCCGTTCTGTTCATCACCGTGAAACCTGCCTTGAAGCTGTCGCCGTCACGGACCAGATTAGGCATCACCGGCCTGATCTCCGTGGGACGGTTCACCTTGAATTCTCCAACACCAAGACCCATTCTGTCGTTAGGGGTTACGGCCATGACAAAGATCTTCCAGCCCGTCAAACTGTCCGGCACTTTGAAAGTGATATCGGCTTTGCCGTTTTCATCGGTGACGATCGACGGATTCCAGTAACTGACAAAATCAAACACCGAACGCATGCTGATCTCAGAGCCGCCATCGCCTCCGGGATTTGCCCCTTTTTTCTCGAATTTCGTCCGCCCCACAAGTTGAGTCAACAGGTTGTAATTAGCCACATCGAGAAAATCCACATGGTTGAAACCGGTATACGGATCAAAATAGGATTTACCTCCGGCGATCAGATCAAACACCGCTTCATCCAGAACAACCACCGCCAGTTCCACCGGTTCTTTTTTTCGACCCGTTTCGTAAGCCGCTGCAAGCGACACCTTCACCGTATTCCCCGGTTTGTAAATTTCTTTATCGGGTTTCACCTTGACTGTGATTTCTTTGGCGGAATTCTTGACCGTCGATTCCACATAACCGGTTCTGAACGCTGGCTTTCCAAGATCCACGTTTCCATCCATGGGTGCGTCTGCCACACGCTTGGAAACGATGGTGACGCTCACAAAAAATCCCGGCATGTAATCCTCTGTCACCGGAAATTCGATGATGGGTGTGCTTGTTTCAAAGCGCTGTGTCCAGTGTTTCAGCACGCCGTATCGTTCCACGCTGATCAGGGCCATGGCTCCGGGATAAGGATTCTTCACCAGATAGCGGGCCGTATCCCCTATTTTCAATTCCGTTTGTTCGGGAATGATAGAAAGACTGTACTCATCCCCTTCATCCCACAGCACCACGCCTTTTCCCACCACCCAGGTTCCAAGCTCCGTCTTGTGCTTACGGCCTTTGCTGTCCTTGATCTCAGCCGTCACACGGTATGATCCGGTGTGTTTCGGGGTGAATACATATAAAGAGCTGTCTTTTTCACATGTCCCTGAAGTTTCGTATTCTTTCACCCACGCTTCGTTGGTCGTCGTGAGATAGGCATTGCCTGCCCCTTTCACCTTGGCAGCCGTCACCACCAGCCGCTCGGAAACCACATTGGCCGTTATTCCACCAACGGGTTTTCCCCGTTCATCCACAGCGATATAGCGGAACGTCGCCGGTTCACCCTGATTGTAAACCCATTTTTCGGCCTTCAGTCCCACAAACCGGTCACGACCTGAATACTTGGCCGTGGCCATGGACGAAACGAATTTCCCCCGATCATCTCGCACCGAACTTTCAACATTCATGCGCCCGTAAAGAATCTCTGAATCGGCAATTTTAAATTTACGAACAAGATTACCTTTGGCGTTCAGATTTTCCATGGTTTCATAAAGATCCTGCTGACGCTCCGTGTCCCCGATGGTGCTGAAATAGTAATCTTTCAAAACCGGGTTCTTTGGCACAAAGGGTTCTTCTTCCAGCCGGGCCACAATCCGCGTCGAAGCTGAACTGTAAGGCCCGCCTGCGTGAAGCCTTGCTGAGGTTGTCACTTCAACCGTGTCGCCAATCCTGAACATATCACCCGAAAGATGACTGCCCACCTTAAACGGTGCAGGTGTAAAATCGCTGACCAGAACGGACATGGGACTCCAGGAGTCTTTGGTAAAATCAGCAGAAAGCTCGAACCTGTACCAGCCCACAGCCCCTTTTTCAGGAATTTTGAACGATCCGTCAAAGGCACCGAAACGCGAAAGCTCGATATCTTTCCGTTCGAAAACCGCCTGATCCATGGGATCTTTGATTGTCAGATGGTATTTTTTCAAAGGAGGAAGAACAAACCGTTCGTTGTCCTGATTCCTAACATAAATTTTATACGAAAGCGTGTCACCTGCCCTGTATAGTCCCTGGGCTGTTGTTCCCCAGGATTTCATGTGCCCGTACTTAGGGCTCATGCCTGACGATACCATGGAGTTTGAAACCCTCCAAGTGTCAATTTCAAAATCCGAGTCAATGGGAAGAAGGGCCATGTGCTCACCTTTCTTCACTTTGATAAAAAACGTGGTTGAATCGTCTTTTTGATAGGAGTACCGTTCCACAGAAAGTTCAGGATCAAGGGTTTCATTGCCCGGAAGATAGGCCGAACCGTCCTTTGACGTGACCGCTTTGGCAAGAACAGGTGCATCGTCTTTCAGAGTGCTTTTGGTGTCCTTGACAATCACAACCTCTGCCCCTTCAACCGGTTCGCCAGTTGAAAGATCCGTGACCCACACCAGGGTGTTGAAATGCCCCATTTTCGTCAGAACCTGATAGGGGGTCACCTGGGAAAAGAAACGCCGCTCCGATTTGTTTTTTTCTAAATAAGGATCGCTGTCGATGTAACCGTAAACCACGCCCGACTTTCCGTTGAGCAGTTCCCGTATTCCCAGAGGCACAAAAAACGCCACATCGGTTACATTGGCGATTTGTTTTTCAAGGACAACACTGTCATTTCCCCCTGCGGTCGTGAGTGTCCGCCCTGAAAGTTTGATGGATTTCAGATTCGTCACCGCCAAAGGCGATTCTGTTGCCATGCTTTCTTCAAGCACGGCGTTGTTGTTTATCAGATTGAATTCAGGTTTTCTATGATCCGTCATAAACGATAAATCAAGGGGATTGACCAGCCGCCGTCCAAACTCGTCCCGAATTCCTTTTTTCTTTTCCTTCATAGCATAGCGTTTGTTCGCCTGGAGAAAAACAGGAAGACGGACAGAATATTCTCGGCCTTTCTCATGGGGGCCGCTCAAGTTCGAATAGTTATAACCGCCTTCCCATGGGTCAAAATCCTTCAATCCTCCTGAAAGGTCAGGAGTGAACGTCACATGTTTCTTGATCTCTTCGTCCAGAACAGGCGCACTGAAAACAAGAAAAACGCTTTCAAGGGGATTGGCCTTGTCAGCAGTTGCATTCCTCAGCTTATCCGGGTTCATAAAAATCTGCTCTTTGCCGTAAAGCGTATGGTATCTGAGGCCAAGAAAGCTGAATTTTGGAAAGGTGTTAAACTGAACCACCTGTTGATGCCCCACGCCTTTTTCAGGCCCAAGAGCCGAAACAAGCCCCGGTTCCAGATAAAGTTCAGCTGTCCAGTCTTCGTCAAGATCGGTCTCGGGTTCAATATGCCATATCCGGCGGGCTTCAATTCCTTTTGTCTTAGTTATGGCCTGATCTTTTTTGCGCTTTTCACCGGGCTTGTTCACCAGAATATAAGGATCACCAGGAAATGGAACAAACACCGGTTTTTCCTGATCTTCAGGATCGGGAGACACCTTAACCCTGATTTGGGCCACCATGTTTTCTGCCAGACGGAAAATCATTGATTTTTTAATCGAATCCGACGTCACCGGCTGATCAAAACTCACCATGATCACTGGCCGAACAGGAGACCTCCATGTAATGAAATAGGTATCTGAAATCACCGGCCTCTGGGTCACGAACACATGGCTGACGTCTTTTCTCAGTGTTTCCCCGTCCATGGTTTTGATACCCGGCTTCACTATCACAGTATACCGCGTGGCAGGTTTCAGCGCGTGGGCTTCATCCATTTGAAGAGACAAGGCACTGGTGTTCAACCATCGCCACTGGCCTTTCACTGCTGGAGTGATGGTCACAGGCATCTCGTCAGCACGTCTCTCCATCCTGCCCAGAGGAACCACAGGTTTGCTGAACTGGATCACAATTTCCTGCCCAGGTGGAACATCCTGGCCTTCCGGCGTAATCCGTGTGATTTCCAGTCCCTTTCTTGCGGCAAAGTCTTTGGAATCAAATGCAGCAAAACAAAGAGGTGCAAAAAGCAGAACAACCATGGCTGAAACAAGAAAATATCGCCTTTTCATGGATTCTTTCCTTTTTCGAATTCGGTTGGAACATACTAATGAAGAACGTGACAAAGTTTAAAAATAATGGTCTCAATCATGCCATTTTTTCGAGCAGGTTGCAACGGAAGGTCTTTAAAAATTCATATCTAAACGACTTTAAGTCCTTTATCAGTCAAACGGTATTTCTGCTTGCTGCTCTTGGGTTTGTCAGGGTTGGTCATTTCGATAAAACCCGCTTCAAGAGCAGGAATAAGATAATGTCCCCTGAAATGTTCCTCGTGTTTAAGCCCTAAAGCATCCTGGATTTCCTGCCGTTTCATAGCACCTTTCATCACATCGAGAAGCCTTCGGACTTCCCCGGTGACTTCCCCGGTGACTTCCCCGGTGACTTCCCCGGTGACAACATTTTTAGCAAATCCAGCATCAACGGGCTGGAAGGTTACAAAAACAGAACCAGCCTGCTGAGTCCAGACAGGCGAAGGATTACCATTTTCAGAGCACCAATCGATGATGTTCAGTGAACCCATACCCCATCTTTCAATGATACCGGCCCGGTAAAACACGTTGGCAATGATTGGATTCCAGGGTCTTGATTCGTGAGGTTCCGCCAGTTTCTCAGGTGTAATTCCGAAGTGGAGCTCACCTGGATTTGAAATTTCCAGGTGGTCATCATACATGGCAACAGCCACTGCTCCGCCGGGTATAACGTAATCCCTGTGGCACAATGCATTGGCCAGCGCTTCACGCATTGCCCTTGGCGGATACCATGGCTTGTCTTCACGAACCATCTTGTTCGGTAGTATTCGTCCGGCAATGGGAATATGGTCAAAAAGAAATGATTCGGCTCGACGCATCAGCGAGAAAGCATGGCCCCAGTATTGGCGGTTGTCGGAAAAGTCAGACAGACGATCATTCCCACGAAACCGGGCCAGGCGGATACCCATCTGAGGATAAAGACTCTTAAGATGATCGCTTTTACCATAAAGCGCTACAGCAGCATTCAAGATCCTGCCATCCCGGACCAGTTCAAGGCCTCTGAGAATTGACATCGTATCATTTCGGCCAGTTGATTCAAGGCGACCCAGCCGAACAGCGTTATCCAATGTCATCTTGATTTCATCGGCGTCGAGATCTTCAATGGTGATGTCCTCTGCTACAGGTTCATTTTCCCATCGCCGAGTAGCGTATAGACGTTCAACCAGCCTCCGTTCATATTCTTCCCTGGGCATGACAATGGTGGTCGAGCCATGTTTCAGATAAGGTCGGCCATCAAAGGTATAAGGTCCGCCGCCCCCAGAGATCGTTAACACAATCGCTGCCGTATCTTTTTTCAGAGGCACGATGGATATGTCCGGAAACGCTGGCGGTTCAATTTTTCGAAGCTCCACAGCAATGCTTTCTATCGTACTTGCGGAAACTTTTTGACCCTGAATTTCGCGTTTATCGGTAACACCAAAGACAACAAAGCCGCCAAGTCCGTTGAGTAAGGCGCACACAGTTTTCGCGGCCTGGGTTCGCTGGCCGGTGGATGCCTTGAATTCTATACGGTCATTTTCACCTTCGGCGACCAGATTTTGCAATTCGCTCAGGTTCATTGTCTTCCTCTGGTTTAATTCAAGTCTGTTTCTGTAACTTATAAAGTTTTATAGATCCATTTTTTCAAACAACTTGTGATTCACCGAAGGAAATGCATATGAAGAAATTTCTTCCGATGAAATCCACTTCAACATCTGGCTTTTAAGGGGCCTTTCTTTTTGATCACCTGCATCGCAGAGAAAGACCGAAACATGAATTTTAAAGTGAGAATAAACATGACTTGCCGTAGCCAGCTTTTCATGGACCTGAATCTGAAGATCGAGTTCTTCTCTGCATTTTCTGTTTAAAGCTTGTTCCGGGGGTTCGTTTTCAAAAATCTTTCCTCCCGGCAGTTCCCATAATCCGGCAAGATGCCCTACATCAGGACGCCTCTGGATCAAGAATTTTCCCTCTCTCATAATCAGGCCCAAGATAACCTGATATTCGGGAATTTTCTGTTTTTTTGAGATAACGGGATAAAGAGCTGTGGTTTGGGTTTGAAATGCTCCGCAGTATTCTGAAACAGGGCATTCATCGCAGCGAGGATTTTTCGGAGTGCAGACTATCGCGCCAAGTTCCATAACAGCCTGATTGAAATCACCGGGTGCATCTTCAGGTATCAACCGGGTCATCCGATCAAGGATGTTTTTTTTCGTAGCTGCCTTTCCCACATCATCACTGATCGTGTAAAAGCGGGTAAACACACGGATCACATTGCCGTCCACGACAGGAAGGACATGGTTGTACGCGATACTCATCACGGCAGCAGTGGTGTAGTCACCCACACCAGGGAGCTGTTTGAAGCGTTCGGGCTCATCGGGAACTTTCCCGCCATAATGGGTGTTAACATCCCGCACAGCCTGGATGAAGTTGTGACACCGCCTGTAATACCCCAGGCCTTCCCATAGTTTCAGCACGTCGTCGTCATGGGCTGAGGCAAGGCTTTCAGAATCGGGGTACTGTTCAATAAAACGATTGTAATAAGGAATGACCGTATCCACCTGGGTCTGCTGAAGCATCACTTCCGAAAGCCATATTTTGTAGGGATCTTTTGTTTCCCTCCAGGGCATGGTCCTCTGATTTGCGTTAAACCAGCGGAGAAGCTTGTCAACAAAACCTGATTCATTTTTTAAAGCAGGCATCAGGTCAGAATCTTTCGAAGAAGTTTATCCATGGTAAAATCCTGAACAAGTCCGTTTTCCCATTTTTGAACGCTTGTTTCGCAAACGTTCATCAGATCGGCCAGTTGTTTCATAGAAAGTCCACGGTCCATCCTGAAATGTTTAATATCATCGCCGGTGAGCATGCCCGTTTTTTTTCTGTATTCATCAGCTATCGTCTTCTGAGCTTCCGAAGCCTGAACCACGGTTCCCACCTCGATTCCGCAACAAGGGCACACATAGGCCTCAGACGTCACTTGCACATCCACTCCGTTGCAACAGGTTTTCTTCTCACGGGTCGTCAGGTTCATTTCGCCTTTGCCACAGGGGCATTTTTTCGTTGTCATATCTTAATCCCCTTTGTTTCTATTTTTATGAAGCGAAATCAAGAAGAGCTCCTCGTCGAACAATGTGAATTTCAGATAAATTTTACACTGAAAGCGATCAGAGCGTATTCTGAACGCAAAAAGCTCGTTCATAATGATCTTGTTCTCGTAGGAGCGGGATGGTGGCCTTTTGCCTGCGTAATGGTCAGGCTTTGTGTTGGAAAGAACGGAAAGTAAAACATCCGGCAGCTCTGCTTCAAGGAGATAACCCAGTTGTATGGCGTCGGAAGCCACAGATTCAGGATTAATAAGGTTGACAGCTCCTTTGGTCACAGCGGTTTTTGCTTCGTTGATCTTGTTATCCAGTTCTTTGTATGTGGGTCTGTTCACGGATTATATTTATACCTCTGCAAATTATTCATTATTAATGTTCCTATCATAAAACATGATGAATACAAAATGAGAAAAAAAGGCCAGCCATGGACTAATCTAATGTCCGTGACCGGCCAGTGTACCGAGATCAAAATTACCAGCATGAATCATTGATCATGATGTCTTGAACCGATCCATCATTTTGCTGAACTCTTCTGCCATGTTATTAAGATTTCCCGAACTGTCTTTAACGGTTAAGCTGTTTTTAGCCATTTCATCCGAAAGCCTGCTCACCTGTGCGATGTCCTTCGCCACTTCAATGGAGACGATAGACGTTTCGGAAACATTGCTTGACACCTCCCTGATTCCAATGGATGCCTGCCCTACGTTGCCTGCGATTTCTCTTGTGGTATGAGCCTGCTCGTCGATGGCTGTAAATATTTCTCCCACAATATCGTTTACATGGCTGACCGAATCAGAAATTTCTCCGATCTGGGATATGGTGGCTTTGGTGGATGCTTGAATCCCTTCAATCTTTTGCTTTATTTCGTAAGTTGCATGGGCTGTCTGCCGTGCAAGTTCTTTTATTTCATTAGCTACAACGGCAAATCCTTTACCGGCTTCACCTGCCCTTGCTGCTTCAATGGTGGCGTTCAAGGCAAGAAGGTTGGTTTGTTCGGAAATTTCCGTTATGGCTTCGGTGACCTTCCCGATTTCGCTGGCTGCTTTTCCAAGCTCACCCACTCTGTCCGAAGCAGTTTTCGATTTTTCCACAGCTTCTTTCGTGCTCTTATTAGCCACCTCGGATCGTGAAGCGATTTCATTGATGGTGGTGATCATCTGATCGGCTGCGCTGGCAATAATCGAAACATTGGTGGATGTCTCCTCCACTGCCGCAGCGACCGTACTCATGCTGACGCTCATCTCTTCAGCAGCAACTGCTACGCTGTTTGATTTTCCCAGTGTTTCGCTTGCACTATCAGTCATTTTTTTCGATACCACACCAAGATTCTTTCCCGCATCCTTTAAACTCAGAGCCCGTGATTTCACTGTTGAGAAAATGTTTTTCAGTTCGTTTCTCATGGAGTCCAGAGCATGTGCCATGACTCCGAATTCATCATCACTTTTCACCTGAACTTCCCGTGTCATATCCCCAGAGGCCACGGCTTTGATTATTTTTTCAAATTGTTGGAGAGGCGTTATGACACTTTTCTGAATCATCATCCACGCGAAAACAAGAATAACACCAAGAATTGCAATGGTGAATCCGGTTACGGATATTTTCGCCATGGATACTTTGGCTTCCGCCTCTTTTAATGAACTGATGATTTCAAAAGCCCCGTGGATTTCACCCTCTCTCCAGCCTTCTTTCACTCCACCCACGACATCTTTTTCTCCTGCCGGATCACCATGGCAGAACAGACATTCCTTTGTCAGCTTGATGGGTTTGAAATAATACACATTCATATTGTCCACGATAACTTTTTCTTCAAGATTTTTAGCTTCCAGCTCTTTCAAAACCTTGCCTTCAAATTCGGAAGGCGTGTTCTCGGGATTTCGAGGACTGAATTTCGGGGCACGAAATGTGTAATTCAATTCACCGGCTTTAACTTTCGCAGTATTAAGGGCGGTCACAATAGGAACAACCTCCATAATATTCGCCGGATCAACTTCTGAAAAAGGTTTTATAACGCCAAGTTCAAGCTTGTGGCTCATATTTTCTCTAACCGCTTCGGCCAGATGAACAACCGCCCGGCTTTTTTCAACAACGGCATCAACTGCACCTGCACGGATATCCTTAATCCTTAAAACGGATAAGACAAGGGCAAGAATAAGCGGCCCTATGGTGGCAATAACGAGAATCTTTACACGAATACCCATACCTTTTTTTTCCATTTTACAACCTCTGTTATTACGATGTGTAAGACGCATGGGAAGGATACGGCATTGACACAGACACCTTCCTGTTTATTTGCTTTGCAGACAGGTAAATCGTTTTCTAATGTTGAGGCACTGAAATTCGTCAGTGAATGTTAATGACAGGTGTTGAAAAAAATCTGATGAGAACAAAAAAGTCTTTATTTATAATAATGTATATTTACATACCACATAAAAGGCTAAATTATCAAGGTAAGTATCACGTAACCATTTTAAAAAACGCTTTAAAGGTGTATTCTAAATTCGTGTGCTAAAACCTGATTAAATTGTATCATGTACCTATTCATTGAAAAAAAATAACAACATAATACAATTCGGGTTGATATAATCCCTTAGAAGATATAAATACAACGGCTTATCATTTTTTTATCAGCTTATATAAAAAGGAACTATGAAGAACAAGACGAGTAACGAAAACATTAGAAATATTGCAATCATAGCCCATGTTGACCATGGGAAAACCACCCTGGTGGACGCCATGTTCAGACAAAGCGGATTGTTCCGTGAAAACCAGAGCGTTGATGAACGAATCATGGACAGCATGGATCTTGAACGTGAACGAGGCATCACCATTTCGGCGAAGAACTGTTCAGTGCAGAGGGGGCCAGTTAAAATAAACATCCTTGACACCCCAGGCCATGCTGATTTCGGCGGAGAAGTGGAACGGGCTCTGTCCATGGTTGACGGAGCTGTTCTTCTGGTAGACGCATCTGAAGGCCCTCTGCCCCAGACACGGTTTGTTTTGAAAAAAACATTTGAAGCAGGCTTGAGGGTTATCGTCGTTATCAACAAAATCGACAGACCGGATGCCCGTATTGAAGAAGTTCTGGATGAAATTTACGATCTTTTCATTGACCTTGATGCAACTGACGAACAACTGGATTTCACTTACCTCTACGCCATTGGACGAGATGGTGTTGCCCAGAAAACAAAGGAAGAAAAAGGTACGAACCTGGATATCCTTTTTGACACCATCATAAAAGAGATTCCCCCGCCCACCTATGATTCCGAAGCTCCTTTCCAAATGCTCATTTCGGATTTGGGTTATTCCGATTACCTGGGTCGGCTTGCTATCGGAAAAGTTTACAACAAAGGCGTGTCATTCAAAGACCCGCTTGTCTGTGTGGACAAAGACAACGAAAGCATTCCGTTCAAAATAGGAAAACTCCAGTCATACATCGGGCTTTCACTCGCCGACTGTCCTAACGTCCAACCTGGAGATATCGCTGTCATTTCAGGCATCGACAATTTTCAGATCGGGGACACTATCTGCCACAAACTTTATCCTCTTGCCCTTCCGAGAATCACCGTGGACGAACCCACAGTATCAATGAGGTTCAAAATTAACGATTCGCCCTTTGCCGGTCAGGATGGCAAACTCGTTCAATCTCGAAAAATCAGGGAAAGACTGGAGAAGGAAACCCTTCTCAATGTGGCCATACAAATAGAAGAGACTGATGAAAAAGACAGCTTCGTCGTTAAAGGCAGAGGTGAATTCCAGCTGGCCATTCTGATCGAGACGATGCGTCGAGAAGGTTTCGAACTTTGTGTTGGACGACCCAAAGTTATCTTCAAATACAAAGACGGGGCTAAACTCGAACCCATTGAAAAGCTTTATGTAGACTGCGATGAAAACTTCATGGGCATTGTCACTGAAAAGCTCTCCATCCGCAAAGGAAAGATGGTAAACCTTGTGAACAACGGGAAAGGCCGCACCAACATGGAATTTTCCATCCCTTCACGGGCACTCATCGGTTACCGGGATGAATTCCTGACCGATACACGGGGTACAGGAATCATGAACTCCCTTTTCGCAGGTTATGAAGAATTCCGTGGGGAATTCCCCAGCCGGTTCACAGGTTCTCTTGTCTGTGACCGAAGAGGAACGGCTATACCCTACGCCCTTTTCAACCTTGAACCCAGAGGCCGCCTTTTCATCGTTCCGGGAGTCCCTGTTTACGAAGGAATGATTGTGGGCGAGCATAACAAGGATAACGACCTCAACGTCAACGCCTGCAAAGAGAAAAAGCTGACCAACATGAGAGCGTCCGGCAAAGATGAGCATGTGATCTGCTCACCCATCAAGCCTGTTACTCTTGAACAGGCCATCAACTTCATCCGTGACGACGAACTGGTGGAAATTACGCCTTTAACAATCCGCATGAGAAAGGCGACTCTCGGGATTAAAGACAGATACAGAAATACCGGACAAACCGATTGAACCAGTCCCGTTATCACCTGATTTGACTTTTTCAATGGAGTCTCTTCTCCCAGCCTTTATAAGAGAAAAATATTTTGCAAGAATTACGTTTGTAGGGGCGGGTTCCAAACCCGCCCCTACAAACGTAACATATCGAAAAAACATATTTCATCCTTGCAAATTTAAACAACTCCAACACTCGCGTCAGCCTTTCTTGATATTTATTTATCGAGATCCAGAATATTTTTTTATAATTTTATGTTGCATTGCATCATTTTTGTATTAACTTGTTCTAAACGGTTTTACAAAACCATAACCAACGACCTGGAGGTTATTATGAATACAATAATTAAAGAAGTTGAAAAAAATATCCGTAAAGTAAAAACCATTGGAAAGGCTGTAAGAAAAATCGAAAATGAACTTTTTAATTACACCCTGAAATGGCCACCGAAAACTTACTGATAACCATAATACTCCGATAAATTCGCTATCTTATCGGTAGTTAAATAATAAAAAGGCTCTGCTCCGGCAGGGCCTTTTTTGTTCCAGTTCTCAACGCATGGGAGCAGGTCTGGAACCCGTCTCAACTGTCTAACATGATAATACCAAATCCAATGCCGTTTCCTTAAGAAATATTATTACGACGCTCATTTTATTTATGCGATGACCGTAGGGGCAACCCGCTGGTCGCCCTGCCCCGCATAACCATAAACAAGGAAACGGCATTGATGCCAAATCATTATACAAAGCAAAAATCAAGGTGGTTCTTTCGATCAAAACAAGTTAAAAACAACTTGTTGCATCACGATGATACGAAGATAGATGCAACCCGTAGCGACGGGTTCCAAGCCCGCCTGGTGATCAAGCGACAATAATTAATTATTTTTTATTAACCTTATTCAACTAATAAAATAATGCTCTGGCTTATATCCAACGGTTATATCTATCTTTTTTTATGGAGCTTCCTTGCAGCAACACTCGTGCCGGTTGGATCAGAGTGGCTGCTTGCAGCCCTGGTAATGAAATCTTACAATCCTCTGTTTCTGCTTGGAATCGCAACCACTGGCAACGTCCTGGGAGCCTTGAGTACTTACGCCATCGGCTTTTACGGAGGCGATCGCCTGACCCGGAATATTCTTCGGCTCAAACCCGAAACCATCGAAAAAGCTCATGGAGCATTCATGAAATATGGGGTCTGGTCCCTGTTCTTTTCCTGGCTTCCATTTATCGGTGATGGTCTTTGTCTTGTGGGCGGGACGCTCAAAGTTCCCATGGTGTGGTTCTTTCCACTTGTTTTTACGGGCAAATGCCTGAGGTATCTTTTCATCATCACACTTGTCCATGGAAACAGCTTTATTTAAAATAGTTGTACGGGTAGGATTCAAAACACCATCATTTTTTTTACACATACAAAATAAAGGTTGCATAATTGGTCCGAATGGTTGAAATATAAACCGTTTCCAACTTATAATCCATTCCTGTTACTTTACGGTTCTTTGATTTACACCGTCTGGACCGGCATGTAAAAAATGGTATACTTTTTTAAAAAAGAAAATTTCGATAAAATGGCGACAGCGGAACAAAACGACAGACATGAACGGATGGCCAGCTGGGACAGGGCTTCTGATTTCAGATCCAATCCCGGATGGGCCGGAGTTTTTTACGCCGATCTTTTAATCCGCCATTACCGTTTTGTGGTTCCTGTTGGACTTCGGGTGCTTGAACTGGGATGCAGCCATGGAGATCTTCTCTCAAGTCTTCGTCCTTCTTTTGGTGTGGGAATCGACTTTTCCCATCACATGGTCAAACGTGCCGGACAAAAACACCCGGAACTACACATCGTCCAATGTGACGCCCATGATCTTTGTCTCAATACCACCTTTGATGTAATCATCCTTTCCGATCTGGTAACGCACCTCTGGGATGTTCAGAAAGTATTTGAAAAACTCCATCCGTACTGCCATGAGGCCACACGGATTATTCTCAACTTTCCGAACAACCTCTGGCGCATTCCCATGTCCATCGCCCGCAGGTATAAAATGACGGCGGAATATCTGGAGCAGAACTGGTTCGCTCCCAATGATATTGAAAACCTTCTGGAATTATCTGGGTTCGAACAGATCAAACAAAGTCATCACATTCTTGTTCCATTCCGAATCAAGATGATCGCAGCTTTTTTTAACCGGTTTCTCTCAGCCATTGCTCCGTTTAGCTGGTTTGCGTTGACCACCTTTGTTGTGGCCAGAACTCGCCCCTGCCCCAACCTTTTCCATCTATCTCAGTTGCCTTCGGTTTCTGTGATCATCCCGGCAAGAAACGAACGGGACAACATAGAGGAAATATTTAAACGGATACCAGCCATGGGCAGTTCCACGGAATTAATTTTCGTGGAAGGTCACTCCAAAGATGGAACCTATGAAACCATTGAGCATTGCATAAAAAAGCACCGGGAAATTGACGCCAGCCTTTACAGGCAGAGCGGAAAAGGAAAAGGGGACGCCGTAAGACTGGGCTTTGAAAAAGCTAAAGGGGATATCCTTATGATCCTTGATGCAGACCTTACTGTCCCGCCTGAAGATCTGCCACGTTTTTTCACAGCCCTTGTTTCACGGCGCGGAGAATTCATAAACGGTGTCCGGCTGGTCTATCCCATGGAGAATCAGGCCATCCGTTTCATGAACATGGTGGGCAACAAATTCTTCAGCCTGGCGTTTACCTGGCTTCTTGGGCAGAAGGTGAAAGACACGCTCTGCGGCACAAAAGCCCTATACAGAAGCGATTATGACATCATATCCAAAAGCAGACGTTATTTTGGGGATTTCGATCCGTTCGGGGATTTTGACCTGTTGTTTGGAGCTGCCAAGCTCAACCTGAAAATCATCGATCTGCCCATTCGTTATCGCCAGAGACGATACGGCACAACCAACATAAGGCGCTGGCGTCACGGATGGATACTTTTTAAAATGGTTCTTTTTGCGGCATTTCGGATCAAGTTCATTTAACGTGGAGGGAGCCATGTTTCATTCTGTTGTATCACGACTTCCTTTGACCCGGATCAAGTTGTTTCTCGCACGGATCGCTTATCTGTTCATCAGGATATTCCTTCGCTCAAATCACATCAAATCTAAACGTGACGGTATCACCTACAAGCTTGATTTATCCGAAGGTATCGATCTTTCAATATTCATCATGGGTACATATCAGCGTCATATTTTCGACAACCCATTCTACTCCATACCCGAAGACGCCATTATTTTCGATATTGGCGCAAACATGGGCTGTATGACCCTTCAATTTGCAAAAGCAGCAACAGCCGGCCATGTTTTTGCTTTCGAACCCACGGATTTCGCCTACAGAAAGTTGCTCAACAACGTCGACCTGAATCTGGAACTTAAACCGCGCATCACGCCTGTCAAACAATTCGCCTCAGATAAATCCATGATTGCACCACGCCCCTTTGCCATGGCCAGCTGGAAAACCGATAGTTTTACATCCAAAGGCCACCCTGTCCACGGCGGCGTGGAACGAAACACAGGCCTTGCTCCGAGTATCACTATTGATGAATTCTGCGAATCAAATGAGATCATCAGGGTGGATCTCATTAAAATCGACACGGAAGGTCATGAACTACCTGCCCTTAAAGGCGCCGTCAATATTCTCAAAAAACAACAGCCCGTAATTATTTTTGAAACAGGCCGTTACCTGATGGACGAACAGGGTGTTCATTTTATAGAATATCTTGTTCTATTGGAAACTCTGGGATATCGTCTTTACATTCTTCAACGGGACATGGAAGTCACACGAGACAACCACGAAAAAATAATTCCCAGACTTTCCACCGTTGATATTATCGCCCTTCCGTCAACAGTTGACACTCCATAGCAAGGAAAACGTTTGTGAACAAAAAAATCCTGGGCCAGATGTGTTACCTCGGTTTTTTCTCGGCAGGTGTTCTTGCCTCGGAAATCATCCTCACACGGATTTTCTCCGTCGTTTTCTGGTATCACTTCGGGTTTCTTGTTCTTTCAACAGCCTTGCTGGGTTTCGGAATCGGCGGTTTCCTTGTCAGGTACCACGCAGACATACTAAAAAACCATCCCCAGAAAGCTGTCTTGAGCACGGGTTCCATTGCAAGCGGCATGGCCCTTATCCTTGCCCTTCTCGTCCTCACAAACAACCCTTTTCACATCTCGGACCCCAAAACCAGCCCCAACACCATCGCTCTCTTCATGGGATTGGAACTCCTTTCCACGTCCTTCATGCTGATCGTCCCCTTCACCATCATGGGTGCAGTGACGCTTTTCATGCTTCAAAGGGAAAAGGAAAATGTCGGCCCTGTCTATGCCGCCAATCTCGCCGGATCAGCCATGGGCTGCCTTGCCGCCATTGTTCTGATGAACATGGGAGGCGGAGTAAAAGCGCTTGTTTTCGTGTCTTCCCTTCTTGTACTTTCAGGGATTCTAATATCCTGGCCGGATATGAAGAAAACAGCGGGGCTATGTGTGGCTATAGCTGTGATCATTCAGTGTACACTATTTTTCAACGAATCCCTTTTCCCCATCAGAAGCCCCCAGGGGAAGCCTGCAACAACCATCGAACCCAGCCAGATGATGATGACCGATTGGACCAGCCTCGCCCGGGTGGACATCTACAAAGAAAAAAACTGGCAAACCAACGAATTCGGGCTCTGGGGACTTTCACCGGCAAACAGATCACTGCTGCCGGAACGACTCGGTGTTCTCATTGATTACTGGGCCTATACCACTATTCTGAAACACAGTGTCGAACCAGGTTACTACGATTTCCTTGAAAACCTACCTATGTACGGCATGTACCGCATCACCCCACCCAATCCGGAAATGATGATCATCGGTTCAGGCGGAGGTATGGATATCAGGGCCGGGATCCATTTTGGAGCATCACACATCGACGCCGTTGAAATCAACCCGTCCATCTTCAAGATCATGACCGATGACTATGCGGATTATTCAGGCACTATCTATCGTGATCCCAAGGTGACGGCCCATCTCGGAGAAGGCCGTAATGTCTTGCGTTCATCAGATAAAATATACGACATCATCCAGCTCAGCGGCGTGGACACGTTCAGTGCAACCCAGGCCGGAGCTTTCGCCTTAACCGAAAATTACCTGTATACCATGGAAGCTTTCGGAACATATTTGAACCATCTGAAACCTCAGGGGCTTCTCAGCCTCACCCACTGGTATCTTCCAAGCACCACCGGTTACCCCCGCTTTTCCCTGCGACTGTTCTGTCTGGCCTACTCGGCTTTAAAAGCTCAGGGCATTTCAGAACCGGACAAGCACATGTTCTTCTTTCATTCCAAACGCTTTGCCGTTCTCTTGGTGAAAAAAATCCCGTTTTCCCAGGCGGAAATCCAGACCCTTTCGGATCTCTGCACGGAAAAGCAATACACCTGTCTTTTCAGGCCGGACCGGGTGATTTTCAGTTCCATGCACTTTTACAGTTTCGTGAAATCACCAGACAAACAGGCATGGTTTAACGACTACCCTTTTAACGTGAGCCCTCCCACCGATGATTCTCCGTTTTATTTCGAAAACAGAAAGTTCGGAACCATTTTCAATCCCGGCAACTACATCGCCGGTTACACAAGGTTCGATGGACAGACCATTCTGATCGCTCTTTTCATTGAACTGCTCCTAGCGTCGTCAATCCTGGTGATCGGATCATTCCGCATGGAAAAGAAAAACAGTGATATCAAAGGCTGGCTGTATTTTTTCTGTATTGGCATGGGTTTCATGCTGGCGGAAGTTTCATTTGCCCAGCAACTGGTCCTGTTCCTCGGCCATCCGGTCTACGCCCTTTCCGTGGTGCTGTTTTCCATTCTTCTTTTTTCAGGCCTGGGGTCGTACTACTCAAAAGCTCTGGCCAAACGGCTTCCAGTGCCCCTGATTCTTCTTGTTGTCTCTTTGATTTTTGCAGTTCAGGCGTTCTTCGGCATCCCGATTATTCGAGGATTGAGCGGCATGGAACCTCTCTTGATAAGAATAGGTGTTGCGGTACTTTTCCTTGGCCCTGTTTCTTTTCTTATGGGATCAGCCTTTCCCGAAGCAGCATCCCGCCTCTGCAATGATGGCAAAACCGAATCCATGGGCATTTACTGGGCTTTCAACAGCTTCGCCTCCGTTCTTGGTGCTGTTCTCGCAATCATAATTGCTATTGCTTCCGGTTTTACTGTGGTGATGCTGGTTGCCTGTCTTTGTTATATTCTGGCGGCTTTGTTCTTCCCTAAATACCCATAGTCACTTTATTTTCAATCTCCAAATAATATATAAAAACAGCTATTTCACCAACGTCCGCCACAGCAAATCCAGCGCTTTCATAGCAAAAATCTTCTTGTTCATACCCCGTTTTCCAAAAGGGCTTCGGAACACATGGCTTTCCGTTACCTGGTCCGTTGACACACCGATAAAGACTGTTCCCACGGGTTTTTCAGCTGTTCCGCCCGAAGGTCCGGCAATGCCGCTAACGGCAATACCCAGATCAGATCCTGCGATTCGCCGGGTGTTTTCAGCCATTTCCATCACGGTTTCACTGCTCACGGCACCATGGGTTTTCAGGGTTTCTTCGTTCACATTCAGCACATTCATTTTCGCCTGGTTGGAGTAGGTCACGGCGGAAAACAGAAAATAAGCCGAACTTCCCGGAACATCGGTGATCATATGGGCAATCAGGCCGCCGGTGCAGCTTTCTGCAATGGCAAGGGTCTTGTTCGTTTTTACCAGAACTTCTCCGATTTCCTCGGCCAGAGAAAGACCTCGTGTTGAAAACACAAATTCGCCTGTGCGTTCAACTGTCCATGCTGCTGCCTGTTCAAGAAGTTTGTCGATCTGGTTTTCGTTTTCACCTTGAGCGTAAAGTTTCACATGGATTACGGGGAAAGCCGCTTGAAGACCCAGAGTGATCCCAGGAAAAACGTTTTCCACGTCTTTCAGCCGGTGATTCACCTCCGCTTCCGCGATCCCGAAATGTGACAGCATGGTCATCTTGAAGAGAGTCCGCGTATCTCCTGAGATGGACCTCAACATGGGAAGAACATGGACAGAGAGCATGTGCTTCATTTCCCAGGGTACGCCAGGAATGAAGAAAAAACTGGTTGCACCCTGGTTCATAAAAAAACCGGGGGCCGTTCCCGCTGTGTTTTCAAGACATCTTGACCCCACAGGCAGCAGCATCTGTTTTCTGTTGGAATCCGGAACGGGATAATTCATTTTCTGAAAACAGGCGTTGACCGACATTTCAGCAGCAGGGTCGTGAACAAGGCTTAGATCCCAAGCTTCGGCTGCCGCTTCTGCGGTTCTGTCGTCATCGGTGGGGCCAAGGCCGCCGGACATAATCACCCCATCGGCCCTTTGCCCGCACTCTTTCAGCAACCGTACAATATCCGCTTTTTTATCTCCCACACAACTGTGGCGGACCACTTCAAAGCCTGATTCGATAAGAGCCTGGGCAATATAAGCCGCGTTGCTGTCGATCACGGCACCTGATAGCACCTCTTCACCTGTGGATACGATTTCAATTTTCATAGATACCCATGCCTTTTAATATTTATCTTCTGTATAAAATACCAATTGGTTCTTTATTTTTTTAGAAATAAATTATATGTTCACAACTCTGAAACACATCTTAAATATACTGTATCAGACGGAAAAACAAATACCATGGATACAAGACCAACCTTTTCGATAATTGAAATTTTATTTAATTTGAGGAATGTCATGAACGCAATAAAATTCAATTATATCTTTTTTCTTCTGATCATCGTCTTATTGCTTCAGGGCTGCACCAAGGTTGTAAGATACAAAAACCCGGATGCCCCTGACTTCTCCGTGGGTATTCTCACAACAGATAAACCTGAACGGATTCGAATTTTCACGGTGGACGGAGTGAAGGCCACCGGAAAATACAAAGACGAGTCGGTCCGGGAATTCCCGTCAACGGTGAGACTGCTTCCCGGCTACCACGAGGTCGTTCCCTGCTATGTTAATGTAAAAGGCATCCGCTACGGTGAAAAACTGAAGTTTTACGTTCAGGAAGAAAACACATACATCATCAACCACAAGTTCAAATGGGACAAAAGTATCAGGTTCTGGGTGGAATGCAATAGCGTCGATGTCACCACTGAATAGTGAACATTAAAAAGCCAATCGGAACATATTCATAAAGTGATTAAACCTCTCACCCCACTTGCGGCAACTGATCCCACCGTCACGAAAAAAGATCTATGAAAATGGCAAGATAAAAACAACCTTATCCGTCATGAGTTAATAGTATTTGTAATCATAATGAACCATCAACCATGTGAATACTGGCATTCCTTTTGAATGAGAAAAAATAATATTTCCCATTTAACTGTTATTCTACTCGACAATTCATGATATTTTATAATAATATTGCAGCCTGCCATTTGATGTAAGAATTCAAGACCAAGATAATCGTACGGAGTTTAGATGACTCGTAAACATATTGCTAAGATATCGGTAATAATATTTCTCTGCGTCCTTCTGATTTTTTCTTCATGTACACCGAGGCGATTCAAAGAACTTCATCCGACCAAAACAAAACCGAAACAAACGGTCAAAATAGTAAAAAAGGCTCTCAAACGAATGGGTTACACCATTCAGGCCGGAGCCTTTGCCAATGCGGACAATGCTGTCCGTTTTTCGGAAACTTTGTGCTCTCGTGGGCTTGATGCGACCTATTTTGCAGCCCAGACCGGTCTTTACAAAGTGCGTTTTGGAAACTTCACATCAAAAGACGCAGCCCGAAAACGAGCCTTGTCCCTCAAAAAAGCCGGGGTGATCGAAGAATTTTACATTGTAATTCCTGAAGAATACTCTGTAACAAAAAGCGAGAAGCTTGGCGACGATCAAATCTCCTATCTCCGTGAAGAAATTGTGAAATCGGCCCATACCTTTATCGATGTCCCTTACCTCTGGGGTGGCACATCCGTTGAAACAGGCTTTGATTGCAGCGGCCTCACCATGACGGTCTACCAATTAAATGGCCTTGATCTTCCACGAAATTCAGCCGAACAGTATGCTGCCGGTAACTTTATCGATAAAGACAGCCTTATGAAAGGTGACCTTGTTTTTTTCGCCACCACCTGTACCAGCAGAATTTCTCATGTGGGAATCTACATCGGTGACGGTCTTTTCATCCACGCCCCCAGTAAAGGTAAAACCATACGCCGCGACTCCCTGGCCGACAGTTACTGGCTAAAACGTTATGTTGGGTCCTGCTCATATCTTTGATACGAACAATCATTCCGAATAAAAAATCAACCAATTCATTGTTCAGATAATTCCAACTTATGCCGATATCCTTATGACGTTTAAACCTTTTTCCGAGCCGATCTCGATTTGTTAAAATAGCAAGGCCGGAATCAATCCCAACCAAAACGCAAATTGTAAAAATAATAAACTCCCATTGGGGTTAATGGACATACGGAGATAAATCATTGAATCTGAACAATATGAAAATCGGAAAAAGAATCACGTTTGCTCTTGTCTGCCTGTGGTTGGTTGGTGCTTCGTTGTTGATCAGCCTTTCTTACAGAAACACACGGGATGAACTTTTCGAGAGCATGCGAACACGCGTAAAAGATTATGCGGCACTTGGTGTCATGGGCTTATCTGCCCAAGACCATACTGTTATAAAACAGGCTGAAGACGAAAACACGGAATCTTATCGAAAACTTGTGGCTGAGTTGAGACGGGTCAGGGATAACAGCTCAGGGTTGCGATACGTTTATACCATGAGAAAAAACGAAGCGGGAAAACTTGTTTTTATTGCCGACGCTGAAGAATCTGAAGAGGATCGTTCACATCCGGGCGATGTTTATGAAGACTTCACGCCTATGCTTGAAAAATCTATAGAAGGGATAGACACTCCTGTTGTGGAAAAAGAATTTTATACAGACCAGTGGGGCACATTTCTGAGTGCATATGCTCCGATCCGAACGCCCGAAGGTAAATTCGATGGTTTGTTATGTATTGATATTACACTTGAAAGTGTCCAGGCTGTGATGAAGAACCTTATCATACGGCTGTTCGTCTTTCTTGCTATAAGCACCTTACTCATCGTGCCGCTGGCTTTTTTCCTTTCACGCAGTATAGTGAGCGCCATCACCGACTGCGTTACCTTCACCGGAATACTCGCTCAAGGAAATTTCTCAAATGATGTCCCCGACGCTTTCCGCGCAAGGGGAGATGAAATTGGTGAACTGGCAAGAGCATACCACACCATGGTCAACAACGTTCGCGGTCTTTTGAAAAACATTACAAACGGTGTTGAAACTATTGGATCATCTGCCAGCAAGCTTTTGGATGTCAATGCCCGAACGACTTCAAATATTCATTCCCTTTCAAACAGAACATCCACCATGGCCTCTTCAGCAGAAGAATCAAGCGGGAATGCAATCTCTGTTGCTCAAAGTATGGAACAAGCATCAACGAACCTGGGCTTCGTAACCGATGCCATTGAGGAGATGAGTTCAACTATCAGTGATATTGCTTCGAAGTCCGTTAAGGCCAGATCCATCAGTGAAGATACAGGTGAGCAGGTCAAGTCTGTTACTGAGCTGATGCAAAAGCTTGGCGAAGCTGCCCGTGAAATAAGTCAGGTAACGGAGGTGATTACTGACATATCCTCCCAGACAGATCTTCTTGCCCTTAACGCCACCATCGAAGCAGCACGGGCTGGCGAGGCCGGAAAAGGTTTTGCCGTTGTGGCTAACGAAATCAAAGAGCTTGCCAAACAGACATCCTCAGCCATCGTGGATATCAAAGCAAGGATCATCAGCGTTCAGAACCTCAGCAAATCAGCCGACACTCATATTAGCTTTATTACCGGTGTTATTGGTGATGTGGGTGATCTCGTGACCCACATCACTGCATCCATTGAAGAACAGGCATTGGTGATCAAAGATGTTGCCGGAAATATTGCCCAAAGCTCCATTGGTGTTAAAAATGCCAGCGCCAAAGTCAATCAGACAGCATCTGCTTCTAAAGCAATGGCGCGTGACATCGCCGTTGTGGATGCATCGGCAGGTGAACTCAAAGCAGACGGTGAACAAGTCCGGTTAAGCGCCGTAGAACTCACGGACCTCGCTGAAAAACTCAACAACATGGTGGGAAAGTTCAAGGTGTAAGGGATAAGTAGAGGGTGGGTTCGAAACCCACTTTCATGATATGCCTATATATTTGCATTTGGATGCATCTAAAACCCTCCATGCAGAGATCAATTATGTTGATCCAATAAAAGCTTTTCTACCAACATGGACAGCACAACCCATCCTTTCTCAAGAGAATCGAGAACCACATATTCGTCATGAGTATGAAATCGTCCACTTCTGCATAATCCCATACAGAGGGAGGCCCAGCCTGCGTCAAGAGTGGCATTGATGTTTGTGCTCCTGATCACAGGCTGTGATTGTTCTCCAACACCAGATAATATGTCTAACACCATAGGTTCGATTCGTTCTGGCTTGACGGGTGATGCCGCAGGCCGATGTCCCAATGTATCACAAATCAGTTTCACATTTTGCCGTTCATTCATTTTCTTGCATAGGGCTGTTACCTCACGATCGAGCTGGTCAAGGGGTTCCAGCAGAACAGATCTGAATTCAAAACAGGCAGTGGCCGAACGTGCGATGGAATTAATTCCCTCCCCTCCTTCCACATTTCCGATATTGAATGAAACAGTTTTGGGATGATGGTTGGCAACCGTTTTGAATTTTTCCGTGAGCTTTGAAAAAAATTCCATCATCACGTCTATAGCACTTGGTATTCCGTAATCTTCCCAGCTGTGTCCACCTGGACAAATGACCTCCAGTTTGTATCTCGTGGAACCCAGCCCTCGTATCGAATACTCTTCGAATGACAGATCAAAGGATAGAAAAAGATAGGGGCCGACTTCATGATCATCAACAATCTGCTTGACCCCTTTAAGATTTCCATGCCCTTCCTCTCCGACAGTAAAAAGGATGATAAGTGGCCTGATAGCCTTATTAATCAATTGGTTATCGATGCTTACCGCTAAAAGCGCAAGCATCGAAACGGCTGTGAGATTATCTCCCACACCGAGTCCTTTCATTATTCCATTTTCATAGACAATGGTGTCGGTATATCCTTGTTGAACCACATCCATATGGGCGTCAAACACAACCGTTTGATCCCATGTACCTGAACCCATTTGTACAAGGAGATTGCCTGCGCTGTCCGTTACGCTCGACAGACCGTTATCAGAAAAAAATTCTTCAAGAACTTTTCGTCTTGGTTGTTCAGACAAGCTCGGCCCCTTGGCTTTCGATAGCTTTTCTATCAATCCGATAAACCGTTGTTTATCCCACTCACCGATCATCAATGGCGTTTTCCTTATGATGCTAACAATGCAAATTTGTTGAAATTTAAGTATTTTAACTACAATAAATGAAATATTCAATTCGATGATAATGCATGAATCAATATTTTTAATATTATGTTATGCTTTCCTTATATTATTTGACAATCATAATATTGTTATTAAATTAATTAAAAATAGGGCATTTCATACCCCTATTGTATTCAGGTTTAAAAACTCGAATATTGTTGTTTTATTATTAAATGAATCAACATCAAATCTAAATGGAGGTATCTTAAAATCACCGACAAACATTAAAAAACTAATATTTGACGAGAAGAGAGAATAAACCCAGATAGATGTATGAAGCCTTGAATTAACATGGTCAATGATTTCCCGAACGGTGACGGGATTTTATATGTATCAAGGTATTATTGAGAGAATGTAAAGGTGGTGTACATCGTTTTAATACGGTGTGCACCATTTTTTTCAGGCTAATAAGCCGTGCTGAAAACAAGGCTCCCTATTTTATTTAAAGTATATCCCACCAATAATCAGAAGAATCAAACCTACAACGATACAGATAAGATAAAGCGGCGCATTCATGACAGGCTCAAAAAATGAATGAAAAAAACCAGGGGAGATACTGTTTGTTACAGACAAACCATCGGGATATATAAATTTGTTAATGGATATTTCTGCAAAATCAAAAGGTTTTTCAGCAATTTTAGAAAGCACTTTGAGAATAATCAACGTAAACCCGAAAATCATTGCGGCCAATCCTACACCGGATAGTCTGTTCATAAGCGCCCCCTTCTATTATTACAAAATTTCGTTTAATTTTACCTTATTAATACAGAACTAATTGATATATTACAATATATTTAAAAATTATTTATAAAAAGCCACCTTGGGGTAACGCCGACAGATTTTCCTTGGAATCTTTAACATCATTCATTGCTTGTGAATGATGATCTGTGGTGGTAAATTCATTTTTTTAAAAAAAAGGAGATATACCATGGATCGACTGCTTTACAGACAAGAAAACGGAATTGGCTACCTCACATTGAACAGACCGGATAATTACAACGCCATTGACCAGCCGATGGTTCTCGCTCTCGAAGCGTTTTTCCGAGACCGCATGTACGATGATGACACACGGGTAATTATTCTGGATGGCGGGACCGCCAAAGGATTTTGTGCCGGTCTCGACATGAAATCTTTTGGGCCGGAAATTTTCAATATGGCTCCTGTGAAGGCATACAATGCTCAGGCCAGGATGTCTCGACTTCTTCTGGCCATGCGGAAAATCCCCCAGCCTGTTATATCCTGTGTCCACGGAGCTGCTGCTGGCCTTGGTTTTTCACTGACCATGGCTTCTGACCTCCGGATCATATCCGAAGACGCACGTTTTTCAGCCGCATACATCAATATCAACCTGGGTGGAGCTGATATGGCTTCCAGTTACTTTCTGCCACGTTTGATCGGTTCCGGGCGTGCCAACGAATTCCTCTTGACCGGAAACTGGATGGACGCTGAAACAGCCATGAGTCTTGGTTTTGCAAGCAGGCTTGTAGCCAAAGAAAAGCTTATGGAAACAGCTGAAGGCCTTGCCAGAATCATGGTTGGCAAAAATCCCATGGGCCTTCGAATGACCAAAGAAGCCATATCCATCAACATTGATGCAGGAGGTCTTGAAGCCTGCCTTCATATGGAAGACAGAAACCAGATGATGGTGGCTTTTGCCAACGTCCTTATGGAAAAGAACAAAAACGAAAAATGAGCCGTCAACTTTTAGAATTCGACAGGAAGCATATCTGGCATCCTTACACGTCCATGAAAAACCCTCTTCCGGTTTATGAAGTGACATCAGCAAGAGGTGTGCGACTCATGCTGAAAGACGGAAAGGAACTCATCGACGGGATGTCATCCTGGTGGGCCGCCATACATGGCTACAACCACCCCGTGCTGAACAAAGCCGTAACCGACCAGCTTGGAAAAATGGCCCATGTGATGTTCGGCGGAATCACCCACGAACCGGCGGTTGATCTTGCGTCTTTGCTGATTGAGCTGACACCGGCCCCACTATCACAGATATTTTTTTGTGATTCAGGGTCGGTTTCTGTTGAAGTAGCTCTGAAAATGGCAGTCCAGTACTGGACTGCCATGGGCAAGCCTCAAAAGAAAAAATTCCTCACTATCAGGAGTGGGTATCATGGAGACACCACCGGAGCCATGAGCGTCTGTGATCCTGACACCGGCATGCACGGGTTTTTCAAAGGTTTTATTCCAGAACAACTGTTTGCTGATGCGCCACAATGCAGTTTCCATGAATCTTGCAACGAACAGGATATTGAAAGTTTAAAAAAACACCTTGAAGCAAGCCATCATTCCATCGCAGCCCTTATCCTCGAACCTGTGGTTCAAGGAGCAGGCGGCATGCGCTTTTATTCCCCGGATTACCTGACAAAAGCCAGAGCACTTTGTGACACCTATGATGTCCTTTTGATCTTTGATGAAATTGCAACAGGTTTTGGAAGATCCGGTAGGATGTTCGCCTGCGAGCATGCGGGTGTTTCACCGGATATCCTTTGTTTAGGAAAAGCCCTGACCGGCGGTTATATGACCCTTGCAGCGACGCTTGCCACGCATGCAGTGAGTGACGGGATATCATCCGGGAATCCCGGAGCCTTCATGCATGGCCCCACGTTCATGGGCAACCCTCTGGCCTGCGCTGTGGCATGCGCCAGCATAAGATTGCTAATCTCCTCAGACTGGAAGTCAAATATCGGACGCATCGAACAATGTCTTGTTCATGGGCTTGAACCAGCCAAAGCCTTTAAGCATGTGGCTGATGTCCGATGTCTCGGAGCTATCGGTGTCATTGAAATGAAAAAGCCAGTGGACATGGGGCTTATACAGAAACATTTCGTCGAAAAAGGTGTATGGATCAGGCCATTTGGACGACTGGTTTACACCATGCCGCCCTATATAATGTCTGATGAGGATCTCGACACCCTAACCTCAGCCATGGTTGATGTGGTCTGTGGGGAATAAGATCACATCTCACACTTTACTTTCACTAAAATGCTGTTTTCAACATAGTCATCATCAGCATACAGTTTTCAAGACTGCTATGAAACATTATAGCACTTTTCCGTATCAGCATATGTCCGGCATCGTATCTTGTATCGACTGAGTTTTTTATCATGATGCTGACGATAAAAATAATAGTCGTCTGTGTCGTAGTATAAAGTCTGGTACAGAAAAATCCGTTTGTTATTTATTTCAAGGACGCCATAATCCGTCCTCAAATATTCGAGAACGGACTGGAGTTTATCGGCGTGAAAGACAAATTTTGTATCGTATCTTTTCATCAAGCCAACGGAGTTCGCTTTTTCCAGATCAACGGCTTTAAAGCGACCAACTTCGTTTTCTATTGTGTCCATGGGAATTTCATTATCATTATTTTAATGTTCTTCGTCTTGGTCTTGTTCGGAATCCTCATCGTCCTGGGTATGATAGGGAGGTGGCATGAAAGCAGCCGGGCCTTTTACGCCGTGTTCACCAGGCCTTCCCTCGGGTCGCTTAAAACCTTTGGCACTCATGCATTCATCCATTGCATCACGATCCGGGTGGCCATTCTTATCAACGTCCACCGTTGCTATGCATTCTTCCATGGCCTGATTGAATGCTTCATTATCACTAATGACCGGAGGTTTTCTTTCCATGGACTGGGCTTTGCTTTCAGCGAAAAACAAACGCATAGCCCCCAGTGCCACAAAGATCATGATCAATCCCGTTATTCCAAGTGATTTAATAACTTTAAACATGACAATTTCCTGTTTTGAATTTTGGTCTTTCATAGTGCATCCCCTGTTTAGATTAGGTTCCAGCCTACAAACTCAGCTTCCGATTCAGAATGTTTCTTCAGTGGAAATATGCCACGGGATTATGGAAAAATTATGAAGGAATTATGTGTATTAAATGGAGACTCTACTGTGCCGGGAGGTGAGTCAAAAAAGTCCGGTTATTTAACTCGTTTAAGATACTGCTTTTTACCGTTATTTTTCGGGGCGATTGATGCAGGTTTGCAGGATGTGTCCACGGCATTTCTACCGAGAAGAGCACGGAGCTCTCTCATAAGTTCAGGGCAGACATTGACTTTGGACCGCTCGGGGAGTTCGATGTGAACCTCCGCTCGTTCGGGAATAACCATTTTAACCATGATTTTGCAGGATCCGGGATAACGTGAAAGAATCTCGCTCACTTTGGCAGGCGTATCCTTTTCTGAAGGATCAGTATTCAACTTGAGATGAAGATGGGCTGTCCATTCTTCTTCAGCCCGTTCAAGTGGCACGACTTTTTCAGCGAGGATACTCAGTTTGTTCTCTTTGACCTGGGCTTCGCCTTCTATGATCAGGGCGGCGTCTTCGACAAAAAGATCGCCGTCTGTTTCATAGACCGATGGGAACACAACAACCTCTACCCCCCCATACATGTCTTCCAGAGTGACAAAAGCCATCTGGTCGTTCTTTTTGGTCCGAATGACTTTTTTTGCCGTGACCATGCCTCCGAATCGCACAGGCCGACTTGACGTGATTTCCTGAATGGTCATGCCGTTCACATCTGAAAATTTTTCAAGTAAAGGGGCAAAGCGGTCCAGGGGATGACCTGAAATGTAAAATCCTAAGGACTCTTTTTCAAGGGTGAGTTTGTATTTGTCATCCCATTCATCCAAAGCCGGAAGACTGGGAGCATTAATGGCAACGCCACCCACTTCAATGTCTCCGAAAAGGCTCATCTGTCGGTCATTTTTTTCTTTCTGAACCCGTTGACCGTGTTCGAGAGCATCTTCAATGGCCGCTGTCATCTGATTGCGATTATTTCCTGTGGAGTCAAAAGCTCCGCATTTGATCAAGGCTTCAATCACCCGCTTGTTTACCTTGCGCAGATCCACCTTTTCACAGAAATCAAAGAGCGAGTTAAAACGGCCATGTATTTTTCGCATTTCAATGATGGAATCGATGGCGTTTTCACCCACGTTTTTAACCGCCACTAGACCGAAACGGATCTGGCCGTTAATGACGGAAAAGGCCTTGCTGCTTTCGTTCACGTCCGGTGGTAGCACTTTGATGTCGTGGCTTTTGCATTCTGCAATAAATTTCACCACCCCTTCCACAGAATCCATTTCACTGGTGAGAAGGGCTGCCATGAATTCCACGGAATAATGGGCTTTCAGATAGGCTGTCTGAAAACAGATCAGGGCGTAGGCCGCGCTGTGGGATTTGTTAAAGCCGTAACCGCCGAATTTCTCGATAAGATCGAATAGCTCCCCGGCCTTTTTATCATCATGATTGTTGGCTACAGCCCCTTTCATGAAAAGTCCACGGTGTTTGGCCATGTCTTCGGCAAGCTTTTTACCCATGGCTTTTCGAAGGCCGTCCGCTTCAGCCATGGAATAACTGGCAATAACGCTGGCGATCCTCATGGCCTGTTCCTGATACAGAATAACGCCGTAGGTTTCCTTGAGAATTTCTTCAAGACCTGGGAGATTGTATTCCACAGGCTCACGGCCATGCTTTCTGTTGACGTAGGCATCTGCCATGCCGCTGTCCAGAGGCCCAGGTCTGTAAAGGGCCACAAGGGCTGTAATGTCATTGAAACATTCAGGTTTCAGACGGACAAGGAGGTCTTTCATGCCCGAACTTTCAAGCTGGAAAACACCGGTTGTATCGCCTGAACTTAGAAGTTTGTAGGTTCCGGGATCGTTAAAATCCACTTCAAGAAGATCGGGTGGTTCCTTACCTTGCTCTTTGATAAGACGCAAGGCGTTATCAATGACCGTAAGGTTCCGAAGACCCAGAAAATCGAATTTCACCAGCCCGATTTTCTCCACGCGCTTCATGTCAAACTGGGTTACAATTTCGCCGTTTTTACCTTTGTACAGCGGAAGATATTCCACAAGCCGTGTGTCACCCACCACCACACCGGCGGCATGAACGGAAGCATGGCGTGTCAGCCCTTCCAAGACTTTGCAGATGGAGATCAGTTCCCTGTATTCCGGGCTTTCTGCCATGGCCGCAAGTTCCGGTTCCTGTTCCAGGGCATCTTTGAGTTTGATGTTAAGCACATCGGGAACAAGCTTGGCGATTTTGTCCACTTCGGATAAAGGAATTTCAAGAGCACGCCCCACATCCCGGATAACGGCCTTGGTCTTCATGGTTCCGAATGTGGTAATCTGTGCCACGTAATCTCCGCCGCCATAGCGTTCGGAAACGTATTTGAATACTTTTTCACGGCCATTGATGCAGAAATCCACGTCGATATCAGGCATGCTTATACGGGCGGGATTCAAAAACCGTTCAAAGATCAGCCCATGTTCGATGGGATCAAGATCCGTAATGTTCATGGAATAGGCCACCATACTTCCGGCAGCCGACCCTCTTCCAGGGCCTATTGGAATGCCGTTTTCCTTTCCATAGCGGATAAAGTCGGAAACGATCAGGAAATAGCCGGGAAACCCCATATTAATGATGGTTTTTATTTCATAATCAAGGCGGTCATCGTAAACTTTCCTGTCTATATCGGGATGTTTGGAAAGGATAACCTCCATGCGTTTTTTGTACCCTGCCCTTGCCTGCTCTTCGAAAATTGTTTCAGGCTTATTTCCTGATCCGTCATCGAATTTCGGAAAATGGTAGGTGTTAAAATCAAAATCCACCTGGCAGCGGTTGGCGATGTCTACGGTGTTTGAAAGGGCTTCCGGATGTTTGGAAAAAGAAGCGGCCATCTCTTCTTTTGTTTTAAAGAAAAGCTGATCCGTACTGAACTTGAATCGTTTGGGATCGTTGATGGTCTGACCGGTCTGAACGCAAAGGAGTATTTCATGAGCCCTTACGTCAGTTTTATCCAGATAGTGGCAGTCGTTTGTGGCCACAAGAGGGATGGACAGTCGTTTTGACATATCGTACAGCACGTCGTTCACAAAGTACTGTTCGGAGATATTGTTATCCTGAACTTCAAGATAGAAATTCTTTTCACCAAAAACACTCTGATAAAACTGAGCCACCCGGTCAGCTTCTTCAAGTTTTCCTCGTTCGATCAGACGGGGGATTTCTCCGGCAAGACAGGCTGAAAGCGCGATGACCCCTTCACTGTACTTTTGAATAACCTCTTTGTCGATTCGTGGCTTGTAATAAAAACCCTCCAGCTGAGCTACGGTTGCAAGCTGGCAGAGGTTTTTGTAGCCGGTGTTGTTTTCAGCAAGAAGTACCAGATGGTGTGATCTGTTGCCATCCTCAGCCGAAGAACGGTCCGACATTTTTCTGGGAGCCACATAGGCTTCACAGCCAATGATGGGTCTGATCCCAGCTTTCGTGGCGTACTCGTAAAATTCCAGAGCGCCGAACATGGTCCCGTGGTCCGTGATGGCCACGGAGGACATGTTGTATTCTTTGGCCCTCTTGAACAGATTGTCCAGTCTGATGGCTCCATCCAGAAGACTGTACTGGGTGTGAAGATGAAGGTGGACAAAATCTGGGGCTGGTGAGGTCATGAATTATTACCGGTTAGATTATTTTGTAGTTTTACTCGTTTTTTCAATTCATCTTGCCTCCGGCGGCCCTGCCGGGGGCCAAACTTTTGAAAAGTTTGACAAACATGTTTTGTTTTTGAAACAAATAGGGCCAATACTGTTGAATTAAGGCTCTGATGGGTTACGCTTCGCTTCACCCATCCTACACACTTAATTCCACCGTCTCTGGGTATTTTCATCTCAGATCTAACGAAAAGCTCAGCCAGAACGGCCCAGCGGGCCGCGATCGGCTGTAGCGACGGGTTATGCGCTACCAGATTTTCCACCAAGGCCTTTGTTTGGATTTACCAGAGTTAGAACTCTTATTTGGAAACAAAGGCTCCTCATCATTAGAGCTGATGTTGAAGAAACCAACTCGATGCTTGTCTGCAAGTTCATACATCTTTGCATAAGCGGCCTCAGACTGTGACCAAGCAAAACTTGCGTAGATAACGAATCTGCTGACCGAATAGTCTGTGACACATTGATTATCATAATCCTCTGATGCCCACGGCCCGTTCATTGGAGGAAAGGCTTCTATCATTTCTATGAACCAATCGCGCAGCTCAGCGGTACATGCATCTGGGTGATCATAATCAGGGCCATCTAATTCTTCCTGGACCTTCAACCATTTGAGAAAATCCTGCTTCATTCTCGGCGCATTCTCTGGTGAGAAGACCAGTAAATCGAAACTCATTTCCTATTCCTTATATGCATAACCACATTTGGTGGGCGAAAGCCCACCCTGCATACGTAGCGAATCTTTTTATTATAATTAAAAGTGAATACCTCTGGATATACCCAAACCTATTTGTCCAGATTTTTAAAATCTGGCCCCCCGGGAGGGCCGCCAGAGGCATCACATGTTTTTTAATCTATTCCATTCTGTAGTTCGGGGCTTCTTCCGTAATTATCACATCATGCACATGGCTTTCACGAAGACCGGCTCCGGTGATTCTCACAAACCGTGCCATTTCCATCAATTCAGGAATGGTTTTGCTGCCCACATAACCCATTCCGGCTTTTAGACCGCCGATGAGCTGGAAAACATTTTCTCCAATGGGGCCTTTGTAAGGAACTCTTCCCACAATGCCTTCGGGAACAAGTTTTTCGCCCTCTTCCTTATCGCCCAGATAGTATCTGTCTTTGCTACCGGCCTGCATGGCTTCGAGGGAACCCATGCCACGATAGACTTTGTAGCTTCTACCCTGGAAGATAATTGTTTCGCCGGGGCTTTCATCGGTTCCTGCGAACAGACCGCCCAGCATTACGCAGTGGGCTCCGGCTCCGATGGCTTTTACGATGTCTCCGGAAAATTTGATTCCGCCATCAGCGATGATGGGGACACCTGTTTTTCTCGAAATTTCACGACAGTTCATGATGGCCGTAAGCTGAGGAACGCCAACACCGGCAACGATACGGGTTGTACAGATGGAGCCGGGTCCGATTCCAACCTTAACTGCATCAACACCGGCATCGATAAGGGCTTTAGCGCCTTCTGCTGTTGCCACGTTTCCGGCCACAAGCTCAATATCCTTGAATGTGGCTTTAAGAGCTTTCACCGAATCGATGACATTTTTAGAGTGACCATGGGATGTATCGATGACAAGAATATCAGCACCGGCCTTTAGCAGAGCTTCGGCCCGTGGCATCATGTCCGGTCCAACGCCGATGGCAGCACCTGCTCTCAACCTACCTTTTGAATCCTTGCAGGCGTTGGGGTATTTTTTTATTTTTTCGATGTCTTTCGTGGTGATAATACCGGACAACTTGCCTTCGTAATTCACCACCAGGAGTTTTTCAATACGGTGCTTGTGCAACAATTTTTTACTGTCTTCAAGACTGATGCCTTCAGGCGTGGTGACAAGGTCTTTACTGGTCATCACTGCCGACACTTTCCGAGTCATGTCGGTTTCAAAGCGAAGATCTCTGTTCGTCACGATGCCGACGAGCTGTTCACCGACTGTCACAGGGACACCGGATATTCTGTAATGGGACATAAGTTTCTGCACATCACCGATGGCTGCGTCGGGTTTCACAGTCACAGGATCAATGATCATACCGCTTTCGGATTTTTTAACACGGTTCACTTCCATAGCCTGGTTTTCAATGGGCAAATTACGATGGATAAATCCGATGCCCCCGGCCCTGGCCATGCTGATGGCAGTCCTGGCTTCGGTGACCGTGTCCATGGCGGCGCTGACGATGGGTATGTTCAATGTGATATTGCGAGAGAGCTGGGTGACGGTGCTCACTTCACTGGGAAGAACATCCGAATAACTCGGCTTGACAAGAACATCGTCAAAAGAAAAAGCCTCTTCCAGAGGTAGTTTGTTCATGAAAAAATCCTCCATCATGATTTTTAGGTGGACAGGTATAAAGCTGCCCGGACTGAACTGTTAACATCATCCAGGCAGATCATCTGTTTTAATCAGGTATGCTGAATATATAAAAAGTTAAAGGCTCTAATACTAAAATCAAAGCCTTTAATCAATCATAAAACTTAAAAATCATCAGTGCTTGAAGCTTCGCTGCCCGGTAAAAACCATGGTGGCGTTCACTTCGTTGCAAGCTTCGATGCTCTGATAATCGTTCAGTGAGCCGCCGGAATGGATGATGGCCGAAACACCCTGACGCAAGCCGATATCGGCTCCGTCTCGGAAGGGGAAAAATGCATCGCTTACCATGGACGAACCGATCAAGCCTCCTTTTTCTAGGGCAACCCGCTCGTCTATTTCTAATTTTTTGTCGGCATCTTTGAGGTCGTGGTAGGCCATGGCGTAAGATTCGAAGGCATAGCGGTCCGCAAGTTTCTTGTACGCTTTGTCCACAGCGATTTCAGCAACCCCTACCCTGTCCTGTTCGCCTGTTCCTATGCCCACAGTGACCTGGTCTTTAACATAAATCACCGAATTGGAGGTGATACCCGACTCCACCAGCCAGCCGAAAAGCATATCCGCATATTCCGCTTCCGTGGGTTTGCGGTTTACAGTGTACATTTTCCCATTGTACTCACAATGGGCGAGAATCAGATCTTCTTTTTTTCGAGCTTCGGGTACAAAGGAGAGCTGGGCAATGATGCCGCCATCGATCAGGCTTTTAAAATCCACATACCGCTGGCCCACGAATGTACTCAGTTTATCCATGTTTCCTATTTGCATCACCCGGAGGTTTTTCTTTTTTTCAAACAGGGCCATGACACCCTCTTCGAAATCCGGGGCCACCACCACTTCGGCGTACTGGTTTGAAATGGCTTCGGCCGTGGGTAGGTCAATGGCTCGGTTCAGAGCGATACAGCCCCCAAAAGCCGCCAACCGGTCCGCCATGTAGGCTTTGCTGTACGCATCTTCAAGGGTATCCCGACGAGCAACACCGCAGGGGTTGTTGTGTTTCACGATGACTGCCGTGGGTCTGTCTGTGAAATACCTCAGGATATTCAACGCGTTGTCAGCATCGGTGACGTTTGTTTTGCCAGGATGTTTTCCGGACTGAAGTAATTCCACATCCGAGGCCAGATAACGTCCGGGGGCTATAGTTTTTGTGTCACCCACCACAAGATTGCCGTTCACCAGTTTATATAACGCCGCTTCCTGACCGGGGTTTTCACCATAGCGCAGACCTTTGTTCACGCCATCGATAACCCAAGAGGCCTTTTCAAAATAAAGAGTCTGACGTTTATCACCGTCCACAAAACTCAGTTCCATGTTCGGAGCAAAATGATCGTCCATGATGGTTTTGTACATGTCTTTCAGATTTTCGGGTTTTTTTCCCGTCATGACTTGCTCCTGTAGCATGAGGTGATGTCGTCAAACGTTCTTTCCAAAAGATAGGTCGATATTGCCCTGTCGTACTCCGCTGTATGGGCAAAGGCTTTCCGGGCAAGATCAAAACGCCGTTTCAGGGTTATAAAGCCCTTATTTTCTTTAAGATCTTCTAATATAGCCGGATAATCAGACGGGTCAACAACCGAGGCCACACGGATGAAGTTTTTAGCTGATGCCCTCACCATGGTGGGGCCGCCGATGTCGATGTTGCTCCTTGCCGCTTCAGCGGTCACATCCTGTTTCGATATGGTCTCTTTAAAGGGATACAGGTTTACAATGACCATATCAATGGGAACGGCTGACAGTCGTTTCAAGTCATCCTGGTGGGAATCGTTGTATGTTTCGGTGAGAAGACCCAGGTAGATTTTGAAATCAAGTGTTTTTACAAGTCCGCCCTGGGTTTCGGGCTGCCCTGTGTAGTCGGAAACCTGGATCAGGTTTTTATCTGCCTTAACTCCAAGAATGTCCGCGATTGTTTTAAAGGTTCCGCCTGTTGACAGAATCCTGATGTCAGGATTTACCCGGACCAGCTCCGGTATAAAAGAATCCAGCCCCTTCTTGTCTGATACGCTGATCAGCACTGTTTCAATTTTCACTCGATCATCGATGTGTTCAACTCGGTTTGTCGTCATTCGTCTTTATTCCGCTTAAAGATTATCGTTTGTGTGAAATGTGCTTAAAAAAATTTTCGCATACTAAAACAGCAAAGGGTGTACGTCAAGATTCAATGCTGTTTCTGAAAAAGTCTACTGTAGGGGCGGGTTCCAAACCATCCCCTACAGCTTCAATCATCGTTAATAATATAACTTGCACCCTCAATATCAGCTGCCCCAACATTCCTGTAGTCCAAAATAATCGGCGTACTTTTCCTCAAAATTGAAGCATTTGACATAATATCATGAATGGTAAACTTCTTGTTTCCATTAAAATATGATGAGGCAATTTCAGATCTCAATTTGTCATAAGAATATCTACCGTTACCATATAGACTGGTTTCTTCAAATTTTGATTTAGACATAAAAATGGAGTAAGCATATTCAAGGTACCATAATTTATAACCGGCTTTTACGAAGGCCGTATTGATTTGATCTTCACTATATATATTATGTTTACCATATAACCTTTTGAGAATTAACGGTAATTCCCTCACAAATCGTTTGATAAGTTTTCGTTTTAGGAGCCATTTCATATTAGTTTAAGCCCTAATATCAATTCCCGTCAATCAACCGTCCAAGAGAACCAAGCACAGAGCCTTCACCTTTGCTGCTCCCACCCATAGACGGAGCATGCTGTATGATCCGGTCTGCCATGCGTGAGAACGGAAGACTCTGGAGATACACCGTGCCTGTTCCGCTGAGGGTGGCAAGAAAAAGACCTTCTCCGCCAAAGAACATGGATTTAAGGTTGCCCGCACGTTCGATGCTATAGTCGATACCGGAGGTAAAAGCTGCGATGCAGCCCGTATCCACCCGCAGGATTTCGTTGTTCAGCTTTTTCTCCACAACAGTTCCGCCCACATGGACAAAAGCCATGCCGTCACCTTTAAGGCTTTGAAGAATAAAACCTTCACCACCGAAAAAACCGGCCCCAAGACGTTTGGTAAAAGCAATTCCTATTTTTGTTCCAAAAGCCGCACAGAGAAACGCATCTTTCTGGCACAGCAGTTCACCGTTTAATTTTGACATGTCCATGGGAATGATTTTACCAGGATAGGGAGCGGCAAAAGCTACACATTTTTTTCCTGAACCTCGATTGGTAAAGTGGGTCATAAAAATTGATTCACCTGTGAGAACCCGTTTGCCTGCGCCAAGAAGCTTTCCAAAAAGTCCTGTGTCAGTTTCGGACCCATCTCCCATCCGAGTTTCAAAGGTGATGCCATCTTCCATATAGTTCATGGCACCTGCTTCGGCCACAACGGTTTCACCAGGATCAAGCTCCACTTCAACAATCTGCATATCGTCGCCTATGATTCGATAATCCACTTCATGGCATTGCATATCGGTTCCTCCTTAGAATGATTTGAAATCGTTTGTTCCGCCTGTATTGTAATGGTGTTTATAAAAAAGTGTTTTTGATTATCTGAAATACAAGCCCCCTTGTCAAGAAACGACCCGAATAAAAAAAACCGAATATCTGAATCATTCTGTACGATCAGTTGTTCCCGATCTTGACATGGCACAACCTGCAACGTATAGTGACCGGAAATCGTTAATGAGATTATTAATAACGGACGAAAAATCATTGAAAATCCCTGCCGATATTGGATTCGGTCTTTTCAGCAGATGTATTACAGCTGTTACGCATCGACAACGATATTTGCCTGGGACAGGTTGAATCATGTCACCTCACCTCGTTAAAAACTCCTATCAACCAATCAAAGCAATAAACCATAATAATCCAATGGAGAAAAAAATGGGATTGAATAGATTTTTTCTACTGACAAGCCTTCTTTTTTTTATGTTTTCGAATTCTTTATTTGCAGGGGAACTTGAACCTGAAAAAAAAGGCGAGCCCAATTCGGCATACTCCCTGAACGATCTTTACATTCTTGCCCTTGATCAGGCTGAAAACATCAAAATAGCCAAAGAAAACATATATATCGCTGAAAAGGACAAAAGAAGAGCTTTGTCTGTTCTGATTCCACAAATTTCAGCTTTTGGCAACTACTCTATCAGCGATACGGATCAGACAACCGATCCAAATATAGCCAGTGAAACATACGACTTAAAAACAGACTCCATGGCTTATGGTGTGCGGTTCGATCAGTCATTCACCTTGAATGGTAAAGAACTGATTGCCCTTAAGATAAGCAAAGACAACATCGAACGGAGCCAGCAGGATCTGAACACCGTCAGAGAAAGTTACCTTCTGGAAGTCGCCACGGCTTATTACAATGTTTTAAGAGCTCAGAAAGGCTGGGAAATTGCCAAGGCCAATGTAAAGCGACTTGAAAAGCACAAAGAATCGGTGAGCACAAGATTGAAACTTGATGATGTCACCAAAACGGATATGTACAGAGCTGAATCGGAACTTTCCGATGCCCAGGCCAAACTGATTGAAGACCAAAACAGATATATCCTGAGCAAATCCGCGTTGCGTTCGCTTGTCAACCTTCCGTCAAACTTCAAATTAAATGAGCCCGAAGAAATGACCTATGAAAATGTTAATTCTGAAATCGATGGTCTAACACATGAAGGTTTGAACAGACGCCCGGAAATAAAATCCGCTGAATTGAATCAGGTGGTGGCAGAGCGAAGTATTAAGCTAACCAAGGGTGATCGCTGGCCTGTTCTTTCCATCGAAGGCCAGTATGCAAAATCAAACGATACGAACGATGGCACAATGGGTGGAACTCCCCTTGATTACGATAAGGATGTTTCAGGCTATATGCTTGCCGCGAAAATCTCGTTCACTCTGTTCGACGGAGGCCTCAGAAATGCAGAGGTCGAACAGTCCTATGCCCGTGAACGGCAGGCCAGACTCGCAGTTGAGGAAATGAAAAAGAAAATTGAACTCGAAATTCAAGATGCTTATCTCAATGTATCCACACAGAAAGGCAGAATGGTGGCCCTGAAAGACAAGTTGACCTTTTCCCAACAGAATTTCAAAGCTGTATCCGAAATGTTTAAACACGGTCTTGCCAACAGTGTGGATATGATGGACGCCAATACCCTTCTTGTGGCTTCGGAAAGAGAATTGTCTGAAGCCCAGTTCGGATACAAACTGGCGGTATTGAAACTCAAACGCGCTTCGGGAGATTTGCTGATCAGCCGTTCGAATACAAAATAAAAATCATACAAAACCATAACAAAAACAAAATATAAAAATGAAAAAATTCTGGAATGAAACCCATGACATTAGAAAATGACCGTCCTTTCCGAAAAAAACGCGGCTATATCCCTTTGATCATCCTGTTTGTATCTTTGATCTTTCTGGGAATGTGCACCCAGTCAAAAAAAGACCTGATTGAAAAAGAAAAGAAATCGGCTGTCAAAGAAACAATCCCTCCGATTAATGTGGTGACCATGGAAATGAAACCGAAAACGGTAAAAGACCGGCTCAGTCTTCCTGGGACTCTTGCACCTTTTGTATCTCTTGAGGTCTCATCGGAAACAGCCGGTATGATTCTTAAAAAGAATGTGAACATTGGAGACAATGTTCAAAAAGGCGCAGTTCTTGCAGAAATCGATGGGGAAAAATACAGTAATGCTTACAAATCAGCCAAAGCTTCCTATGAAAACGCTGTCTCCACAAGAAAAAGGCTGGAGACGCTTTACCGCTCCGAACTTTCAAACAAATCCGATCTCGACACGATTACAGCCCAGATGGAAAATGCCAAATCAGCCATGAAAATAGCCGCTGTTGATCTTGAAAAAACAATGATCAAAGCACCTGACTCAGGGATAGTTAACAAGGTGTATATTGAAAAAGGTCAGTTTACGGATGTGGGTAAACCTGCGGTGGAAATCATCCGTATCGATCCCATCAAGGTCAATGTGGGAATCCCCGAATCGGATGTGAATGGTGTTACCGATATAAAAGAATTTGATGTCACGGTGGATGCGTTGATGGGAAAAACGTATAAAGCCAGAAAGCATTCTCTCTCAAGAACCACGAGCTCCCTTGCCAGGGTTTACGACTTGGAACTCACCATAAAAAATCCATCAGGTGACCTTCTGCCCGATATGTTCGTGCGGGTGAATATCGTCAAAAAACAAGCATTGAACGCCTTTGCCGTTCCTTTATACTCCGTCATTTCTCTGAATGACAAGAAATACGTCTATGTGGCCGATAAAGATCCAAACAACAAGAACCCTGATGCGCCTCAGGACACGGCAATCAGGAAGGAAATCATCACAGGAATCCAGGACGGGTGGATGGTTGAAGTGAAACAGGGTCTCGCAACAGGTGATGACATCATCACCGTTGGCCAGAGAAGTGTCACAAATGGCCAGAAGGTCCACATCATCCGAACCCAGGATGAACAGGAGAACCTCCTCAGATGATCGTTTCAGATACAGCCATAACCAACAGGGTCAGCGTCATGGTTCTCTGCCTCATCATTCTTGTGGCAGGGGCTTACAGTTACAGCACCCTTCCGAGAGAAGACGAACCGGATATCACCATTCCTTACGTTTTTGTTTCAACGACATACAAAGGGGTTTCATCTTCGGATATTGAGACATCTATTACCATCCCCATTGAAAAAAAACTCAGGGGATTAAAAAACGTCAAAAGCATCCGTTCTGTCAGCGCCGAAGGCGAATCATCCATTAATATCGAGTTTATTCCAAAAACGGATATTGAGGAGGTTCTTCAAAAAGTAAAAGACAAGGTGGATGAAGCCAAAAGAGACCTTCCAAACGATCTGGAAGACGATCCGTCCGTTTATGAAGTCAACCTTTCGGAAATGCCCATCGTGGTGTTTTCCCTGAGCGGAGACTGCGGCGTTCCTGCTCTCAAACGAATTGCCGATGACCTGGAAGAAGACATCGAATCCATTCCGGGCGTTCTTGAAGTGGATGTTACCGGTGGAAGCGAACGGGAAATCATCATTGAGGTTGATCCGAAAAAACTGGCCTATTACCATATTCCCATCACTGTTTTCAATGAGGTGGTCCCCAGTGAAAACACCAACACGTCCGGCGGTTCCATTTCATTGGGTGACGGAAGATATCAGCTACGTGTTCCAGGTGAATTCAAAAATCCTGATGAAATTTATGGAATAGTGATTGCCACGTTCAAAGGTCAGCCGGTTTATCTCAAGGATCTGGCCCGTATTATAGACGGTTTTAAAGATGAAACAAGCCGGTCCCGTTTAAACGGTCGTGAATCAGTGAACCTCTCGGTGAAAAAACGCAGTGGTGAAAACATCATCAGGATTTCGGAAGAAATCGACAAACTGATACACACTGAAAAACAGCGGTGGCCCCTTGGAACCCACGTCACCAAGATGATGGACAAGGCCAAAAACATTCATCTGATGGTCATGGATCTTGAAAACAATATCCTGTCAGGGCTTGTTCTTGTGGTGGGTGTCCTTCTTTTTGCCATGGGTTTCAGAAATGCGGTCATCGTGGCCATGGCCATTCCTTTTTCCATGCTCATGTCATTCACCATCCTTCAGATCATGGGGATTACCCTGAACATGGTGGTTCTCTTTTCTCTTTCCCTGGCACTTGGGATGCTGGTGGATAATGCCATCGTTATTGTGGAAAACATATACAGATATATGGAGCAGGGGGTTCCGAGAATCCAGGCGTCAAAAAAAGCCACGTCCGAAGTCGCATACCCTGTTATCGGCTCCACGCTGACCACGCTGGCAGCATTTGCACCCATGCTTTACTGGCCGGGAATTATGGGGGAATTCATGTCTTACCTCCCCCTCACCCTGATCGTCACCTTGAGTTCAAGTCTTTTCGTGGCCCTTGTGATCAATCCGGCCCTTGCGTCCTATTTCATGAAGCTCACAAAAAAATCATCGAATCCTGTTACAACCATATCCGCAGATGAGCTTGAAAAAAAAGGCGAAGATCCCATCATCATTCAGGGACCGATTCTGATAAACTACGCAAAAATGATCGATTACTGTCTTTCAAACAGAATCAAAGTCCTTGTGATGTCTTTTTTAATCCTCGTTGTTTTTATGCAGATCTGGATGCTTGTTATCGGCATTGAAAAACCCGTGGAATTTTTTCCCAGCGTGGACCCGAAAAATATTTATGTGAATATCGATCCCCCGGAAGGTGCTGATCTGGAATACGTGGATTCTATCACCAAACAGGTTGAAACGGCTGTGAACAACGTCAAGGGCACGGATCTCACCCTTGATCAGCAGTATGAAAAAGCCTATGTCCAAAAGACCCATGAAAAACGAAACGGTGAAACCTTTACAGGCCCCACGGATTTTGACAACGTGGAACATATTTACGCCACATCAGTAGAAAAATACGGCAGCAAACTGTTTTCAAACATATCATCAAACCATCTCGGTATTCAGTTCGTGGATTTTGAACAGCGCAAACGACCTTCTGCCATGGATTTAATGGAAATTAGACACCGTGTTCAACACATTCCCGGTGCAAGAATAACCGTCATGGAAGAAGAAGGCGGCCCCCCCACGGGTGACCCCATTAATATCGAGATTGCTGGAGATGATTTCAGAACCCTTGGCCTTCTTTCCAAAAAAATTCAGGGCATCATCTCCGAAATCCCCTTGATCGAAGATGTGAGAGACGATTACATGGACAGCATCCCGTCCATTCAGGTGAATATTGACAGACAGAAAGCGGCTTTACTGGAACTGTCAACAGGAGCTATCGGCTTTGCTTTGAAAACTGCTTACAACGGTTACAACGTATCAACATACCGTGAAAACGGAGAAGACTACGACATCACAGTCAAGCTGTCCAAAAGCGACAGGAAAATCACCGATGTGCTTCACAACCTGATGATCCCTTCCCCCAATGGCCAGCTTATCCCGCTGACCACGGTGGCGGACATCGATTATTCAGGAACCATTGGCGATATCAACCGCATCAACCACGAGCGGGTGGTCACCATCAAAGCCAATGTGGATGAAGGCAAAACAACCGGATCGGTGCTCAGGATGGAGGCTGAAAAACTTCTCAAAAACCTTAAACTGCCCGAGGGGTATAAAGCCACATTCACCGGTGAAGGAGAAGCCCAGGAAGAAGCCCAGGCTTTTCTGAGCAAAGCCTTCGTCATTGCGTTGCTTCTGATTTTTCTCATTCTTGTCACCCAGTTTAACTCCGTGATCCAGCCCTTGATCATCATGACCTCTGTTGTGCTGTCTCTGGGTGGTGTCTTTCTCGGCCTTGCCATCATGAGATTCCCTTTCGGCATCATCATGTGCGGTGTGGGTGTGATATCACTTGCCGGTGTGGTGGTGAATAACGCCATTGTCCTCATTGACTACACCAACAAACTAAGAGACCGTGGGATGGAACTAAAACAAGCCATCGTTTCAGCAGGAGCCACTCGGTTGCGCCCTGTTTTCCTCACAGCTGTCACCACGATTCTGGGTCTTATTCCCATGGTCACAGGAATCTCTATCAATTTCAGAGATCTGAGCATATCTATGGTAAGCGAAACATCCCAGTACTGGAAAGCCATGTCTTCCGTGGTGATTTTCGGCCTGGCCATCGCCACGTTCCTGACGCTGCTTGTTGTTCCGACACTTTATTCTTTGAGTGAATCTTTTGCGAATAGAATCAGACGGCTTTTTCCAAGCCAATAATGCAGAAGAAAAGAATTGGGACAGACCGTGGTCTGCCCCATAAAAGAAAGGCTTATTTTTTAAACTTCCTTCGTGATACAAGACCCACAAGTCCTGTTCCCAAAAGAATCATCGTTGCAGGTTCTGGAACGGGGGCTGGGGGAACAACTGTCAGTTTCCAGTTTTCCACTTCACCTTGGCTTAAATATCCAGTAGATTTCATTTCGCCGCCCGTAGCATTCAGAGATTCATTACAAGCAACACGCGCCTGTAACCAGAAATCGCCAAGGAGGCTGGCACCAAACGTTATATCCGTATAAAAATATCTGGTAATATCTGCCATGTAATCACCATTATAAGCTCCACCATGGTTATCACCCGGTTTATAACTCTGAAAATTTTCGCCTTTTTTATAGTATTCCGTGTCACTATAATCATAACCAGACCCCATGGATTTGAAATCCCACTGATCGGAATAAACAATCTCAGAAACGTCAAATTGTTTGTTGTTATCCCAGTCAATCCAGACTTTCAGAGCGTCATAACTGTGTCTACCCCAAAGTTTTTTATACATATCAAATCTGAATTTAACAGTTGTTCCCGCTGTAATTTCACTGGTGTTATCCCACGTTTGGCCACCATCTATAGACCAGAATACGCCATCATCAGATGTATCAGCCGCTTTGGCACTTGTTTCAACATCACATTTTTTGCCCAGAAGTTGCCAGCTTGCATTTTCATTCCAAGCCTTTGTATATCCCGTCGGTGCGTCACTGTAGTCATAATAAGAAGCTGCAAATGCCGAAGCAGAACCCAATAACAATAAAAAACCTGCTGTAAAACCTAACAATTTTTTCATAAATACATTTCCTCCCTAAAAAATTTAATACTATAAATCATTTCATTAATGGCTCCATCCCCATGTAGCCAAGTATTTGGGTTTTTATCTTAATTACCCATTAACAGATAAATAAAACAAAATCGATATTATAGTCTTCACATACTGTGCCAAACAGTTTGAAAATACTCAGAAAGACAAATACCTTTAATATCGAGATGTTAGATTTATTTAATTATAATATTTTTCATACAGTGGCCAAAAATGTGGGGGGCATTACATATGTTTTCAAAAATAGTACACAGTCAATCAGCACCCAATATACCTTTAGTAAAGTTATTAACCTTGACAAAAATCGGGGCATTTGTCGGGTTTCGTTCCTCTACCCGACTCATAAAAATCTGACACATAATTGCTGTGCATAAATCTATCGGGTTAAGTCAGGATGGAACCCGGAATGAGGGAGAAAAGAAATGCTATGGCCCTGCTACTATTCCCATCATCTTACACCAAAGGTATGTTATCACTCCCTCGGGTTATGCCCAGTTTACGGAGCCTCGACGCGAAGGTGGAACGGTTCACATCGGCAGCCTTCGACGCCTTGCTGACGTTCCAGCCATTTCTTTTCAAAATGTACGTGGCATATTGTTTTTCCACATCTTCCCACGACTTGTTTAAAAAGGGGTCCAGGGGTTCACCCTGAAAAAGGCTTAAAGGATGACTATTCGGCATCATTACAACATTTGAACTGGGCTGCTGAGGCATGGCTTCAAGAGTGTCGGTGATGTTTTTTGGCAGCTTCTCAACGGGAATGACCATTTCGTTTGTAGCAACCAGAAGGTATCTGACGAGGTTTTCAAGTTCCCGGATATTTCCTGGCCAGTTGTGGTTCATCAGAATCTGCATGGCCTGATCGCTGAATGTTTTATATGGAACGTCCAGTTTGAGTGATTCGACTTTGATAAAATGATTCAGCAGAAGAGGAATGTCGTTTCTTCTCTCACGTAAAGGAGGAAGGTGAACAGGCAGAACCGAAAGCCTGTAAAAAAGATCCGCCCTGAACTGTTCTTTTTCGATGGCTCTTTTAATATCGATGTTCGTAGCAGAAACAATGCGGATATCCACTTTTTTGACGCTGGTGGAGCCAAGGGGCTTGATTTCACTGTTCTGAACAACCCTTAAGATACTGGCCTGGAGATTGATGGGCATATCTCCGATTTCATCAAGAAAAACCGTTCCGCCATCCGCAGCCTCGAACAAACCCACCTTGTCTTTCAAAGCACCTGAAAACGCACCTCTTTTATAACCGAAAAGCTCGCTCTCAAGCAGAGTTTCCGGAATGGTGCTGCAATTCTGAACGAGAAAAGGCTTATCTTTCCGGCTGCTCAACTTATGAATTCTCACCGCCATAAGCTCTTTTCCAGTTCCGCTTTCTCCTGTGATCAACACGGGAAAATCGGAATTGGCATAACTCTTGATCAGATCCATGGCCTGGATGAAACTTGATTCGTGTCCGACAATAACACCTTCCGTACGCATCTCATTCAGAGTCTGCTTAAGAAGAAGGGCTTCATCTTTCTGCTGTGTGAAAGCTATGGCATTACCCAGCGCATTGGCACCGGTATCAACTAGATCCTGGATATATTCCAGATAGGTCTTTTCAAGGTTGATTCTGTATTTTTGAGGAGTGGTGTCTATGAGTTGAACAGCACCGTAAACTTTATTCTCCTTAAGAATAAGAGGGAATGAAAGAATCAATTTACTTTTTACTGTAAGATTCTCTTCAAGTTTCCTGAAATGCCTGTTGTCTTTTTCAGGATCGGCTATGGCCATTTTACCATTTTCGATAACCCATCCTACGATACTAGGCTGGTCCTTACTGACGGTTATGCCTTTAATTTCTTCGCTTTGAGGTCCCACCGCCTCGACACAGAAATACCCATCTTCCGTTTTGATCCATATCGAACCTCTCTCCACATTCTGGATACCCAGGAGAGCGCTTAGAAACTTATATTGCAGTTTCACAGGGTCCAATTCATCTGAAAAGGATTTGAACAATTTTATTGTGTTATCTCTTGAGGTCGTTGTCATAGATTTTGCTTTATCGAGGTGGAAGTGATGATATTTGATCAATTTTTTTGAAGATAACAGCCATCGACAAACAAATCAATTCAAAATTGTGATGATGCATTAATTTTTTTGAATGGAAGTAGAATCTTAATGTTTTTGTCATTAGGAGGAAACTTAGGCTGAAAAAATTGGGACACATCCTGTAGGGGCGGGTTCCAAACCCGCCCGGTGATCGTACCCTAATGAATACAAATCGGAAAACGGAATTTACAAGACGTCTGAATCGATAAAGAAAGCGGGCTATGGAACCCGCTCCTACACAAAACCGGCATCACTCCGAGGCTGAATTGATAAAACACCCCCCACCGCCACCACCTGCTCCGGCGACGTTTTTAGTTTGAGGAATAATCGACTTTTCTTCTTCAGCACCCATTCCGATGT
>JBAZWJ010000001.1:0-214619 GCA_041660385.1 Desulfobacteraceae bacterium | reverse complement strand
CCGATTGGCCACTCCTGCCCCATTCTTATGGATTCGGATCGGGTCGGTTGGTTTATCGGGGACGGGTTTGGAACCCGCCCCTACGGGTGTAGGGGCAGGTTCCAAACCTGCCCATGATGTGCGACTTTATCTGTTCCGGTTCCTCAAAGTCTGCATACATCTACGGCGGCGACCATGGGCATTGGATATGGGGGATAATTATTCTTTGTTCGTTTTCAACGTCTTCATCCCATTTGGCTGGATTGAACATGATGTACTCTCGGACTGAATTCCATTCTTCGTCGTTTCTGATGATGTGTTCGAAATAATTTCGTTGCCATACCTGAATTCCCGGCGTTTGCCGGAATTGATTGATTCGTTTTGATGAAAAGGTTTTCAATTGCCGTACAATTTCCGTCAACCCATGCGTTGGGCCGGGTTCCAAACCCGTCCCAAAATGTCCCATGTCAGCTCTTTTGGATTCAATCACCACAACCCCGTGGATATGGTTTGGCATGATGACGAACGCGTTCAGATCCACGGATGGATTGTGGTTGGGTAGATCGTGCCATGTTTTTTGAACGAACGAGCCAAGGTCGTTTAATATCATCGTTCGGTTTGTGATAGTTCCGAATGTGTGTTCGCGGTTTTGAGTGCAAAGTGTAATGAAATAGGTGCCGTTTTTGGCGTAATTGTAGTTGTTAAATCGGATGGATTTGCGGTTCTGGTTGTTTATTGTTTTCATTGCAAATATGGTTATAATGATCTGGAATTATTATTGAGTGCAGCGGTTTATCGGGGACGGGTTTGGAACCCGCCCCTACGGGTGTAGGGACAGGTTCCAGACCTGCCCTTGTTTGTTACGTTAATGGAACTTATATACTTATATTATGTGTGGGTCAACTATGATTCTGGCCAGATGGGATTTGAATATTGGTTTTTAGGGACGGGTTTGGAACCCGCCCCTACGGGTGTAGGGGCAGGTTCCAAACCTGACCTTGTTTGTTAAGTTAATGAAACTTATATACTTGTATTTTGTGTGGGTCAGCTATGATTCTGGTTAGATGGGATTTGAATAATGCTGAATAAAAATGTTCTTATTGAGAAACAAAAAAAGCCGGGTTCGACATAATTCGAACCCGGCGGAATGTTTAAGCTAAGGCAGCCCTGCTACCCTGTCTTTATACTCTTTTCGGAAATTTTTCTTCTTGGTTCGGGATATTATTTTATTTTCTTTTCGAGAATACGATCTTCACTATTTAAAAATCGCTTCTATTTTTTTCTTTTCGTCCCTACTTCAATCGAATCCGAATATTTTTAGATGTTATAAAGATTTAGGCCAGTGGCTTTGCGTCCCACGCTTTCGGGTGGTTTGCTTTTAGCTTGACTTCATTATAGGAATACTCACTTCGTAGGTCAAGATAAAAAATGTAGTAAACATAGTTTGTTTTTTGTGATGAATATTTGCTTGATAGGTGGGATGTTTAACTTCTTGGTGGGCGGGCGTTTAATGACAGTGGTATGTCAAAACATAAGCACCGTGAGGGTTTGGGGGTTATGGGACGGGTTTAGAGCCCGCCCCTGCGGATTGCATGAACTTCTTTTTGTTTCGGCATTTTTCTGCGTAATAGAGAACGAACAGACGAGAAAATTTGTACCATCCTTCGTGGATCAGATTGAAACGGCTGGGACGGGTGTCGTTGCAGTCCACGGGGATTTCTGTGAGGGTTTTCCCGTCGCGAAAGGCACGGAACAGGATCTCCGTTACGTAGAAGGTTTTATCATCCATATGGGGGAGATAGGCTGATATGGCGTCCTTTCTGTATGCTTTTGCGGCAATGGAGTAGTCGCTGTACGAAAGACCCAGAAGGGCGCGGGCGCAGAAGATGAAAGCGTTGCTGGCCGTTTTTCGAAGGACTGAACGTCGCTGGTCTCCGGTGATTTTGGAGCCGACTACCACATGGGATGTTTCAAGCTGGTGATAAGCCCGTTCGATGAACGAAAGATCGATGGAAAGGTCCATGTCCAGACTGATGACACGGTTGAACCGGGCTATCTCAAGACCCATGCGAAAGGCCCGGCCTACAGCTTTCATGGGGATATGGAAATAATCAAGGCAGGGGATGTCTTTTTTGAGGGTTTCTATGATCATGACGGTTTTGTCAAAAGAACCGTTGCTTCCAACGATGATTTCGTATGGGAATCCAAGTTCCTGGAGATAGATCATGAGTTTTTTTATATGGGCTTCCACCATCGCTTCTTCGTTGAAAACAGGAATGAAAATTGTAATTCCGCTGTGATATGGCTCAGGCATGGACGATTTCCTTTCCGGGACGTGGAGTAGTGAAATATCTGATCATAACCGAAACGACAAGGGCGAACAGGGTGGCAAGGCTGGTCCATAGCCCCAGATGATCAGCGAATGATGAGCCGAAATATAATCGGACTTTGGTTGATGTGGGGTAGACCACCATGAATCCTGGGGATGCCAGATAGATTTTATCCGCGCCCTCAACTTTCCAGTTGGGATGATAGGATACTTTAATCACCAGGGGATGGCCCGGTGTGGCCTGATCAATAAGGATTTCGTTCTGACTGATCTTTGATTTTACAGGATGTTTCACCGGTTCCAACGGTTCATTGGCAGATGTGGAAAGAAAAAGGGACTTTTCCTTTGGCCCAGGTTGTTTGTCGTAAATCAGAAATACGTCATTGTTTTCGTTTCTGAACCATGAATAAAAAGGCTTTTTGAAATCGGGATCGGAAATGAGAACCGGGCGGTATTTTAAGGGCTCCACATAGGTGTTGTTATTCCCTTTGACAGCAAATACTTCAAAGGGGCCTTGCTTGAGAACGGGAATGTATGAGCGGTTGGTCCAGGCTGCTTTTCTGCTTTCAGGTTCGGTCAGGATCAGGTGACTGACGTTGAACAGCCTCAGGTGTTTTGCTGCGGCATCCAGATCAAAGGAGGGGTAGTCGTACTCCACCAGAGGCATGGACGGGTATCTGGAAATTTCAGCCTGGAGACAGTAAATGGCTGGTGAAAGGACGCTGGCCTGGATGTAAACTCCCTCAAGTGTACTCCGACCTGAAAAGAGCGGAAGGGATTCCATGGTGCGGATAGTCCCTGAATGTTCGTAAACCGGGCTGTTTTCATAAACAGCTCTGGGGTCGTTTACCGTTCCGCGAAGATGGTGCATAATGGCTTGGACATCGTTCCAGAGAGGCGTGTTTTCAAACCCTTTGTTGTTGTGGATAGCCCAGTTTCTGATATGGGTTTCCCTGCGGTCCACCCAGAGCATGACGGCGAACATGAAAAACAGGAGGACAAAGGCGGTGGAACGGTTGCTTGCTGAAAGCCGGGAGAATACCATGGCACCTGAGATGACGGTGAAAAGCTGGAAAAAGGGAAGGAATCTGACATCCACAAGTTTTAACGATGCACCCACTGTGTATAAGCAGAGGCCTGTGAATGATAGGTAAACGAGAAAAAGTATGGCGGTATCAGAATCCTGAAAACCGCTTTTTCTTTGTTTAAATGTGTTGACGAGCCAGCCAAACAGCCCGAAAAGGGAAAGCAGAACAAAGGGTCGGACGACCATGGGAAATATCTGATCAAAAAACCGGCCTGCATCATGGAAATTCCACACAAATCCAAAGGGAGTAGTCCACGGGAGATGGCCTATGAGTGGAAAAAGCCAGAACGCCATGAGGCCGATGGCTGTGCTGTGGACAATGATCAGTGTTTTCAGGTTCGCTTTGAATTGGCCTGGTACAAGGAGAAAGAAAAGAGAAGCGAATCCGGAAAAAAGAAGGGTATAGCCATGGCAGAACCCGGTCAAGGCAAGAACGACCGAACAAAGCATGACCTGCGGAATTACTCTACGTGTGTTTTTAGTCGCCTGATCGTAAAGAAGGCCAAGGAAAACAAGGGAGAAGCAAAGGCCCAAAGAGTAACAGAACGTTCCTGATAGACTTGAGGCGATGTTGCCTCCCCAGATGGATTGGCCTTCCATAAAAAGGTAGGGGAGAGATAGAAAAGCGGCGACCTGTTGTACGGGAAACGGCTGTTTCAATTTGCGGAAAAAAAAGAAGATGGCCAAGGGAAGTCCAAGGATTCCAAACGTTGTAACCAGCTTGAAGGCGATGTTGATCGGTATGACATAGGATAAAACAGCCATGAGGAGAAAAGGAAGGAAAAAGTAATTTTCAAGGAGGGGAAACCCTCCCAGATTGCCCATGGTCCACCCGGTGATCTGGCCCGATGGCAGAAGGTTGTTTTTGAGGTACCAGGCGGCGAAGGTATGGGAGGCTGTATCGCCGCCGGTTGATGTGGTGTTTAAAAAAAGAAGCTTGGGAGACAGGAACGAAATAATAAAAACAATGACACCTGCGAGAACAAAGCCGCTTGACAGGCATACAAGGATTTTTGATGGGCTTGAGCGCATGGAATACAGGAATCCTAACTTGAATTTTCCGCTGTTAACTGTTAAGGTTCGATATCGTGATTCGATCTTCTAATCAAGCAATTTTCCCGTTAATTCGTTGACAAAACTTCAGATATATGGAGGGTAACGATTGTGAGTAAAAACACTATCTGTATCATGGCTGCCTTGTGGCTGTCGCTTCTGACCGTCGGGTGGACCGGGTCCGTGGTATATGCCGTTGAAAACCGTCCTGGAATGGATCATTATCTGGACGGCCTGGAAGCCTATGACAGGGGCGCATATGACGAAGCCCTGGCAGATTTTTCCAAGGCCATCGAAAAAGACGGAAACAACATGGAATACCAGTACCGTTTCGGTCTTACCTACAGCAAGCTGGGTAAGGATCTGGAAGCATCGTCCATTTTCAGGGCCGTTATTGCTAAGGACAAAGCACGATACGGTGCAGCTTATTTTGATCTGGCTGACATCCACACAAGAAAAAAGGATTACGCTGCTGCGCTTAAGGTTCTTGACGAGGCGGAAAAGAATGTGGAAGACACAGCGCGGGTGTACATGGAAAAAGGTGTTGTCTGTCTGAAAATGAAGGACACCGCATGTGCCGAAGATAATTTCAGGAAAGCCCTTGCCCTTAAACCTGAACTGGCCCAGAGCGCCTACTACCACCTGGGCCTTGTTTATCTTGAGAAGAACGACTCTGCTGCGGCGAAAGGCATGTTCAAACAGGCCATTGACGTGGACCCAAAAACGGACATCGCTGCTGCTGCCAGATCCGCCATGGAAAACACAGGGGCCATGCGTCGTGCTGCCAAACCATGGCATGTGATTGCGGATCTGTCATATGCTTACGATGACAACATTCCCAACGATCCACTTGATGCTCCGGGCTTTTCAGCGGACCCGGCCACAGACCTTGGGGATCAGTACCAGGCTTTGGGGCTTAATGCCTATTATTCTTTCTCTTTTTCAAGCAATCTGGGGCTGGATGTGGGTTATGCTTTGAGTTATCTGCGATACAACGATTCGGATAACGGTAACATTCTTGGCAACAGTCCTTATCTGCTGTTAAAACATTCAGGAAAATCCTGGGCAGCCGATTTGAGATATACGTATTCCTATTATACCGAAGATGGTGATAAAAAACTGAGCCAGAACGCACTGGTTCCTACGATCCGGGTTGACGAACCTTATGGAATGCAGAGCAGTATCAGTCTGGGTTACATCGACAAAGATTATCTGGATGATGGTGTAACGCCTGACGCCAGCCATATGTTTGTTAAAGCCCGTCAGATGTTCAAGATTCCCGGCAGGGAGATAAGGCCTTTTCTTGGTATGGGCTATGGGGATGAAGATGCGGACACGGATGAGGCCACCTACACGTATTTTGAATTCATGGCCGGTGTCTCGTTTCTCCTTCCTTACAGCATTTATGCCGATTTGTCCTACACCGATCTTCGTTCGGATTACGATGTGGTCTACGGCGCAGGGAAAAGGGAAGACAAAGGATATCTGATTTTCACCCAGCTCTCGAAGAACGTGTACGACGGGGTGATTGCCCGTCTTTCCTATCTTTATGTGAAAAACAATTCCAATGTGATGACCAGCGGTTTGACACCGAATTACGATCCTTACGAATACGATAAGAATATTGTCAAGTTTCAGGTGGAGGTGAGTTTGTGATGATGACACTACCGGATAAAACCCGTGAAAATAAGGGTCAGCGTTTGATAAATCGAATCAGGGTGGTCTGCCTGGCGTGTTTTATGGTCATGTTTCTGTGTATGGCAACCGTCCATAGCGTTCAAGCACAGGATATCGGGAAGATTACCCGGGTTAAAGGTGTGGTAAAAGTATACAAAAAGAGCGCAAAAAATGCGGTGATCGCATCGGTGGGCATGGGTCTCGAACAGAACGACAGGATCACCACCCAGGCCAAATCCTATGTGCGTTTTCAGATGAACGACGGAAGCATCATGACTCTGGCGGAAAAAGGAGACATGAGTCTGGATCAATTCCAATACAAACCCAAGGAAAAAGAGCGCGTGGCACTGGTAAGCGTTGCTCTGGGCAAACTCAGGGTTTTCGCCAATGAAATGCTCAAGTTCAGGGATAATCGTTTTCATGTGAAAACACCGACGGCTGTTGCCGGTGTTCGCGGGACCCTTTTCATGGTCTGGGTGGATGAAAACAAGGTCACGTATGTTGTCTGTCTGGATAGCGCGGTGGAAGTGTCCAGCCTTCAGTTCCCCAAAGACTGGGTGGTGCTGACTAAGAACATCTTCACCAAGGTTCATGGTGGCAAACCTCCCGTGGAGCCCACGCTGATGAACTTGGAGCAGCTTCGTGAATTTCAGGAAGGTTTCACCGAAGAAGGGCTTGAGGGTGATTCGAATATAAGGTCTGATTTTAGCCCCAGTGGCGATGAAGGCAGCGGCGGTCCCCAGGATAATTCGGGGATAAGGGACAATGACAGGCGTGATGGGACAAGGACCTGGGATATTCCTCTTGCGCCGACGACGACTACAACCACAACGACCACAACCACAACGACAACAACGCTTCCCACCATGCTTCCCGGGCCTCCGGGATTGCCCGGTCATTGAGGAGCGAAAAATGAAAAAGCCTTATTCCGAATTGCATTCATCATGACAAGATCGCCGGGCGGGTTTGGAACCCGCCGCTACAGGGCACCCCATCTTGATTGCAAAATGGAATTACAACCTGTACAGCAAGGAGAAAGGAATCATGACAGGAAAAGGAAAGATACAAAATGCAACAAGGGGCTTCGCCGGACTCCTTCTGGGTATATGTCTGGTTGTTTGTTTAGTGACAGCAGCGACAACCGTTTCCGTTCAAGCCGCCGAATATGTGTTTTATGTGGATGGAGCAGGAAATGATGACTTGGGGACCGGAAGTCTTGGCGCGCCTTGGCGAAGTATTCAGAAAGCGTTGACGGAAATTTCGGCCCTCAATATGTCCATGGCGGACAATCTTGTCATTAATGTCGGCCCCGGAGCATACAATGTGACCAACGGAGAAGTGAATTCTCAAGCCATCTATGAAATTTCGACCCCCAACATCGCCATCAAGGGGGCTGGCGGGCATGACAGCATCATCGACGGATCGGGGATGGCAAACTGGGTGATGGGACTTGTGATTAATGCCGCCAATATTACCATCACTGAACTTGGGTTTTCAGGATTTCAGAGTTCCGGGGTGACTATATCCGGTGTGGAAAACGCAAAAATTCTGAACTGTGCATTTATGAATAACGGCTACGGTATACGTGTTTTTGGTTCGACCGCAGACATTTCGCCGGAGATAGTGGGTAACACCATTGAGGGGTGTATGTACAACGGGCTGCTGGTGGAAGCGAACGGCTCAGGAAGCCTTTCTCCCATGATCAAGGGAAACACCATTTCGGGAAGCGTCTCAAACGGCATCTCTCTGATGGTCATGTCCGGTACGGTGATTCCGAGGCTATACGGGAATACAATCAAAGACAATGGTTCTTATGGTATTTACATGTATGTCAATATGGGGACGATGAGTCCTTTTGTTGGTTCAAATACAATATCAGGGAACCCCACTGGTATTTACATTGGCTGTTACAGTGGAATAGCTGCTCCTGTTATCAGAAACAACCTGATCAAGGAACCCCATCCCACGACCCATGATTACGGTATTCAAATATCGATGCCCATGTCCGGGTCCGTGACCCCTGAAATCATTCACAACACCTTGGATGGCGGAGGAATCACCTCAACGGGAATCAATATCCCCTATATGAACGTGTTTCCAGAGATCCGGTACAACATCATCACGAACTTCAGCCAGTACGGTATAAACAACGAACAGACTGGGACACTTGAAATCGACTACAACAATGTCTATAACAACGGGGTGGACTACTACAACGTTGATCTGACCGGTACCGGAAATATCAGTGAAGATCCCTTATATGAATACGATTTCAGCATTCCCGTCAATTCTCCATGTGTGGATGCCATTCCCGTCGCTGATGAGGTAAGCAATCTTACCGTGCTTGTGGCTGATGATTTGATCGGGACAACCCGGCCAAGAGCTTCCGCAGCTGGGCAGGGCAGGAATTACGACATCGGCTGTTACGAATTTCCCTACAAGGAATTCACCCTCAAACTTCCCGGAGGCAGCGGTCGGCTCATGGATTACAAAATGATGTCCATGCCGCTGGACATGGACGAAAAGCTATCCCCCATCGAGGTGTTCGAAAGCGTGTACGGACCTTATGACCCCGCTCAGTGTCGTATTTTCAGCTACGTCAACGGCACGGACCCGCCCCTTTACACGGAAATCAACAGTGAGTCATCGGGGACGGAGGACGGTGGCTATAATGACGGTACTATGAGTTTCGAAGGAAGCGCGTTCTGGGTGATCAGCCGAAACACGGATGCGCTGGTTTTCGGTGGGCAGCTCATTTCAAACAAGAGACCTTTCACCGTCATTCTTTCCCAGGGCTGGAACATGGTGGCCAACCCATGGGCCGACAGCAGCGAGAACGATAACATCGAACTCGGGTACATCACGGTTTCCACCATGGACTCCAAACATTACCTCCTCGAACTTGAAAACACCCTGACCGAACAGGCAGTCTGGACGTACAGCGAAACAGGCTACCGGAAACTGGTAAATTCGGAGGATACCCTGGATATTGGAAAATCCTACTGGATCTACGCCCAAACAGATGGCGTAACCCTCACAATTCCCCCGGACAATACCGGGGATTTTATGGCTAAAAGCAGGGCCAAAGGATCAAAAAATGCCAAAAATATGACTCCTCCTCTGCCTCCGGGTTCCGGTCTGACGGCTGAAGGAGGAAATGGCTGTTTTATTGGTTCAACGTTTTAATGGGCAATCAGGCAGCGTCCTGATATTTATTATTGAATCCTTAAAGATCACCCTTGGGCTAAGCGGGAGTGGGCAGCCCAAGGGTTTTCCTTGTGAAGCGGAATTCACATGTTTTGTTGTTTCTGTCCTTTCTTTTATCCAATTATGAAATATTTTCCATAATATTGAGTCGGTTTCCCCTTGTGAGTAAATCCACACAATCACCCGAATTGAATCATGATACAGTTCAAATTTTGTGTAATGAAAAGGGTGGTATGGGAATTGCTATTGAAGTTATTGCCATTAACAGAACAGGCGCGATTAAATTGATTTACCAATGGAAATTAATTAGATAAAATCCTTTTTTTTTTTCGAATATTTTGTTAAAAACGAAAAAAATCAAGCTCTGGAAAATTGAAAAGGCAGAAAAGATGAGTCAAGAAAACCAATCGACCGATCGGCGGCGCCATACACGTTACCTTGTGAAAGAGGGTGCGTATGCTGCCCTGAGTCCTGATTCGGCAAAGATGGGTCAAATTATTGACATAAGCCGTGGCGGTTTGTGTTTTAGGTATATTGTACAGGTTGATCAGGCTGATGATACTTCTGAAACCCATGTATTCGTAGGCGACGAGGGAATCTATCTGGAAAAGATGCCCAACCATGTGATTGAAGATGTCCCGGTTGAAGATGGGCCTTTTCCTGGTTCCATCATGCTTGGGCCCAGGACCATGCGGGTTGTGAGACAACGGCGTGTCTGTTTCGGAGACTTGAGTGGAAACCAGGCTGCCCAGCTTGAATATTTTATTATGAACAGGACGGTCGGGAGACTGTAAACGGTTTAGATATATTGGTTTTATTAAGCGGCGGGTTCTTTGAACCTGGCCGCTTTTTTTTGTTTTTTGGGTGGACCAAGTGGACTTAGTGGACGAAGTGGACATGGACTTGGCGGACGGTCCACTTCGTCCACTAAGTCCACTGTGTCTATTTTTTATGATGCAGCAATATAATCATACACTGCATTCAACGCTTCATCTAACTTTTCAGGGTTGGGGCCACCGGCCTGGGCCATGTCGGGTCTTCCACCGCCACCGCCGCCAACGATGGCGGCTGTTTTTTTGACGATATCACCGGCTTTGAAGCGGCTGGTCAGATCTTTGGTGACCATGGCGGTCAAAAGGGCTTTCCCGCCCGATTCGGCGCCAAGAACAACAACACCGGATTTGAGTTTGTCTTTGAATCGGTCAGCCAGATCACGCATTTCTGTGGGGCCTTCAACTTCAACCTTCTGAACGATGACACTGATACCGTTGATGGTTTTCACCATCTGATCGATGTCATCAGCGGCTTTTCCTGCCACGGCGCTTTTCAGCTTCTGGAATTCTTTTTCAAGTTTCCGGCTGTCTCCCAGGATTTTTTCAACACGCTCGGGCAGGGTTTCAACCGGTGATTTGACGAGGTTTGCCGTTCTTTGCACAATGCTGAGCTGATTTTGAATGAAACTCAGTGCTTCGGCTCCGGTCAATGCTTCAATGCGTCGGACGCCAGCGGCAATGCCCGCGTCACTGATGATCTTAAAGAAACCGATATCGCCTGTGCGGGCGGTGTGGGTGCCGCCGCAGAACTCTTTACTGAAGTCGTCAAGACTGACCACGCGGATCCGGTCCCCGTATTTTTCTTCGAAAAGAGCGGTAGCCCCTGTTTTAAATGCCTGTTCCGCGTCCATTTCTTCTGTGTTTACGGGCACGTTTTTACGGATATGGTCGTTCACGATAATCTCGATTTCATCAAGATTTTTCCGGTCAACAGGTGAAAAATGGGAAAAGTCGAAGCGCAGTCTTTCAGGAGAAACCATGGAGCCCGCCTGTTTCACGTGGGTTCCAAGAACGGTTCTCAAAGCCGTGTGGAGGATGTGGGTGGCTGTGTGGTTCAGGGCAGTTTTTGCCCGTTTGTCGTGATCCACGCACAGGGTGATGGCGTTGTCTTTTTTGACGCAGCCCTTTATCATCCGGCATTTGTGGATGAAAAGGCCGGTGGGGTCTTTCAACGTGTCGGTGACTTCAATTTCAAACCCTTCGCCTTTGATAATTCCACAATCACCCACCTGACCGCCGGATTCGCCGTAAAAAGGTGTCTGTTCTGACACAAGATCAAAAGCTGTTCCTTCTTTAGCTTCGGCTATCTCGTGTCCGTCCACCGCAAGAACCAGAACTTTTGATGTGGTTTCAAGACCTGCATAGCCGGTGAATGTGGTTTTAACGCCCTGGCTCGAAAGATTCTTGAACGCTTCTCCCATGTGGGAAAAACGGATGTCGCCTCGTGATTTTTCTTTTTGCTCGTCCATGGCCTTGGTGAAGCCGTCCATGTCCAGTTCGATGGATTCGTCTTTGACAATGTCTTTGATGATGTCCACAGGAAAGCCGAAGGTGTCGTAAAGTTTGAAAATCACCTGACCTGAAAGGGTGGCCTCGTCTTTTTTCTTCATGTCTTCAAGGGCATCGGATAAAAGCCGCAGGCCGTTGTCCAATGTCAGAGAAAAGCTCTGTTCTTCGTTTTTGATCACATGGGTGATGAAATCGGCGTTTTCGTGAAGATCAGGGTAGGCGTCTTTCATGACCTCAAAAACGGTCCGTGCTGTTTCATGGAGAAAGGGTTTTGTGAGGCCCAGGTTTCGCCCGTAGCGGATGGCACGTCTCATGATGCGGCGTAGTACGTAGCCCCTTCCTTCGTTGGAAGGAAGAATTCCGTCACCGATAAGGAAAGCGGCGGCCCGGCTGTGATCGGCAATGACTTTCATGGAAACGGAAATAGCATGGGATTCGCCAATTTTTCGACCTGATAGTTCTTCCACTTTGCGGATAATGGGAATGAAAAGATCCGTGTCGTAGTTTGTATCCGCATTCTGCATGATGGAAAGGATGCGCTCCAGACCCATACCTGTGTCGATGCTGGGTTTGGGAAGAGGGGTGAGCTCACCCTTCTCGTTTCGCTCAAACTGCATGAAAACCAGGTTCCAGATTTCAAGGAATCGGTCGCAGTCGCAGCCGAGGGCACATTCAGGTTTTCCGCAGCCGTGGGTTGCGCCACGGTCAATGTGGATTTCAGTACAGGGACCGCAGGGGCCAGTGTCGCCCATGGCCCAGAAGTTGTCTTTTTCTCCCAGGCGGACAATGCGGTCCTTGGCAACGCCGATGTTTTTATGCCAGATGTCGAAGGCTTCGTCATCGTCGTTGAACACGGACACCCAGAGCTTTTCAACAGGAAGCTTGTAACCGTTGGTCAGGAGATCCCAGGCAAAAGCAATGGCTTGTTCTTTGAAATAATCCCCAAAGGAAAAATTGCCCAGCATTTCGAAGAAAGTATGGTGACGGGCCGTGTAACCGACGTTTTCCAGATCGTTGTGCTTGCCCCCGGCCCTGACACATTTCTGGGACGTGACGGCAGTGGTATATTCCCTTTTTTCTTCCCCGATGAATGTTCGTTTGAACTGAACCATGCCAGCGTTCACAAACAGCAGGGTGGGGTCATCCGACGGCACAAGCGAAGAGCTTCTCACATGTCGGTGGTTGTGTTTTTTAAAGTATTCAATAAAAAGGGCTCTGGCTTCGTTTCCCGTCATTTTGTGTTCCATAAATTTTCGTTCGTCCTTACAACAGATCACCGGAACAAAGTTTCCCTTGATCCGGTGGGTTTGCATTGTTTTCATTAGAGTCAGTGAGCACAGGCCAGGTTTCATCCTCAACCCGACCTGCGACGATCTTCCTCATGCTTGACACATATTCCCTGTCCTTCCGTCACGGTTCCGCAATAATTCGACGTTGGACGTTAAAACCATCTCCCGCTGAGCTGCATCCCATTCACCATTCGATGTTGGATGTTCAATGTTCGATGTTCATTCCTTCTTTTCTTTCCTAATCTTCCACCTTCTCAGCAACCTGGCCATCCTTCTTTTCGGGAATGCCTGACTGGTCTCTCAACGCCTGATAGATGCTTTCATAGACAGTCGTGTTTTCAGCAAGGAATTTCTTCGCGTTTTCACGGCCCTGGCCGATGCGTTCGCCTTTGTATGAGTACCAGGCACCGCTTTTTTCCACCAGATTCGCATCAACACCCATGTCCAGAACTTCGCCTGTTTTTGAAATTCCCTCTCCGTACATCATGTCGAATTCCGCTTCACGGAAGGGGGGAGCCATTTTGTTTTTAACGACTTTCACCTTGGTCCGGCTACCGGTCATTTCGTTTCCGTCTTTAATGGCAGCGGCACGGCGGATTTCAAGCCGTATGGATGCGTAGAATTTCAAAGCATTACCACCGGTTGTTGTTTCGGGGTTTCCAAAAACAACACCGATTTTCATACGGATCTGGTTGATGAAGATAACAGTGGTGTTGGTTCTGCCGATGGTGGCGGTGAGTTTTCTCAATGCCTGGCTCATCAACCTTGCCTGAAGACCCATGTGGGCATCGCCCATTTCACCTTCGATTTCAGCACGTGGCACCAGGGCTGCAACCGAGTCAATAACCAGAATGTCTATGGCCCCGCTCCGTACAAGCATGTCGGCGATCTCAAGGGCCTGCTCACCTGTGTCGGGCTGGGAAACCAGGAGTTCATCACAGTTTACGCCCAGCCGTCTGGCGTAAGATACGTCAAGGGCATGTTCAGCGTCGATGAATGCCGCGATGCCGCCTTTTTTCTGGGCTTCGGCCACAGCATGGAGGGTGAGGGTGGTTTTACCCGATGATTCCGGGCCGTAGATTTCCACGACTCGACCACGGGGAAGTCCACCAATGCCAAGGGCTTTGTCAAGAGCGAGTGAACCTGTTGAAATCACGGGCACAGCCACGACTTCACGACCGCCGAGCTTCATGATCGAACCTTTACCGAACTGCCGTTCGATCTGGCTCATGGCTGATTCAACAGCTTTATCTTTGTCGATATTTTTACTCATAATTCATTCTCCCTAAGGTAAGGATCTAAATAGTCATGTATTTATATTTCAGACACCGGATATCAATGCCGTTCCCCGTAGGGGCGGGTTCCAAACCCGCCCTGATTTGGGACGGATTGCTGGCAAGGGCCGGTTTGGAACCAGCTCCCACTTTTTTGAAGGCCGGTTTGGAACCGGCCCCTACCTTTTTAAAGGCAGGTTTGTAACCTGCCCCTACAGATCCTGAATGAAACGGTATTGAACCGGGTATATACGATGTTTATCAAAAAACGGCAAGGATGATCCGAAGTACGATGGCGGCCATGATTCCGGCTGCCACATCGTCAACCACCACACCAGCCCCTCCTGAAACATTGTCTTCAAGGTTTTTTACCGGGAAGGGCTTTAAAATATCAAAAAACCGGAACAATACGAAAGCCAGAAGCAGGTTTTTCAAGGTGAAATCCAGCCCGGTCATGGTCACCATGAACCCTGCGATTTCATCAATTACCACACAGCCCGGATCACTGGACCTGAGAATCATCACCGCCTGATCCGCCACCCATATGGCAAAAATAATAAAGGCGATCAGAAAGAAACAGTGATAAGGCCAGAGGTTTTCGGCGGTAAAGAAGGACAGAATAAAATAAAGGGGAATTCCCATCAGAGTACCGAAAGTCCCTGGCGCAAATTTCGCTTTACCCGTATAAGCACCCGTGGCTAAAAATATGATCTGCTTGTCATTTAATTTCATCATCGTTTTTTATAATCCGGTTTTTTTTGAATTACGGTTTTATCTATTTAAAATTTTAAATAATCAAAAGGCCCAATCCTTCATTCGATGTTCGATGTTGGGCGTTCGATGTTCGACGTTCGTTCTTTTTTATTCATTTATTGTTTTTGCTATATTTTTTTACCATGGCCGTCTTCTTCATGATGGTGATGATGACCATGATCGTGCCCATGCCCATGATGACAATGCTCAGCCACATGTCGGATAGGAACATCCTTTTCCTTCGCAACAGCCCGCAACGCATCGTATTCCGGTGTGATGTGGATGGACCCGTCGGGTCGTTCGATCTGTTTGGCCGGGATTTTGCCGTAAGGACTGTCCAGGGTCACCGCTTTTCGTGGAAGAACCGTCCGGCTGCTCTGTCTGTATCTTACGCCCGTACTGCTTGTTTCATTCAGAATCCGTCTGGTGAGCTTCCCCCTGTCAATGTCTTTGCAGAGAACCGTCACCACAATTCCGGGTCTGTTTTTTTTCATGAAAACCGGATGGAAATACACATCAAGTGCGCCCTCGTCAAACAGCCGTTCCATCAGATATCCGTAATATTCCGGGTTCATGTCGTCGATGGTTGTTTCAATAATCGTTACCACGTCCCCGCTGTTTTTCTCATTAAGGAACGATCCGGCAAACACCCGGAGAAGGTTGGGCCGGTCTTCCAGGTCCCGCTTACCCGCACCGTAGCCGGTCTGGGTGAAGGTCATGGGCGGCATATCCCCGAAGCCTCCTGCAAGCGTAGCAATGATGGCAGCTCCCGTGGGTGTTACTAATTCTTTTTTGATCGGAATGCCGTAAACGGGAATTCCTGCAAGGATCTTGGCCGTGGCCGGAGCGGGCAGAGGAAGGGCTCCATGAGAGCATTGAACAAAGCCCGATCCCATTGGAAGGGGCGAGGCCCAGACATTCGTCACATCCAGATATTCCAGACAGAGGGCTGTCCCAACGATATCCACCATGGCGTCGATGCCACCCACTTCATGGAAATGGACCTTTTCCTTTGGACAGCCGTGGATCATGGATTCTGCATCAGCGATCTTTTCAAAAATGGAAAGACTCATCCATTTTACCCTGTCCGAAAGAGGCGAACTTTCAATGATCTGTTTGATACGGCTGTAGTTCATGGCGTGGACATGCTCGTCTTCATGCACTGTCACGCTTGTCCCCTGGATGCCATGTTTTGACACGGACTCCACCGTGATATCGAATCCATGAAGCGGCATGCCCATGAGGTCCCGTTTCACATCGTCCATGGAAACGCCCAGATCCGCAAAAGACCCCAGAGTCATGTCGCCGCTGATGCCCGAAAAACAATCGAAGTAAAGATCCATTAATGTTTTTCCTTAGCAGCGCTGGCTTTTGTTATGGAGGTCAATGATGGCAAGGAGCAGCTCAGCCGAACAGACCATGTCCGAAAGGGCGATATTCTCATGAAGGGTATGGACATCGGTCATGCCTGTTCCAAGAACTCCGCAGACAATGCCTTTCCCGAAAAAGATATTAGCATCCGCACCACCACCGGTTGTTTTGGATTCCATGCCCATACCGATCCTTGCCGCAGCTTGTTTGGCAAGAACCACCACCGGATGGTCTTCAGGGATGTTAGTGCCTGGAAAATCCTCTTCAAATTGAATATCCACCGTGGGTAGTTTCGAGTCGGGTGAAGTTACACGCGCTTCGGCCACCACCCGTTCCGATGTGACGGTGATATCTCTGATCACATCGTCCAGCTTTTTTTTGCTATGGCTGCGAACCTCACCAAGAAGCACAGCCTGTTCCGGAATGATGTTGGTGGCCACGCCCCCGGTGATTTTCCCCACGTTGCATGTGGTCTCGTGGTCAATCCGTCCCCAGGTCAGCCCTGCAATCATCCTTGAAGCCAGAACCACGGCGCTCACCCCTTTTTCAGGAGACGCCCCGGAATGTGCTGCTTTTCCGTTAAAGGTAATTTTGAACCGGCTGGCAAAAGGAGCCCTTGTGAAAATCCCTTCCTTGTCCGTGGCATCGAGTATGTAGCCCATTTTAGAATCAATAAGGCTCAAGTCAAAGTGCTTTGCACCCAGAAGGCCCACCTCTTCACATATGGTGAACACCACCTCGATAGGTCCGTGGGGCAGGTTGTTTTCCTTCAAGACACGCATCACTTCAATGATAATGGCCAGAGCGCTTTTATCATCCGAACCTAAAATCGTGTCCCCCACACTTCGGAAAATTCCGTTATCAAAAACAGGCTCAATGCCTTTGCCCGGCTCAACCGTATCCATATGGCCGCAGAGCATAAGGGGCGGCACATCGACCGTTCCCTTGAATTTTGCCACAAGGTTTCCTGTATCGCCTCCGAGTTTTTCCCCGGCGTTATCGATGAAAATTTCACCCCCCAGAGCTTTCAATATCTTTTGAAGGACAATAGAAACCTCTTTTTCTTCCCGCGATATGCTGTCGATGCGGACCAGGCTTGAAAACGTGTCGGCAAGTCTTTCTGTGTTTATCATGAACGAACCTCGATTCGGACTCGATTTGAATGATGATGAATGCTTCAACCTTAAGCTATAATGAAAATACCCTTCACCATAGCCAAAAAAAACCGCCGATTCAATCCTTAAAACATGAAATGCCCGTTGCAAATATATTGACAAATTCTTATATTGCTTATAATTCAGCAGCAACGAAAACCAGATCATCCGCAAAGACCACTTACGGAAGTGCGCAGCGTTCTGGTGATGCTCCCGGACTTCAAATCCGGTGTGAGGCGTTAATACCGTCTCGGGTGGGTTCGATTCCCATGCACTTCCGCCATTCATTCTAAAAAATCAGTATTTTAAAATATTCTCTGCAGATCGAATCTTCCAAACAGGGAATCCGCTTGCTTTTTGTTTGCGGGCTCTTTTTTTAGGATAATGGCTTAATCTAAAATAACCATGGATTGTATTTTAGTTTCGAGGGATGGCATGAAACGAAAACTTCAAGGACATTGGTGTTCTTCTGTCCAAAGATCGGGATAAAATCATCAGGCTTGGCCGGGCTGCGTCCTCCACTCTGAATATCCATCGGGCTTTAATGGAGCATCCTATTGCCACATCCGGTTGGATTGTCGAAAAAACGGGAATCACCCCGGCCACGGTCAACAAGGCACTGGGGCATTTTGTCCGGCTCGACATTGTGCGTGAGCTTACCGATCAAAAACGAAATCGTCTGTTCTGCTACGCCGACTATGTGGAGATTATGAACCGAGGGACGGAATTGCCCGAAAAATAGGGATCGTTTCGTTTTATTTAAAATGCGCTTGCGCTTCTGTCTCAAAAAAAAATTATAAGCTGCACTCACTCATCGTTATTTTTGTTTGATATTTATCTTTAATAGATTTATTTTAATCTATTATGTATGATTATGTATATTATAGATTGAATTACATCTTTATAATGAAATATCAAGCAGGAACGATGAAAACACTCTCCGTTGACGAATGGGAAAAGGCTGTGGGGGAACAGGTCAGAGAAATCCGGCTTCGGTTGAGCATGGATCAGCGTGTTCTTGCTGAAAGGGCTGGTGTGTCGTGGTCTGCGGTGAAAAACCTCGAAGGGGGCAAAGGGGTGAATCTGAAGACTCTGATCAGGGTGCTGAGGATTCTGGAAAGGACCGAATGGCTGGAAACCCTGTCTCCTGTGGCCACCATAAGTCCGCTCCAGATGGCCCGGACAAAGGAACCGCGTCGAAAAGTGTTTGCTGCCAGAAAGAAGGTGGACCATGTATAAGCCTGTTTCGGTCATCACCGTCAGATTGTGGGACACGGACATGGGAGCCGTGGCCCTTGATCCCAGACTAGGGTACTACGTTTTCGAATATGCCCCGGCGTTTATTCGTAAGGGCCTGGAACCCGCGCCCCTCACCATGCCTCTATCCAAAGGGCGCAACCCTTTTGTTTTTACCGATCTTTCTGAAATGACGTACAAAAGATTGCCTGCCATGCTGGCCGACGCCCTGCCGGACAACTTCGGAAACGCCCTCATCGACGCCTGGATGGCTGGAAAGGGCGTCGGGAAAGACAGGATAACGGCTCTTGACCGGCTGGCTTACATGGGCAAACGGGGTATGGGTGCCCTTGAATTTAAACCGGCAAGGGGTTACCACCGATCTTCAGTCACGGCTCTTGAACTGTCAAAACTGGTGGAAAGTGCAAGGCTTGCGGTGCGTGGCGACATCGGTTCCGATCCCCATGCCCTTGCCGCTATAACCCAGATCATTCAGGTGGGAACGTCGGCGGGCGGTGCCAGAGCCAAAGCAGCTGTTGCCTTGAATCCTGAAACAGGAGAACTCAGGGCCGGACAGTTCGATGTGCCCCAGGATTTCGAACACTGGCTTCTCAAATTCGACGGTATGGGTAAAGATTCGGTACTCGGAAGTTCCCAGGATTACGGGCGGATCGAATACGCCTACCATCTGATGGCTGTTTCTGCCGGAATCCGCATGACTACCTGCCGCCTTCTGGAAGAAAACGGAAGATCCCATTTCATGACGAAACGGTTCGACCGGGATGGAAACGAAAAGCACCACCTCCAGACCCTGTGCGCCATGGCCCATCTTGATTTCAACTCGAAAGCCACCCACGATTACAGCCAGCTTTTCCACGTGATTCTTCAGCTTAATCTGGGGCCGGACGCTGTGGATCAGGCATTCCGCCGCATGGTGTTCAATGTGATGGCCGCCAATTGCGACGATCACACCAAAAATTTTTCTTTTATTCTCAGGAAAAACGGAGTATGGGAGCTTTCCCCGGCCTACGATGTCACCTTCGCCCACAACCCTTTGGGGCAGTGGACAAACCAGCATCTGATGTCCGTGAACGGGGCGTTTCGCGCCATATCCCAGAGGGACATCCTTGCCATGGCGGATCGTTTTGCCGTGGGTCAAGCCGGACGGATCATCGGAGACGTCCGGGAAGCCCTTTCCCGCTGGCCTGAATTTGCGGAAACCGCTGGGGTGAGGGCAACAGAAATGGAAAACATTAAGGCGTATCATCAGACAGAAGCGTAAAGTGGCGGGATACTTTTGCGATCCAGGGTATTTTCGAAATACAAGGCTTTGCTGGGGGAATGGTTTGTATAGGCCCTTCTGCTCTCCTGACCATGTGAGGGATGATTTGGCAACAACTTTATGAGAATAGAACTGCCCGTGATGTTTTAAAAAACCATGGGGAAGCCTTATCCTTGGAATCCCTTTTGGGAATCCGGAGTTGAAGAAAAAAAATAAAGAATGCCCCTTATATTGATACGTTATTATAAAGGCAAAGCTGGATGAATAAATCGATAAGGCGGTCGGGCATATCGATGATGTCCTGAATCGCCTTTTTTGTTGTGTTGTAATGGGCAAGAAAACTCGATTCTTCTACGAGTTCATTCTCAAAAGTATTTAAAAACAAATCATTGGCATAAATGTCAAGAATAAAGATCCGATTACTTTCAACAATGATAACACAGTCCTTGCCATCGGCACCCAGGATTATGATTTCCTATAAAATCACTCAAGAATCATTGCGTTTATAAAAAATAATACAGGTTAAATAATTAACTGGACAAACCACAATCAATTCGGTACAGATCACAGACCTTGATTGACAAACTAATGAAGGTGCGCCCGGGCTTTAAGGTAAGGGGGAAAGCCCGGTTCATTAATCATCTGTATTCAAGATCCAGCAAATGAAAGATACATATTCACAAATATGCGCTTACTCATTTGTATTGGATTACTATGCGAAAACAAAACAGGAGATTAACCATGCTGCAACCTTCACGACCAGCTTTTCAGAACAACCACGCCCTGCATGGTTTACCAATCGCACCACATTCCCGACACCCATTTAAAGAAGGCAATCATCAGCTTTGTGTTAAATCCTTATTCTTGGTAACGAATGAATTTACACATAAAATTTTCAAGAATAAAGATGTACCCCAAAGCCTTATTTATGTATGGGATATTGTCAAGGCAAGGGTCAAATACCATGATTTGTCAAGGATAAAGATCTGATAATCATATAAAGGCTTTAAGCCGATAGTTGCTCTGAGGCATAACGTAGAAACTGCACTGTTTCAAAAATGGAATGAGTTTAAATAGAGTGGCTTCAGGTTGAAAAAAGTCAGTAAAAAAAGAGATTGACACCTCCTTATCCATAGCGAAAACTATGGAACCAGGGTTGATAACCATTAACCAATAGGATTTCGGAGGTGTCAGATGAAAACATACGCTGGAATCGATCTACATTCAAGTAATAGTTATCTTGTTATTATTGACGACACAGACAAACGGCTCTTTGAAAAGCGATTATCCAACACGATTGAAGACGTATCTGTCGCACTTGAACCTTACAAAACCAGTCTGGCCGGTGTTGTCGTGGAATCGACATACAATTGGTACTGGTTGGTGGATGGCTTGCAGAGTCAAGGGTTTCCGCTGGTTCTGGCAAATCCTGCGGCGATCCAGCAATACTCAGGGCTCAAACATGCAGACGACAAATGGGATTCGTTCTGGCTGGCCCATATGTTGAGGCTGAACATCCTGCCGACAGGTTACATCTACCCAAAGGAAGACAGGGCCGTGAGGGATCTGCTCCGAAGAAGACTCCTTTATGTTCAGGAAAAGACAACCCATATCTTGAGTCTTCAAAGCATGATTACCCGTCATCTTGGAACAAACATGAGCGGGAACGCAGTGAAAAAACTGAAAGTGGAAGATGTGGAAAAGCTTTTCGACAGTCCTTATCTGATCTTTACAGCAAGGAAGCATATTGAGACCATCGATTTCCTCAAAAGAACGGTTAAAGACATCGAAAAAGAGGTTTTGAAAATGGCTGTTTTGAGGAAAGAATTCCAGCTACTACGGACCATCCCCGGAATCGGTTTGATTCTGGCCCTTACGATCATGCTTGAGGTGGGAGACATTCACCGGTTTAGTAAAGTTGGCAATTACTCATCGTACTGCCGTTGTGTGAAAAGTGAGCGCCAGAGCAATGGTAAAAAGAAAGGGGAAAATAACAAAAAAAACGGGAACAGATATCTTTCCTGGGCCTATGTTGAGGCAGCTAACTTTTCCATACGATTCAGCCCTTCCGCCCAGAGGTTTTTTCAGAAGAAAAAAGCAAAGCGCAACGGGATAGTGGCGATCAAATCACTGAGCAATAAAATCGCCAGGGCTTCTTATTATGTGATGCGGGATCAGGTGACATACGATGTGGGAAAGCTGTTCAGGAGTGGGTCGATAGTTTGAAATATACAAAAGGTACGGTGTCGCGATGCCCCGGAAGAAGAATTGGGGAGTTTGTGGTCCCCAATTCTTCTTCCTGCATCGTGAACCAGACACCACTGATGTTTAACGGAAGGAATAAATTTTGGGGACAGAGGTAAACCGGCATTGGGGTTGATTTTAATTCATCAGATTTGATTGGTAGCCTCTTTCCCCTTACAAAATAACGGGACGACTCGTAATCATACTGTGATTCGCCTGTGTCGTGAGCCTAAAAGGGTTGGTTAAAAACCATAAGATTTGAAATTTCTAATAGACACGATACGGCACTGAAGATTTTCTGGTCCGCCTTCATGGCGGAGAGGGCTGTGTGATTCAAGGGTTATTTTCTTGAATCACACAAAGCCTGAATCCTGATGGGTGACTGGTGCGGATCATTATCTGCCAGCCTATATGATGAAATAACAGGTGCGAATACACGTATCAAACGGAGTCAGATCGTGGATGTTATGAGTCAAGCAAAAAAACTTTTTGATTTGAGTAGGAGAGGTGTTTTTTCTCTTGACACGGGCCTTTAATGGGTGACCCCCTGTGCCATGTCCAGAATACCCGCATGGATGATTGTAAGATGTCCGTTATTTTTAAACGTATCAGACAGGGAGTCCGGTGATCGGACAATGGCTCGCACATCCAGTCCATGATCGAGTAATTGTTGCACCAATAACCGACCCGTTGCCCCACTGGCTCCAGCTATTAGAATTGTCATCTTTTTTTCACCTGTAAATGCGAACGCATTGCTCACGGGGCGCTCACTTTTTGCGCTCCCGTGCTGCAAATTGTTGTTTCATTGTAGCATGTTAAGCGGCAAAATACCGAGTTTTCTTGTCGCCGTTTTCACAAGAGAATTATATATTTGAACTATTTGATCTGACATTGCATGAAGTGAATTTACAGCGTTTTCATATCGTTCTGGTTGTTCAGATATCCATTCATCAGGAACAGAGTTAACTCCAGCGGTATGGGAAGAATAAGTTTCTGTGCCGATTATCTCGGTAAATTTTGCTATACTTGTAAGTAGGTTAGCACGGAGAGACTCAAGGTCTGGGTCTATGAACTCAAAAACTGGATTTGAGCATTGATACTCAAATTCATAAAGGTCATCCAGACTTGATAACTTAAACAAAAATCCCGCAAAATTATTTTTTCTTATAAAGTTAATACTTCCGTCCCAGGGTAGAACTTTGACAAGCAATTCATACACTTGTTTATCTGTTTCGACAATAATCAGCTTGTCAGCTACTCCAATATTTCCCTTAACCTTTTCGTACCAATTGTCAATTGTCACGGTGCCTTAATAACTCCGAATCTGTATATTTATTTCCTTTAGGGTGTTTATGATCATATGAGCGCATATCTGCATGACAGTCAAAACAAAGTGGAATAGCATTTTCAAACTTGTTCTCACCACCATTTGATTCCTCGATGATGTGGTGAACTTCAATTTTCAATCCACAAAATTTATGACAGATGGCACAACATCTGCCACAAGCCACAATTACATCTTCCTTTACTTTCGGTAGGAATGGCATATTGCAGTACTCCGTATTATTTCTTCAGACAAAACGTCACAAATCACGGGCCGGGCGGTGAATCACAAAAACGGCCGATGAACGAAAAAGGTCGAAAAAAGAAAGTCTTCAATCAAAACGCGCTGTAGCCCGGTCCAGTGCATTTGTTTGTTATCGAAATTATTTTTATATTGGGCATTTATCAATGTTACCCTCACATATAAGTGTCCCTATTTCGCCTTTACTATGTGGTGAATCAACATGATCACAATATGATACTTTTATGATTTTTCCTGTTGATAAATTATCAAGAGTGTCAAATTTTTCTTTAGATTTAAAAACCTGTCTGTTTTCATGGTAATGTTTACACATGCTCATTTTTTGAACCCCCACAGTTAATATTTCAGGTTTTGTATAAATCGCACCACTGTGGGGCGCACGGTTTTTTGCGCGTCCCACACCAGCGGAATGTTAGTCAATTAGATTACTATGATATACTCTAACAAGCTATTGTTTATTAGAGACCAAGTTTTCTTGCCCCCCACTCATCTATAGATTGCTCAAGCATAGCATCCCAACTTTCGAAACTTGAATTAGAAGAGATAAATTCGTCCCATTTGTCTTTTGGAATATCTTTGATATCTTGTATATTTTCTACTTTGAATCCACTGATGGAAAACATTTCGTTGTGCGACGTGAATTTTGTTGTTTTTCTCATAAATTCAGGGTTCAGAAGATCTTCGATAGATACGTTCCCTTCAATTTCTTCAAGAGTTTTCATCATCTTGTCAACTTTTTTATTAAGCTCATCAAGGCTTATATTTTCGACCATAGCATCTCCTTTATGGGTAGTTAATGGGTGAGAAGTTTATCGAAGATTATTTTGTAAATTTATATCCAAAATTCGATAAAAAACCACGCTCAAAAATTGATTTCAAATCTTCTAAGTTTAAATCAGATATTACCAATTCGCCATTTATTGTAGAAACAATTTTACCTTTGCTTGTTTCAAGAATTATCCTACTTTTATGAACAAATTCTGATCTTATTTTATATAAAAAACCTGCTATAATTTTGATAACTTGGTCGTCTATTAAATGTGGGTGCATCTTTCCAGGAAGCACTATTTTTGATTTCAATTCTTTTTTTGTATCATCATCAAGGTTATTGAAAAATTTAATCGCTCTATTTGTTGAGCCAAATTCTTTTAAATAAGTTGAACGTAAATTATCAAATTTATTTTTACTATCTATGGGATTCTTTTTGAAATCATGTGTTTTTCGAAGCCAACTATGGAATTCTTCATAATTATCGACTTCAATTAATCCTTCTATCAATGAAAATATTGCAATAAACTTATATGTTTCATCTATATATGAAATTTTAGTTTCCTTTAATTGATTAGGATCATCTGTATCACTAATACAATTGATAAATGAACCATCTTTAACTAAATATTTATAGAATGAAATAATTTTTAAGAATAAATTTCTGTCATGTTTCCCAGGAATATTTTTATAAAAAACATCAAAAGCATCTCTGTCATAAAAGTATGCTTTTAATACTTCAAAAGCATATTCTAAAAATTTTTCTTTGTTATTTATATATCGGAAATCTTCCATTAGTTATTGTTCCATTAAGAAGCCTAAAATTATTATTATCCGATCACTTTCCGATATGCACGTTCATCATAATCACACAATACCGAATAGTTTATAATTATAGGAATTAAAATTATAGTTTTATATTGATCCCGGAAAACAGGCTCAATGATAATTTTTAACGGGTTGAAAAATAAATCGAAATATTAATGAGCTTTTCTACACCAAATCTCGTGTTACTTCAAATGGTTTCTATCGATTGACGCCGCTTGAAGTGAGGGTGATATCCGGTGATCCGAAATAGTGGAAATGGAAACAGCCCTTGTTTCTTAAGGACAAGGCAAACCAAAGCAACCTGCCGAAGATACTGATTAAAAAACCTTGACTTTAAATATAACACTGTTAATCTAACACCGTTATCCAATCAAAGGAGATTTGCAATGCCCAAAGCGCCCATGACAGCGGAGGCTGTGGAAAATACCAGGGAGAAGATTCTTGATACGGCCCTGGACATTATTATTGAAGAGGGCTTCAACAACCTCAGTGTGCGGAAAATCGCTTCACGCCTGGGAGTGACCGCCACCACCATCTACAACTATTACACGAACAAAGATGAACTCAACCTGATGATCAGGATGCGGGGTTTTTTAAAGCTTCATGAACTTCTCACAAAACGCTCCGCTGGCTTTGACGATATGGAAGGTCGTTTCAAGGCGATGATCAGGGCCTATGTGGAATTCGGCAAAACATTTCCAAGTTACTACGACATCATGTTCAACCTGCATACGCCCAAATACCTGGACTATGTGGGAACGGACATCGAACCCGTGGCCCAGCAGGAAAAAGAAAACGCCATGAAATGCCTTGCCCTGTTCATCGAACCCATCGGGTCCTATATGTCCGGGTCCGGTGAGGAAAAAGACCGTTTCGTTTTATATCAGGTCGTGCGTTTCTGGTCCGATCTTCACGGACTGGTGACGCTGTGCAACAGCCGGTTGTTTCATGAAGTTCTGGATGATGTGGACGGGTTTGTGGAAAAACGGACGCTGGATCTGATCGGACAGATTGTGGAATTGAAACAGCGTATTGATCAAGGGAGTGTGGTGTTTTGATTCGGGTTCGATTGAGTTTGGGAACCGGATGCTATGAAGACATTGATGGGTTTCACCCATCCTACAACTGTAGCCCATATGTGCCGGTTTTCGTAGGTCGGGTAGAGGAACGAAACCCGACAAATGATCCGATCCTTAAAAGAATCGGACGTTAATTTTATAGAAGGTGATGTCAGTGAATAATTATTATACCGCCTTCTCAATGGCCAACACCTGTCGGGTTTCGTTCCTCTACCCGACCTACTCGTTTCTCAAACTCTGAACCATAGTTCGAGAGAATCGAGATTCAAAGGTTGTCAACTTTTCAGGCCAACGAAATTTTCTTGCCATGCTGACGAAGCCTGGGATCGCGAGTAGCCGTATTGCCAAAGTGGATGATCCATCACCAAAACAAAACCTGGAAGGGGGGAATAATCATGAATAAAATAAAAATCAGCAACACATTGACCCATCTTTTTTTGAGATTTTTCGCCGTGAATTTTAACAGGCGGAAATCGTTGAACAGGTATTTGAAATCCGAAGATGGCTGGATGGATTTCACCTTTGGCATTAAAACCGAGAACGGGAGCGTGAAGCAGGCGTTGATTTTTAAAGGGGGGCGGGTGCGGGTTTCAGGAACCATCCCCCAAAAAACAGACGCCATGCTGGTGTTCAAGGATGAACAGGCGCTAAAAGAGGCGGCAACCGAACCACCCAACAAGCTGATGCTGGCTCTGATGGAAAACAGAATGGTCACCCTGGGGAATCTGGGCTACCTTCAGATGATCAACTTTTACCTGTCCCTGCTGCTGAAACCGATCCAGATCGCCAAGCTGAAAAAAGAAACACACGCCGAAAACCGTGATTACGATCAGGGCAAGGCCTCGAAAGCCAGCATCGACACACGGAAGCTCCGGCAGATCAAAGCGGAATCCATTGATCCGGGCGTCCTTTTTCTCACAGATCCTTACTTGTCCGATATGGGTCTTGATGACTTCCCGAGACTGAAAGATTTTCTGGACACCCATCTGAAAACAAAACCCTCTCTCTGTCATGAGCGCCCGAACCTTTTGACCCAATGGTTCAAACAGAACGGCTTTGAAACAGACAAAGACGGTCATCCCCAGGTTGCAGAACTCCGTCAGGCACAAGCATTCAAATACCTTATGGAAAACAAGAAACCCCTGATCCGGGACAGGGATTTGATTGCGGGAACCACCACCACCAAGGAAATCGGCGTGGTTCTCTACCCCGATGCCCATGGAACCATGATCTGGGGTGAACTGTTGACCGCGCCCTACCGTCCCTTGAATCCTTATGTGGTGGAGCCTGAAACGGTGGAAGCGCTTCATAATCGGATTTTCCCTTTCTGGCTGAAACGGAATTTCCGGGAATGGGTGAGAGACAACAAAGATTACCCGACCTGCCAGAAACTGGACGAACGGTTCGCCGCCTGTTTTCTGTGGAAAACCGTGGCTCTGTCCCACACCATTCTCCATTACCCGAAAATTCTCGCCATAGGGACAAAGGGCATGATTGCTGAAATTGATGGGGCGCTGGGCGAAACACCGGAATCCCTGAATGAAAAGAGGGATTTGCTTTTCGCCATGAAGATCTGTCTTGAAGGTCTTGAAGGTTACGCGAAAAATCTTTCCGGCGAAGCTTCACGTCTGGCCGGGCTTGAACGGGATGCCGGGCGGAAAGCAGAGCTGTCTCGCCTTGCGGACATCTGCCGCCGTGTTCCCGAAAACCCCTGCACCACGCTGGACGAAGCGGTGAACGCCCTGTGGATCATCTGGATTGGCGTTCATATGGAAAACACCAACGCCGGTTTTTCCCTGGGACGACTGGATCAGTGGTTTCAGCCCTATTTCAAGGCGGACATGGAAAAGCTGAACAGCGAAAAGGAAAAGGCGGCTTATATCCGCCACGCCGTGGAACTGATCGGCTGTTTGTACATGCGCTGCACGGACCATCTGCCCCTGATCCCGGATATCGGAAACCATCTGTTCGGCGGCAGTTCGTCAGATCAGGCCATCACTCTGGGTGGCGTGACGCCGGAAGGGGACGATGCGGTAAACGACATGACCTACATCTTTCTCAAGGTCACGGAAATGCTCAGCATCAGAGATCCCAACGTCAACGCACGTTTCAACGGTGAAAAGAACAGCCAGACCTATTTGAAAAGGCTCTGCGAAGTCAACGTGAACACTCTTTCCACACCGTCCATTCACAACGACGAGGCGGTGATGGCTTCCCTTGCGGAATTCAATTATCCGGCAGAACATTTAAGGGACTGGTCAGCCACGGGCTGTGTGGAACCGACCCTTTCGGGCCGTCATATCGGCCACACCAACTGCATGATGTTCAACATGGTGGCGGCCCTTGAAATGGCGCTGAACAACGGGCGTCATCCCTTAATGCGCTGGAACCTCGGGCCACGGACAGGCGACATCGAAGCCGGTGATTTCAAGGATTTTGAATCGTTTTTCAACGCTTTTGCCGAGCAGCTCCGATATCTTGCGGGCCTCACCTGCCAGTTCAACAACTACCTTGGCGAAGCCCATCAGACCCTCCGCCCCACGCCTTATATTTCGGCATTGATCGAAGGGCCGAAGGAAAAAGGGAAAGATGTCACCAAAGGCGGGGCCATGTACAACTCGTCGGGTACGGCGTGCATCGGTCTTGCCGACATCACCGACTCCATGATGGTGGTCAAGAAACTAGTGTTCGAAGAAAAAAAGACATCGTTCCCCGAGCTGCTTGTCGCTGTGAACAGCAATTTCAAAAACCACGCGGCCCTTCTGGCCACCATCAAAAACAAGGTACCCCTGTTCGGTTCGGGCGACCCGGAAGCTCTTGCCATTGCCAACCGTGTGACCAAACTGGCCCACGATATTTTCTGGGAACAGACAAATTACCGTGGCGGGCACTATACAGCGGGTTTCTGGTCCATGTCCAACCATGTTGCTTTCGGAACCCTGACCGGAGCCCTTCCTTCGGGCCGTCTGTCAGGAAAGGCTTTCACGCCGGGCCTCACACCCGAACCCCACGCGTCGAAAAACATCCTTTCAAATCTCCGTGACGTGGCGGGGCTTGACCCCAGATATCTGAACAACAACATCGCCTTTAACGTGAAGGTGGTTCCCGCTCCTGGCGACAGCCATGGGCAGACGGTGGATACCATCACCTCCTATGCCAAAGCGTTCACCGACATGGGCGGTATGCAGATGCAACTCAATGTGGTGTCATCGGAAACCCTGCGGGACGCCATGCTTCACCCGGAAAACCACCAGAACCTCATGGTCCGCATATCCGGCTACAACGCGTATTTCGTAACCTTGAACAGGAATATGCAGAACGAGTTGGTTGAACGGGCGGAGTTTGGGGGATAAAGATCGGAAAGCATGGCCTCTGGCGGCCCTGCCGGGGGCCAAACTTTTGAAAAGTTTGACAAACGGGTATTTTTTTCACAACCCATTTGTCCAGATTTTTAAAGCTTGCCCCAGCGCAGAGAGGGGGCTGGCCCCCGGAGGGCTGCTTTAATATATGCGGTGACCGTAGGGGCGACCCGCTGGTCGCCCTGCCCCGCATAACCATAAACGTTTATTCTATATCAGTTTGGGCGACCGGCGGGTCGCCCCTACAACGTTTCGACGACTACAAAGAATTTGGAGTAATAAGCACTTTATGACAACTAACGAACATGCAAAAAAACCGCTGGTTCTGGAAATCAAAGGCAACAGCCTGGACGATGGGCCGGGGATACGGTCTGTTGTTTTTTTCAAAGGGTGTCCTCTTTCCTGTGTGTGGTGTCACAACCCCGAAAGCCGGAAACCCTCGGCGGAAATCGCTTTTGACGGCAAGCTCTGCGTGGACTGCGGAGAATGCCGGAAAGCCTGCCCGGAAAAGGCTCTTTCAAAGAGCAACCTGTATTACGTGGACAGAAGCCTGTGCACCTTGTGTTTCATCTGCGCTGATGTGTGCCCGTCTGGGGCTCTTGAGCGTGTGGGAAAACAAATGAGTGTGGATGACATCATGGCGAAAATCCTTCCGGACAAACCGTTTTTCGACACATCGGGGGGCGGGGTCACGTTGTCCGGTGGGGAGGCCACGTTGTACATGGATTTTTTGTCGGAACTCCTCAAAACATTGAAAAGTCATGGAATCCAAACGCTTCTGGAAACATGCGGCAGCTTTGATCTCGGGCGGTTCATGGATCTGGTTTACCCTTATCTGGACGCAATCTACTACGACATCAAAATCATGGACAGCCGCGATCATAAAACGTTCTGCGGACTTTCCAACGAACGGATACTCGATAATTTCAAAGAAATTTTAAAGACCGCCCGCAAGGATGGAAAGTCATTGCTTCCACGGACTCCCCTGGTTCCGGGCATCACCGATACCGATGTGAATATCCGGGCTGTGGCGGAATTTTTAAAAAGCCAGGGGGTAAAAGAAGCGGCACTTCTGGCGTATAATCCTCTCTGGCATGAAAAAAGTGACAAGGTGGGGGTTGATGATCCATACAAAACAACCAAAGCCATGACCACGTTTTCCGACAACTCGGTTCTGGAACGATGCAGAGCCATTTACAGAGAAACGGGGATCGGGTTGTGGGGATAATTCCGGGAGAATTGGACAGGAGTACGACTCAGGGCAATCGTATATCATTTTTTTGAGGGCCAAATAAAAATGGCGGTGCCAGTCGTACCGTGTCGCGCAACAGTCCCTCGTTCCGGGGAGAATCCCCGGAACGAGGTGCGCAACTTTGGGGCGTGATAACTGCTTTGGGGCTGACTATCACAGACTTTAAAAAACGGGCATCATGGGTATTTGTGATGGGTTACGCTGCGCTCCACCCATCCTACGGACTGAAGATGCGCATATGCATGTAGGGATACGGCGCGCCGTGCCCCTACGGTTGGCCGACATGAAGAATCAAATCATTTGTCATTTGTCGGGTTTCGTTCCTCAACCTGACCAACGAAAAGTAGCCAAAAACTGACCAACGAAAAGTAGCCAAAAAAAATTTATAGAAAAGGGGGAAAATAAGAAAATGAACGACATAAAAACCATGGCCCAGCCAGTTCTCGTAACCGGAGCCACCGGATTTATCGGACGCCGCGTAGTGGAAAAACTTCTTGCGGACAACATCGCCGTCAAAGCCCTTGTGCTTCCTGATGAAACCACACCACCAGCCTGGGAAGGGAAGGTGGACATCATCCGAGGAAGCATATCAGACAGCCTTGCCGTGGAAAGCGCGACTCGGCGTGCGGGGACCATCATTCATCTGGCTGCCGTGGTTTCGGACTGGGGAGATGAGCGTCTTTACTGGGAATTCACCGTGGAAGGCAGCCGTCTTGTTTTCGAGCAGGCCGTAAAAACCGGGGCACGTGTGGTTCTGGTGTCCAGCATCGTGGTTTACGGGGATAAAATAAGTAGCCAGAGCTGCCCGGAAGAATCCGGCTACGGAAACACATTTGGTCCGTACAGCCGGACCAAACAGGCTCAGGAAAAACTGGCCTGGGAATACCACAATAACAAGGGCATGAAACTTTCAGTGGTCCGTCCGGCCAATGTTTACGGTCCGGGGTCCGGTCCCTGGCTTCACGATGTGGTGGCTGTTCTTAAAAGCGGTTCGCCGGGTCTGATTTCCGGTGGCAACATGAACGCCGGGCTGGCTTATGTGGACAATGTGGCAGACATCATCATCCTTGCCGGATCGTTGGAAGCGGCTCTTGGAAAGGCTTACAATGCCTGCGACGGTCTTTCCGTCACCTGGAATGAATACTTTTCAGACATCGCCGCCATGATCGGAGCAAAAAAACCAAAATCCATTCCACGGCCTGTGGCTGCGGTGGCCGCTGTTTCATGTGAAACAATCTGGGGGCGCCTTCACATTAAAAAACGTCCGCCTATCACCCGTGAAGCCCTGAACCTGGTGGGTTCGGACAACCTTATTCCCATTGACCGAATCAAATCCGAACTGGGATACGAACCTAAAATTTCCTACGCCGAAGGTCTGAAACGGACTAAAGAATACATTGAAACGGGTGGAGCCGGTTTGAATAAAAACGATTCGCCTTTCTTTGAGGGCAAACTGGCGTTCATCACCGGCGGGTCCAGCGGGATAGGCCTCGAAACAGCCGGAGTTCTGGCGGAGCAGGGATGCGATCTGGTTCTGTTCGCCCGAGGTCAGGCAAGACTGGACGAAGTGTGTAAAACCATCCAGGCAAGAGCCGCACGGCCATCCCAGCAAATAAACGCCCTCAGCATGGACGTTTCAAACAACGATGATGTTCAACTGAAAATCAAGGAAGCCATCGAACGTTTCGGCGCGCCGGATATCCTGATCAACAGCGCTGGCGTGGGTGCGGGTGATCGTTTCGAAAACATCGGCTACGACCAGTTTGACCGAACCATGAAAATCAACGTGTACGGCACACGGAACACCATCAGCGCTGTGCTTCCATCCATGAAAGCAAAAGGCACAGGTCAGATCGTGAACATTGCTTCGGTTGCCGGGCTGATCGGTATGTATGGATACAGCCTTTACGGAACCACCAAATACGCCATCGTTGGTTTGAGCGAGTGCCTGCGAAGTGAGCTGAAACGGTTCAATATTGCCGTGACCCTGGTCTGTCCGCCGGAAGTCCGCACCCCTCTTATCGAAGAAGAGGCGAAAACATTGCCCCCGGAAGCCCGTGCCGTGAAAAGCCTTGCCGGACTTCTGAACCCCGATGTTGTGGCGAAAGCCATCGTCAAAGGTATCCGGAAAAAATCATTCCTTGTGATACCCGGTTTTGCCGCCAAATCCCTGTATTTCAATCACCGGATCAGCAATGGTTTTTTGACCCGGTATCCCTCGGATCTGATCGTCTCCATTTCGGCATGGTGGGCTGGGAGAAATCATGTGTAATCATTCTGATCAGCAATCATAATGAATCAAACACTGGGCGGGTTTGGAACCCGCCCCTACAAAAGGCTCCATCTTTGCCAATATTCTGCCAATTCCTATGGGTTACTCTAAAGCTTCACCCATCGAATTCGTGCGATAAACATTGAAGAATTTTGTTGCCAGATTAATATTTATCTGGGTGGGCTTTGAGAAATTCAATAATTTCCCGGCCCATGCGTTCCGGTTGTTCGATAGCCAGCATATGCCCTGTTTTTTCGTAAATGGTGAGTGTGCAATCGGGAATTTCCCGGTTCATAATGCGGCTGGGTTCGATAAAAAGATCATCCATTTCACCCACAAGAACAAGAGTCGGGCATGTTATCTTTCTCAGTCCCTCAATTTTCGGGTCCGGATCAATGTAAAACGAGCGGATGAATTTGCCGATGGCATCCCTGTCGCCCACCTTGATCATGTTGTATGTCAGTTCGTAAAGAGCTTCTTTATCCGTACGCACGGATATTCCTCGAAAGAAAGGAAAGGGCTGCATTTTAATCCCGGCCATAATCATTTCCCAGCCATACTTCTCGAAACTACTTGCAAACCTTTCAAGAAACGCATCGCTTTCTTCTTTGACCTGGAAAAAACATGTGGCTGAGGATGTGTCGGTGAGGATAAGACTGATCAGTCTTTCGCTTTTTTCCATGGCATAACGCACCGAAGCAAAACCGCCGGTTGAATGAGAAAGAAGATGAAAACGTTTCAATCCCAGATGATCGGCAAGGGCTTCACTATCCCTTCCTGCGGTTTCAACGTCATAACCCCAGGGCTCACCATTGACTTTCGTCCGTCCATGGGCTCTCATGTCCATGGGAATAAAACGGTAATTCTGTGCGAGTGTTTCGGCTATGCCCGTCATGGTGAAATAACCTGTATTTTCAATAAGCCCATGTATGGCGATAACCGCTTCGCCCTGTCCCATATCTTCGTAGTAGATTTCCGCATTTCCACTTGGCGCGTAGGGCATGTGTCTTTTCCTTTAATTCACTTATTAAATGATGATGTTTTGAATTTTTTTTTATCCACGTTCCTTTCATGATTGTCAATGATGAATTGTCGATACACATTTTATTGGTTTTTAATTCGGTCTTCTGTTTACACTGTGTAAAGAAATCGGACATGAATTTTCCATTTTGTCCTTGTGTTAATTTGTAACTCAACTATCTGAATAATTTATATTTTACTAAATACAAACATCATGGCACACGGATTGCTTTACATTATTTTCATGGGTTGATTTACATCTCAAGAACTCGTGATGGGTTAGGCTTTACTCCATCGATCCTTCTTTAAAGAAAGCGTAGGATTGATCAAATCATAATCCATCTTTTGCGAATAATACATTATAAGCAGGAGGACACCATGGGCGATAAAAAAAACCGCGTTTTAATAGGAATTGACGGTTCTGTTCAATCCTTTAACGCAGCAGCATACATCAGCGGGATTATGGCTCCTGAAAAAACTAAAATCGTTCTGTATCATGTGGATGCGGAAGTCATGGATCTCTATTTTGATGTGGAAGACAAGCCTGAAAAACTTGAGATGGACAAGGCTTCTTATACAGACTGGATCGCCATGCGGAAGAAAAACATGACCTCTCGTCTGGAAAAAACACGCAATATGTTTATTGAAAAGGGTTTTGCAGGAAAAGATATTGAAATCATCACACGAGAGATTGAAGTAGGGGTCACTCGGGATATCATTGAGGAATCCAGAAAAGATTACGATCTTCTCGTGGTAGGGAAAACAGGTGTCCGCTGCGTTACAGGCATCACCACAGGATCAGTCACCGGAAAGCTGATTTCAAAAATTTTCCATATTCCCATGGTTGTGGTTGAAGGACGACCGGAAATCAGTCGTTTTCTTACCGGCTTCGACGGCTCTAAAGGATCAATAAGCGCCATACGGTCCATGTATAAATTTACCACTCCCAGCAAGCAATTCACCATCTGTCATGTGATTCGTTCCATGAATATGCTGGCCGGTGATTTTGATGTGTTCTCATCGTCTATTGATAAGGGTTTTTATCCTGAATTCGATGTCCAGCGCGTCATGCATCAGAAAAAGACCATCGAGCTTGCCATGAATATTGAAAAGGACTGGCTGATATCTCAGGGTGTCCCAAGTTCAGGTGTGCAGACCGCTGTCATGGAGGGATATATGAGCAGGTCCCAGGCTCTGATTGAAAAGGCAAAAAAAGAAGGTTACGGAAGTCTTGTCCTTGGGCGGCGCGGCCATTCAGCCGTTCTTGAATTCTTTATGGGCAGGGTTGGCAGAAAGGTTATCCAGATGAGTGATTCCATGGCCGTCTGGATTATGAATTAATTCCAAATCAAAACCATTCTCGTGAGGTGAGGAAAAGAAAGGTTATGACTCCCCTGGTTCCTTTCAATTCCTCCAATTCCCAAAAAAGGGTTGCCAGCTGGCCACCCTTCTCTCCCTTGCCCTCTTTGGCACCCTGCCAAAGGGGGTTTTTTATAGATCTCTGTGAATGATCTCTGCTTTAAATCCTTCCTGAGTCAGTTCGGATGCAAGGATGTTGACAAAAGATACCGAACGGTGCTGTCCGCCAGTGCAACCGATGGAAACGATAAGCTGACTTCGAGCCTCTTTGACGCACTGGCCGATGACGAAGATTACAAGGTCTTTAATTTTTTTTAAATACTCCTGGCTGTCAGAAAAACCCATCACATAATCTCTCACTTCTTTATCGTTTCCCGTAAGGCTTCGGAGTTTTTCCTGATAATAGGGATTAGGTAGGAAACGAAGATCGAACACCAGATCCGAATCCATGGGTATGCCTTTCTTGAAGCCGAATGACGTCAAGGTTATTTTCACTTTAGTCGAATCAAAAGCCTGTTCGAGAGCTTCACAAATAACCTTTTTCAATTGTGAATGGTTCAAACGGCTTGTGTTGATGATGTAATCGGCGTCATTTCTTATTTCATTCAGAATATCCATTTCTTTGGTAATGCATGCTTCAAGGGATTCACGGGGATCCATGGGATGGGTTCGTCTCGATTATTTAAAGCGCTTAATAAGGACATCCTTGTCAGCTTCCAGATAAAGAATCTTGCATTCAAAACCCTTGCTCTCGGCGACACTCAGGGCTGATCTGAGGCTGACGAAAAACTTTCTGCTTCTAATATCCATGGCCAGTGCTACTTTACTAAGTTCTTCGGAATTTCGAAGGGCAAGTTCAGTAAAAGCAGGTAAAAGATCTGCCGGAAGGTTATCGATGCAATAGTATCCCAGATCTTCGAGGACTTTGGTTGCCTGTGTCTTTCCCGCACCGGAAAGACCCGTCACAATGATGTATTCCATGTCTATGATCCAAAAAAGAGAAGTGAATTATGTGTTAATAATTCTTACTATAACACTTGAAGCCGACAGGTTGTCAAATTTCTTTCAATGTTTTGTAAATAAAAGGCTTTATGGCGGGACTTTTCTTAAAAAAAGGGCAGACAGCGAGGTCTGCCCATTCTGGGCATTTCATTATTAAAAAACAATTATTCTCTTTTAATACTCAATATTCAATCTCCATCCGTTCCATGTTCCGGTATCTCTCTGCCAGTTGTCGGTTACTGAAAGGGTCCATTCGCCCTGGATGGATTCTCCCATCATATTTTTGAGAACAGGAAGGGATGTGTCAGTGTAATCTTTATCCAGAAGACCCGATGCGCTTCCCAGAGTATTAAAATCAACAATTGATACTGTTTTTCCTGATGGAGACGTAAGTTTTATTTGTAGATCACCATGATAGGTATGGGTCAGATCCACACCAATTGTGATGTTTTTAACCGTACCTTGTTTTGATAACGATATTTTGTTTTGTATGCCATTGGGATCATTATCCGGAATTTTTTTTGCTACTTTCATCTTTTCGATGATCCTGGTTTCTTCAACAGTATATTCAACCTCAATTTTCCAGGAGTTGAAACGTCCAATGTCCTTTATCCCAAGATCCGTCACTTTAAGAGTCCAATCCCCTTCTATAGTCTTGCCTTTTAAAGAAGAAAGAATCGCTTTCGAATCGTAGCTTTCTTTCAGATCGTCAGAATCTCCCCCTTTCTTCTGGCGAAGAACCAGAGCGTTTTCTTTGGGTGGAATTAATTCAATTTTAACGTCACCTATATAGGTGTGGGTTATATCTACTGAAACGGTTATATTTTCGATGATTCCTTTGTTTTGAATAGAAATGACATCGCCAACCCCTTTTTTTGAATTGTCCGGAATAAGAAGAGAGGGTCGGGATTCTTTGACTATTTTATTACCGGTCGTTTCAGGCTCACTGGGATTCCCTACTTTGAATGATATGGTCTTTCCAGGTTTTCCAATGTCAAAAAGTTTAAAACCAGAGTCCGATCCTCCCCATGACTTTGACGAGGGAGTTGTTTCATTTGAAAGAACAAGTCCATTTTTTTCATTGAAAAGATCTCTTTCATCTCCCCCGTTTATGTTATTTTCAAGATGCCCTGCTCCATCAGCCTGAATCAGAGCACATTGATAATGATTTGAGGCTGTTCCTCCTTGCCATTCGTTTGAACCAAGAATATCACAGTGATAAACTGCAAGACCGGTAGAAGGACAGAAGTTGTCCATTCCTATACACGTTCTGTTTTCAACTATAAAATATTCATTGGGTTTATTGTCTATCTGAAATTTGTAGAGAGAATTATAATCTCCGTGGTTAATAACAAATTCTCCGGCATCGTTCAGGAGATAAAGGTTTTCAGTCCAACCGGCCAGATTTCTAAGATACGCATTTAAAGGCGCAGGATTTCTTCCTTTGTCCAGATGACTTCCGGAAGCCATCAGACAGTAATAACCCAGACCGGCACTTGAATCTGAATCACCATCTCTTTTCCCGTAATCATAGAGATCGGGAAAACGGCATATAAGATGGCCCGCTTCATGGCAGAACGTTCCTATTTTCATGTCCACAGGCTGGCGTCCGAGGCTCTGGATGGTGTAAAAGTTTGTTCTTATTCCGTTGAAGGACATGGACATGCTGTGGTTATGAGGCCAGAGCCATCCTTCGTATAATGTTTCTCCGGCATAAAGAAAGTTGATTGCATCAATAACCCCGCGCTTGGTGCAGTCAAAACGCGACAGATCAATATTGTATTCGGAAACGGCCAAAGACAACGCCTCATTCATACAGGGGTTTTCAATGTAATGGGTTCTGTTTTTCGACAAGGTAACAGGCCCCACAACCTCATTGATGTATTCCAGACGACCGCTTGACATGGTTTTGTAATATTCTTTTACAGAGCAGGCATTTCCATATGCTTTGAAACCATCGCCGTTCAGGAGCTCAGTAACTTTATCTGCCGGAATCAGGGTTTTTTCGTCCTGAAAATTGATGAGAATGGTCAACCCCACAACTTTTTTTTCTTTACTGAGCTGTTTTCCGGAAAGAAGTCCGTTATTTTCACCCAGCGTTGCTTCTACCCCCGGAATAGGAGAGGATTGAGGACGCATGATATCGTATTTGTAATCAAATTTTTTATTTCTTATATCTTTGTCTTCCTGAAGGTGTCTGATAAGACCTTTTTAGAACAGGCTTGTCGATGGGAGATCCGCTGGACGTCAAATTGCCTTTCACAAGAACAGCGAAACAGTATTTTTCAAGGTGCGTGTCATACACCACTGTAAATCCATCAAGAGTCTCATATCGTGCGTAAAATTCATCTCCGAAAACTCTTAATTGAATCCGGGGTCCGTCGCCCTGGGGGAACGTCCTTATTTTTCCAAGAATCAGGCACATAGTCTATACCTCTCTCTTAAGGGTTTATTTTTTTAATGAATTTTTATTGAAGATCTATTGTTGACTAAAAACGATGAGTTTCTTTATAAGAAAACAGGTGAGTTTTGTAAAGGATTATTCCTTTAAAAGGAATCAAATCAGGAATTTTTTTACAGGACTTGAAGGCTTATTGATACATTCGGTGAAAATGAAGAACTTTCTGTACATATCCTATGGTTTCTTCGAAAGGCGGTACATTGTTGTATTTTTCAACCATTCCCGGACCTGCATTATAGGCAGCTAAAGCCAGAGTAAGTTCATTATTGAACCTTCTTAAAAGATCTCGAATATACTTTGAACCACCCATAACGTTTTCGTAAGGATTGAAAGGATTATCAATATTTAAATCCCTCATGGTTCCCGGCATGATCTGCATTAATCCTTTAGCACCTTTAGGTGAAACGGCGTTGGGATTGAAATTGGATTCCACTTTAATCATGGCTTTGATCAGTGATGATGATACATTATTTGCAGATGCGGCTTCTTCTATGATGTCGTTAAATTCTTCAGATGTGTAATACGACGAATAATCTTGTTTATAATAACTTTTTACGCCTGTTCTGTCTTTTATAAAAATCTCCATTTTTTCACCGCTTGAAGGGGTGTCGGTAAAATGAAGTACACCGTTTTCATCAACGTATTTATAAATATCCCCTGCATGGGACATAGTTTGACCGCCTGTAATAATTATAAAAAAGGCGATGATTATCTTTGTTATTCTAACTATTCTTTTTCTTTTCATTGTATTTTTTTATGACATATTTATATGAGAAATCTGGATGGGACAGATATTTCATGTTTGTATTCAAAAAAGAATCCCGAACGTCTTTCAAAACATGGTCTTTTTGATTTTCACGGATGAAATTTCTTTCGTGTATAGCTTCGTAAATAACACTCCCGCCAAGTGTGTCTACAATACTATTTTCGGAAAGTGTCTTGATTTTCTCAATTATTATTTTATTTATTTCTATTTTTATTCTGAAAATCAACATGATGAGCCAGGTATCTTTCGCTATCATCCTTGATTTATCGATGATTTCAAGCATTTCTCCGTTATCAAGATCAATGCTTTCAATAATGGAAACCTCACTCATATTTAAAAAACCTTATATTTAACTTTAATTTTTTTATTTAACTATTGGTTTTGATTATTAGATATACAATATTCATTCTAAAAAAAACATCAAAAAATGAACTTGTTCAGCATTTTTAAAAAATATATTTTTTTTTACATACTGACTCTCATTAATGGAATACTATTTATCATTTATATTAATTAATGATATTGCACATTATTCTGGAATGACCCGAAGGTCATTTTTTTTATTCATTTTTATGGAGCTATTTATATGGGAATTTTGGCGTCAACCACTTCTTTGACTCGATACAAGGTAAACGGGACTTTAGGTGAAAATCCAATTGAAACTGTCGAAAAGGGTCTTAAGCAGAATAAAATTGTTGATATAGACAAGGAGCCTCAAGAAGTATCCGTGGGTTGGACAAATCTTAATGATCCCTATCATCCTGATTTTGAAGGGTCTTCTTTTCTTATAGCTTCTTTTTTTGTTTTTTCGTTGAGAATAGACAAAAAATCAGTTCCTTCTAATGTTCTAAAAAAACATGTCATAATGGAAGAAAAAAAACGTCTGAGGGAAAGCGGACGTGAGTTTCTTTCCAAAAATGAAAAAAAAGAGTTGAAGGATGATGTGAAGCAGATTCTGCTCACACGAATGCCTCCTGTTCCCCATGTCTACGATGCTGTCTGGGATTATGAAAATGGAAGGTTGTGGTTTTATTCAACACAAAAAGCGGCCAATGAAGAGCTTGAAACACTCTTTTTGAAATCTTTCAACATCAACCTTATTAAATTATTTCCATACACCCTTGCCGATCTTGAATTAGGCCTTTCAGACAAAGAAAAAGACATTTTAAACAAACTTAAACCTTCACGATTTATGGAGTAAACCATGTTCGATATCGCCGTATCATACAATCAATTCAAGTTTCTCGGTCATGAATTTCTCACATGGCTCTGGTTCGCCATTGATAGCGGGCAGGATTCTCTTTTCAAAGACAATGCAGGAGTTTCTTATTTCTTAATCATCGGAAACAAAATTGTTTGTGAAAATATCGTTGAAGATAACACTGTTGAAACCGTAACCATCAAAGGTGACAATGCAGGATTGGAAGAAGGTTTGACAGCTCTTAAAAAAGGATCTGTTGTCACTGAGATGAAACTTGGTTTAACCTATCTTGAACAAACATGGGAATTTAACCTCAAAGGCGAAAACTTACATTTTACAGGGCTCAAACATCCTGAAACAGAAAAAATACATAAAAAAGAAGATATGGAAGGAGCTCTTCTTGAAAAAATTTATCTATTTGGAAAAGCGGTTGAAATAGTCGATTCAGCTTACCTTGCCTTTCTTAAATTGCGACTTTCAGATTCCTGGGGTTCAGTTCTTCAAGATATCCGAAAATGGATCGAGCCTGATTTGTAAGAGAAGGATTTAGAACAGCCATTTTCTTTGTTTAAACATTTTTAATTTGTTGTTCATAACTCGCTACTTATGAACAACATTCCAAAGGCTGTTGATAGCTGTCAATTATTTAACCATTTATCATGTACTTTATAGAAAATGATTTCTTATTAAAACGAATTAAATTCTAATAGTTGTTTAATTATTATACTTTTTAACAAACCTTATTGTTATGATTGTTTTTTAAATCTTTAAAAAAATAATGAAACAACCTTCAAAAACATACACCCTATCAATGACATAAAAATATCATATTAAATAATTGAAATAATTTATTAAAATAATTTATTTATTTTATATTTTTATATTGATATTTTGACCGTATCCGACTATTTAAATAGGGATCAATTATTGTGTACTCTCCATCTGAAGCATAATTTAACATTAATAAAAAACATCATTAATACATGGGTCTTTTATGAAATTTACAATCAGAAAAAGCGATATCACGGACATTCTTTCAAAAGTCCAGGGTATTACGGGAAGAAAAAGTAACCTGGCAATAACAGCAAATATTCTTGTTAAAACCAATGAAACAGGGATATCGTTCTTAGCCACCGATCTGGAAACGGGATTTGAAGGAAATTATCCCGCCCATATTGAATCAACGGGTATTATAACGATAAATGCCAGAAAATTCTTTGAAATTGTTCAGAATTTTCCCAGTGACGATATTTTAATAGAAGAAGAAGAAAGGCAGTGGATAAAAATAAGCTGCGATAAAGTCGTTTATCATATTGTGGGAATGAGTCCTGATGATTTTCCGGATATCCCGGTTCTTGAAGATGTTGATTTTATGGAAATTGATGCTATCAAATTAAGAAAAATGATTGAAAAAACCATTATGATAGCACCATCTACAGATGAAAAAAGGGCACATATAACAGGTGTTTATCTTGAATCAACTGAAATAGGTGAAGATAAGATCATCCGTATGGTTTCAACCGATGGAAGACGTCTTTCAAAAGTTGAATTCAAAAGTACCAGTGACCTGGATTTCCATACTACAAAAGGTGTGATCATACCTAAGAAAGGTTTGTCTGAAGCTTCAAAACTCCTTGATTCTGATGGATTTATAAATATTGGGGTCAAAGACAACTATTTTATTGTTAAAAAAGATCATGAAACGATTATAATCGGGCTTCTTGAAGGTGATTTTCCATCGTATGAGGGTATTGTGGGTAAGGAAGATGATCTTTCCATAACGATCAATAAACGCATGTTCAATATGATGTTGAAACGTATGTCAATTCTTTCAACAGAAAATTATAATGGCGTTATATTCAATTTTGAAAAAAATAAGTTGGTGGTGACAGCGACAAACCCAGATCTTGGAGAATCCAAAGAAGATTTCACGATCGATTTTAACAGGGAACCCATCGAAGTGGCTTTTAATCCTAAATATTTCATGGACACCATGGGTGTTATTGATGAAGACACTATTTTCATGAATATAAAAGATAGCAAAAGCCCCTGTATCATCGAAGGAACAGAAGATAAAACCTTTTTAAGCGTAATAATGCCGATGAAAATATGAGTGATATAAAAGAAACAAACAATTACAACGAAGACAGTATCAAAGTTCTCGAAGGGCTTGAAGCTGTCAGACTGAGACCTTCCATGTACATCGGGAATGTGGGTGTTGAAGGACTTCACCATCTTGTATACGAAGTGGTGGACAATAGCATAGACGAGGCCATGGCTGGTATCTGTGATACGATTCATGTGATTATCTATAAAGACAATAGTGTCAGTGTGGAAGATAACGGTCGTGGAATTCCCACAGGTATGCATGAAAAGGAACAGATACCTGCGGCCGAAGTTGCTTTGACTAAACTTCATGCCGGTGGAAAATTCAATAACGATTCGTACAAGGTATCCGGCGGTCTCCATGGCGTGGGTATATCTGTTGTAAATGCCCTTTCCATATTTCTCAATCTTGAGATTTATCAAAAAGGGAAGAAATTCATTCAGTCTTATTCCAAAGGTATAAAAACATCGGAACTTACCGTTGTGGGCGATACGGACAAAAGAGGAACACGTGTCCATTTCAGACCTGACACGGAAATCATGACTGATGATAATTTCAGTTTTGAAATTCTGTCCAGGCGTATGAGAGAACTCGCTTTTTTAAACAGCGGTGTCAGAATAATTATAGAGGATGAAAGGTCAGATGAAAAAAATGACTTCATTTATGAAGGAGGTCTTATTTCATTTGTAGAATATCTGAACAGAGCGCACGTTCCTCTTCATGACCCCATTTTCATTAAAGGGGAAAAAGACGATGTTCAGGTTGAAGTTGCCATACAGTACAATGACACTTACAACGAAAAACTCTACTCTTTCGCCAATAATATAAATACGGCTGAAGGAGGGTTCCATCTTTCCGGTTTTAAAGGGGCTTTGACCAGAACTATTAATTCATATGCAACGTCAGATAATGTCCCTAAAAATATGCAGGGCAAAATATCAGGTGATGATACACGTGAAGGTTTGACGGCCATTGTCAGTGTAAAAGTCATGCAGCCTCAGTTTGAAGGGCAGACGAAAACTAAACTTGGAAACAGTGAAGTTAAGGGAGTCGTTGAATCTCTTGTTAACGACAAATTAGCCGACTTTCTCCATGAAAATCCATCTGTAGCCAAAAAACTCATCATGAAAGCCGTGGAAGCAGCCCGAGCAAGGGATGCGGCCAAAAGGGCCAGGGATATGGCCCGAAGTTCTGGAGCACTTCTTGATTCGTCACTTCCAGGAAAATTAGCAGAATGTCAGTATACAGATCCTCAATTCCGCGAACTTTTCCTTGTGGAAGGTGATTCGGCTGGTGGGTCGGCTAAAATGGGAAGAGACAGAAAATCTCAGGCGATTCTTCCACTAAAAGGAAAAATTCTGAATGTGGAAAAAGCCCGTTTCGACAAGATTCTTAAAAGCGATGAAATAAAAAATATTATCACTGTTTTAGGGACAGGTGTAGGGACGGAAGAATACAATATTGATAAGATAAGATACCACAAAGTCGTTATAATGACCGATGCTGACGTTGACGGTTCACATATCAGAACTCTGCTTCTGACCTTTTTTTACAGGCAGATGCCGAGTCTTATTGAAAACGGTTATCTATATATAGCGCAGCCCCCCCTGTACAGGGTTGGAAAAGGAAAAAGCAGTGTATATCTGAAAGATGAGAATGATTTCAACGAGTATGTCTTAAAAAGGGCCTGTGATCAGAAGTATCTTGATATACCCAATAAAACTAAAGAGTTTAAAGACAAGGAAATGATAGTTCTTTTGAAGAAACTGGCCGAATATTATTCAAGTGTGGATAAAATTGAAAGGCGTGGTTATGAGAAAGAGGTTATTGACGTTATATTGAATCAGGGAACCATTGATAAAAAATACCTTGCGGATAAAGAAAAGATGTTGGAATTGCAAGGAAAAATAATAAAATTGGGATATTTATCCGATGATATGGTCTATAACGAGGAAATGGACAGGTACAGGTTTAATATAACCAAAGAAAGCAAGTCACCCGATGATCAATCAATTGTACTTAAAAAAGGGCAGACTGTGGAAATTGGAAGAAGCCTTATTTATTCCAACGAGTTTCAGATTGTTGAAAAAATGCGTGATATTATCATTATTTTCGAAACGCCTCCTTTCAAAGTATGCCATACGGAAACCCATGACGTAATAATGGAATTTGAAAAACTCGATGATCTATACTCTTACATTATGAAAGAAGGAAAAAAAGGTATTGGTGTCCAACGATACAAAGGTCTGGGAGAAATGAATCCGGATCAGTTGTGGGAAACCACCATGGACCCAGAAAAGCGTATTATGCTTAAAGTAAAAATAGACGACGCAGAAAACGCCGATGCAATATTTACCCTGCTCATGGGCGAAGAAGTTGAACCAAGACGTAATTTTATTCAAAAAAACGCCCTTGAAGTCAGTTCGCTTGATATATAAAAAATATCTGTATAAAAAACATATAATTGGTTTTAAAAAGATAAAGAATAAGAAAAACGGGATATTATTTCCCGTTTTTTTATTATGGATTAAATGAAATGAATACAAAAACCGATGTAATGATAGACGACTAAATAATGATGACAGATACGGATAAAAAGACCATGGATTATAAACCAACATACGAGGAACTGGAAAAAAGGGTTGAAGAGCTGGAAAAAGATCATGCTGATGCCGACGGATATGAAAAAAGAATGGAAAGAAATAAAATTATCGGAGGTATTGCCCATGAGTTCAATAACTTATTAATGGGTATTCAGGGAAACCTGTCTTTGATATTTCTCGATATTCCATTTACTGACCGTTTTTATTCAAAACTTAAAGACATAGAAAAGTATGTTGAAGGCGGAGTCAAACTAACAGAAAAAATTCTCGATTTTGTTAACGATGGAACATATGAACCGGAACCCAAACTGAGAGAAATTCAACCCGATGTTCTTAACCGCTTGAAATATGAAATGAACAAGTCTATCGAAGGCCATCTGATCAAATCCAATTACGGTTCACAGGGCAGCCAGGCTTTAAAGTTATATGAAAAAGTATATACGGGTTCCAATACGGTGTTGTTGGTAGATGATGAAGGTATGATTCTTGATGTTGGAAAACAGATGCTTGAAAGGACAGGTCTTGAAGTTCTAACGGCAAAAAACGGGGAAAAAGCCGTTGAATTATATAAAAAAGAACACAAGAAAATTAATATGGTGGTTCTTGATTTAATCATGCCTGGCATGACAGGTATTGATACGTATTATGAATTAAAAAAGATTAATCCCGATATAAAAGTATTATTTGCAAGTGGTTATAGAAAAAATCTGGATGTGAACGTCATCATTGAAGAAGGCAGAAGTTCATTTATACAGAAACCTTTTAAAATGGAACAATTAACCCAGGAAATTGGCAAACTACTCGAATTGTAAATTTAAATAATCAGAATTCAATATGACCCGGAGTCCGTGGAAAAGGAATAACATCACGGATATTATTTACACCGGTAAGCATCATCAGAAGCCTCTCAAATCCAAGACCAAAACCACTGTGAGGAACCGATCCGTATTTGCGTGAATCAAGATACCACCAATAATTCTCTTTGTTTAAAAACATATCATTCATTCTTCGTTCAAGAACGTCGGGTCTTTCTTCCCTCTGACTTCCCCCTATGAGTTCACCTATTTTTGGAACAAGAAGATCCATGGCCCCAACAGTTTTATCATCGTCATTAAGGCGCATATAAAAAGGTTTGATAGTATTAGGGTAATTTGTGATGAAAACAGGCTTTTTGAAGTATTCTTCGGATAGAAAACGTTCATGTTCAGACTGGAGATCCAAGCCCCAGGAAACGGGATATTCGAATTCTTTTTTTGATTTTTCAAGAATATCCACAGCTTCAGTATATGAAAGACGCGCGAAATCAGAAGAAACAGTGGTTTGAAGAGTTTTTTCAAGATCTTTATCAACAAACGAAGAAAACAAAGAAAAATCCTCAGCACAATGCTCTAAATATTCTTTAACAATATATTTAAGGAAATCCTGAGCGACGTCCATGTTTTCTGAAAGGTTGCAAAAAGCCATTTCCGGTTCAATCATCCAGAATTCAGATGCATGACGACTTGTATTGGAATTTTCTGCCCGGAACGTTGGTCCGAAGGTATAAACATCACCAAGGGACAGGGCAAACATTTCAGCGGAGAGCTGGCCTGAAACGGTGAGATTGGTTTCTTTTCCGAAAAAATCGCGACTGTAATCAACCAACCCTTCTTTTGTTGACCATTCATCAGGCTTTAGATTTGACACCCGGAACATTTCTCCCGCACCTTCACAATCCGATCCGGTAATAATTGGTGTATGGATGTAATAAAAACCTCTGTCCTGAAAGAAACGGTGAATCATCATGGACACCATGGACCTAATTCTGAACATGGCTCCGTACTTATTGGATCTCGGTCTTAAATGGGCGATGGTTCTTAAGAACTCGTCGGTATGTCTTTTTTTCTGTAATGGATAAGAGTCAGGAGCTTTCTGATAAATAAAGATAGATTCAGCCTGAATTTCAACGTCCTGACCTTTTCCAGGAGATTTTACCAGTCTGCCTTGAACCGAGAGGGAAGATCCGGTTGTAAGGCCTTGTACTTCATCGTAATTAATTATTTTATCTTCGACAAGAACCTGTATATTTTTTAAACAAGAACCATCATTCAGTTCTATAAAAGAAAAAGTTTTTGAATTTCTTATAGTCCTGATCCATCCTTTAATAAGGACATCACCCATTTCACTTGTATTATTAAAAATATCCCTGACTTTTATTCGTTTCATATGGATATCCTGATAGATTTAACGTTCGACAGTGATGTAATAACCGTAACCTTTTCTAACAATCAAAAGGACAAATGAAGAGTTATTTCTGTATTTTACAATGGATTTTTTGTAGTCTTCCCTTGTTTCGATCAAGCTGTCGTTGATTTGACAAAGGCTATCTCCTGGCCTTACACCTACTCTGTATAAGTATGATGATTTAGATATTTCGGATATGGCAAGCCCCTTTTGCTTTCCCTTTTTTGTTACCGTTATTCCAAATATATTTGAACCCAGATTTTCGGCATTTTCGATTGGAAAAACACGTGTTACAAGATCAATAGTCAAAGGTTTTCCGTTACGTATGATCTTGATACGGAGAACATCACCTGCTGAATGATTCTTAAGAACAGATTCGAAATCAAGGCTATTTTCTAAAGATTCTTTGTTTAAAGAAATGATAACATCCCATTTTTTTAATCCGGCCTGTAGTGCAGGGCTTTTTTCTTCGATCTGGGTGATAACTACACCACCAGTTGCTTTGAGATTCAGATAATCGGCTATGTTTCGATCAATATCCTGAATCTCAATACCTGTCCAGGGAAGAACCACTTCCCCGTATTTGATAAGGTTAGAAACGATTTTTTTAGCTCTGTTAATGGGAATAGCGAATCCAATTCCCTGAGCCGATGCATAAATGGCCGTGTTAATTCCGATCAGGTCGCCAAGGATGTTGAGAAGAGGTCCACCGCTGTTTCCAGGGTTTATAGGCGCATCTATCTGTATAAAATTTTTGAAAACCCTGTTACCGGCGTTGACGCTTCGGTTTACGGCGCTCACCACACCGGTTGAAACAGTGTTTGAGAAACCAAAAGGATTTCCGATGGCGATGATGGTTTCACCAATCATAATGTCGTCACTGTTGCCCATATTAATAGCTGGAAGGTGCCCTTTACTTTTAATACGAAGTACAGCCAGATCGGATTCAGGGTCAGCTCCCACGAGTTGAGCTTCAAATTCTCGTTTGTCATTTAAGCTCACGGTGATGTGACTTGTCTTTTCAACCACATGGGCGTTGGTAAGAATATAACCCCTTTTACCGTCAATGATAACCCCTGAACCAAGACTTATTTTTTTTGATTTGCCCCTTCGAGGCTCAAAAAAATCTTTGAAGAAATCATCAAAATCACGATTGTAACGATTGGAAGAAAAGGGATTGGTCTTGTTGTAAACATCGACTTCGGATGAAATGTTGACAACGGCAGCACTGACTTTCTCAACAGCTACAACCACTTCCGAGCGTCTGAGATTTTGGGCAGCCATGGCTGTACCGGATAAAATAAGAAAGACAGCGATGAAATTAATCAAATAAATTTGGTTCTTACGAGATAGATAATTATAAATTTGCATTTTTAAATTAATAAAATATAATGACAGGTTATTGTTTGAATTTTTAATATTTAAAAGAAAAGATATATCATGGGTTTAAAAAGTATTCAAGAAATCTTGAAGTCAGTTGAGCAGCCAAGCCGTTATACAGGCAAGGAGTGCAACGCAGTTTTTAAAGAAAACGATCAAATAGACGTCAGAATAGCCCTCGCTTTTCCTGATCTTTATGAAATTGGAACATCCCATTTCGGGATTCAAATTCTTTATAACATTTTAAATAAACAAAAGGGGATATTCGCAGAACGCGTCTATACTCCGGCTCCTGATATGGAAAAAGAGCTTCGTGAAAACCATATCCCGATGTTTTCACGTGAAACAAAAACACCGCTTGGTGATTTTGATATCATCGGTTTCAGTCTTCTATACGAGCTGAATTACACAAACGTTCTGACTCTGCTTGATCTTGCACATATCCCTTTTTTAAGTGCGGATAGAGACGACAATTCTCCTCTTATTATATCAGGTGGACCTTGCACATTTAATCCCGAACCTATTGCGGATATTTTTGACGCCATGGTTGTGGGAGACGGTGAGTATGTGATTGTGGAGCTTTTAAAAAGTTATGCCGAGTGGAAGAAAAGCGGTGCATCACGTCATGATTTATTGAAAAAATGGTCTTCTATTCAAGGAGTTTATATCCCCTCTTTTTTCACGACAGATTATGTTAAAAAAGAAGGTTATTCCATACCGGTCGTCAAACCCATATATGATGATTACAGAATAATTAGAAAAGCTATCGTTTCAGATCTTGAAGAAGAAGAATTTCCAACATCTCCGGTCATTCCTTTTGGCAGACCCGTTCATGAAAGATTAAGATTAGAGATTTCAAGGGGATGCAGTCGTGGATGTAGGTTTTGTCAGGCTGGAATGATTTACCGGCCGGTTCGTGAAAGAAGTGTCGAAAAGTTAGTCGAGCTTGCAGATTGCGCTATAAGGAACACGGGATATGAAGATCTTTCTCTTCTATCATTGAGCGCCGGAGATTATGAAAATATCGGTCCTCTTATGCTCAGACTTCTTGGTCTTTCGGATAATAATCAGGATACACACAAGAATATTTCTTTTTCCCTTCCATCGGTCAGAGCCGGAATGCTTAATTCAGAGCTGATGGAAATTATCAAGAAGGTAAGAAAAACTGGTTTTACCATTGCACCTGAAGCCGGATCTCAACGCTTAAGAGATGTTATAAACAAAGGAATCACAGAAGAAGATATTGTAAATACCGTGAACAGCGCATTTGAACTTGGCTGGAACGTAATAAAGCTCTACTTCATGATTGGTCTTCCCACTGAAACGGAAGAAGATCTTGAAGAGATGGTTAATCTCGTAAAAAGACTTCGAGAAGTTAAAAAGAATAAAAGGAAGAAAGCTCAGATTCATGTGAGTGTTACCACTTTTATTCCAAAATCACACAGCCCTTTTCAATGGGAAAAACAGATGTCCCAGGAAGATGCATGGGCGAGTATACTATGGCTAAAAGAAAGACTTAAATTCAACGACGTGAGTTTTAAATGGGGCAAGACCCAAGTTAGTTTTCTTGAAGGTTTAATAGCCCGTGGTGACCGTCGATTGACTCCTGTAATAATAAATGCATACAAAAAGGGTTGTCGACTCGACGGATGGAGCGAGCACTTTCGGTTGGATTTATGGCAACAGGCCATACATGAAGCGGAATTGGATACTATGGGTATATTGCAAAGGGAAAGAGATACTGATGAGCCCTTGCCCTGGGATCATATCGATTCAGGAGTTTCCAAGCAATTTCTATCAGATGAACGTGACAAATCACGGTCGGGCTTACTGACGGAAGATTGCAGATACGGATCATGTTCCGGATGTGGTATTTGTGATTTTAAGAAAATTCAACCACACATTGTTGGAAAATATGAATATGTTAAACATGAAGAAATAAAAACAGACATAAAAGAAAAAAATTATAAAAAAATTAAGTGTATTTACACAAAAATCGGAGAAGCCAAATTTCTCGGTCATATGGAGCTTGTAAATCTCATATCAAGGTCTATTCGCAGATCAGGCTTTCCTGTTAAGTACAGCAGCGGCTTCCATAAAATAATAAAATTAATATGCGGCAATCCTCTTCCTGTGGGATATGAAAGTCTTGAGGAATTTTTTATCATTGAAGTTCATGAGGATTTTGATACTAATAAGATAATGTCTGTGATCAATAGTTTATTACCTGAAGATTTACGAATTATAAATGTACTTCCGATTATAAAAAGATCAGATATTCAAGAGAAACCAAATAAACGCTTTGTTTTAACGTTGACAGATTATATCTTTTCGCAGAGTTCCATTGATACATTTAATGAATCGGACAGTTTCAACTACGATAAGGTGAATAAGAAAGGATTAAGTAAAACGATAAATCTTAAAGATTTTGTAAAAGAAATTAAAATAGAAGGTAAAGGAAAAATAAGTTTTGATCTCATGAGTTATGATGCTGTCCATGTCAGACCTGACGATGCGATAAAACATATTTTTTCTATCTCAGAAAATGAGATGAAAAAATCGGATATTATGAAATTGAGACACTTTGGCTGATTCTTATGTATAAAGAGTTGATCGTTAATGTTTGTGAGACCGAGACCCGAGTCGCCCTTGTCGAGGATGGAAACATCACCGAACTATTTATTGAAAGGGGCGATGAAGAAAATATAACCGGAAATATATACAAAGGGACGGTTCAACGTGTTCTTCCGGGAATGCAGGCGGCTTTTGTAGATATTGGATTGAAGCAGGCTTCTTTCCTTTACGTTGATGACGTGATCAAAAAGCAAAACCTTGATGAAGCAGAGCCTCCTGAAAAAGTTATTGGTCTAACCGACAAGGACGACTTCGTTCCCAATAACGCCCAGCGTGATATCCCTATTGAGCAACTTCTCAGGGAAGGCCAGCAGATCATGGTGCAGATTGTCAAAGCACCGATAGGAACTAAAGGAGCACGTGTTTCCACATATATTTCCATTCCGGGAAGATATCTTGTTCTCATGCCAAATGTTGACCATATTGGTATTTCCAAACGGATTGATGTTGATGAGGAAAGAAGCCGTTTAAAAACGATGATCAACGAATTGAGAAAAGTAAAATACGGATACATATTCCGAACTGCAAGTGAAGGGATGGATATTGAGCAGTTGAAAACTGAGATGGAGCTTCTCGTTAATTCCTGGGAAAATATTAAGAAACGATACAGACAGTACAGTGCACCATACACACTTCACAGAGATCTCAAAGTCACCTTCAGGGCTATCAGGGATCTTCTTACCCACGAAGCGAACAAATTAATCATCGATTCCAGCATTGGTCATGAATCCATAAAGAGTTTTCTTAGAAAAATCATGCCCGAATTGAAAGTTAGGGTAGAGCTGTACGAAGGGCCTGAACCTATTTATGATTATTTCAATATTGAAGGCGATATATCAAGGGCTTTAAAGAAGAAAGTCTGGCTTAAATCCGGTGGCTATATCGTTATTGAGCATACGGAAGCTTTGACATCCATTGATGTCAACACAGGCCGCTATGTGGGGAAACAAAATTTTGAAGAAACAATTTTTAAAACCAACATGGAGGCGATTAAAGAAATTGCCTATCAGATCAGACTCAGAAACATAGGTGGTATTATCATCCTTGATTTCATTGATATGGAAACCGATGAAAACAAAATCAAGGTTTTTGAAGAATTAAGAGAGATTTTCAAAAACGATAAAAGTAAGACGAATATACTTCCCATGTCTGAAATCGGTTTGATTCAGATGACAAGAAAACGTGTCAGACAGTCTTTGAACAAAGTCCTCTGTGACAATTGTCCCAATTGCAGCGGAGACGGATTTGTTTTATCAAAAAAGACTATTTTTCAAAAGATTTTAAGAGAGCTACGGAGATTTAATAGCGATATGGCAGGCCATGAATTCGTTGTACGGGTTAACCCTGAAATGGCCGACTATATTGTTAAAGAAGAGTCGAATATCATTATCAGACTTGAAAATGAATTTGGAAAACATATTCGAATTCAGAAAAATGCAGATTTTCATATTGAAGAATTTGAAATCACTGAAAAGATTCATTATTGACAAAATAAAAAAAGTATGGTTTGATTCTCTGGTTAATATTTTGAAATTTGCAAACATAACAATGAGTTACATAATATAAGACATAGAGGTTTAAAAAATGAAAAGAACATTCCAACCCAGCAGAATTAAAAGAGCAAGAAAACACGGATTTTTATCACGAATGGCGACTGTCGCTGGGAGACGCGTGATCAAACGACGTAGAGCAAGAGGAAGAAAGAAACTTTCCGCTTAATAAAAAAAGCCTAAAATTGCAGGCATGTAAAGTTGCGTGAATTTTCGTTAAGAAAAAAAGACAAACTACGTAAATCGATAGATTACAAGAAACTTAATCTAAGCGGAAAGAAAATTGAGAACCATGAATTTATACTTATTTATAAAAAAAATGTATTAAAAAATTCACGCTTGGGAATTACTGTATCAAAAAAAGTCGGCATAGCAGTCGAGCGCAACAGGATAAAAAGAATAGCACGTGAGTTTTTTCGTACAAACAGGTATTTATTCATAATTGGGGGAGTTGACTTTAATGTAATTGCAAAAAAGTCAGCTTCCTCCAAAAGTAATAATGATTTATTCGAATCTCTGAAAGAAGTTGTAAAAAAAATTGACAATAAAATCCGTTTATAAAAGTCCCGTACTCTTGTTAATCAAGATCTACCAGATTTTTATATCGCCTTTAAAAGGACCGACCTGTCGATTTTATCCTACTTGTTCAGAATATGCATACCAGGCTGTACAAAAACACGGATTATTAATGGGAAGTTATTTTTCCCTAAGACGGATTATTAAATGTCACCCGTTTCATCCTGGCGGCTTTGATCCTGTACCGTAATATTCTTTTTTCAGGCGCATCACTCTCTTCTCTTTTTGATACATCACCAGTCAAAAAACAGGAGTTTTTATGGAACAGAGGAATTTGTTCGCCGCCATATTCCTAACGATTTTGGTGTATGTGGTATGGTTTAATTTTTTTCCGCCAAAAAGCCCACAAGTTAAACCAATAGTTAAAGAAAGCGAAATAACTGAAAAAAAAGAAGACTCATTAAAAGAAGTTTCAAGATCCAACTCTTTTGAAGCTTCGAAAGAGTTGCCTGCCATTCAATCGTCGACTGAAGAAAAAATCATTAAAGTCGATACTCCGATGTACAAAGCTGAATTTTCAAATCGTGGAGCTGTTGTTAAACAGTTCGAGCTGAAAAAGTACAAAGAAACCAATCGCCCAGATTCCGAATTGAAGTATTTGATAGATAAAAGTCTGACCGATGGGACATACGGACTTTCTTTCAAAAATAACTCGATCAAGGGATTAGAAGGAGCTTTTTTTACACCTGATTTATCGGAAAGTGAAATAACTGTCAGTGAAAAAAAACAGACACTTTGTTTTGCCTGGAAATCAGATAATGGTATTATTATAGAAAAGTCATTCGAGTTCTTACCCGATTCTTATCTGATAAACATGAAGGTGGTTATAAAAAACGGCTCAGATCAGAATATGAGTGATAGCGCCGTTGTAAAACTACAGAACAAGATCATTGATAAAAGTACTGTGTCCTTTGTTGGTCCCTCGCTTTATATAAATAAAGAAATGATTGATGTGAAGCCTGGTAAAATTGAAAAGGAAAATGTTTACAAAGGCCATGTAAACTGGATGGCCATTCAAGACAGATATTTTATTATGAGCTTGATCTCAAAAGATGATTCAGAATCGGAAGTCAATCTGGCTTATAATAAACAAAGCGAGTATCTTGAAACAGGCATCATCAGAGCAACGGGTGATATAGCTCCAGGAACACAGAAAGAAATTGGCTTTGGAATTTATGCAGGGCCTAAAGAAGCTTCTGCTTTGAAAAACATTGGAAGTGACATGGACAAAGTCGTTGACTTTGGAATGTTTGACGTTATAGCGAAGCCCTGTCTTTCTTTGATGAATTTTATCTACAGCAATGCCATTAAGAATTATGGTATAGCCATTATTTTACTGACCATCCTGTTCAAACTCATTCTCTGGCCACTTGGATCAAAAAGTTATAAGTCCATGAGCGATATGAGAAAGCTTCAGCCCCTCGTCAATCAGATTCGTGAAAAGTACAAGAACGATAAACAGAAAATGAACGAAGAGATGATGGGTTTATACAAGACTTACAAAGTCAATCCATTAAGCGGTTGTCTCCCATTGGTTGTTCAGATGCCCATCTTTTTCGCCTTTTATAAGATGCTTTATTCGTCCATAGAACTCAGGCACGCTCCTTTTTTTGGGTGGATAACAGATCTTTCCGCACCTGATCGACTTTTCCATTTCAGCTTTGTTATACCCTATTTTGATCCACCCACTGGTATTCCTGTTCTTACTTTGCTTATGGGCGCGTCCATGTTTTTGCAACAGAAAATGTCCCCTCCGGCCGGTGATCCGGCGCAGGCAAAAATGATGATGTTCATGCCTGTGTTCATGACATTCATCTTTTTGAATTTCTCATCGGGACTTGTTTTGTACTGGCTGGTTAACAACATTGTTTCCATCATCCAGCAGTACTATATCATGAAAAAGTACGCATAAATCGGGAGGTACTATGAATTCTTGTAGAGAATTTGAAGGCAAGAATGTCGAAAAGGCTGTAGAACTAGCCTGTCAACAGCTGAACATTTCTAAGAATCAGCTCAAGTACGATATCATTTCAAATGGTTCAAGCGGAATTTTTTCCATAATCAGAAACAAAAAAGCAAAAATAAGAGTCACTCTCGACACTACTTCGAAAAACAAACAGAAAGTTATTAGTCTTGTTGATGAGGCTTTTGGCGTAAAGAAATCTCGTCAGGAAACTCCTGAAAAAGAAGATGTCCAGGAAATAAAACAGGAAAGAAAACAAGAGAGAAGACCGGAAAGAAACGCAGAAGCAAAAGAAAGATATGATAGAAAACCCAAAGACCATGTTCCTCAGCCAAAAGTAAAAAATGAATACATTGCTGATATAAATGATGTAGAAGACGATGAAGAAGCACCAAAAGAAAAGATAATTTCAGATTTTTATAAAGGAAAAACTCCCGAAGCTATCGGTGAAGAGGTAATAAGAAAAATTCTCGCATACGTTTCTGATTCTTTTGGAATCGGTGTTGAGTCGGATGGTGAAAACCTTACATATCATGTAAGCAGTGACGATTCGGCTGTTATTATCGGTAAAAGGGGTCAGAATCTCGAATCCATGCAGTACATCGTTGATAAGATTGTTAACAAACACACCCTTGAAAAAAAGAGGGTGCTCATCGATGTAGAAGGTTACCTTGAAAAACGCAGAGAAAATCTTGAAAGAATGGCCATTCGAATGTCCGACAAGGTCAAAAAGACAGGAAAACCGTCGACCATAAGTCAGATGTCATCTCAGGACCGACGTATTGTTCATCTTGCATTGAAAGACAATAAAAGCGTAAGGACACAGAGTATGGGCGAAGGCTATTACAGACGCCTTGTCATTTTTCCCAAGAAAGCGAAAAGCAGAAAGAAAACTCCGCCGAAGGAATAATGGATTACTGGGAAAATTGGATGTATCAATAAGATCACATGACCTGTTCCGGATCAATTCCGGAACAGGTCCTTTTATTTATGGATAAGGGATGTTTGAAAGCAAAACCATAGCGGCACTTGCAACACCTACCGGGAAGGGAGGGATAGGGATCATCCGTATTTCAGGAGATCGTTCCCTCGAATTTTCTCTAAAGCACTTTAAACTACCGAACGGTCAAAAGCCAAATACCATCGAAACCCATAAGGTTTACTATGGTTTCATCCACGATGAAAATGGGAGTGTTGTTGACGAGGTTCTTTTCATTCATATGAAAGCTCCAAGATCCTACACAGCGGAAGATGTTGTAGAAATACAGTCCCATTCGAGTCCGGTTGTTTTGAGGTCTATATTAGCCCTTCTTGTGCGTGGCGGAGTTGATATTGCTGAACCTGGTGAGTTCACTAAGCGTGCATACCTGAACGGCAGAATCGATCTAACCCAGGCTGAAGCCGTGATTGACATCATCAACGCGCGGACAGAAACATCTCTTGGGATGGCTGTTTCACAGATCGAAGGGGCACTTAAAAAAACCATATGTGATGTTAAAGAGACGCTTAATGATTTTCATGCACGAGTTGAAGCGGTCATTGATTTTCCCGATGAAGTCGGGGATATTATTGATCAGGATATGGCACTTGACATGATATTCGGAATCAGGACAACATTGGATATTTTAAAAAAGAACCACGAGGATTTGAGGGTGTTCAGGGATGGTGTACGCATTGTCATCGCAGGCCCTCCAAATTCCGGCAAATCTAGTCTTTTAAATGCCCTGCTCAATAAGGAGAAAGCTATTGTTACTCCCATACCAGGGACGACCCGTGATCTGATCGAGGATTTAATAACCATCGATGGAATTCCCATAGAGATTACGGACACGGCTGGAATTCACCAGACAAGCGATATTGTTGAACAGGTGGGTATCAGGAAAACGATGGAAAAGATAGAATCGGCAGATCTTGTCATTCTTATGCTTGACGCCTCAAAAACACCAAATGAATCAGAGTGTGAATCAATTACAACTATCTATAATAACTGTAAAAAGACAAAGAAAACCCTTGTTGTTGCTAACAAGATTGACTTAGGGTCAACGATGGATTACGGCAGACGTGGCCCTGATCCTCATATTGGGATTTCTGTCCTCAATCGAACCAATATCGATGTCTTGAAGACGATGATATCCGATCTTATATTGAAAGATATGCCGGAAAATCGAAGCGCACTGGTTCCTAATGTTCGGCAATACACACTTATTGGCGACGCTCTCGGGGCTGTGAACCATATGATTCAAGGTTTTACGTCAGGGGTCACCTATGATCTGATCGCTGTTGATATTAAGGCGTGTATTGGTTCTCTTGATAAAATATTGGGCATAAATGCGCACGATGATATTTTAGACAGGATTTTCAGCTCCTTTTGTATAGGAAAATGATGTTTCACGTGGAACAGCGGAGAATTACCATGGATTTAACAAAATACATTAATAAATACGAAGAACTGGTAGGACAAATAGAAACGGTTTGTGAAAAGGTAAAATCAGAACACAGCGCACGGGTAGCATGCAAACCAGGGTGCAGCGATTGTTGTCATGCTTTGTTCGATCTGACACTTGTTGAGGCGGTCACCATCAAACAACGTTTTGATGAGAGATTTACCGGGAAGCTGCGCCACGACATCGTAACCATTGCCGGAGATGTTGATAGAAAAATATTCAAGATCAAGAAAAACGCAACGGAAGCGGAAAAACTTGGAGCCAATGGTGAAAAAATTATCGAACGTATATCCCAGGAAAAAATAGCCTGTCCGCTTCTCGATGAAAATAACCAATGCAGAATGTATGATCATCGTCCCATTGCGTGCCGTGTTTATGGCATTCCCACATCAACAGGTGGAAAAGGCTACACATGCGGTCTTTCAGGGTTCACAAAAGGAGAAAATTATCCCACGTTGAACATGGATATCGTTTACAAGCGTCTTTACGATATTTCGAATGAAATGATCAGGGATATTAAATCAAAATATCTTAAGATGGGTGATATCCTTGTTCCCCTTTCCATGTGTTTGACGTTGGATTACAACGAAGAATATTTTGGAATTCCAGGTCTTGAGATAATAGGATAATTATATGGATGTGTTCAGCGAAGAAGAAATCGAACAAAAGAAACGAGCCATCTTTGACATGATGGGTAACCGGGGTCAAAAAAAAATACTTAAAATGGGTTATGAAATATGGAACCCTTTTGAGGAACCCAAAGACCCGCTTGATATCCGAAAGGACGCCACGAAAAGGACGATTCATGATCTTGTTCATGAGTTTTTGCAGATGAACCGCGAAGAAAAAACATCTGTCTCTTTTGCGGAAGGTGTTCTTGAGATTGCCATGGCGCTGATGAACAATAACGATAAATACAGAGGGATGTACGAATTCTCTATCTGGTATTCAGATCTTTTGAAAAGAGAAGGCCAAAGTATTGATCAATGACAAATGAACTCAATGCTTTTGGCTTAAGGCAGGTTTTGCTTTCTTTCATGGGAGAAACTCTAATAAACGTTTCTCCCATGGATCTTGAACGGCTTATTTTCGATAAAACCGGACATAGCCGAAAAGATGTCAGAATGGTGGTCCGTCTTCTTATTGATGAAGGCATCCTTGAATATAGAGACAAAAACGGGCTAACATTCATATCCCTTTCTTTTAACAGACCAATTCAACTATCACCCCATATTATCATCGCCCCTCCCGGTCATAGTCCGTCAGAAATGGACAACGTTTTGACGATAACTTTGAACAGTGGAACCGCCTTTGGTCGCGGAGACCACCCAACGACTCAGTTATGTGTTGAGGCACTTGATTATGTTCTGTGTGAAACCCATACCTCGGAAATAAAAATTAATAACGCACTCGATATTGGAACAGGATCAGGAATTCTTGCTCTTGTGGCCGCGAAATTAGGTGTTCAAAATGTGACAGCCTGTGACAGGGATAATGTTGCGTTAAACGAAGCCAGAGAAAATACAATCGCAAATAAGCTTGACCATCAAATTCATATTATTGCAGGTCCCGAGATGAATAGAAAATACGATTTGATCATAGCAAATCTTCGGTATCCCACACTGATAGATCTCTATTCCCAAATGGTCAAAATGAATGATGCGGGAAATCTTCTTGTTCTTTCCGGTATAAAAGAAATTGAAATGGAGTTCGTTCATTCTGTTTTTAAAAAAGATGGTGAATATGTGTCTGTCTGGCAAAAGAGTAAAAGAGGGTGGTCGGGCGTAGTGTATAAAAAACAATAAAAACATGGTGCGTTTGATTTAAGGCCAAATATCGATTTTGAGACGTTTGACCCTGTTTTGAAACCCAAGGTAATCGGTAGTGAGCGAAAGTTGATTTTGAAGCCATTTTGAAAGCCTGTTTTTTGGCTTGAAAAAGATAAAATTGATGAACAGATCATGGATCGAAATGTTTTCCCAGGTGCGCAGGTGATGGTTTTGAAAGAAGTCGGATAAAAGAATTAATATAGCGAAGTGAACCGTTTTTTCCAAAAAAGAGAATGAACGGTAATACGATTTGAAAAATGGATCAGAGCAAGAGAAAAAATCATCAACGGAAAAGGTATCCATAGTTGCTCGAAATGGACGGACTAAGACGGTGATAAACTCCGGTCACCTGAAAGAAACCAGCAAGACCAGCCAAGCCGCCGCACATGGCCAGAGCGAAAAAAATCGAAAGTGTGGGCCGAAGTCCAAGAAGCCGTGTTGCAAAAGGATTTGACCCGCTGGCATGAAGTTTAAGTCCCACAAGAGACATCCGGATAAGAAAATAGGTACAGATAAAAGACAACAAGACCATAAAAAGCGCAAATGGTGAAACGGAGATCAGCCCTTTTTCTAATAAGAAATAAGAATCACCGATGGGGTCAGTGCCGCTCATGGAGGCAATGCCGGGCCGTTTCCATGGACCGAATATCAGCCACAGCGCTAAACCCTGACCGACAAAATTAAGTCCAAGCCCTGCAAATATTTCATTTACACCCGTGATAAAAAGAATAAGTGAAACACTGCAAAGGACAAGGGAAAAAATTAAGATTAGAGATGAGCCCGGAAGTCTGGATAAGAATCGGAACAGCTTTTTAGTGATGATCATGGAGTCTCCCATGGTTGATCATAAATGTTTCACATGGAACAATTTCAAATAACCTACTTAAATCAAGACAATTTATTGACTCCAGTCACAGCGAGGCCTATGTCATTTCTGTTCACGTCATGACATGGGCGATCCATCATCAACTCTCCGTTAGAGAAAACAAGGATGTGGTCAGCAATCTGAAGAATTTCATCGAGTTCAGAGGAGGAAAAAATAACAGCGGTTCCTGAGATCCGGCATCTGGATAAAAGGATATCCCACACAGCCAGCGTGGAATCATGATCAAGGCCACGGGTCGGGTTTTCAAGAAGCAAGACTTTTGGATCGTCGGGCAGCAAAGATAGAAGAACGCGCTGCTGATTACCACCCGAAAGAGAATCCACCAGCGGTTCTGAGAAAAAGTTCCTGGCCGCTGCCCTCAAGACCGGCAAGACCGATAACCTCGCTCGTTCGAATATCAAGAGAAATGGGTTTCAATGTAATTCGACCGGAAACCGATGAAATTTCTTCGAAAGAAAGTACAGGGGAACCTAATGTTTTAATAGCTGGCGGCTGAGGCTCGTTACTATCTGGAAACATACTCCGGAGAAGTTGTCCTGGGTCAAAAGGGCGCTTGTAATGCCCACTTACTTTTCCTTGTTTTAGTACAGTGGCTTCATCGCACAAGGCAACCACATCATCGAGTTTATGGGAAACAAGGATCACGCATTTTCCCATAGCTGCCAACTTGGCCAGGGAAGAAAAAAGAATCGATTTCTGGATATCGGAAATGCCGGTGGTGGGTTCGTCGATAATGAGGATATTGACACCCAGAGAAATCAGCCGAATGATTTCCAGCTGCTGGCGTTCACCCAGAGTCAGGGTGTGGGATCAAAGGAAAATCCAAGCTCGCTTGAAAGACGGCGAAGGTCATTCAGAGCATTTTTCCGCCCATGCCTTTGAGGAATTTTTTCATGTACCAGATCTGATTGTCTTTAGCCGTTTCACCGGGCTTGAGAAAAACAGAGCCGTCGTCGAAAGATAATGGACCTTTGAACAGGTTGATTTTACCGGAACCCAGATTAGCAGTGAATTGATCGAGTTTTTTAGCAACGTACGGTGAAAGGGCAGGGCCTTTGGCAAAACCGACGTGGCTTTTATCCGGGTTGTTGATGTCTTTGAAGTCGGGACTGAGCCACTGCCAGCTTTGCTTCAATGTCCCGCTTTCAGCCTTTTTAACAATTTCAACGTAACTGGGACCCCAGTTGAAGTAGGGGACTCCAAGGCAGACATCGGCAGCACCGTCGCATGCGTTAGAATAAAATGCGTCAGGCAATCCCGAGACGTGACAACGTCTCGGTGAGACCATCCACACCCAGAACCTGAACCGCATGGATTCCAACACTCCGGGCGCTTTTAATGTTTTGCGGTGTATCATCAAAAAAAATAACACGATGTGCTGGAGAGGGAATCTGGCTTAATACGTAGTCAAAGGTTGCTGCTTCTGGTTTTATACGGCCGATTTCATGAGAAGGGAAATTATGATGGAAGTACTGGTCAAGCTGATAACGGTCGCAGAGCAGATCCCAATGCATGGCGTTGGTATTAGACAGACTGACAAGGGTGTATTTGTCACGGAGACCTGAAAGAAGCCTCCGTGATCCGGGAAACATCTCTGAGGCCCATGATGAAAAATGTTGCAGAAATTCATCGACGGAAACAGAGAGTCCATACTCGCGGATGATGCCGATGGCAAATGAATCAGCATCAATGGAACCTGTTTCAAAATCTTTGACCGCATAGGATTGAAACCAGACAGCCCAAAGTTCATCCACGGTGAAACGACCCTTGGTCCACTCCATCATTTTTTCTACGCCGGTGAGCTTGATGAAAACACCACCCAGGTCGAAGATCAAGGTGTCTACCGCATCAACGGGTATGTACGTTTCATCCAATGGAATACAGTTCATCATGGCTCATCACCTGCCGGTTCGCGATGTGGCGGTTTTTGGTGGCGACCTCGAAAACGATTTTGTTTGGGTTTATCCCTTTTTTCACCGCTGTTCTCGGCGTGATTAAATTTTTTTTCACCAGAACTACCTTCGCTCTTGGGCCTGGGTGTTTGTCTGGGCCTTTGACCGGGTCTTTCGGAGCCTTCAGGAGATTTCCCCCTGGGCCTGTTTCCTGGCCTACCTTCACGAGCCCCTGATCCGCCAGGGGTTCTTGGTCTGGGTTTGTTGCGATGTGAGCTTATCCATTTCGTTTTGGCGTCCAGGTCTTCCTGCTCAAGAACGGGTATGGCTGGAATTTCCAGGAGAGCGTCATCTGGATGTTCGCAAACAAGGTCGTTTCCGAGAAAGGTTTCGATATCGGGAATCTGGAACGAGTCATCCTCGCTGGCAAAGCTAACTGAAATTCCGCTGCTACCGGCACGGCCTGTTCTGCCGATTCGGTGAACGTAGTTTTCGGGGTCTTCTGGCAGGTGGTAGTTGATCACGTGACTGATATCTTCGATGTGTATCCCACGTGCCGCCACATCGGTGGCCACGAGAACTCGACATTTTCCGCCTCGAAAATCTTCTAAGGCTTTGATCCGTTTATTCTGTTGGACTTCGCCGGAAATCAGGGACGTTGTGATACCGTAATTCAATAACTTTTTTGCCAGATCACGTGCCTGATCTCTGCGGTTGGTGAAAACAAGGACTCGTTCCAGGTTGTTTGTAATCATCAGGTTGTAAAGCAGCGGGAATTTCTCGTTGTTCGTGGTGATATAAACCACCTGCTTTACATTTTCTGCAGCCACCTGTTCAGGTTCAATCTCCACTTTACATGGATCAGTGGTCCATTGCTCAGCAAGACGGTTCACTTCGGGTGTGAACGTTGCGCTGTAAAAGAAGGTCTGGCGTTTGGTTTTATTGGGTGTGCTGTAAACGATTTTCCGGACATCAGGGATAAAACCCATGTCAAGCATACGATCCGCTTCGTCGAGAACCAGAATTTCAACATTGTCCAGTTTGATCAGTTTTTTGTTCTGGAAATCGATAAGCCGACCCGGGGTAGCAACGATCACATCAAATGAGCGATCCTTGAGGTTCTGCATCTGCTTTTCGTAACCCATGCCGCCGAAAATGGATATGATTTTGAACGGCGTGTATTTACAGAGACCAATGGCGTCCTTTTCAATCTGGAGCACAAGCTCACGGGTCGGAGCAAGGATCAATGCCCGGGGGCTGCCTTTGGTAGGACCGCCCTTGATGGGATTACGGTGCATATGTGTAAAAATGGTGATGAGAAAGGCAGCACTTTTTCCTGTTCCTGTCTGGGCTTTGCCTATGGCGTCCTTTCCTTTCAAAGCCGAAGGAAGTATACCGGCCTGGACAGGCGTACAGTACTGGTAATTGAGATCAGCGGTTGCATGGAGGATCTGAGGTGGGAGATCAAGATCTTGAAATCTGATTTTTCCTTCCATTTCAGGAACTTGATAATCTTCGAGTTTCCAAGTATCGTCTTTCCACGCTTCTTTACGGGGAGGCCGTTCCTGACGGGGTTTATCCTTCTGAAAATTATCCTGGCGGAGCGGTTTATCCTGTTGTGGCCGTGGTGGTCTTTTGGTTCGGTCATCTCTTCTTGGAGGACGGGCATTTGAGGGATAGGATTTTGAACCCTCTCCATGAAAGGGAATATCTTTGACAGCTTCCCGTGAACGTTCGGCAAAGGGAATGGCCCCTGATTTTTTTCTACTGAATAAGTTCTTTATTTTTTTGAATAAAGTTTTAAGCAACCGGTTACCTATATTCCAAATCTTTATTAATGAAAAAAAAGCCCGTGCAGACCAGGAAACGGACCACAGACAATGATACGCATTTTTTGATTTAACCACCAGATAATAAAGGTAATTATGATAACAGCACATCATCGGGGCAACTGATAAATATAACCACCAAAGCCACACAATTACAAGAAAAAACAAACACGTCCAGATGAAGAAGGTTTCGAATAAAAACGGGATGATACAAATCCCTTTCGTGTGAAACGTTTTTTATGATAGAAAAGTGCCAGTTTTGTTTGATTCATTTTTATGATGGGTTATGCGCGCTCTAACCATCATTTATAAATAATATATGAGGAAGAAAACGTGACAAAGCCAAAAGCGATGAGAAAATCTCCTGCAAGTCACCGGAAAAAAGAACAGCTCCGATACGTGGACGCCCTTGCTTCTAATGAAAAAGGGGAGGTGTTCGAACTTCCGGGATACGCTGCGGTGGGAATGGCTGGAACGCGTCTCATCCCCTTGACCATGGAAAATACGGCATCCATGCCCCACGGAAGTGAGTTGATGCTTTTGCCCGGAAGAACCCCCGTGGTTTACAACATCAGAAAACGCGTGTTTCAACCGTTGCCTGAAAACCCCTACGAACCGGGACAGCCCATTTTTCCGGTGGCCATATTCAACTCACCCGGATACATGAATGCTTTGGTCAGTGCATACGAAGAAAGAGATGGGGCGGGCTTTCTGCCTCTTTTTTCATACGGAGCAGCGGGTTGGGGACCAGGCGGTTTCAGATCATCGGTGATTCAGGTGGACTGGGAACGCCGCCAGGATCTACGACTGATGCCCGAGGATAAAATTCAGGACGGCGTGAAACGGCTTCGGCATAAATATCCTGACAACAGGCTTCGCTCTCACCTCGAACACTGCGCTCTGGTCAGTGGATGTCCTGCGGCCAAGAATTTTTTCATAGGACGATGCGAAGCACCGCTTCCCTCATCAAGACAATGTAATGCCCGCTGCCTTGGTTGTATATCCCTCCAGAACGAACCGGGAATTTCCTGCTGCCAGGAGCGTATCGCTTTTACACCCACGCCGGATGAAATCCGGGAGATAGCCGTGGCACACATCGAAACGGTCTCTGACGGTGTGGTGAGTTTTGGACAGGGCTGCGAAGGAGATCCGCTGATGGTGGCTGATGTGCTTAAAGATGCTATTAAGGACATCAGGAAAATCACCGGGAACGGGACCATCAACCTGAACTCCAACGCCAGTCTTACGAACAAGGTAGAACAGATGTTTGACAGCGGCCTTGACAGTATTCGAGTGAGCATGAACAGCGTCAGAAAGCCTTGTTATATGGCCTATTTCAGGCCCAACGGATACGACTTCGAACATGTTGTGGAATCCATCCGGGTTTCGGCAAAAAAAGGCGGCCATGTGGCCATCAACTACCTGAACTGCCCCGGCGTTACCGATACACCGGAGGAATTCGATGCACTTGTCCGCTTTCTCGATGAAAACCCCGTTCATCTGATTCAGTGGCGAAATCTGAACTACGATCCATTAAGATACCGTAAGATCATGGAACAGGCCGATGAACAGGGAGAGTCCATGGGCATGGTTCGCGTACTGGCTTCTCTTAAAAAGCGTTTTCCAAAATTGAAGCACGGGTATTTTAACCCTCCCAAACAGCGCTTTAATTTGTAGGGGCAGGTTTTAAACCTGCCCCATGATCGTGATTTTTTTCGATAGTTTTCTTATGATGCTTCCACCAGCCCTCCCGGGGGCCAGATTCTAAAAATCTGGACAAATGGGTTTGGGGGTGATTGCGAGGGCACACTGAATTTTGAAAACAAATATAAAAAGGAACAGCCATGCGATGGATAGAGATAAAAGTACAGTTTGAACCCGATGAAAACCTGATGGTGGACGAGCTGATCGCCTGTGTGTTCGAAGATGCGGACACAGGTGGCGTGGCCGTGGAACGGCCCGACATGGAACCAGTTGAAGGCTGGGACCCTGGGCCGGTGAACAAACCGGACCATTATGCCGTGAAAGGGTTCATCCCTTCTGACGAAAAGGCAAAGGATACCCTGGGCCTCATCGAAGCAGGTATTGAACGCTTGAAAAAACAGGGGTTGAACCTGTCTCTCAGCACCAGGATCTTTGACGAGGAAGACTGGTCAGAAACCTGGAAAGAGCATTTCTGGCCGGAAAAAATCACCGATTACCTGGTGGTGAAACCCACATGGCGGGATTACAACGCTCAGCCGGGAGAAACAATCATTGAAATCGACCCGGGTATGGCTTTCGGAACAGGCACCCATCCTACCACCCGGATGTGCGTCCAGCTCATTGAACGTTATCTGAAAAAAGACGACAGCTTCCTCGACATCGGTGCTGGTTCTGGCATTCTGATGATCGCAGCCCATAAACTGGGTGCAGGCCCCATGACCGGAACAGATCTCGATGCAGTGGCCATCGAAACAGCCGAAAAAAACCTGATTCTAAACCAAGTCCCCATAGATTGTTTCACCCTGATCCACGGGCATCTTGCAGAACATGTTAAAACAAAATTTAAAATCGTTGCCGCCAACATTCTTGCTGAAATCATCGTCGGCCTTGCGGACAATCTGGATACCGTAACTGAAAAAAGCGGCATTTTCATCTGCTCTGGCATTCTGGCTGAAAAAGCCCAGATGGTTGTGGACAGCATGACAGCAAACGGTTTCACCATTCTCGAAACACTTTTTCAGGATGCGTGGGCCGCTATTGTTTCAGTGAATAAAACCACATAACAAAATTCTGATAAAAGGCACAGAAAGCGAGTGTACATAAAAATTAAAACAGTTCAAACGAAGAATATTCTGTAAAGCATGCATAAATACGTATTATATTCTTGACATGAAAGATCTCAATGTCTATTCTTTTATTAAAAAGGAATAATACGAATGATCGATGAGATAAGCCTGAAAATTCTTCAGATTCTGCAACAGAAAGCTCGGGTTCCCAATGTGGAAGTGGCGCGGCAGGTGAATATGGCTCCTTCCGCCGTTCTTGAGAGAATCAGAAAGCTTGAAAAACAGGGATTGATCGACGGCTATGAAGTGATCCTGAATCCCCGATGCTTCAACAGGGAAATGGTGGCTTTTGTCCATGTTTACATTGAGAAAAGTTGTTTGGCGGAAGAAACGGGAAGCATCCTTGCGCTGATTCCCGAGGTCCAGGAAATTCATTTTATCAGTGGAAGTGACTGCTTTCTTCTCAAAATGAGGGTGTCCGGTAAAGAAGCCCTTTTTGCGACACTTTCAGAGAAAATATCGTCCATTCCTTCGGTCACCCGGACGGAAACGAACGTGGTGATGAAAACATATAAAGAAAGTTCACAGATTCCTCTGGATTCTGTAGATATCAGTGAAATCGTCGAAAATCCATCTCACACCAAGGAGTTATGATCCATGCCACAATCCCGGAACTATCAAGAACGTTTAGCGCCTGTTCTCAAAGACATAGCCGACCATTACGGAACGCCTTTTCATATTTATGACGAGGCGGGCATTCGTGAAACAGGCCGAAAACTTATGGACGCATTCAAAGGGGTCGAGGGTTTCCGGGAATATTTTGCTGTAAAAGCCCTTCCCAACCCGTCGATTATGGCTATCATGCACGATATGGGTTTCGGGTTTGATTGCAGCTCCATCCCGGAACTTGTTCTGGCCCGTCGTGCAGGGGCAAATGGTGATGATCTGATGTTCACGTCAAACAATACCAGCCAGCAGGACTTTTTTGCTGCGGAACAAGACGGCGGTTCTATTTTGAATCTGGATGACATCACCCTGGTGGACAAGGTGCCTCATATGCCCGAACTGATCTGCTTCAGGTACAATCCGGGGCCCAGACGAACGGGAAACGCCATCATCGGAAACCCTGTGGAAGCAAAATACGGTGTGAGCTTTGACCAGATCACCGATGCTTACCGAAAAGCAAAAGAACGCGGAGCTGTAAGGTTCGGAATGCATACCATGCTGGCGTCAAACGAGCGGAATTATTCTTATATGGTGGAAACATCACGGATGATTCTTGATATGGTTTCCATGGTGTCGACGGCCTTGGACATACGGTTCGAATTTGTAAATATCGGCGGCGGATTGGGCATACCCTACAGGCCTGAGGATCAGGATCTTGATATCCAGTCCATGGGCCGTGAGATCACAGAACTTTTTAATGATTTCAAAACAAAGAACGGTTATGCACCTAAACTTCTTCTGGAAAGCGGCCGTTACATAACCGGCCCTCACGGTGTTCTTGTCACCAGAGCAATTAACCGGAAAGATATCTACAGATCCTATGTGGGTGTGGATGCCTGTATGTCTTCTCTGATGAGGCCCGGAATCTACGGTGCCTACCATCACATCACCGTGCTTGGAAAAGAAAATGCGCCACATGATACCGTGGTGGATGTGGTGGGTTCATTGTGCGAAAATAACGATAAATTCGCAGTTCAACGTCCCTTACCTCAAATCGAAGAAGGCGATCTGGTCCTGATCCATGACACCGGAGCCCACGGCCATGCCATGGGTTTCAACTACAATGCAAAAATGCGTCCAAAAGAACTTTTATTAAAAGAAGACGGTTGTGTGGAGCTGATCCGGCGAGAAGAAACCATGGACGACTACTTCGCCACCTTGTGCTTTGAACAGGACATGTTCAAACTTGTTTGATTAATCAAGCCTCCGGTGGATCTTTGTCAGGCGAATACATTGATAATTGATATTATGGAAATAAAAAAGGGATGGTAAAACCATCCCTTTTTTTTATTTATCATAACTTACAAATGCAGCTTATGGCATGGTGCTTCCTGGCATAGATCCTGCGGGTTCTACAGAAAACTCTGTGAGATTATCGCCCAGCCGTGTGAAAATAACCATGAAAGGCAAGACCTGGTTTGGACGGACCTTGGTGTTGATGTTATTATCTCCCAGACGATTTTGAATCCGTTTCTTGATCATGGCAGCATCCATTTTTAAAAGCTGCGCTTCGGGAATCACATTGCCGGCGTAAAACAGTTCGGTCTGGCTCACACTGCCTCCACGGCCGAACAGTTTGCAGACCAGGCTGATGGAATTCCTTGTTTCAGGGTACATATTCTGAACATTACCTGTGATCACGAAAAGGTCTCCAAGTTTTGAATTTGGGATAATTTTTCCTGTGATACCGGATGTTTTGAGGTTGAATTTCCCTTGGGCGTCTTTATCCTGCGGGGCCACAAAGGAACTCAATCCGGGAATTCCCATTTTAGATATGCTCTCCCTCAGCTGTTCAAGGGGAGCAATATTTACAGGGATGTTGATGCCAATGGCCTGGCCGATGGCGTTTTTAGACATATAAAGGAAGAACAGAATAAAAAGTACAATCAAACCGTACACAACGTATTTAAGGATGTCCTTACCACGCCCGGGTGCTTTGCGTTTTGGTTTGGCCTTCGCTTTCTTCTTACTGTCGGCTTTACCTGTCAAGGCTTTTTCAGTACTATCCTGACCTGTGCCCAAAACATCGGCTTCATCGTCGTCTTCTTCAAGTTCGAGAAGTTCGTTCTCCTCGTCTTCCTCTTTTTCGTCGTCACCCATATCAAGTTCGAGTTCGATGTCTGGGTCTTCCTCATCGCCAATCTTGATAAAGTTCTTGCTGTCGCTGTCTTCCATTTCGAGTTCAAGTTCCGAACTGCTGCCTTCAAACCCGAGTTTTTCTTCAATGCCACCTTCATCAAGATCAAGCATGGCTTCCACATCAGAGAAATCAAGATCTTCTTCGTCATGGGATAGTGCACTATCTTTTTCTGAAACAGACGATTCAACTTCTTCGTCAAGCGCCACATCAAGTTCAAGGTTGATATCTTCAGGGGCTCTGTTTTTTGCGGCAGCATCTGCTTTTTCCAGATCATCCAGCAGGTCTTCCAGATCAGAGAAATCAAGTTCTTCTTCCTCATCATCCATGCTGGAGGCTTTTCCGGAATCGGCATCTCCATCCAGATCCAGATCAAGTTCGAGATCAATATCTTCATCTTCGTCCGAATCATTGGATCTGTCTTGGGGCGGTGATTCAGAATCAAGAATGCTGGCAAGATTTGAAAAGTCGAGCTCATCTTCTGCTTCTTGAGCCTCTTTTTTTGTTTTCCTATCAGATGCTTTGACTTCTTCATCGTCAAATTCAAATTCAGAGAAATCCAGTTCGTCTCCATCCATCATGATGGTTTCCGATTCAACAGATTCCTCATCCGTGTCAAGGCCCAGGTCAAGTTCATCCACGGAGGCTGGTTCATCCGAGATACCGTCTAATTCGCGTTCGAGGTCAGAGAAATCCAGTTCGTCATCGACCATCATCGCAGTATCCGGTTCTTTTTCACCGAAAGAGAAATCATCCTCGCCGGGCAACGGGGGCGGAGCCATGCTGTCATCATCGGAAAGATCAAGTTGCAATTCTTCAACGACTACGGTATCGGCGCTGTCCATTTCGTCCGGAGTCATAGAGCCGATCATTTCCGTGTCATTCATTTTCCCGTCGAGCTCAAGCTCAAGATCAGAAAAATCAAGATCCTCTTCTTCATCGGAATCAGGCATGAGATCCAATTCAAGATCATCGTCGTTGGGACTGACATCGATGTCATCATCAAGGTTCAGATCAAGATCTTCGTCATGATCAGCCACAGCGGGAACTACATCTTCTCCGTCATCCATATCCATCTCGAAATCAGCAAAATCGAGTATGTCTTCTTCATCAGAGAGGGATTTTTCCGTATCCGCAGTAACGGGAGCAGGAACAGGCTCTGGAACGGGTATCTTGATTTCAGGTTCGGGAACCGCTACGGCCTGAACCACAGGGGGTCTTTTTTCCACCAGGGAAGTTATCCCCAGTTCTTCATCGGTAAATTCCAGGTCTTTCTCGTCGATCGCATCAACGGCTTTTGACAGATCCGGATCATTCTCATAATCGTACGATTCTTCCATTCCGTCAAAGTCTTCAGCCGTTTTTTTTGTCACGGCCGATTTCTTTAGCTCAGGCTCCACTGCGGTCTTTGCAGGATAAACGACAAAAACATTCTTACAATTGGAGCACCGCACTTTAGAACCACTGGATTTAACCAAACTGTCGCCCAGAATAAAACTGGAATCGCACTCCCCACAGGTAATGATCATTGTCCATCCTCATTTTTTTATAATTTCAGATGATATATAGCCGGAAGATTTCTGTAGTTTTCGTTATGGTCCAATCCGTATCCCACGAGAAAACCCTCAGATACCTTATGACAGGCATAATCAACCACCACATTCACTTCACGTCTTTCACTCTTATCAATAAGAGAACAGATTTTCAGTGTTCTCGGACTGAACGATTTCAAATAATTGGAAATAAACTGTAATGTCCAGCCGGTGTCAACGATATCCTCAACAATCAGAACATCTTTTCCTTCAATATCAATATCCAGCTGCTTTGTAACTGTAATTTTTCTCGAAGATTCGGTCCCTGAGCCATAACTCGACACGCCTACAAACCCTATTTGAGAAGGTATTTTGAGGCTTCTGGCCAGGTCGGCAATAAAAATGAAAGCACCTTTGAGAGCCCCAACAAGAATCAGGTTCCCTTGTTTGTAATCTTCGGATATCTTTGAAGCCATTTCAGATATTTTCAATTCAATATCTCTGCTTGAAAGAATCTCTATTAATTCCTGCATACTTACATCCATTTGAACATCAAACATCTACAATCACTCATTGCATCTGAGCCGTGTCCAAATTAGTAGAGGACACTCCTCTGCCGCCAAGGGCTCGTGCAATGAATAATGTCATGATTACACTTTGGATTACTATAATGCAGAACTTATCTCAAATTGTAAAGAAACAATACAATAAGGCCGTATCGTGAAAACGCTTTCTTGTCAATGATTTTGAACCATTAGAGCCCGGCAAGAGCCATTTTTTCCACGATTTTTTTCTGATGGTCGTTCAGTTCTTTAGGTAAACTTAAAAGAATATGGACAAAAAGATCACCCAGAGCATGGCCATTCATATGGGGCAAGCCCTGTCCGGGAATCCTCATTTTTGTCTTATGCTGTGTCCCTGGTGGTATTTTGAGACTTAACTCTTTGCCTGAAATGGTGGGGACTGCAACCGTGGTTCCAAGGAGAGCCTCTGATAGTTTGATGGCCTTGTTAACGTTGAGGTCATGCCCCTCCACAAAAAAAACAGGGTCAGGCAGGACTTTAGATTTGATAAACAAATCTCCGGGTGACCCGCCGAAAGGACCGGCTTCACCTTTGCCTGAAAGGCGGATTTTCTTTCCTTCGATCATGCCTTTGGGGATCTTAACATTCAACTGGCCACCGCTGCTTTGATGATGAAGAGCGATGGTTTTTGTCGCCCCTTCTGCGATTTCCTTCAGTGTTAAAGGAAGTTCATACATCAGGTCCGATCCTTTGACGGGTTGCCTGTGGCCTGTGAAACCACCCTGGCTTCTTCTGCCGCCTTGAGGTCCACCAAAACCGCCGAAGCCGAAACCACGCAGGATGTCTTCGAAGTCAAAATTTCTGAAAATGTCTTCCTGGCTGTATTTCTGTTTGAAACCCGAAGACCCGAAGGTATCGTATTCTTTCCTTTTTTCCTGATCACTGAGGACAGCATAGGCCTCGCTGATCTGTTTGAATTTTTCCTCGGAAGCTTTATCACCCTTAGTTTTGTCCGGGTGGTATTTCATGGCGAGTTTTCTGTATTTTTTTTTGATTTCATCAGGGGTGGCAGTTTTTTCAACCCCCAGTATTTTGTAATAATCCACGTCAGCCATACTTCCCAATTCCTTCTTACGAGTTTTTTCCGATCAGAACGGTGTCACACCTTGATAGATAGTGTCTGAACGGAAACGGTAGATTTTGGTCTGAGACAAGGCCGCAGAAAATTTTGACCGCAGGCGTAGCAGCGCTACGTCGAGGATCAAAATTTTCGAGAACGCCGTATCAGGCCAAAAGATGCCGTTTCCGTTCGGGCACTAGATATGGATTTCAACCTGTTCAACTTTCATTAAGAGAATAATTCTTTCAATATGAGGTGTCAAGGCTGTTGGCTGTCGCTGCTTCACCATTTTTTAAGCCCTTTTTCTTAAAATTGACCATCAGAACGGAAATGGCCGAGGGCGTCATTCCATCTATACGGGAAGCCTGCCCAAGAGACAAGGGTTTTACCTTGATCAGCTTTTCTTTCATTTCGTTTGACAGACCGTGCGCCGCCGCATAGTCAAAATCTTCGGGTATCTTTATTTTTTCAAGGCTTTTGAATTTGGAGATTTCCGAAAACTGCCGTTCGATATACCCCTGGTATTTTATTTCGATTTCAACCTGTTCCGCTGTTCTTTCATCCAACGTTTCCTGGCTTGGTGAAAGGACTTCAACCATGTGGTAATCCAATTCCGCCCGTTTCAGGAGCTGGTCGAGATGAATGCCCTGGGAAATGGTTGTGGAACCTTTTCCCGTCAGATAGTCGTTGACTTCGGCCAGTGGCCGGATGACCGTACGCCTGACCCGTTCGATTTCTATCTCGATGTTCTGTTTCATGTCCTTGATTTCTTTGACCTTGTCAGCGTCAACAAGTCCCAGATCAAAAGCAATTTCACCAAGCCTCAGGTCTGCGTTGTCCTCACGCATCACCAGTCGGTATTCGGCCCGTGATGTGAACATACGGTAAGGTTCGTTGGTTCCCCGTGTCACCAGATCGTCCACCAGCACAGCGATGTAGGCCTGGGATCTGTCCAGCACAAAGGGAGGTCTTCCCTGAACAGCCGATGCGGCGTTGATTCCTGCCCATATCCCTTGTGCCGCAGCTTCCTCATAACCCGATGTTCCATTGATCTGACCGGCCATATAAAGGCCTTTCACACGTTTTGCTTCCAATGTGGGTTTGAGTTGGATGGGATTCACGTAATCGTATTCAATGGCATAGGCTGGCCGCATGATTTCAACATTTTCAAGGCCTTCCACGGATCTCACAAACTCGATCTGTACATCAAGGGGCATGCTGTTGCCCAGCCCGCTTGCGTAAATCTCGTCACTTTCGATTCCTTCGGGTTCCAGAATCACATGATGGGATTCTCGCTGGGGGAATTTCACGGCCTTATCTTCAAAGGACGGGCAGTATCTGGCTGAAATCCCCTTGATCGTTCCGCAGTAAAGGGGCGATCTATGCAAGTTGTCCATGATGATTTTCCGGCTCCGGCTGTTGGTGTGGGCGATGTAGCTGGGCAACTGGAGATTCGTGATGGTGCGTGTTGAAAAGGAAAAGGGTTTGGGGTCCGTATCCGAAGTATGTTTAATAAACTTTGAAAAATCGATGGTATGTTTATTAAGTCGTGGAGGCGTTCCCGTTTTCATTCGACCCAGTTCGAAACCCTGGGATCTCAAGCTTTCAGCCAGACCGTATGAGGCAAATTCACCAGCCCTTCCTGCTCTGATGCTGCTTGTTCCGATATGAACAAGTCCGCCAAGAAACGTGCCTGTGGTGAGGATGATTTTTTCACCGTGATATCCGTAGCCGGTAAAATCCACAATGCCTTTGACGGCCCCGTCTTCAACCACAAGGGATTCCACAAGGGTCTGCTTGATATCCAGATTCGGCTGCTTTTCAAGCACGGATTTCATGGCTTTGTGGTACTGGGTTTTGTCGTTCTGGGTTCGTGTGGAATGAACAGCCGGGCCTTTCCGGGTGTTCAGGGTTTTGTACTGGATGGCCGATTGATCGGATATTTTTGCCATCTCGCCGCCAAGGGCGTCGATTTCCTTGACCAGCTGCCCTTTGGCTGTTCCGCCGATGGACGGACTGCATGGCATGGCCGCAATCTTGTCAAGATCAATGGCCATCAGAAGCACCGAACACCCCATCCGGGCTGCGGCAAGAGCAGCTTCACACCCTGCATGGCCCGCGCCCACAACAATGACATCGTATTTTTTTCCGTAATAAAACATCTACGCCTTTACTTGTATTCAATAAAGATGAATGCTACATTCCAAAGTTCTTCAGTATAGGCGACAGGAATTCGTTGGTCAACATCTGGATGATAATGAAACGTAAAAGATACAATGATTTGAACAGCTACCTCCGGGGAATTTTCGGTGAGCGGGTCCAGAAGCTCACGGTGGATGCCGGATTTTCATGCCCAAACAGGGACGGCTCTCTTTCCTATGGAGGCTGTATCTATTGCAGCGAAAAAGGCTCAGGCACCGGAGCCCATGCCCTGGGACATTCCATCAGTGAACAGATCCGTCAGAGCAAACCTGGCCTAATCCGCCGTTACAAATCAAAAAAATTTATGGTGTACTTCCAGTCGTTCACCAACACCTATGCCTCTTTGGAAACTTTGAAATCCGTTTACGACGAAGCTCTTTCCTTCGACGATGTGGTGGCCCTTTCCATCGGCACACGGCCGGATTGTGTGAGCGGTCCCGTTCTCGACCTTCTGGGGGATTATGCCAGGCAGAAACTGATCTGGGTGGAATATGGTCTTCAAAGCATCCATGATGCCACACTAAAAAAAATCAACAGGGGTCATGATTTCGCCTGTTTTAAAAACGCTGTAAAACCCGCACAGGACCAGGGCATCAAGGTCTGCGCCCATATCATTCTGGGACTTCCCGGTGAAACACGGGACATGATGCTCCAAAGCGCCGATGTGCTTTCCGATCTGGGCGTCGATGGCATCAAGATCCATCTTCTCTATGTGGTGAAAGGCACCGTCCTTGAAACCATGTATGCCAACAATGAATTCCGCTGTCTCGAACGGGAAGAATACTCTGAACTGGTCTGCGACTATCTTGAACGGCTCGACCCCGCCATGGTGATTCATCGCATCACCGGAGACCCCCATCCCGACGAACTGGTGGCACCTCTCTGGCCCCTTAAAAAATCGGACACCACCAACCTTATTGCGGACATTCTGGAAAAGCGGCCTTCACAACAAGGGAAGCTTTATCAACCCAGCTACTGGGATAAAACGTCAACCCATCAAAGACATGATTTCTTCATAAAGCCTTGAAAACTCAATGAACTGCTCGTGGGAACCGCCATGATCCGGATGAAGATCCCTGGCTTTTTTTCTGTATAACCGCTGAAGCTGACGTTTGCTCATGCTTTTCAACTCCTGGTAAGACACCCCGAAAACGGTGGTCGCTTCGGCGTAAACCTGGTCCTTTGGTCGTTCGGTCTGGCGATAATACCGCCGTCTGTGCATCCTGGCGAATTCCATATCCTCAAGAAATCGGGGTTTCTGGTATTCCGTATCAAAAAACATGATCAGGTAACGGATCAGGTAAGCGTGAAGAGAACTCTCCATGTCCATGCCCGACCAGAACACTTTGTCCCTGTTCAGTATGCAGATATCATCAAGCAGATGATCCGCAACCTTGTCCTGATCCAGGGCCTGTGGCATTTCCCGGGCGAAAAGAGTGTTGAAGTGACGCTGGAGATCGAAAATCACAAACACATAGGCTTTGATCTCCCTGGCCGGAAGTTTGTTTTCATCGACCATGAACCGCTGTTCAATCTCGTCCCGTGATTTTTCCGTCAACGTTTTGAACAGTTTATCAGGAGCCGTTCCAATATGCCGCTGGTTCATGCCCCCGGTTCTCAGATAGGACAGCCGCCGCTTGTCAAAGAGATGGACAGCTGAGACATCAATGGTTTCACTGTTCTCGCTCGCCCGTGAACAAGCCCCTTCGTATCGCCTCTTCACATCGGGCCGGACAAAAGGCCAGAACATCCGTTCCAGATTGTCGTAATCCACCGTTTCGCCCATGGATTTCAGAGTGTCTTCGATCGCTTCATCCACATAAAAAGAACGCCCATGGGGGTACCGCACGAATATCCTTGGATCTCCACCCAGATCCATCAGTTCTCGGCTCAGGAACACCCCGTTTTCCAGGAAGGATTTTCGAATAGAAAAACAGCTTCGTCCTTTGATATTTGTTCTGGCAATATACACAACCTTCTCCGGTTTTTGTGTTAATTTGCCGACCGGATATATCAACGACAATCCAGGTCAGGGTATGTCTTGCCTTTATTAATAACACAAAACACCCAAATCCTTGAACCGAAAGATCGGGCCTTTCAATCTGATTACGGTTGATTTGCCCAGGAGAAAAATCTGATAAACGCACAGTATGTATACATGATATGCAAATGCGTTATCATTATATATGATAATTAACCCAGTTATAATATGTTAACACCCAGTTATATTTATATATATCAAAATTTACATCTTTGGCATGTTAAATGAATATAGCCGACTCCATACAACTAACTAATGGAGGATCACCATGAAAATTTATCTTGTACTTCCAGCATGCGAACAATTTCGGGTCAAATCCCCGAATGGGTCTGTTTTGAAGCGAAAGATGCTTCGCTTCAGTGTCCTTTCCTTGACAACATTGGCTGCACTTACACCAGAAAAACATGAGGTTGTTATTTGTGACGAAAATGTTCAAGCGATTGATTATGATATCGATGCGGATCTGGTTGGTATTACATTTATGACAGGGCTTGCGAATCGGGCTTATGAAATTTCAGAATATTTTCAAAAACGGGGCATTGTCACAGTGGCAGGCGGTTTTCACCCCACGTTGAATCCAAGCGAATCACAACGGTATTTTAATATCGTTGTTTCAGGAGAAGCCGAAGACACATGGCCGACGGTTCTTGAGGATGTTGAAAAAGGCTGTTTCAAGAAGCTTTATGAAAGCAGCTTTCAGTCTCTGGATCATGTTCCGATGCCAAGGCGTGACCTCCTTGAACTAACAAAAAAACATTATATAACAACCGATGCGGTTCAGACGGGAAGAGGCTGCATGCATAAATGCACGTTTTGCTCTGTTACAGCTTTTTTTAAAAACAACCATCGATCAAAACCATTGGACAAGGTTCTGATAGAAGTGAAATCCGCTGAAACGAATTTTATGTTCGTAGATGATAATATCATTGCAGACAGAGAATTCGCGATGGCGCTGTTTAAAAAAATGATTCCTCTAAAAAAACACTGGGTCAGCCAGTGCTCCATTAAAATTGCAGATGATGACGAACTGCTCGAATATGCTTCAAAGGCAGGCTGTATAGGGCTTTTTATCGGTATTGAATCTGTTAACAGAGAAAATCTTTCAATGGTTGATAAGGTATTTAACAAGCCAGAAGAATATAAACAGAAAATCAGAAAGATTAATAAAGCGGGAATCGGGGTTCAGGCAGGGATGATTGTAGGCCTTGACAGTGATGATAGAGGGGTTTTTCAAAGAAATCTGGAATTCCTTGAGCAAGCGGGAATAGGAGCTCTTCAACTTGCAATATTAACGCCCCAGCCAGGAACGCCATTGAGAATGCAGTTTGAAAAAGAAGGCCGGATAATCGACAACAACTGGGACCATTATGATTACAGACATACAGTAATTGAACCCAAATTAATGTCACCGAAGGACTTACAGGACGGTGCGGACTGGCTTTATGTGCAGTACTACAGATTTGACAGGATAATTGTAAGAACGATAACAGCTCTGTTAAGAACCGGTTTTTATCCAGCAGTCCTAACATGGAGGCTCAATATGACCTACCGGTATGACAACAAATGTTTGAATCTAAAAGGACGGAATCCCGTAAATGTGAAACGGGGATTTCGTTTAAGAATATTAGAGCAACTCAATCAATCTTTTGGATTCTTGGTGAAATAAGCGGAACATAGTTAGATCTTTTTTACCTAAACTACGTTTGAATAAGGAGGCATTAAATGAGAATATTTGTATCCCTAATGATAGTGTTAATGGCTGTATGGACTCTTTTCGTAGGTATTTCTGCGGCTCAAGAGGGTTCTCTTGAAAGACAAAAAGCTAAAATTGTTTCACGAGTATATCAGCTTACATATGGTGCTGAAGAAATGTGCAAAAGGTATTCTCCTCAAGAATCAAATCAGGTTAGTGAAGCAGTTGCAAAATTTAAAAACACTTACCCTGAGTTAATGAAACTTGTTGAGGAATCCCCATATCTTGATAAAGCCAAGAAACGTATGTCAATATTGATAGATAGAATGGAGAAAAATCCGGAATATACGGAATGTCTTGCTGCGTATAATATGCTTCAGCAATGCACAGACACCGAATCGGGAAAACAAGATATCTTGAAAACAATTGCCGAGCTTAAAAAATAGCTTCATAGTTCTAACCATTCATTGCATGGGACCGGGCGGGAGCTCTGTTTTTCGTACCGGTTTTTCACTTGCAACCTTTTTCTGTTCAGCAGTCGGCGTCGCTTCTCGCCGCCCGGCTCCGACATGATCCGTGAAGTTTATTGATGGAGCGATAACATACCAACCGGTGGGTATTAGGTCAAATCTGATGCTGTATATGGAGTCGAACCCACAGTTGGCTTTTCAGATTTTTGAAACTTCAATTTGAAACTATCAGATTTTTCATCGTTCGCTCATCAAAAGGCAGATACTGGGGAACCGATTCGTCGATGACGGCGGATTCGATGGCTTTTTTGGCGGTTTTCAGGTCGTCGACTTTTTCTTCGATGGAACCGCGTGTGATAAAGCGGTACACGGTGACGGGCTGGTGCTGGCCAATGCGGTGACAGCGGTCAATGGCCTGGTTTTCCACGGCGGGATTCCACCAGGGGTCGAGAAGAAAAACATAGGAGGCTTCGTTGAGGTTGAGGCCTGTTCCGCCTGTTTTGAGAGAGATGAAAAAAAGACAGGGGCCGTTGTGGGACTTGAAAGACTGGACCACTCCGGCCCGGTCCGTTGTCCGTCCGTCCAGATAAAACGAGGGAATTTTGTGACGGAGAAAAAGGCTTTCGATCAGTTGAAGATGACGGGTGAACTGGGAAAATACCAGGATCTTGTGGCCTTCGGACAGAATCTCCATGGCGGCGTGATAGACCTCTTCTGTTTTTCCGCTGGAAAGGGGCTTCTTGCTGTGTTTTACCGCCAAATTGGGATGGCAGGCAATCTGCCGCAAGCGGAGGATCAGGCGGAGAATGTGAAAAGAACGCGCTCCTTCCATACTTGCCATTTCGTCACGGGCCACCATCAGGGCCTGGTCGTAAACGGATTTCTGGTCTTCCGTGAAATCGCAGTAAATGGTCACGTCCGTTTTCGGGGGTAGTTCGGCCAGAACCTGGGATTTCAGACGCCGGAGAACATAGGGTTTTGTTTTTTCCCGGAGTCGTTCAAGGTTTTTTGTGCTGTCGGTGTAAGTATCCTTGAACGAAGCAAGGCCACCAAGAAATCCGGGCATCAGGAAATCGAACTGACTCCAGAGGTCGGCTGCTGAATTTTCCACCGGCGTTCCGGTGATGGACAGCCGATTTGCGGCCGGAATGTGTTTGACCGCTTTCGATGTCATTGTTTCAGCATTTTTAATGGCGTGGGCCTCGTCGAGAATCACGTATTCCCATTGCACGGTGCATAAAAGAGGTGTTTCTGTTCGCAGAAGTCCGTAAGACGTGAGGACGATCTGATGTTTTTCCAGAAATTCCGGATTTCTGATGCGGGCCGAACCACCAAAGGAATAGACCGAAAGGTCCGCCGCGAATTTCTTGATTTCAAGTTCCCAGTTGAAAATCAGGGTTTTGGGCGCCACCAGCAACACAGGCCGGGTCAGCAAGCCTTCCTCTTTCAGGCTTTTGATCAGGGTCAGCACCTGAACCGATTTTCCCAGCCCCATGTCGTCAGCAAGAATTCCGTTCAGGCCCAGATCTTTCAGCGTTCTCAGCCAGTTGAAACCCAGAACCTGATAAGGCCGAAGCACGTTTTCAAGATCCTTGGGAACGGAGTAGTGCCTGACGCCGTCGACCCGACCGGCAAAACGGCAAAGAGCCTCGTAAGACGGATCGGTTTCGACTCCATCTGCAAGCCCCAGACAGGATCGGACGCTTGTGAAATCGGCTTTGTTGAAGGTGACGAAACCCTTTTCCACGGTTCCGCTTGCCGACAATCCCGATAGAATGCTCCACACTTCGCCGGATATGATGCCCAATGAACCGTCGGACCGTTCCACATAACGTTTTCCGTCTTTGTACGATTGAAACAGTCCGTCAGCACCCATGTGGAAATCACCTGAAACCACCGTCCCTCCCACCCGGATGCGGCTGTTTTCAGTTTTGACAGTCCAGCGGACGGAAACCGGTTCGGCAAGTCGCCGTTTTCCGATTCTTAACATGAAGCTATGATTTTCAAGGGCGGGAACCAGGGATTCCAACGGGCGGTCAGGGGCACGCCAGTTGAAATCACGTTCAGGAATCACGGTAAAACCCAGGGACAAAAGAACGGTTTTGAAGCCCTCTTCCGCCTCACGGTTCCGGTGGATTTCCAGGTGACGGGTGATGTCGCAGATCACCTTAATCCCGTCGTTGTCCTTGACCGTGTTGCCTTCATACATGAAGTAAAGCCGGGCTTTGATGGCCGGTTCATCAAGGCTCAGCACGGCCTGAACCGGGGTATTCCGAACGGTTTTGATTTCTGTTTTTCCGGTGCTTCTGATCCTCAGTTTGTCGGTATGTTTTGCAAGGTCTATGAGCAGCCGGTTTTGGTCCGCTTCGGCCAGAGCTTTGTCTGTGGGTATTTCTTTGAGCAGAGAAAAAGGGATGTCCTGCCGCAACTGAACGATTCGGTTTTCTTTGATCAAGGTGACTGGCATGGTTTTTACGATGATATCCGCGTCGGTGGTGGACAGATTCCCTATATGGACCACCAGCCGCTCGTTTTCAACACCGATTTCAGGAACCACATCTTTGTCTATGCGGAACGATGTGGGAAATCCGTCTGGCTGGATCAGGATTTTTCGTTTCTGGCAGGCGGTGATGAACGTGAAAAGTTGACGGCCAGCCACACGAAGCCGTGTGAATTCCTGGTTCTGTGAGAAAAACCGGCCCTCGATTTTTCTGAAAGCCATTTCGCACTCAAGAGCTGTCCTGAAAAGGGTCTTGTCAGGACAGCGGGCAGCGACGGTTTCAAGATCTTTCACGTAGAAGATCCTTGAACCTTTTACGATTTCCCATCGTCCTCTGTTAGAAACAGCCGGTGTCAAAATCACGGTGAACTCACCGTTTTTCCGAGACTGTTCTTTGTCGTATGTGAAGATGATTGTTTCCATGGCCTGATCGTAAATGATTTTTGGAGTTCGCCGTCCTGTCCTGTTCTCAATACAACGGAATCGGTTGTCTGTCCATAAGCCGATTAAATAATAAAGTGTTGTAATTGGATGATCAGAATTGACGGATGGAACGGCAAAAGGCTCCCGGCGTGATTCCGGTCAACCGTTTGAATATCCGGGTGAAGTGGCTTTGATCGGCAAATCCTGTGTCCTGGGCCACCTGGGCAAGGCTGCTGCCAGAAGCCAGAAAATCCTTTGCTTTCCTGATCCTTTGCTGAACCAGATAGTCATGGGGTGAGACACCTGTGGTTTCAAGGAATATCCGCTGAAAATAAAAAGGACTGAGGCAGGCGATCCCTGACAATTGTTTCAGGGAAAGATCCCTTGCGTAATTCTCCGTGATGAATTCCCGGACCCGGATCATTGAATCGTCATGCAAACCTGTATTTTTCAGTTCCGGTCCATTGATGCTGTGACGCAGGACAAGGGTTGAAAGCAGAGCCAACAGGGCTTCATCCCTTTCAAGGATCGAGAGGGAGTCTTCCATAACCGAAAAAAACCGAAGGAAAAGGGTTTTCAGGGAGTTGTCATGAATCGGCAAATCCCTGAAATACGATGTGGCAGAGTCCTTGCCGGATATCTGGCTGGACAGAGTGTCCATGACCTCCGTTCCGGTGCAGATAACCGAATAGGAGTGGGCTCCATTCAAGGAGTTGCACTCATGGGCTTCTCCAGGGTTAAGAACGAACAGGTCGCCTTCAGGTATCACCGTGGATACGCCGTTTTTCCTGATGATACGGGAGCCCTGATGAACATAGCCAATACAGTAAACGTCATGGGCGTGGCGAGGGAAGCCATGGGCGACATTCTCACCGTGAACCGCACTGATGTTCATGGATTCGGAGGTTTTATAAAAACGGACCGAATTTTTCCCCGCAAGTGTCTTCATGTCCCTTTAACCTGCTCTCCTGACTCACAATAACGCCGGAAAAAATTTCGCCATCAGAACCAGTCCGCTTTCTCCGGCAACCACCTTGTGCCGTGTCCTTTTTGGGATGATTCCCATATTCCCCGGAACATAGATTACCTCTTTTGAATCAAGAAGAAAACACCCTTTACCCTCAATGACCTCATGAAGTTCCCACTGGTTTTCGTGGGTATGTTCTTCCAGAACAGCATGGGGCTCAAGACGAACCATGTGTGAACTCAGCAGCCCGCCTGTTTCCGTTCCTTTAATAAGATGTTTCAGTGAAACTCCTTTGAATGTGGGATGGGGAACCCAGGCAAGCTCCTGGGCCTCGATATCCTTGTCAATGCAAGTTGTTAAGCCTTTGGATAAACATTCAGTCATCGTTTTCATTTCGTCTCCTTTCATGTCGGGTTTTTCAATCATCATGAATGAAAATAAACCAGAACAATCATGTCTGTATTGAACGATGTTGCTATTTTTGAAAGGTGGCTGGCTTTTTTCCCGGCATTACGATACGTATATTTCCTTATGACACATCTCAATGGATCGGGTTTGAACCCGCCCCATTTCAAGGAGGATAAAATGAAACAGATGAACCACATGACCCGTATTTTAGTAATTGTTTTTTCAGCCATACTGCTCTTGTCCGGCCTGGCCATGGCTCAGAATCCGAAGACAATGGCCCCGTGCAGCATTCTGACCAAAGCAGAAATCAAGGCTGTTATCGGTCAGGACGTAAGCGATGGAAAGTTGACCGGCTCAGGAAATGCCGCTGCCGGAGCACCCTGCCAGTATACGGTGGGAGCAGGCGGTGTTTTCAGTGTTCTTTCAAAGGTTGCGGCACCGGGTGAAAATGCACCCAAGGTGATGGAAGAACTTAAGAAGAGAAAAATACCCGTGGTTGATGCACCGGGAATCGGCGACCGTTCGTTTTTTTCAAGTCCGGGTTACGGCATGGTTCAGCTGAATACGTTCAAGGGACCCCATTATCTGATTATTACCATGCTTGTACCGGGATTATCCGAAGCAGCTCAGAAAACAGCCGCCACAACCCTGATGAACAAGGCTCTTAAAAAGTTTTAATTCTGTGTTATGATTGATCCATGAATACAAAATCCAACATCATTCTTGTGGGAATGCCCGCCGTGGGAAAAAGCACGGTGGGCCGAATTCTGGCGGAAACCCTCTCCCTTTCTTTCATGGACACGGACGAGTACATCAGGAAGCGGGATGGCCGTGATCTCCACACGATCATCACCGAAGAAGGTCTTGATGGCTTCTGCCGTCATGAAGAGGATCACGTCCTATCGATTCGCGCTGAAAAAACCGTGATTTCCACAGGTGGCAGCGTGGTTTACGGAGAACAGGCCATGGTCCATTTAAAAAGCCTTGGCCGTGTCATCTATCTCCGGGCCGAACTTGATCTGCTTTTAAGCCGCCTTGAAGACCCAGAAAAACGGGGTGTTGTCAGAAAACCGGGACAGAATTTCCAGTCCCTCCTCGAAGAACGGGATATTTTATACCTCAGATACGCCGATCTGGTTGTGGACTGCCCCCGGGGCGACGCTCCCCATACCACGGCGGCCAGGGTTTTACGCCATCTTTAATGTTCAGTTATGGGTTTTTTATTTTGGATTTTTCAGATTGTTAAATGACAGCACCCCCGGTGCAAGTTTGTCTTTGAACGCCAACTTATTATAAACCATCAGGGTGTATTCCTTTTCGTTGTCCGATTTTCGCATTTTCCACTGCATGGGAAAAAGACGGCCACCCACCATTCGGATATCCCAGGCGGTCATGGTTTTCACCGGTTCCTTGTTTTCATCGTAAAACGTCTCTTCAAGAAGAATCCGGTCTTCCCTGATTTTCAAACGGATCATGCCCCAGATCACAGGCGCGTCGGGCTTGGGCAGGGACGTGATCAGGTAAACACGTTTGCCTTCGTGTTTTTCTTCTCCGGTGAGGGAGTGGGTGAAGTCGCGGATCAGACTGTCCGATTTGGCCAGATCGTTATTGGAAAAGTCCGAACCCTGCCAGGACTGGCTCATCATCGACGGAGGCAGTTTGATCACCCGGTTCACCTTGGGATTGTACATCCACATGTCTTCGCCGAGCTTCAAAGTGCCATTTCCCTTGTCTTTCGCAGGAGACGTGATCACGAAAAGGGAATCCCTTTCTCCCTGAGTCCAGGCATCAATGATCATCCGCCTTTCCCATGCCGGACGATGAATGACCATCTCCGTTGTTGAAACCGAAGCCGTCCCCCGCCAGTAATCAAAAGCGTCTTTCACGATTTTTTCCGCGTCTGATGCGGATGATGAAGTTGCGGTGATTATGATTAATGAGACCGCGAGGATGGATGTTCTTATCAGTTTCATTGGTCTTCTTATAATATGATTCCCAAAATTCAGTGCAATAAGTGGTTATGGAATTGCGTCTACTGATGAACAGTATATTCATCCAGAAGTCTTCGGATCATTTTTTGATATTGAGTGTTATATTTTTTAGCCTCTTTTTTAAAGAAGTCAACACTCGTTTTGCTCAATGATATTGTGATTTTGACGGTTTCATCTTTTAAGGCCAGCTTTTCGGGTGAAGGCAAAAAATCTGTGATAACCTTAACCTTACCCATGGGCTCATCCGAATATTTTATTTTCGCTTTCATATATCTTTTTTCCTTTCCGCCAGTATCCGGCACCAATAATTCTGATTTTATTATTTCTGTAGGTAAATCGAACCGTCATTATTCCATCAGAGTCTTACCAAGGCAGTAATCGATTCTCATCATCACTGTGGTCGAGATCCTCAAGGATAACACGATTAGGATCTATAAAAGCAAGTTGAGCCAAAGCAAAAGAAACACCATGTTTTTCCTGGTTCGCCTCGTCTTTATTGCAATCCCACTCAAAATCAGATCGTTTATTCATGTTTCATGATAGGGCGGAAAAGAATTTATTTCAATATAAATATATGGCTATTTATCTGGCTATCTGATCCATGCCATTTCAAAATGGCGGTTAGATAGACGGGGCTGACTCCAGTCCGACCAAGATGATGCACGGGAGTGCAGGCCTCACAGGCGACTTGCAATAATTTGAACCAACCCGCCTGATAATGCTGTTGACTTAATATGCTCCACGTCTAATCGCATCGCGCAACAGCCCCTCGTTCAATTTCGTTGGAGTAGATTTGATTGTTAAGCTCTGAAGATCTCTTGTTGTGCCTCAGAAGTTTTTCCATGTTTGTGGAGGTTCATTAATATTAATCGCCTTTTTTTTCCAGACCTCAAAGATAGTGAGTTCCAAATTTGCCCTACCATCAGGACGAATTCGGAAGGCATTCTTGGATATTGTATCAGTAGATAACATTTTTGCAGTAAACCTCAGCCACTCACCATTCCATTCCAAGTTACTGATTTCAAACTCCTCACCGTCTGATCTGCAAAATCCATGAACCTTAAATGCCCCATCCTCGAACGTAATGGAGAATGCTGCATCAGAATCTTCATTGTCGGTAATCCAAGTTCCAATGAGTGGATGGGCAACAGAAGAATTTTTTTCAGGCATTGAGCCACCTTTTGTTTTATAGAGACTATCATTTAAAATGGCGGTTGAGCTGGAATTGGCGGGGCAATGTTCGAACAAATCCCGCCGGAAAAAACTGGTTAGAAGTATAGATAAGAAAAAACCCGTTTGTCAAACTTTTCAAAAGTTTGGCCCCCGGCAGGGCTGCCGGAGGCACAAGATCAATTTCCATAAACGCCCAGCGGACGTTTATGGACAAACACACTATATTAATACCTGTAAAGATCCGCCTTATAAGGCCCGTCAACACTGACGCCCAGGTAATCGGCCTGTTCCTGGGTCAGCGTGGTGAGTTTCACGCCAAGACGTCCAAGATGGAGGCGTGCCACTTCTTCGTCGAGTTTTTTGGACAGGGTGTAAACTTGTTTGTCGTGTTTTTCAGTGGCCAGACGGATCTGGGCCAATGTCTGGTTGGTGAAGCTGTTGCTCATCACGAAGCTGGGGTGGCCGGTGGCGCAACCCAGGTTTACAAGGCGGCCTTCAGCCAGGATAATGATGGAACGGCCTGATTTCAGCGTCCATTTATCCACCTGGGGTTTGATGTTGAGTTTTTTGCATTCCGGTGTTTTTTCAAGGTAAGCCATATCGATTTCATTGTCGAAGTGACCGATATTGCAGACGATGGCCTCGTCTTTCATCGCTTCCATGTGGGCAGGCGTGATCACCTTGTAATTGCCCGTTGCCGTAACAAAAATATCGCCCATGGGAGCCGCTTCTTCCATAGTCACAACCTGATAACCGGACATGGACGCCTGAAGAGCGCAGATCGGGTCGATTTCCGTGACCAGAACACGGGCGCCGAAACCGCGCATGGAAGCTGCGCAGCCTTTACCCACATCGCCATAACCCGCGATTACCACCACTTTTCCGGCGATCATCACATCTGTGGCGCGTTTGATACCGTCAGCCAGAGATTCCTGGCAGCCGTAGAGGTTGTCAAATTTGGATTTGGTCACCGAATCGTTCACATTGATGGCCGGGAAAAGGAGCTGACCCGCTTTCTGGAGCTGGTAAAGCCGGGCCACACCCGTTGTGGTTTCTTCGGAAACGCCCTTGATCTTGGCGGCGATCTTCGTCCATTTCTGGGGATCGTTCTTGTAGCTCATTTTCAAGCGGTCAAGGAAGCAGCCCTCTTCTTCGTTGCCCGGAGTACGATTGAGAATAGACGGATCTTTTTCAGCTTTCACGCCTTCGTGAATCAGCATGGTGGCATCGCCGCCATCGTCCACGATCAGATCAGGACCACTTCCGTCAGGCCATGTGAGCGCCATTTCCGTACACCACCAGTATTCTTCCAGAGATTCACCTTTCCAGGCATAAACAGCGGCTGTTTTGTTGGCGGCGATGGCGGCTGCGGCATGGTCCTGGGTGGAGAAGATGTTGCAGGAAGCCCAGCGGATGTCTGCACCCAGTTCGTAAAGGGTTTCGATAAGCATGGCGGTCTGGATGGTCATGTGAAGACTGCCCGTGACTTTCAGTCCTTTAAGGGGTTTGTCCTTGCCATATTTTGCGCGGCAGGACATCAGGCCCGGCATTTCATTTTCAGAAAGTTGCATGTCTTTGATGCCGAAATCAGCCTGGCTCATGTCGGCCACTTTGTATGAAAGTGTTAGATCGAGTTCTTGAACGGTCATGTTTTTCTCCTTGATGTTAAATACGTGTTATGAATTATTTTTTGATGTGTATATATGTAAAACAAGGGACTTATGAAGGTTGTGGGATGTGACAGTACCCAGTTTAAATCCGCATTGGACAAGCCAGTCCGACACATCCTCCTTTGAAAGCCCCAGCCAACGGTCGCCGTAATTTTTTCTCAGAGTTTCATTAGCATGCTGCTCCAGTTCTGCAACAATCAGCGTTCCGCCCTTGGTCAGAACCCGTGATGCTTCCTTGACGGCAAACTGGGGTTCGGACAGATGATGAAGTGCCAGCGAGATCACCGCCAGATCGGCCTCTCCGTCTTTCATGGGCAGATGTTCCAGTTCACCCAGCCTCAAATCCACATAACCGCTTTGCCTGGAAAACCTTTTCCGAGCCTCTTCAAGCATCTTCTGAGAGCTGTCCACGCCGATGACACGTCCAGCCTTGTTTTTAAGGTAGCTCATCAGTTCCCCTGTTCCACATCCCAGATCCGCCGCTACGTTGAAACCTTCAAGATTTCCCGATATGGCCTGATTGATGTCGAACGAGCCTAGGATTTCTTTTTTCAGCGAATCCCACTGGGGCGCGATGGTGTTAAAGAACTGCCGCGTGGTGACGCTTCGCTCACCGATGATCTTCACCGCCGTTTTCAGATCATCCCCAAGTGACGATTCTTCCTTGAACAGGCTCCGAACAGCCTCGCTGAATCCGGCGATGGCCTGACCCTTTTCCGCTGAATAGAACGACCAGACGCCGCTGCGCCTGCACGTCAGCAGCCCCGCATCCGCAAGAATCTTCACATGGTGAGACACCCGTGACTGCCCCATATCAAGAAGAGTCACCAGCTCATTCACAGATAATTCGTGATCGAGAAGAACGTTGTATATCCTGATGCGTGTGCTGTCAGAAAGGGCTTTGAAATAGGTCAGACTGTTCATGAAACTCCAAATATCAATATATCAAGATTTCTTGATATATAAAACATGGTTCAGGAGCGGTCAAGAAAATTTTTAAATGATTCGAGGATGCATCAAGACACAAAAGAATCTTTTGAAGTAACATAAAATAAAATTGTATTGAAATTAGTCATCACTTATAAGGAACTACGATATGAAAAAAAGTACGGCTTTTTTAGACTTTTATGCAGATAGTGTCTTGGTATTGTTATTTTGAAGAAATCTTGCTTCCATAATCGAAAGGGAATCAGATGAAACTTATTGATCGCCTTAGCAAAAATGAATTATCGGATCTTATCAGCAAGTGTTGGATGACTCACGATGGAATGTGGTTTTATAATTCATTCCTTGAGTTTGGAATTGAAACTGCAAATAAACTGAATAAATCGGCCATACGTTCATTGGCTACCATTGAAATCAAACACATAAAAAAAGCACTTGGAATCAAAGATGTCAGGATTGAAACATATGAAGAATTTAAAGGTTTTTTTTCGTCCATTTCGGACATTCTTGTGCCTGATTTCATGAATGTGATTTTAAGTTTTCCAAGTGAAAACGTCATCCATTGGGAGTTTAATGATAAGCGGTGTTTTGCATATAACGGAATTAAATTACTTGGAGTCAATGATGACTATGAATGCGGCCCCATTTACAGGATAAAATGTTGGCTCATGGCTTTGGGAATCAATTTTGAAATCTCTCCTGAAATTGAGAAATGCATATCCCCCAATGATGGCAAATGCTCCGGTGATTTCAAATTGTTATTTTAGCCCGAAGCCCTCTAAAGGCATGAAAGTTACACCCAGGTTCGGCAAACACGGAGGCAAGAGCCTCCTGTCGTACACTCAGTGGCGGAGACCCGGAGCGATAACTCACGGCATAAGTCTACAGCATTGAGGGGACTCGTTCTCGCCTATTATAGATCCGCATTCATCGTTCGGACCTCATACGCCATAATCCGTGTATCGCAAGTGATGAGAATCAGATCCTCGAAGGTGGCCTGGGCCACAAGCATCCTGTCGAAAGGGTCCCTGTGGATAGCGGGAAGGATTCCGGCCTTATCTCCGTGGGCGAGGCTGATGGGTAGTCTGATAAAACGCTCTTCGTCAACAATGGCATCCATGTTTTCCGGGGCCTGAATTTTTCCGAGGGATCTTTTGATGGATATTTCCCAGGTTGTGGCAGCGCTGATAAAAATAGCGTTCTTGCCGTTTCCGATGATTTCCCGTGTCTGTTTTCCCAGTCGTCCATCGTCTGAAATCCACCAGAGAAGCACATGGGTGTCGAGAAGATAGCCCGTCATGCATCGCCCTCGAAGGCGTTGATCAGATCATCCGGGGTGTTATCGAAATCGTCGGCCATGGTTATGAGGCCTTTGTATCTGCCGGGAATACGCGGTTCAAGTGATGGCTGGACAGGAGCGAGTTTCACCAGCGGTTTCCCCGCATTGGCGATGATCACATCCTCCCCTTTCAAAGCTTCTTTGACGAGAAAAGACAGACGGGTTTTTGCTTCGTGCATATTGACGGTGTGCATGTTTAATCTCCTTCGCCCTCCGCAGGATTTGTCGGACAACATAGCTAAGTATAGCTAACCCTATCATGCAGCCATATGACAGACAATCTTTTTTTGAAACACTTGGGAAGTGATCTTGCAAGCACTTTTAGGTTTCACCCGATCCGTCATTTTGATATCGTCCGGAATACGGATTAAATGGATGGTTTTACGTCACCGACGGGGGAAAGGAATACAGGTTATGGGCACAGGCGACATAGGCATAAACATAAAAAAATATATGGCAGCAAAAAACGTCAGTAAAGAGCGGATCGCTTCGGTTCTGGGTTATGATGATGAAAAACTGGAACAGCTTTTTGAGGGGAGCTATTCTCCGGGCGTTTCCGATCTTCTGAAACTCGTCACGGTACTCAAGACCGATATCCCTGCTCTGCTTTACGGAAAGGAATACGGCGAGAAAAAGGCGATTAAAACCAGGCCGGAAGAACGGGCTAAAATGATGAAAGCCGGAAGCATCGATTACGAATGCCTTTCACCCACCTACGCCGGACGGAAAATGGAGCCCCTCCTTGTGACCATTTACAGAAAAGACCCGGAAAACGTGGAGGTCAGCCGCCATGAAGGCCAGGAATTTCTCTTTGTCACGGAAGGGCGACTGTCCATCATGGTCGATGGAAAGGAATATATCCTTGAGGAGGGCGATACGCTCTATTTTGATTCCGCGCTGCCCCATTCGGTGAATGCCATCACGGAAAAAACCCGTCTTGTCGCCGCCATCTATAAAAGCGATTCCATGGTGGACATGACTCGTGGCCGGGCCATGAAGGCGATCATTGAGGCTGCGAAACTGATCGAACGCAGGAATATAGTTCTGATCTGCCCGGATGAAACAAGCCTTTCAGCTGTGAACAGGGCCATCGATGAACAGATTATCGGAAAAGCCTACCTTGTGGGGAATATTGAAAAAACCAGGGCCCTTTGCGGCGAGGAAATAAAGTATCCCGACCGATACGAATTCGTCGATATCAAGGCCGAAGATAACGATTACGAACTTGCGGCCTCAGTCAAAGGTGTTGAAATTATTCGGCAGAAAAAAGCCCATATGATCATGAAGGGCAAGATCAACACCTCGGCCTATGTGAAAGCCATTTTGGACAAAAAAAGCGGCATCGGCACCGGAAGACGCCTTTCCCTTGTGGGGATCTTCGAAATTCCGGGAGTGGATCGCCTGATCATGCTCACCGATCCTGGCATCAACCCGGAGCTTTTTACCGGAGACAAGGCCGACAGCGGCCTCGATATCATCAACAACGCCATCGATGTGGCAAAAAGCCTTGGGGTTTCGCGCCCGAAAATCGCCATTCTGGACGCCAACGAAGTCCCCACCGCCAGCATCCCCACCACGGTCCACGCCCGAACCCTTTCCGAGCGCGAATGGCCGGACGCCGATGTTTTCGGACCTCTTTCCTACGATATTGCCCTGTATGAGGAATTTGCCGAAAAGAAGGGATTCATCGACCACCCTGTAGCTGGACGGGCCGATATCCTTGTGGTTCCCTTCATCGTCAGCGGAAACATCCTTTACAAAAGCTGGGTGATGACCATGGGAGCCGAAGTGGCCAATATCGTCCTGGGCGCCCAGGTGCCGGTGATTCTGACATCAAGGAGCGACACGGATATGGTCAAGTTCCTGACCCTGTGTGCCAGCGTGCTTTACAGCAACTATCTGGAGGGGCGAAAGGCATAAACACTGTTGGAGTTTGCGTCGATCCCTGGGAACGCCAATCTCACGATTGGCTACCCAATGCCCCATCCTTCATGGGCTTATTATTCCAATGATTTCTTTTCACCCGGCGGCTGGACTGATTCGTTGCGGTCATCCAGAATTTCTCTCAAAGCTGTGGAGATGGAATGCCGTGTAAGGGGTTTCATCAACAGGGCACGAATCCCTTTGGATCTTATTTTCTGCCGGGTGATGTTCTTGCCGTAGCCGGTGCAAAGGATGATCGGAATATCCTTCCTTATATCCAGCATTTTTTCGGAGAGTTCAATCCCCGTCATTTTCGGCATGCTGTAATCGGTTACGATCAGATCGAATTCGGCGTAATGATCTGAAAAATAGTCCACGGCAGCGACGCTGTCCGAGAATCCTTTCACCGTGTACCCGAGAGATTCCAGGTTCTGTTGCATTATGTTGACGAGGGTTCCTTCATCATCGACCACCATGACGGTTTCGCTACCCCTCGGCATCTCAGCCAGTTGAACCGCATCCTCGGCCCTGCCCCTGCGGCTGACCGGCAAAAGGATCGCGAACGTTGTCCCTTGGCCGGGTTCGCTGTAAACATGGATATTACCATTGTACTGCTTGACGATACCGTGGACCACCGAAAGTCCCATCCCTGTTCCATGGTCGGCGGATTTGGTGGTGAAGAAAGGATCGAAAATCTTTTCCATGACCTCCGGTGTCATGCCACATCCCGTGTCGCTTATGGTCAGTGATACATATTCTCCCGGAACCACCGGTTCCGCGATTTGTGTGAATCCCTGGTCGATGATCTTGTTTTCCACCCGCACCTCAATGGTTCCTTTCTCTTCTTCCATGGCGTGATAGGCGTTGGTGCAGAGATTCATCACGATTCTGTGAAGCTGGCTTTCATCGGCGATGATGGTGGAGCTGCTTTCGATCACCTGGATAATTTCGATTCCGGCTGGAATGGTGGCCCGGATCAGTTTCAGAGCCTCCTTTACAATCTGTCCCAATTTGATAGGTTTGACTTCCTGTTCCGTTTGGCGGCTGAACGTCATGATCTGGCGGACAAGCTCGGCCGCCCTCGATCCGGCTTTCAGGATCGCAGATATATGGGCGTGTTCTTTCGAGGTTTTATCCAGAGACTGAAGGGTCAATTCCGAAAATCCGATCACTGCCGAAAGAATATTATTGAAATCATGGGCTATTCCGCCGGCAAGGGTTCCAATGGCTTCCAGTTTCTGTTTTCTGCTGAGTTCCTTTTCCATTCTGATTCTGGTTTTTTCGGAATGGATCCGTTCCTGGATCTCTTTATTAAGGCTGACGTTTGCCGTCATCAGCTCCTGGGTTCTCTCCTTGACCCGCAGGTCCAGCTCCTGATTGATCGCGGCGAGTTCGTCTTTTGCCTGTTTGAGCCTGTAACCCGATAAAAATCGTGACCGGCTGTTTATTTCTATGGAATACCCCGCCAGCATGCAGAGGACATTGGCTGATACAAAGAAGAAGTTGTTATTGATCAGCATGATATCGGGAGTTCCTGCAAACCAGACTGCACCGATTTCATAACAGAGAAAAATGAGCCAGGAACACGATACGGCCCACAAAAACCTCATCCGGATGAACGTGTATATGGTGATGAAGATCAGGATGATGCCGGCGTAATAGGAATAGGTCGCCGGAGGATTGGCGAGGATCACCATGAGAACGATCCCCGCACCGCCCACGAGGCACATGAAAAACAAACTGTGCTGGTTGTATTTTTTAAATCCCGGACGAAAGGAAAACCAAAGAACCCATAAGGCGATAGGGCAAACCACGCCGAATCGTATATACCAGAAGATGATTTTTTGATCCGGAACGAGAATGGCGTCAAGAATGGCGAAAACCAGATAGAACGCGAGGGCCACAAGGACAGCGACCCTTATCCGGGTCAGCGATTCATTGAAATGGTATTCGATATATAAAGGCTCTAGGTGTTCCCATTCTCCTGTAAAGGACAATGTGAAAAGATCATAGGGTATCTGGGTCGATTTATCATTCAAAGCATGACTCCAGGCGCAAAAGAACAAGTAAAATAACTTTTGATCAGATTGATCGCTGAAGGCTGGCCGTGTTTTATCGTTTACTAAAATAGGTATGTACCTTATTTTTGTCAAGACAAATGGACTCACCGCCATCCACGCTCTTGGTTCAATGAACATTGCGTTATCTGCGTTTCCCTATAGTAGAAAGGTATTGGCTTTTAACTCATGATGTGTAACGTTTGAAATCTCTTGACCGGCCATCTCCCAATGTCGTAGCATTCCAACGTTAATGTGCTTTTTCGTTTTTTGTTCTTTGGAGAAAATCAAACGTTATCCCTGGTTAAGTACTGTTCGGATAACTCGTTAACGTCTGATGGGCAAACACAGTTATGGCGCTTCATTTTATCAAAATTAATTCCTTGCGGTTCAAACTGATTGCCAGCCTGATTGCCGTGTCCCTGATCATAGGGTTGATATCTCTGATGGTCGGTGTAAATCTGCTTTACCGGTCCGTGCTGGCCGAGGCCAACAACCGAATCAGTCAGGATTTGAATGTCGCCCGTGTTATCTACGATGAGCGGATTGGTACCGTCCGTCTGGCGCTGGAAATATCCGCGTCAACACCGGAACTTGTAAAGGCCCTTTCATCCGACGACCGGCTCGCTGTTTCTGAAGTGCTCAAAGGTTTATCCGGCAGGCTTAAACCGGATTTTATGGGGGTAACGGATTCCCAGGGGCATGTGACGCTACGTCACGGTGTTCCAGATTCCGGGAAAGCCCCTTTTTTAAGTATCAACCCTCTTGTGCTTCGCGTGCTCGAACAGCATAAAACAAACGCAGGCACCCTGGTTCTGGACCATAAAAAACTTCTGTCTGAAAATCCCGCATTGGCCGCTCAAGCCCATATCACCGTTTTATCCCAATTGAAGAATCCCGGTAGATCCATCGCTCAGGATACCAATGCACTGGTGGTCGGCGCGGCTGTTCCGGTTTTTTCCGATCATCGCCTGGCCGGCGTCATATATGGTGGTTTTTTATTGAACAAGGACACGGCGATTGTTGATAAAATCGGAGAAACGGTTTTTAAAAACGAGATTTATAAAAACAGAAACATCGGAACAGCCACGATTTTCTATAATAATCTCAGAATCGCCACCAGCGTGAAAAACCCCATGGGGAATCGTGCTCTGGGAACCGTCGCATCACAGGAAGTGACCCGCAGGGTTTTGGACAGAGGGGAAATCTGGACTGATCGAGCCAAGGTTCTCGATGACTGGTACATCACCGCCTACGAACCGATTACGGATATCCTGGGGCAACGCGTGGGAATGCTCTATGTGGGAGTGCTTGAAGCCAAATACTCGGATATCCGGGGAAATGCCATGACCGTTTTTATTGCAATCACTCTGGTGGGAGTGATTATCGCCATCGCTCTTGGCTGGCTGTTCACCGGCCGGATCATGCGTCCGGTGAGTTATCTGATTCGTGCCAGCGCTGAAATTTCAGCCGGTAATTTATCGCCCGATATAGGGCCCATTTCAAAGGACGATATCGGCCAGTTGCAGAGAAAATTTCTGATCATGATCGATGCCTTGAAAGAAAGGGATAAAAGCCAGAAGGCCGAGAGTGAATTCCGCCTGATTCAATCGGAAAAGCAGGCCAGCATCGGGAAACTGGCCGCCGGAGTGGCCCATGAAATAAACAACCCCCTGACGGCGGTCCTTACGTTCACCCATATGATCCTGCGTCGGAAAGACTTGCCCGACGAGGTCCGATCCGACCTGAATACCGTGGCTTCCCAGACCGAACGCGTCCGGCGGATCGTCAAGAGTCTGCTGGATTTTTCACGGCAGTCGGCACTGGCACCGGAACCCCTGGATGTCAACCGACTCATCATGGACTGTGTCCATTTGATGGAAAATCAAGCTCTTATCAAAGGTGTTACTCTGTCTTTTACGGGTGACGACGACCTTCCCTCGTTTACGCTTGATCACAATCAGTGCCAGAGTGTGCTGGTCAATATGATCATCAACGCGCTGGATGCCACATCCATGGGCGGAACGATTGACATTCAGACCCGGAAGGCTTTTGTGGACGCTGAGAGCGGTGTGGAAATCAGTATTTCTGATACGGGGAGCGGTATTGCACCGGAGCATATGAATAAACTGTTCGACCCGTTTTTTACGACAAAAGAAATCGGAAAGGGCACCGGCCTCGGGCTGGCCGTTTCCGCAGGGATCATTCAGCGGCACGGAGGGACCATAAAAGTCCAGTCGAAACCGAAGGAAGGAACCACGTTCACCATCTGGCTGCCTCATAAACCGGTGAACCCGGTTCCTGAGGCCCGTGTTTCCCGAAAGGACCGACCATGAAAATTTTGATTGTCGACGATGATCCAATTGTCATCCAGAGCTGTTGCCGGATTCTGGATGCCGAGGGCTTTGATATTCACTGCGCAGGCTCTGTGGAGGCGGGTGAAAAAATTCTTGCGGAACAGGACTTTGACCTGATGTTGACCGATATCAAAATGCCGGGACGGGACGGATTTGACATGATCCGGCGGGCGAAAAATATACGCCCGGATATATCGATTCTGGTCATGACGGGATACCTGATGCCGGAAACCATTGATGAGGGCCGCCGTTTCGGTGTGAAAAACTATATCTCCAAACCATTTACACCGGCGGAACTTGTATTGGCCATTCAAAACATGTGATAATATACTGGAAAAAAGACCGGACCAAACAGCCGTTCGCTTTTTCAACGCATTGACTGGTAATTTTCCCCGAAATCTGGATTGTCGGGCAAGCGGAGTTCACCTAAATGAAGAAGGGATCGTAACATGACACAGAGCATGCTGATCATTGACGACGACACGGCCGTACTGGCCTCCTGCCAGCGTGTTTTTACCGAAGAAGGGTTTGAAGTGACCACCACCACAAATCCCATATACGGACTTGAGCTGGCGGGGCACAAGCAATACACGGTGATCCTGTGCGACTGGCAAATGCCCGAACTGAACGGGCTGGATGTGGTGGCGAAGCTTGAAATACATGCGCCGGACTCTGCGGTCGTCATGATCAGCGGCTACCCCTCGGTGGACAGGGCTACGGAAGCCATGAAACGCGGGGCCATGGATTATCTGCCGAAGCCGTTCACTCCTGAAGAGATTTCCACAACAGTTCAGAAAGCGATTTCCGGCAAATTAAACCAGGAGAAAAGAACCATGAGCCGGTTTGAAAAACTCCTGGAAAAGTTTCCGACCCAGAGTCAGGACGATAAAGGTCCGAAATCCATTGCGGAAACAGTGGCCCAGACCATCGGTGTTGCAAAGGCCACATCGCCATGGCTGTCCCTGTTTGTCCTGGGAATGATGGCCGGATCCTATATCGGCTTCGGAGGACTTCTTTCCACAGCTGTTACCTTTGACATGAATCCGGCCATGGGCCTTGGTCTGAAAAAAATCGTGGCCGGTTCGGCATTCAGTCTGGGTCTTATGCTGGTGGTCATCGCAGGCGCTGAACTGTTCACAGGTAACAGCCTGATGGTTTCAAGCGTGATGATCGGCCGCGTGACATGGCGCAAAGTCCTTGCCAAATGGGGACTGGTCTACATTGCGAACTTTATCGGATCACTGGTGCTCGCCTTGCTGTTTTATTTTTCAGGTCTCTGGAAAACAGGGAACGGTGCTCTTGGAGCGGCGGCGGTTAAAACAGCATCTTCAAAAATTCATCTGGATTTCGTTGAAGCGGTTGTCCGTGGCATCGGCTGCAACTGGCTCGTCTGCCTGGCTGTATGGATGGCATTGGCCGCCCGCCAGACCGTCAGTAAAATTTTTGCCATTTTTTTCCCCATCATGGGATTTGTAGCCATCGGATTCGAACACTGCATCGCCAATATGTATTTTATCCCCGTGGGGATCTTTCTCGTGCGATGGGCCGGCCTTGCGCCCGAAGGTGTTGATGTCTCATCGCTCACCTGGAGCGCATTCGTGATTAAAAATCTGATCCCTGTAACGATTGGCAACACCCTGGGCGGCGCGGTGTTTGTTGGACTTGGCTATTGGGGGGCTTACCTGCGTCCATCCAAATAGATTGTTCATAAAATAAGGTTGGCCGCTGGGAAGATGAGACGGTATGATTTTAATGAATGGTTGACGGCGCATGTAAAACCCAGATCTTTATAGCGGGCGATGGGATACGACCCCCACCGCCCCGCCCCAGTTTTAATGTTGACAGCACCACCAACATATGAAACTTTTTAGGCAATTAGAAAAAAATAGAACTAAACGTTGAAATAGCTAATAACAAATGAGGTTGATATGAATCAGGAACAAATTATAGACGCCCTCACGCATCTGCCCCCTGAGGCTCAACGTCAGGTTGTTGATTTTATCGATTTTCTGCAAGCTCGCTATGGCAAAGCCGTTCATGAACAAAAAGCTCAGGGTATCCGTTTTATTGATGAACCCTTTATCGGAATGTGGAAGGACAACGATGCGTTGAAAAACAGCGATCAATGGGTTCGAAATTTAAGAACGACAGAGTGGGCTGGGGGTGAAGATCTCAATGATGATCATTGACACGGATGTTCTTATCGATGCGGGCAGCTGGCGCTGATGACAAGTTTTTCGTATATGATACAGCAGTTAGGAGGTATGTTTTCTTAAACGTCATTCAACAAACAGACTTCAGTTGTATCTCAAGAATACGTAAGTGCCCCCGGAATTTGAACATCCGAAACCAACACAATATGATATTTTAATAAAATGGATGAACTAAATTCTATGATTAAACTAAAAATAAAAAATATTGGCCCTATTAAAGACGGAATTATTTCAAATGATGATTATATAGACATTAACGAAGTTACTGTTTTTATTGGAAACCAAGGAAGTGGGAAAAGTACTATAGCGAAAGTTTTTTCAACATTAAGTTGGATTGAAAAAGCATTAGTGAGGGGTGATTTTACTACAGATTATATATCTCAATACAATCGTTTTAAAAAACATTTTGCTTATCAGGGTATCAGTAACTACTTTAATAACAGTTCATTAATAGAATATATTGGGAATGCTTATAGAATAAGCTATAATAACTCAAGACTTGTTATTGAAGAAAATAATCCCAATACATATAAATTTCCTAAGATTATGTATGTCCCAGCAGAACGTAATTTTGTTAGTTCGGTTGACAGACCTGATTTAGTGAAGCGGTTACCATTGCCATTATATACTTTTTTGGATGAATATGAAGAAGCTAAGATAAATATTGGGAATGGCGTAATATTGCCCATCGGAAAAGTTACGTTTGAGTATCGAAAGCAGCATAAAAAGTCTTTGTTAGTTGGCCCTGATTTCAAAATTGAATTATTGGAAGCATCAAGCGGTTTTCAATCGCTTGTCCCTTTATTTATTGTTACTAAGCATTTAAGTAGAATAATTAGAGACAGTGGCAACACTACACATAAAGAAATAAGTGTTGATGAAGAAAAAAAAATTCGGAAAGAAATTGATAAAATATTTGGTAATGCTAATATTTCAGATGATATAAAAAGTATGTTACTCGAAAAGTTATCTGCACGTTTTAAGTACTCTTCTTTTCTTAATATTGTTGAAGAGCCAGAGCAAAATCTTTATCCAATCTCTCAAAAAGAGATTCTTTTTGAACTATTGAACTCAAAAAATGATTTTACAAATAACAAGCTTATTATAACAACGCATAGCCCTTATATTATTAATTATTTAACTTTAGCAGTTAAGGCTGATTTCGTTAAAAACAAATTACAAGGCAATTCTAATAGTCAAGAACTGCTTGAAGAGCTATCAACAGTTGTACCTTTAAGCTCAACAATAAATTCTTCTAGTCTATCCATTTATCAATTAGAAAATGATGGATCTATAAATAGACTACCAGATTATAATGGGCTTCCTAATGATGAAAACTATTTAAATGAATTTTTGGCTGAGTCAAATGATTTATTTATTAAGCTAATGGAAATCGAAGACAAATGCCAGTAGATTTCTTCAATGCAATGTGCAAAACAGAATCAAAAAAAGAAGAATTTGGGCTCTGTGATGACCCACCACCTTCCATTGAACCTGCATATATAAATGAAAGCAATCCAATGAAATGGATTGCTATTGTAAAAAACTCTGAACAAGAAATCGTTGATTTTTATGCAATTGATAACTGTGTTCAGATATATAGGGAAGACGGAAGTATGGAAAGCCGGTGCGATGGTTTACTTTCATATTTGAATAATTTAATTTTTATTGAGTTGAAATCAAGGGAAGGTGGACAATGGTTAAAAAAGGGTCGCATCCAATTAACAACCATTGTTGAAATATTCAAATCAGAAAATGACATAACTAATTATGAAAAAGTGGAGGCTTATGTTTGCAATTCTTTAAGACCTTTAGCACACTCAGGACAATTAAGTAATATTCAGAAATTTAAAGACGATACTGGCTTGATATTGAGAGGAACAAATATCGTTCATCTGTGAATTTTTGGGATATATTTCATATTGAAAATCATATTCTTTTCTCATTATCACTCGCCCAATATTTTCATTTCATGGTTTTTTAACACATCTCCATGCTTCAGATGAAACTAAAAGCGCTTCATCCTTCGTCAGGTCATCACAGATTGATACGGTCGGCTCCGATTGAACTCCATGAACCGGATCGTTTCGGGTGATTGGAATCTCTGACAAGACAACAACGGATACGTGCAAGGATATGAAAAAAAATGTTTGAGTTACTGGCACCGGGTGGGGATGTGGATTCCATCAAAGCGGCCATTGCGGCAGGTGCCGATGCGGTCTACTGCGGTCTGAACAAGTTCAATGCCAGAAACCGGGCAACCAATATCGGTTTTGAGGAGCTGAATGGAATCATCCATCTTGCCCACACACATCATTGCAAGGTTTTTCTGACCTTGAATATCCTTGTCCTTCAGGCTGAAATTCCTGACTTGATCAGTGTATTGAATAAACTTTCCAACACGAACATCGATGGGGTCATTGTTCAGGATCTGGGCGTTTTTTATATCTTATCCCATTATTTCAAAGGCCTTTCGATTCATGCATCCACTCAGCTCAACACCCACAACGAAGGCCAGATACACTTCCTTTCAAAGCTGAACGCCACCCGGGTCAACCTGGCGCGGGAGATGAATATCCATGAGATCACATCGCTGATATCGATCTGCCATGATCACAATATGTTGACCGAGGTTTTTGTCCACGGGTCCTACTGCATTTCTTTCTCCGGCCTTTGTTATATCAGTTCTGTGCTTGGCGGGAGATCGGGCAATCGCGGCAGGTGCAGCCAGCCGTGCCGGGACAGATATGTGACCACGCCCCAGGGTAAGGATTTCCCCCTTAATCTCAAAGACAATTCGGCTTTTTTGGATGTGAGGGCGCTGGCCAATGCCGGGGTTGACTCCCTGAAGATTGAAGGACGGATGAAGCAGTGTGACTACGTCTATACAGTGGTTGACTGCTGGAGAAAACAGCTTCAAAGCTTTGAGGATGCTGACAGACCAAACGATCACAACCGTGATCTGTACAAGGTCTTTAACCGGGATTTTTCAAATGGCTATTTGAAAGGTGAGATCCATAAAGACATGTTTATTGATAGCCCCCGGGATCATTCCATTGACCATCTTTCCGAAATCAACAAGTATCCCACACTCCAGGATCTGGTAAACGATCAAAACAGTCTTTATGACGAAAAAATGGACATCCTGGCGGAGGTTAAACGCAGGATCAGCCCGTTAAGCATTGCCCAATCCCCATTAAATCTGAGCATTTCAGGCAAATCCGGCTCACCGTTAACCGTATCTGTCGAAACCAGGGGTTTGTCGTTCTGCGTCTGTTCACAAACGAATCTGGAGGAAACAACGTCTCACAGAAAACAAAAAAACAAGGGTTTGAGCCTGAATCACGAGGCGCTTCTGAAAGAACTCGATTTTTTGAATCATACGGAATATGTCATCGAGAATCTGTGTACCGACGAGCTTCAACCCGGTATTTCCCTGTCGTTCAAGGAGTTTAAGAACATAAAAGACAGAATTTTTTCCGAATTGAATGATTCAAAAGAGCGGTTTCGTCATATAGATGTACCCAGGATCAAAAAATTTACCCACGCACCCGTAAAACCCTCGCTTGCTGTACTGATAGCATCCCCCGACGATGTGGACCTGAACCTTAACACATCGGCCGATGTGTTTTACCAGCTCCCCAATGGTTTCAAACATGATGAAGCTGCGCTTGCCGACCTTTTTTCAAACAACACCCACCTCATTCCCTGGTTCCCGTCTGTTTTAATCGGAGAAAACTATGATGCGGCGGTTGATTTTCTTCGGAAGATCCAACCTGGACGACTGGTGACAGATAACACCGGAATAGCCTTTGAGTCTTATAAAAAAGGAATCCCCTGGATTGCGGGCCCCCATCTCAATTGTGTCAATTCGTTCAGTCTTTGTTGTTTAAAAGAAAATTTCAACGGCAATGGCGCGTTCATTTCAAATGAAATCAGCAAACGGCAGTTGAAGGGACTTCATGCGCCCGAGGACTTCAACATTTTCTACAGCATCTTTCACCCCATCATGCTCTTGTCCAGCAGGCAATGCCTGTTCCGTCAGGTGGTGGGGTGTCAAAAACCCTGTTTTGATGAGGAATGCCTTCACCGCTGCTCGAAATCCGCAACCCTGACAACGATGAATCATCAGTCTCTTTTTATTGAAAAAACAAAGGGAAACTACCCGTGCATCCATCATCCTGCCCATTATCTGAATACGGACATCATCCGGGATTTTCCCGGCATGTTCTCCACATTTCTCATTGATTTAAGACAGATACACACCGAAGCGAACATGGAGGCGGACAAGGCCGGAATCATACGGCTTTTTGAAAATCTTCTGAACGATCAACCCGATTCTGAAAAGGCGATCAGACAGATAATTCACCCGACCACAAACTCCCAGTATAAAAAAGGGATATGACAGGGTTTAAGGTGCGGGGGACTATCGCAGGCCAATCAGGAGATTGGCGTTCCCAGGAAGGACAGTTGCTAAAAGGATGACCAATAAATATCCATCTTCAAGAGACTTAATCAAGAGCATCCCTAATCCCTGAGAAGGTCGTCGTTGTGATAGGTATCGTGCTTTTTATATGAATTGATATCATTGTAAATAATTTCACAGCACGAATCATCAACTGCATCGTCAACGAACTCAGGGTGTCTGTTGTCATCGGTTCTTTTTGTGGATTCGGGTATTTCACCATGGATAACAACTGGATCTTTTTTATTATTCATATATACAACCCACTCTAAATATTAAAGATTTCAACCAGGACCGCTGGGCTGGCATACGATTTTCCCCGTTTTCTGAGGCGATCCCTGTTAAGCGCCTTTTAAATCTAGGGGAAATGGGTTACCTTTAAGTATAATATTTCCTGTCAGTTTTTTTATCAATCCATGTTCATGTTTTTCTGTAAATGCTGAAATCATACGACGCTAAATGATCGGCACTTTTTTTAAACCTGTTTTCAGCATATTTTATGTTTAATCATAACAGGGTAATCCAAAAACCTGAAGATCAACCTAATCTATCAATAACACATACTATGGGGGTACACCTATGATGGGACTCAATTCCAACCAGCTTGAAAACATAAAACTTGCTATTCAGCTTTCAGCAACTCTCGCATTAACAAAAAGCCCAGAAAAAATAAATATTGACGAACTTCTTATGGAATCCTACGAGGCCGTCGTTAAATTCAAAGAGCAAATAGTCGGACCATCAGGGCCTGCTAAAAGACCCACGGGCTTTTAAAATCCATGGGAGTGTCAACCCTGTATTTTAATTGAGTGGCTCATCCGGCATCACCGGAGCCTCATTATTGCTATTTTCAAGAGGGTCAGGCGGCATCTTCGTCATTCCATGTTTGGTTTTGTTGAAAGAGCCGCCCGGCTTCATCCGGGATTTAGTGTTGTTTTTTTCAAGAGGATCCTCCGGCATCATTGCTGACTCACTATTATTTCTTTCAAACCGCTTTTCCATAACAATCCTGGGCCATCGCCTTGCCCCTTGAGAATGGACAGAAAGCCGTCAGCACTGGCTACAATCCATTCGGGGGAACCCTTGCCATCCAGATTGCAAACTGTGAGAGCATGAATTGAAGCAATGCCGTATGTGGAAACAACTGTATTTATCGTAAGCGTCACCCCGTCATAGACTTCAATCCTGCCATCTTTCCTGCCCACAAGAATTTCAAGGGAACCATTTCCGTCCACATCCGCCACTTCCAGGGCTCTGGCTGGTGTTTCAATAATATTTTTTTGTGCAAATGTCTTTCCGTCGATAACCACCACATGGTTATCGATCCTTGAAACGATGATTTCCGTGTCTCCATTCTTATCCAGATCGGCAAGTTTTATGTCGTAAACTTCTCCCCAGGCATCTTCCTGACTGGCGATCTCCTTTTTTACAGCTAAAGTTGCACCATCAAAGTCATCATCCACATCATCAACCGTCAGAGCGCCCAACCCTTGAATGACATTATTCCCCCAGACAATGGTTCCTTGCAGAGTATCGGCAATAAGAAGGAAATCAACCGAACCCCATATCAATTCATTGGTGTTGTCCTGATCCATGTCGCTCACAACAATACATTCAATGTCACGGTTGGGAATGGCAACAGACCACAGAATTTCCCTGGATTCAATATCGATGGACTGAATTTTGCCCCACTGGTCATCACCGTAGACGATTTCAGGGGAGCCGTCTTTGTTCGAATCGGCGATGATCATCATATCGATACTTTCGTCGGTATGTAATTCCCAGACTGGAGATTTCACATCGGCATCAAAAACAGTTATTCTGTCCCATGTGGATGCGCCGACAATTTCCTCCATGCCGTCTTCATCAAGATCAACAAGCCTGACTATGGCTCCGAAGCTGTTGATGTATTTCCATTGAACGCCACCGGAGATGCCGTCCAATACGTATCCGCTGCCGCCAAAGGTGGTGGTGACGATTTCAAGACCCGGATCAGCATCCACATTTCCAATGGCCATCGAAACACCACCCCCTGTTTCCGTACGCCACTTGAGGGTGCCGGAATCGGCATCAAAGATCGCCACTCCCATAACCGTAACTGGCAATCATCTCCAATTTTTCATCGCCGTCGAGATCAGCCACTGCCAGATTGATCAATGGACTCCCCACCGATAAAACACGACTTTCATTCAGGGTGATTCCGTCGTAAATACGTATGGTTCCATTGGTCATTTCCAGTTTCAGGCCGGAATTGTTCAGCATTACCCATATTTACTTCGGTCAAATCATCTCCTTTGGATTTCTCATTGCAATGTGTATATGGGCAAGTCAATTCAGGGACCCCTTTGCCAAAAAAGACTCTCCCGTTGTGTTTCTTGTTAAGGTAGTATTACTATTTAGCCTCATGTTGCCTCCCTGGATGTATCTGTTCGGAGGCTACGTGAATATGATCGGGAGAGCGGCGACATTTTTCCTTGGTTTGTTGGGCCATAGGACCGGTATGACTCTCAAACCTGATGAAATACCTTATGCCTCTTTTACAGTGTTGTCATTTGTTGCTTTAATTATCTCAACTCAATCCATAAAAACATCAACAAAAATCGTTTTATTGTTGTTGGGGATTTGTTCGTTGACAACCGTCCATGTAATCATGTGTATAACGATTTTGGTAAATAATATACAGCCGCAACCTGTATGGAGCTATGCGTTTAAGATTTGTAGTGTAGTCCATGGGTTCTTACCTGTATTGATTTGGGTTTTAGCTGTTCATTGGGACGTTTTATTCTGGAACCGAATGAAAGTAACGGGCTTTTTCAGGAATTCGGAGAGCATGGCGTGACTATGTATGCCCAAAAGGGCCGGGGGGCTGCGGATTGGGTTTTCGCGATTGCGGTTTCTTTTGTTTCCCATCTTCTCATTGTGTTGCTCATCATCGGCTTTTCCTATCCTTTTTTCAAAACGTTCAGTGGTATCAAGTCGTTGTCTCTTGATGTGGACCTGTGTTCCATGCCGATGTCGCAGAGAGGCCAGGGTGACTCAAGTCCTGATAATGCGCAGAAAGTGGAGAGTTTGCCGGTCTCTGCCGATCATATTCAACTGGTGAATGAGGGTTTGGAGAATGGACGGAAATCGGATAGGAAGGCGGTTGAAGTGAACGAAATGTCAGACAGCCTTTGTCCATACAGGCGATTGAGGCCCTTGCCAGTAGGATATCGATAACCGGAAACGTTTCGGGCAGCCCGGCCATGGTGACCCAGCTCAAATACAAAATATACAAAGGGGCGTCGAGCTGGACCCTGCAAGCTGTCCGTTCACGTTTAAAATTAAGGGGCACTACTGCATTCTCAAAATCGAACCCGGTTGGGATAATGCATACAGAATCGTCATCGAGAGTTCGCCCCCAAACCCACCTTTTGATGTATTGAAAGCTTTGGAACGGATGTTGCCCAGATGAAGAAGCCTTTTGCAATTTATGTATGTGAACATGGGAAAGTGTTTTTATCATGCGCTGTTTTATTAACCGCCTTTTTATCCGCGTTAACGGTGTCCGGCATGGGTTCAAAACCCCAGGCTGTTGAAACCACAAAAAAAACACGTCATTGAAAGGCGTTGACGTTAAGACGAATACCCTTGGCATGTTTTTCATTTACATAGCCCCAGGAACGTACATGATGGGAAGTAACCCGGACGAACAGGACCGGGGTGAAAATGAAAACAGACACAGGGTGTCGATATCAAAAGGGTTTTACATGCAGGCGACGGAGGTCACCCAAGGGCAGTGGAAAAAGGTGATGAAGACCAATCCTTATGCACGGGAATGTGTGGGAATGGTGCGAGGACCGATGCGCAGAAGATGGGGCCATAACGGACGGATCTTTCAGGGACGGGGCCGTCAACCCGTTAAACAAAGGCGGAGACCACAGGGTCGTGAGGGGCGGAAGTTGGATCAGCGACGCCTCGTATTGCAGATCGTCAAGTCGGGAGAATTACAGACCTGATTATCGCGGCTATAATATCGGGTTGCGTTTGTGCTGGGAGATGTAAGGTGTGTACCGGTCGGCGCTGGAGATCGGTTATCATGAATCCGTTCCGTTCTGCTTTCCAGGATATCGTTCGGAACAGAAACTACAGTGCGACAAAGTGATCATGCAGGCTATGTAATCTCAGATTCCGTAAATCTTCCGCTTCCGCCACAGTGTGGCCTGGTCAATGCCCAGAATCTCGGCGGCTTCCTGTAGGGATTTGCTGGACGCCATGACCCGCCGGATATGGTTTTCTTCGATCACGGCAAGAGCTACCGAATCTCCGAGTTTCACCGACGGCGCATTGGGGGCGATGGTTTGCGGAAGGTACTCCGGCCCAACAAAACCTCCGGGACAGAGTATGGCCGCACGTTCAACGGCGTTTCGTAATTCGCGGATGTTACCAGGCCAGGCATAATTTCTGAGGGACAACATGGCATCAGGGTGGAACCCTTCGAAACATTTGTGATTCTGATCCCCAAAAAATGAAAGCATGGATAGTGCCAGTGTTTCCACATCACCGGGCCGTTCATGAAGAGGGGGAATGTCGATCTGGATCACGTTCAGCCGGTAGTAGAGGTCTTCACGGAAAGACCCGTTCCGTACCGCTTGCTCCAGGTCGGCGTTGGTGGCGGCGATGATCCGTACATGGGCTTTCAGGGTCCGGTGATCTCCAACACGCTCGTACTCTCGTTCCTGAATAAAACGCAGCAGCTTGGCCTGAATGACCATGGGCAGGTCTCCGATTTCGTCAAGAAAAAGAGTCCCTCCTTCGCAGGCTGCCACACGTCCTGCGTAATCCCGGTTTGCCCCTGTAAAAGCGCCTTTCACATGGCCGAACATCTCGCTTTCAAGAAGCTCCGTGCTCAACGTCGGGCAGGAAATCACACCAAAAGATTTGTCCGCCCTTTGACTCCAGGTATGGATGGCCCGTGCCAGAACCGTTTTCCCCGTTCCGCTGGTTCCTTTGAGAAGCACGGTGGCCTCCGAGGATGCCACCTGTTTCGCCAGCTCCACGGCCCGCTGCATGCCCGGATGCTCCGATGTGAACGACAGATCCGGGTGAAGGCGCTCCATGTCCGCTTTCATGTTGGCCATACGCTGTTCCATGCTCCGCATGGCGGAAACCCGCTCCGTCACCAGTTCCACCTGTTCTGGGGTGAACGGTTTGGGAATGTAATCCGCAGCGCCCAGTCGCATGGCCGAAACCGCGCTGTCCACCGTGGCATAAGCCGTAATAACAACGATCTTCATCCAGGGACATGAGCCGAGAAGAACAGGAATCAAGTCAAGGCCGTTTTCCGTTCCCAGACGCAAATCCAGAAACGCCATATCGAAAACATGGCGGCCCGCCTCGGTCCGCGCATCCTTGCCGCTGCCCACACCAACCACATGATGCCCTCTGATTTCAAGGCACATCCCCAGGGTTTTCCTGATGTTCGCTTCGTCGTCTATGATCAGAATGTTCAGCATTACAGCCATTTTCCAGTAAATATCATTGCAGGTTCATAACCCTAAAAAAGCTCAAGCTGCTCAGCATGTGGTGTTTTTTTCTCTTTTTGCTTGGGGGCTTTTTTTTCTTTAAGCTTTCGAGGTTTTTTCTGATCCTGAGTCTCTTGTGGCGGAGGCGGTGTCTCCGAACACACCCTTTCCCATGCATCTATCACACCTTTGGGTGCCGCATCCGAATAGGTCACTTCAAAGGTGTTTATCCCTGTTTTGACAATGGTTTCCGGTTCGTTGATCAGAAGTCCCCGTTCCTGATTCGTAACAACGGGGAACAGGTAGTGTTCGTTGGTGTGCTTGAATTCCTTGCCACCCGCCAGTTTGTCTTTGACGAACATCATATGGTTTTCCAATCGGGTAGAAATCCGTTCGTTTGAAACGGCAATGATATCGTTTGTGCGGGATTCGATGGTGGGACCGAATCCTTCGGACAGCTCGTATCCGATGCTGTTCCGGCCTGCGGCCATGGCGGCCAGCATGGTGGTTCCAACGCCGAAAAACGGATCGAGAACCGTGTCACCTTTGAGGGAGTACATGTTAATAAGACGGTAAGGAAGCTCAAAGGGATAAGCGGCGCTTCGCATTCTCACGTCTTTGTCTTCCAAACCCTGCCGTGTTCCCAGCAGATCGAACCATACATCGGAAAAGAAGGTGTTCCGCTCTTCCCAGAAAAAGGCGCTGGCATGACGTTGCTTTTTTGCCTCATCAGTGTGGAATTCCCGCTTGTCGCCTTTCCTTAAAATCAGGATATACTCGTGTTCCTGGGTCACGTAAGCCCCGGCTGGCAGCATCCCCGAGCCCATGAATTTGTTGGGCGCGTTGCTCTGCTTGCGCCAGACAATTTCCGGCAAGGGCGTGAATCCCAGATTAATCATGGCTGAAAGAATACGGGCATGATTGGGGTACAGCATGAAATGGCCGCTTATGGTCCGTGTGGCGTCACCGATGTTGATACAGGCAAAGCAGCCAGGGGCAAGAACCCGGCAAACCTCTTTCCACACCTTGTCCAGTTCCTTGTGCATTGCCTCGTATGCGGCGAGTCGATTTCCATTTTCTATAGCCTGGGCCACGTCCGTGCTCCGGGATGCAAAAAGCTCATCCCACATTTCAATCATGGGATAGGGAGGTGAGGTCACCACAAGCTGAATGCTCTTGTCTGGGATCTCGTTCATGGCCCCTGAATCTTTGAAATGGTAGGTGTGGTTTGTTTTCAATGTGTATTCCTTATCACAATATAATTAAGATGGCTGACACTGTACAAAGACCAATGCACCTTGTCAATCAGGGCAATCACACAGTGACAGGATTTTTGAACATCGAACATCGAATATTGAATAATGGCAGACCCACCTCTGTCGCTTTCATGAAGCATTTTTAAAATTTCATCTATTAAAAATTTTGAATTAAAAACATAAACCATTTGATTCCTATCCATTTGTTTTGATTACTTTTGAACATATTAAATGGCCCAATCCTTAATTCGATGTTCGACGTTCGTTCATTTTTTATTCATTCATTGCCAGGGTTGACAACATACCAGGGGTTTCTCTATAGTTGTCGCCATTTGAAATCAAAGGGTAACAGGGTTCGGGATAGGAAAAGGGGGAGAAGAATGGGTAACAAGATATGTGATATGGGGCTTCTCTCGCTGTTGCGGTTTATAGCGTCTTTGATCGTCGTGCTGTTTCATTGCAGAACCCGGAGCCCGTTTCTCGGAGAGGCACCAAGAATTTTTTCCGCTGGACCCCAGATGGTTACCTTCTTCTTCGTTCTTTCCGGTTTCAGTCTGATGCTGGCTTATTACGGAAAAAAAGAGTTTTCCCACAAAGAATACTGGACAAACAGAGCGGTCAAAATTGTTCCCGTTTATCTTATTGCCATTGTTCTTGCTTTGATTGTGAACCCTTTCGTGGATAAACCTTTCAGCTTTATCTCACTGCTGCTTCATCTGACGTTTACCCATGCCCTTGTGCCGCCCCATCCTCTTTCCATCAACGGTCCGGCCTGGTTCATGTCGGTGGTGGTGGTTTTCTATGCGATATTCCCCCTGATTCTCTCCGCTATCAAAAAGTGGGCTCCAAGGCCTGTTTTTTTATTTGCATCTGTGCTGCTCCTCTGGTTCGCCACCCAGGCTGTGCTGTCCCACCTTCTGGACAGTGGTTTTTACAAAGGCTTTCCGTCGGTGTCTCATGACCTGATCTACTATTTTCCTCTGGTTCATCTGGGAAGTTTTCTCATGGGTGTTTCAGCGGCTTACGGGGTGATCGTCAGTGAACGATGGCGTCTTTCGGGTCCTGTTGCGGCCTGGCTGTTTGGCTTATCTCTGGTGACCGTGGCCCTTGTTATCGAAAACCAGGCCGGATTGACGGCATTATTCCATCATGGTGTTCCGTTCGGATCAAGTTTTTACGCGCCGTTTTTTTTACTTATCATTCTCTCCTGCTCCATGCTTCAAGGCCGTTTCAAGCAATTCCTATCCATGCCCATTTTCGGTATTCTCGGAGAAATCAGCTTTGCCGTTTACATGATTCAGATTCCCGTCCGCTGTATCACCAGTTTCGTGATAGATGGTTATCCCCTGTCCTATGATGTACGGATGCTGATTTTCCTTGTGGTAGTAATAAGCCTTGGATCACTTCTCACGTATAGAGTTGAACGGCCTATCAGGGATTATGTCAAAAAAAACCGGGCCGTTTCGTTATCGAAACAGCCCGGTTGAAAGATTTTTAAAATCTGGCCGCCAGAGGCTACTTTTATTGCTTACTGACGTCTGTCGCTTGCAGCCACGCGGTTGTCCTCATTGACTTTTTTGACAAGAGACCGGCGATCCGGTTTTTGAATGCGACGTTCAAAGGCGTATTCCAGAACTTCCTTCATGGTATCCACAAAGTGAAACTGGATGGATTTGACCACCTTGCTGGGGATATCTTCCAGATCCTTTTCGTTCCACCTGGGCAGAATGATAATTCTTATGCCTGCCCGGTGGGCCGCAATGATTTTCTCTTTAACGCCTCCCACGGGAAGAACCTGCCCCCGTAATGTGATTTCACCGCTCATGGCCAGATATTTTCTCACTGTCATGCCTGTCAGGATTGACGTCATGGCCGTAAGCATGGTGACGCCCGCAGAAGGGCCGTCTTTCGGAATGGCTCCCGAAGGCACATGGATATGAAGGTCAATGGTGTTGAACACATCGTCCGAAATGCCCATTTTATTTGCGTTCGTTCGAATAAAGCTCAGGGCCGTACTGGCGGATTCCTTCATCACGCTGCCAAGCTGGCCGGTGAGTGTAAGGCCTCTTGATCCTTTCATGGCCGTGGCTTCAATGAATAGGATTTCACCACCTGCGGGTGTCCAGGCAAGGCCCATAACTACCCCGGGAATAGTTGATCTGGACGATGTTTCCGACGTGTAACGGATCTGGCCCAAATACTTGGTCACGTTGTTTACCTTGATTTCAACGGCGGTGGCCTCTTCCTGAGCTATCATGCTGGCAGCTCCCCGGCAGACGCTGGCGATTTCCCGCTCCAGATTACGCAAACCCGCTTCTCGGGTATAACCTTCGATGATCATCCGCACCGCACCTTTAGTGATGGCGAACTGGTTGGCCTTAAGTCCATGGGCTCTACGCTGCTTGGGTATGATGTATCGGTACGCGATCTTGATTTTTTCCTCTTCGGTGTAACCTGAAAGTTCCAGGACCTCCAGCCTGTCCCGCAAGGCCGGTGGAATGGTGTGAAGTACGTTGGCCGTTGTGATGAAAATAACCTTGGTTAAATCAAAAGCAACGTCCAGATAGTGATCTGAAAAAGAAAAATTCTGTTCCGGGTCCAGAACTTCCAGAAGGGCTGAAGATGGGTCACCCTGGAAATTGTTGCCCACTTTATCAATCTCATCAAGCACGATGATAGGGTTGTTGGTCCCCACCCGCCTGATTCCCTGAATAATTCGACCTGGAAGAGCGCCCACGTAAGTCCGTCTGTGACCACGAATTTCAGCTTCGTCTTTCATTCCGCCCAAAGCCACGCGGATGAATTTCCGCCCCAGTGCCTTGGCGATGGATTGCCCCAGAGACGTTTTCCCTGTGCCTGGAGGGCCTGCAAAACAGAGGATGGGGCCTTTGGAATCGGCTTTAAGTTTTCGGACCGCCAAGTATTCGATGATGCGTTTTTTCGCCCGTTTGAGGCCAAAATGATCTTCATCGAGAATTTTCTTCGCTTTGGCGATGTCCAGATTGTCTTCAGTACTCACAGCCCAGGGCAGCGACGTAAGCCAGTCAAGATAGGTGGATGCCACCGTGTATTCCGAAGAAGAGGGGTGCATCCGGGCCAGACGTTTGAGTTCACGGTCTGCTTCTCTTCTGGCTTCTTCAGGCATGTTGCTTTCGAATATTTTCGTCTTGTAATCCTGTATCTCCGAGTTGTTTTCGCCTGTTTCGCCCAATTCTTCCTGAATGGCCTTCATCTGCTGGCGAAGAAAGTATTCTTTCTGCTTGTTGTTCATCTCTTCCTTGACCTGGGACTGGATTTTCGTCCCTATTTCAAGGATTTCAAGCTGGTAATTCACGATTTCCGTGACTTTTTTAAGGCGCTTCTTCACATGCTGGAGTTCAAGTACAGCCTGTTTGTCTTCAAGGCTGGAGTTCACCGTTGACGTGATCATGTCGGAAAGAGTGCCTGGATCAGGAATGGCCGCTGCCATTTCTCCAATCTCCGGAGGCAGTCCAGGACTGAGTTTAACAATTTTCTGGTAGTGACTCACCAGATTAGAAACAAGGGCGTGTGTCTCTTTGTCATCAATAATGATATCGTTAAGCGGTTCCACGACGGCCTTGAGATAAGGTGTGTCGCCCACAAACTCCTTGATTTCAAAACGCCCAAGCCCCTGAACCATGAGCTGAACCTTGTTGTCCTCCCCTTTGGCCATCTTGAGGATCATGGCAAGGGTTCCCACATCATGGAGGTCGTCGGTGGAGTAATCCGCATCAGCGCTTGGTTTCCGGGACAGGAGAAGTCCGATGATCCTGTTGCCCGCCATGGCATCGTCGATAAGTCGGAGGGCCGATTTGTGTTTAACCACAAGAGGGAGAACCATTTTTGGAAAAAGAGCCACATCAAAAACAGGAAGAATGGACAACTCGTCCGGAATCTGGTCCGGCAATAGATCTGAAGGATCAAAGGGGTCAGTCATGGTAACCTCCGAAATTCATGGTTAAAGCATGAATAGATTGAAAACGAACGGATCAGATGGACTCGGAACAAGGTTCAACGGGCAGTTTTGCCAGATCCAAGTGAAGAAAACCGTTTGTATACGATGCGGTGACTTTGTTTGTGTCAATGGAGCACGGAAGAAAAAGAACCCGCTCAAAGGCGCCATACTGAATTTCGGCAAGCCTGTAAGTGGCTCTTTCTCTGGGTGTGTTTCCAGATCGCTTGCCTGAAATTTTTATGGCTTTGTTACTGATTTCAATTTCCATATCTTCTTTAGCCACACCTGCCATGGAAACTTGAATAACGATATCTTCCTCAGTCTCATAGATATCCACATGGGGCTTCCATGTGGATTTCTCCAGACGGAACATGGGATTCAAGGACTGGAACATATCATCGATAGATTTTTCCGACTTCAATTTGCAATGATCGAACTCATCACCGAACCTTATTTTGATATAATCCATCAACGACTCCTGAAAGTTTTGCCAGGTTTCAAAACAGCTTAAAACGGATTTACCTTGTGTTGATTATTTTTTCGGTAGCAGCTTGTTAAACATACGGTTTAAAAATAACACTATGACTGTCGCTTGTAAAGGAAAGATCCTTTTGCAACAGAAAGCTACCGGATCATCCTCCCGATCAGTTCCATGAACCAGGAGGGCGTCACTCCCAGCCAGACCAGCAGCGTGGAAAGGGCGGTCAAGGTCATGGCGCTCAGAACCGGAACAGAGGGTTTTTGTGAAACAGGAACGGATTCGCCGTCCGTTAAGGGGGTGAACATGGCCACGATGATGCGGAGGTAGTAGAACAAACCGGCTCCGCTGGTGAGGGCAAGGGTTGTCACAAGGCCCCAGTGGGATGATCCCACGTTGGCTGAGACCACGAAAAATTTACCGATGAAACCGGCGGTCAGTGGTATGCCTGCAAGGGAGAGAAGCATGGCCGTGAAAACTCCGGCCAGCCAGGGGCGGCTGTAAAAAAGGCTTCGGTAGTCATTAATGGAATCGGCGTCCCGATCTTTTTCGGAAAAGAGGGTCATCACGCCGAAACACCCCATGATGCTGACGGAATAGGCGGCAAGATAGAAGGCCACGAACACGGCAGAATTTTTTCCGCCAGCAAGAAAAGCTGTGAGCAGATAGCCCATGTGGGCGATGGACGAATAGGCCAGAAGACGTTTCACGTTGGTCTGCATCAGGGCCAGAAGATTTCCCGCCACCATGGAGCCCACGGCCATACACGCGAAAATCGCATAAAGGCTCGGCCATGCGTTAAGATCAATGGGAGCGAACAGACGCACAAGAAAAGCTGCCACAGCACCTTTGGATGCGGTGGCGACAAAAGCCGTCACCGGAGCAGGCGCACCCTGATAAATATCCGGCGTCCACATGTGAAAGGGTGTGACAGCCAGTTTGAATCCCACGCTCACAATGAGAAATCCAAGGCCCACCATGAGCGTCAGGGAATGACGGGCTTCGGGGGCTTTTTCGAATATTGCCCCGATGGTTGCAAAATCCATGGTTCCTGTTTCGGCATAGATCAACGCCGCGCCAAAAAGGAGAAACGAGGCGGAAACCCCGGCAAGAACCAGGTATTTGAGACCGGCTTCGAGACTTTCGGTTCTGGCTCTGGTGTATGCCGAAAGGGCATAAAGGGAAACGCTTAAAATTTCAAGGCCGAGAAAAAACGATCCCACATGGTTGCAGGCCACCATGACCATGGAACCCAGTGTGGCGATGAGCATGAGAAGGTAGAATTCCTCGGGAGCTTCGTCCTGCTTGTCCAGGTAGCCGTAGGCCATGGCCACTGTGGCTGCGGCTGCGACAAGGATCAGCCCCATGTAAAACAAAGCGTAGCCGTCGATGATCAACAGCGGTGTCACAGCCCGTGGGGCGAATCGGGCTGCGAACGGGATATTGCCAAAAGATGCAAGAAGCCCGAAAAGACTCAAGGCCATGGTGGTTTTGTGGTTTCTTCGCAGGGCAATCAGCAGCATGACGGCGACGATGAACACGGCCAGAATCAGCAGAGGTCCGATGGCGATAAAATCAACGTATTGCATGGCCGGTTCCTCCAGGGTTTTCAGACGGATGGGGTGTGCTGGTGTTGAATGAAAAGGGTTTAGCCGGATTGGGAAGGCCGGGATTTGTTATGGAAACGATCCGGGTCAGATGATCCAGAGACGGCTGAGCCATGCGAAACACCGGTCCGGGATTGAGTCCGAGATATACAAGGCCGACCAGCATGAGGGTCAGAGCCGCCGTTTCCCGAAACGAGAGGTCGGCAAACGTTTTCTTCACTTTAAGCGGCCCGTGGAACGCGGCCTGTATGATCCATAGAGAATAAACCGCAGCACCCACAAGACCCAGAGATGCGGTTGCGGCAATGATTTTATTGACCTGAAACACACCCATCAGAATAGTGAATTCCGCGATGAAGTTGCCAAGTCCGGGCAGCCCCAGAGAAGCCAGAGCAAAGAACAACGTCATGCCCGCCAGGCGAGGGGCCGTGGCCCAAAGCCCACCCATCTGCCCCAGATCCCGGGTGTGAAGTCGGTCTTTGAGTATGCCCGCCAGAAAAAACAGCGCGCCAGTGGAAAGTCCGTGGCAGATCATCTGGACCACGGCTCCCTGAAGAGCCAGGGTATTCCAGGCGAAAATCCCCAGCATCACAAATCCCATGTGGCTGACGCTGGTGTAGGCCACCAGCCGCTTGAAATCCGTCTGGGACAGGGCGAGCAGTGCGCCGTAGATGATACCCACCACGGAAAGGGCCATGACTGCCGGAGCCGCCGCAGCCGAAGCCTCTGGGAACAACGGGATCACAAACCGGATCATCCCGTATGCGCCGGTTTTCAAAAGAAGCCCGGCAAGGATGATGCTGCCTGCCGTGGGGGCTTCGGTGTGGGCATCGGGAAGCCAGGTATGAAAGGGCACAGCCGGGAGTTTGACGGCAAACGCCGTGAGAAACCCCAGCATGAACAGGATACCCATGGTCCCTGTCATGGGCGTTCCCATGAGATCAAAATAGTTGAACGTGTACTGGCCCGTTTGTTTGCCATGGACAAAGTAAAGCCCCAGAATGGCCAGAAGCATGAAAAGGCCGCTGATCTGTGTGAACAGGAAAAATTTAACCGAGGCGTAAATGCGGTTTTCATGACCGTAGACACTGATCAGGAAGAACATGGGGATCAGCATCATTTCCCAGAAGAAGTAGAACAGGAAAAGGTCCATGGAAAGAAAAACGCCAATGATGCCCGCCAGCACCCACAGCAGATTGAAATAAAAGAACCCTGCTTTTTCGGAAATTTCAGTCCAGGATGACAGAACTGCCACGATGCCCAGAAAATGGGTGAGAAGAACCAGCACAAGGGACAGCCCGTCCATGGCCAGATGAAAATGGATACCCGCCGAAGCGATCCAGGGAATATCCAGGTTCATGAAGTAAGGCCCGCCTGACGGGACAAGCTCAAAGGGCTGATGAGCAAGATAACAGGTGAATCCAAGGCCGACCGCCAAGGCAACAAGTGCTGTCCATCGTGCTGAACCACGGAACCGCAGCTCCAGCGACCAGGCAAAAATTCCGCTTAAAACAGGGATAAGGATGAGCCATGCCATGATCATAGGTACACCACCATAAAGACCACCGCCGCCGCGCCAAGGCCGATTCCCCAGATATAGGAGCGGAGCTGGCCGTTCTGGGTAAGGCTTAAAACCCGGTGGCCACTGCGTCCAAGTTGGGCAATAGCGCTAAACACGCGGTCGATGACATCGTTTTTATCAAAATGGGCCAGGGCCAGATAAGGCCGGACAAACAGCCGGTCGTAAAGACCGTCGAAACCCCAGCCGCCGAGCCAGAAACGCTGGAGGGATTTGGGCAAGCGAGACGCGGGGCTTTCAGCGGTCGAACCATCTTTGGGTCTGTACAGAACCCAGGCCCAGGCGATTCCGCCAAGGGCCGTAACAGCCGCTATGATTTCAAACAACATTTCATGAGCTTCACGGCCATGATCCAGCACCGTTTCCGGCAGGCAGGAATGCAGCAACGATGAGAAAGCATGGATTCCACCCAGCGTTCTGGGCGTTTCCATAAAACCGGCCAGAAGGGACAACACGGCCAGCACCACCAGGGGCACGGTCATGGAAAGTCCCGGCGGATGGTGAACGGGTGTCTTGACCGGACCGGCAAAGGTGAGCCACATCATACGAAACGTGTAAAGGGATGTGACAAGGGCACCGATCATGGCAACAAGCCAGAACCCCATGCCGCCCAAGGGTGAGGCATAAGCTTCCCAGATGATCATGTCTTTGCTGTAAAACCCCGCCGTGATCAGAGGCAACGCCGCGAGGGACGAGGCTCCTGTCAGAAAAGCCCAGAATGTCAGGGGCAGCCGGTCTTTGAGACCGCCCATGCGGAACATGTCCTGTTCCCCACCCAGAGCGTGGATCACAGCTCCGGCGCAGAGAAAAAGAAGGGCCTTGAAAAAGGCGTGGGTCACCAGATGAAAAACGGCAGCGGACCATGCCCCAACGCCAAGAGCCAGAAACATGTAGCCCAGCTGGCTGATGGTGGAATAAGCTAAAACCCGTTTGATGTCGTGCTGAACAAGAGCGCTGAACCCGGCCATCAAAAGGGTGGCCGCGCCGATGACAGCGGTGACGGTCATGGCTAATGGTGAAAGCATGAAAAGCACATGGGTGCGGGCAATCAGGTAAACTCCGGCCGTCACCATGGTGGCGGCGTGGATCAACGCGCTCACAGGCGTAGGGCCTGCCATGGCGTCGGGCAGCCAGGTCTGGAGTGGAAGCTGTGCCGATTTTCCCACAGCCCCGCCGAGCAGCAGAAGCGCGGCCAGGGTGGCCGTGGCCGAACCCTGGGGCCAGACTGTTGCAGCACGGCTCATGGTGTCCTGAATCTGAAGGGTGCCCAACTGATTATAAAGCAGAAACAGCCCCACAGCCATGGCCGTATCGCCCACACGGGTGACCACAAAGGCTTTTCGTGCTGCGTATCCGTTGGCTTTGTCCGTGTACCAGAAACCGATCAGAAGGTAACTGCATAGCCCCACGCCTTCCCAGCCCAGGTACAGGAGAGGCAAGTTTTCCGCCATTACCAGGATCAGCATGGCTGCGACAAACAGGTTCATGCAGGCGAAAAACCGTGCGTAATCCTTATCTTCGGCCATGTAGCCCGTGGAATACAGATGAATGAAAAATCCCACGCCGGTGATCACCAGCATCATCACCAGGGTGAGTGTGTCGATGTAAAAAGCCATGTCCAGGTGAAGGCCGCCCACATCCATCCAGGTCCACAGCTTTTTTGTGTAAGAAGTTTCACCCGGCATCCGCCGCAGAAAATCAACGGCTGCCCAGGCGACCATCACAGCCGAGCCACCCACGCTTCCCACGCCCACCAGAGATACAATCGGTCTTGAAAGGCGCTGCGCCGTCAAGGCAAGCACGAGAAAACCTGTAAGGGGCAAAGCCGGTATCAACCAGAGAAAGTCCATGTCGTCACCCTTTCATTCCGTCAGCCTGGTCAATGTCCAGGGTATGGAGGTGATGAACCATTCCAAAAACAAGGGCAAGGCCGATGGACACCTCCGCCGCCGCTGTGGTCAGGATAAACAGAAACATGATCTGCCCGTCAGGCTGCCCCCACTTTGCCCCGGCCACCACAAAGGCAAGCCCCGCCGCATTGAACATGATTTCAAGCCCCAGCAAAATAAAAATGATATTCCGGCGCACCAGCACGCAGACGAGTCCCAGGATGAAAATGATTCCCGCGAGAAGAAGGCCGTGGGATGTGGGTATGGTTAGCATGTGGTGGCTCCTGTTTGGTTTAATGCATTTTTCAGGGTGAACGAAATCAAATGATAGCGACTGTTTATGGAAATTGTATTGATAAATTAACTACGCTACTGCTCGCTGAAACACGGCCCCCTGCAAAAATTGTTATTCTTAAATCAATCTTTATGCATCTTAATTTTAAGTGATTCGCAAATTTGAATCATGTTTTTATCATGAGAATCACCAACAACCTCTTTATTAGAAAATTGTTCAATTATACTTTTGAACAGTTGAGTCATATAACCTTTTTTTCGTTCCTTAACTTCGGTGAAACCTACCCATAAAAGAATTCTTTCGCTGATTTCGAACATTACATAAGATTTGTAAGGATAGTAAGTTACATAATATGGATATTTGCAATAACTGCTTTCATCAAGGAGTTCTTTCTTTATCACATATGGATAATTTGGCTTTGAAAAATCAATGCCCAGAAACGTTGCAGCACCACACTCCAACATGATTTTAGCAAAATCAATTTTGTTTTTATGTGCAATTTTTATAAAATCTATAAATTTACAGGTCTGTATTTGTTCGGTCATATTCATATTATTACAAGAAGATAACATTAATTATAGCTTTTAGCGCAAAGCCCATTGTCAATTTGAGAAGCATCCGAAACTCATACCGTGCCTCACCCTCACTCCTGCCGAGCCAGATGAAAAGCCCCCACAAGCCCTGCAAGAAGCAGGATAGACGATAGTTCCACCCCCAGAACATAAGGCCCGAAAAGGGCAAGGCCCACGGCTCGTGGCGGAACGTCCACCAGACCGGCTGTGCCGCTGGTTTTATTTGCAAGAACATAAACCAGTTGGCCCAGAAGCACGGCGGCAAGGATTGCAGGGCCGATCCACATCCCCGGTTTCAGCAGCAGTTTTTCTTTTTCAATGGCCGGAGGCCCCAGGTTCAGCATCATGATCACGAACACGAAAAGGATCATGATGGCCCCGGCGTAGATGATGATTTCAAGAGCCGCAGCAAAGGGAGCACCCAGAACGAAAAAAATCAGAGCCACAGATTGAAGGGACACGATCAGGTAAAGCAGGGCATGCACCGCGTTAAGCCGTGTGATCACCATCAGCGTTGAAATCACCGTTACTGCGGCTGCCATGTAAAAAATGGTGTTTGTCAAAATACGCTCCTTATAAAACTTTATTCATGCCCTGTCGCTCAACCACCATGGATTCCGGGTCGGAAAAAACCCCGCCCGGAATGACATGCGCAGAGGGTAATTCTTGAAGTTGCGGAATCTTTGCCCCTCATGCCCCTCGTTCCGGGGATTCTCCCCGGAATGCTGGCTCGGAGGCTCCGCCTCCAACGTCGCACACCACGGACTGTTTTTTATCTGCCGCTCACTTCAATTTCTAAGGAAATCGACAAATCTTTCTAATCCCATTTTGCAATCAAGATGGCACTAAAAATCAGCCTGTAGGGGCGGGTTCCAAACCCGCCCTGGTGATCGTGTCATGATGAATGCAAATCGGAATAATATGTACATCATGCTATCTCGAATCGTTTCGTTCTTATTCGTATTTGAAACACTTTGACTTCTCCTTGTTTGGAGGCACAGCCTCCGTTGCAGCATTCCGGGGAGAATCCCCGGAACGAGGGGCGGTTGCGCGAGATGCCGTTTATTTTATCGAAGGTGCCGTCTGTGAATAAATGCTACCGCTGTCTCAATGACCAGCACCTGTCGGGTTTCGTTCCTCTACCCGACTACTCGTTGCTCAAACTCTGAATCATCGTTCGAGAACGCCGTATCAGGTCAAAATATACAGTTTCTATTTACGGCATCAGGCTATGCACATCCACCGGTGCTTCTTCGTTTTCGCCAACCCCCTTACCTTTTCCGCCGATGGCAAGTCCGGCCACCTTGTAAAAATTATAGCCCGGATATTTGCCCGGCCCACTGATCAAAAGGTCTTCCTTCTCGTAAACCAGATTCTCCCGCAGGTATTCGGCCATTTCAAAATCCGGGGTGAGCTGGATGGCCGCCGTGGGGCAGGCTTCTTCGCAAAATCCGCAGAGAATACACCGGGAAAAATTGATCCTGAAAAATTCCGGGTATCGCCTGCCTGTTTCGTCCTCGGCGGCCTGGAGGGCGATGCAGTCCACTGGACACACGGAAGAGCACAAATGGCAAGCCACACAGCGCTCAGCCCCATCAGGGTCGCGGGAAAGGATGATCCGCCCACGGAACCTCGGCGGGAGATAGATTTTCTCCTCAGGGTATAGGACCGTCTCCCGTTTATGAAACGTGTGTTTCAGTATGATCCAGAATCCTTGCAGAATGCTCAGCACGGTTTTTATTCCTTCAAGAAAAAGGGTTTTTTCGAATATGCGTGATGGGTTATGCTTTGCTTCACCCATCCTACAATCTACTCATGTTATGAGTGCGTCGATCTCTCCATTTTTGGAGGCGGAGCCTCCGGTTAAGCATTCCGGGGAGAATCCCCGGAACGAGGGGGTTCGACGTTGGGATACAAACAAAAACCTGTTTGTCAAACTTTTCAAAAGTTTGGCCCCCGGCAGGGCCGCCGGAGGCAACCTTAAACCGAAAACAAACTTTACATTCGTTATTGGCTTCCAGCCACCACAAACGCCCCGGTCACCAGCAGATTCAAAAGTGACAACGGCAGAAGCACTTTCCAGGCAAAGCCCATAAGCTGATCGTAACGGGGTCGCGGGAGGGTGGCCCGTACCAGAATGAAAAAACAGATGAACACAAAGGTCTTACCCAGAAACCACACGATGGGCGGGAAAAAAGGGCCAAGCCAGCCGCCGAAAAACAGAACCACGATCATGGCCGAGGTCATGGTGACGCCCAGATACTCACCCACAAAGAAAAGGCCGAATTTCATGCCGGAGTATTCGGTGTGATAGCCTGCCACCAGCTCGCTTTCTGCTTCGGGCAGGTCAAAGGGCATTCGGTGGGTTTCGGCAAAACCGGCAATGGTGAAAAGGACGAAACCGGGAAACTGGGGGATCACGTACCACAGCCCTTTCTGGGCCATGACGATTTCCGAAAGGTTGAATGTTCCGGCAAGAAGCACCACCCCCATGAGGGAAAGCCCCATGAATACCTCGTAACTCAGCATCTGGGCCACGCCACGGACTGCGCCGATCAGGGCGTATTTGTTGTTGGACGACCAGCCGCCAAGGGCCACGCCGTAAACGCCCAAAGCCACAATGGCGAGAAAATAAAGAAGGCCGATGTTCAGATCCGCAACCACGATTCCCGGTGCAAAGGGAAGCACGGCAAAGGACAGCAATGTCGTGACAAGGGCCAGAACCGGCGCAAGAATGAACACGGGTTTATCCGCAAAAGGCGGAATCCAGTCTTCCTTGAAAAACATTTTGATCCCGTCCGCCGCCACCTGGAGAAGGCCGAAAGGGCCGACCCGATTGGGGCCGTAACGGTCCTGCCACAATCCCAGCAGACGGCGTTCCAGCCAGACAAGACCTGCACTGGCGGTCATGGCTCCTCCGAGAACGCCGATCACGATCAGAAGATGTTTGATAATCATCGATCACCCTCCCTTGAAAGACGGCATGTGTGTGGCAGCGGACCAGTGGGAATTCCCGGAATTCCAACGGGTATTCCTGCTACGGTTCTGCAAAGCCCCGGTATGACTTTGACTTGAAGGGAAACGGTCATATCACCTGCTGTCATCAGAACGGTTGAGCCCTGTTTGGCCAGGGGGTCATCAGGCCCCAGAGCCAGATAGGGCAACGGTGCCTGGGCCGCAACAGCAGGCGACGCCATGCTCAGTTCCTCCGAGCCGTACAGATGGTGAAGGGGGATAAGAATCCGTTCATCGTCACTTAAAATTCCGACGGTCTGGTGATTTTCAAAATAAGCTATTTGCCTGTTACCATTTGGTGAAAGCAGACGCGCTCCGCTTGTTCCACTTTTAAGAGGGCCGCCCGCCGTGGTCTGATATTTGAGGACAGCCTGAACCGAATTCCAGCCCGGAGCCTGATAGCGCGTGATCAGATCAGCCGGGGGCTGTCCGTCGTATCCTTCCATGGAATAAGCCAGAAGGGAATCGGGGTCCGTTGGCGGTTTGGGTTCGTGAAGTGAGATATTTGCATTCATAGCAGTTCGTCCGCTGTAACCCGAGGACTGACGAGGCACTTTTCCGCCGGGAGCAGGGCTGGACAGGGGCGGATGGGGTTCGGCAAGCTGTGCGAAAACCGAGAACTCCTTAGCCAGTCCGGCGAGAACAGCTTCAAGAGTCATTTCAACCGCATTTTTAAGATCGGCCAGAAGGCGGAATGCATCCCGACGAGATCCGTCCGGCGCGATCACCGCATGGAATCGCTGGGCCCGGCCTTCGTTGTCCACATACGTTCCGCTGCCTTCGGTAAAAGTTGAAACGGGAAAAACAAGGTCGGCTCTGGCTGAGGTGGGCGTCTGGAGATGGTCGAGAACGAGTGTGTGCCGGGCGTTCTTAAAAAATGCGTCTACCTTTTTTTCCGGCATTCTGCGGTACAGATCGTTTTCAAGAATCACAACCGTATCTGTCTCTCCCTGCTCCACGGCCATGAATGCGGATTCCAGGTCTTTTGCTTCAAGAAGAGCCAGTCCCATGCTGTTGCATTCGGGAACGCAAAAGACGATTCGGGCCTGTTTGCCTGATTCGCACAGAGCCCAGGCGATGTTGGCGGCGGCCTTGATCATGGCTTCGCGCCCCAGGGAAATTCCGGCAATCACCAACGGTCTTTCGGCGGACTTCAGCGCTTCTGATATTTGAATCGGGATTGCGGCTTGATTTTGATCTTCTTTTGAACCAACGGTCAAAGCATCCTGAACAGCAAATCCAAGAGCTGCAATCTCATCAGGTGTACCCCGGAAACAGGACTTTGCAGCATCATCTATCCCGGTGGGCTGGGGCGTTGCAATGAAAAGATGGCCGCGATCCTCCTGGGCTACTTCCCGCACACCGGCATCATCCCAGGACGGAAGCTGAACTTTTTCAGCAGCCAGAGCTGCTTTTCTGTAACCCATTTCCCTTAAAGCCAGAGCCAGACGCGGAGCGGTGATCGTCACATCTTCACCCAGAACAAGAACGGCATCTGCCATGGCCACGTCTTGAATCGTTCCTGAAATGGCCGGGCCGTTTGAAAGGATATGCCGAACAAGATTCATCAGATGATAATCCACGCCAGACACACCGGCGTGAAAACGCTCCTGTCCCACCAGAGACCGCAAAGCCGCATTGGCTTCAAGGGATGCTCTGGGAGAACCGATGCCGATGACACGGTTTTTATCGCCTAAAAATCCGGCGGCATGCTTCAGTGCCTGCTGAACGTCCACGTCTGTCTGGGGTGAAGTCCGGTCTGCCCGGTAAAGGGGCTTTTTCAATCGCCTGAGGCTGTTCACGAACTCATACCCGAAACGGCCCCGGTCGCAGAGGAAATAGCCGTTGATTTCAGGGTTATACCGGTTTCTCACCCGGCGAAGAAGGCCGTACCGTTCGCCCGGAAGGGTGTTGCAACCCAGTCCGCAATGAACGCAGACGGACGGGGCGGTCTGGAGATCCCAGATCCTGGTGTTGTGGGCTTTCTGGGTTTTGTCGGTGAATGTTCCGGTGGGGCAGATTTCAACCAGATTGCCGCTGAATTCACTTTGGAGCATGCCGTCCGCATGTCGTCCAAAATACACGTGGTCATGGGCGCCGAACACATTGAGATCCCTACCACCTGCGGTGTTTCTGTAAAACCGGACGCAACGGTAACACTGGATGCAGCGGTTCATTTCATGGTTGATGAACGGCCCCAGATTCTGGTTGCGGTGGGTTCGTTTTTTGAATCGGTATTCCCTGTTTCGGTGCCCTGTCATCACCGTCATGTCCTGGAGATGGCATTCGCCGCCTTCATCGCACACCGGGCAGTCATGGGGGTGGTTGATCATCAGCCATTCGATCACGGCGGCTCTGAATTGCATGGCTTCGGGGTCGATGATGGAAATACGCATCCCTTCGCTCACGGGTGTCATGCAGGACATGATGATTTCACCTCGGGTATCGTTTTCATCCCGAAACCGTTTTACGGCGCACAATCGGCAGGCTCCCACAGACCCCAGGGCCGGATGCCAGCAGAAATGGGGCACGTCAAAACCAAGGTTAAGGCAGGCATGGAGAAGGTTCAGGTCTTTTCCTGCTTTATAGGGTTTGCCTTCGATATGGAGGGTGACCCATTCTGTATGTGGTTTAGCTATTTCCATGGGCATCGTTTTTCCTGAATGTGGCGTTTGAAATCATCCTCGAAATAATGCAAGGCGCTTTGCAACGGGTCCATGGCTCCGGGGGCAAGGGGGCAGAACGTCCGACCCACGGAAATGAGTTGGGGTAGTGCTTTCAGTTGTTCCAGGTCTTCGGGCCTTCCGTCTCCCGACTCAATGGCGGCAAGAAGCTTCACGGCCCAGGGCAGACCTTCACGGCAGGGCGTACACCAGCCGCAGGATTCCCTGGCAAAAAACCGTAAAAGATTCAGCACCAGTCCCACGATGCATGTGCGTTCATCGATAACCACCAGGGTGCCTGTGCCGAGGCGGCTTCCGGCGGCCTGAACGCCGTTGAAATCCATCCGCACATCCAGATGGTCCGGCGTGAGAAGTCCGGTGGATGCCCCGCCCGGCAGTATGGCCTTGAGTTTCGTACCGGACTTCATTCCTCCGGCGTGGTGTTCGATTATCTCCCGGATGGTGGTGCCTAATGGCAATTCATAGGCACCGGGCGTGTTCACCATGCCGCTGGCCCCGTAGATTTTTGTTCCGCCGTCTTCCACAAGACTGATCGATTTATACCATGCGGCTCCGTTCTTGATGATATGGGGGATGTTGCAGACGGTTTCGGCATTATTGGTCACTGTGGGTTTTCCCCAGAGTCCCACAACCGGTGGGAATGGCGGCTTGGATCGCGGAACGGGCCGTTTTCCTTCAAGGGCGTTTAATAGGGCGGTTTCTTCTCCGCAGATGTATCGCCCGGCACTTTCGTGAAGATGGATGTCCAGATTGAATCCGGTTCCGAGAATGTTTTTCCCCAGATAGCCGCTGGCTTTGGCCTGGGCAATGGCCTTTGTCAACCTGCGGGTGGCTTCGGTATAACACTGGCGGATGAAGAGATAGGCTGTTTCCGCCTGGATGGTAAAAGCGGAAATGATCATCCCTTCGATTAGCTGGTGGGGATCGCCTTCCATCAGTATCCGATCCTTGAACGTGGCAGGCTCCATCTCGTCGGCGTTGACCACCAGATATTTGGGGCTGGGAGCATTCTCGCCCATGGGCACGAAACTCCACTTCCGGGCTGTTGGAAAACCCGCACCTCCACGGCCCCTTAACCCTGCGGCGTCCACCATCGACCTTATTTCAGCTGGAGCCATGGATGTGAGCGCCCGGCGCATGGCCTGATAACCACCTGCCCGTTCATATTCGTCAAGGGAAAAGGGCGGCTTGTCCTGGTGCATGTTCTGTGTGAGTGGCCGTTCCAATGGTTATTTGCCTCGTTTTTTTGTTTTACAATTCTGTTTTTAGTTTTTGTTGCCTCTGGCAGCCCTGCCGGGCATAGCCGTCAGGCTAAGGCTTCAAATGATACAATCCGCATTGAATCCCAACGGGATTCCGTATCATAGCCCAGGGTTGCGGCAACGCCGCTACCCTGGGATCACCGGCAAACATCCTCAACCCCAAAGGGGTTGCGTCCGGATATAGGCGATTCATGGGAATGTTACGCAACCCCGTTGGGGTTGAAAATCATCATCGGAAATGTCCCAGGGTAGCGGCTTTCGCCGCAACCCTGGGCTTTATTCCTCAGCCCCGTTGGGGCAAAAAAACTGATTTTTGCCTTTAGCCTGATGGCTATGCCCTGCCGGGGGCCAAACCCCTCTCTTCGCTGGGCAGGCATTTTGAAAAGTTTGATAAACGGGTTTTTAATCACAGGCTGAAAGTATCCTGTCGATAAGCCCCTCATCCAACGGGCCGTAAAGTTCGTTATCCACCATCATGGCCGGAGCCCGTTCACAGGCACCGAGGCAGGGATGGGGAAGCAGGGTGAATCGACCGTCCTGGGTGGTTTCGCCAAAACCGATGCCCAATTTTCGTTTCAGAATATCAAAAATGGACTCGTACCCCATGACCCAGCAACTGACGCTGTCGCAGAGAAGAATCACATGCCTTCCCACCTTTCTTCTGAAAATCAGGCTGTAAAACGTGGCCACCGAATCCAGTTCCGCCGGGCTCATGTCAAGGACATCCGCAACGTCGGCAAGTGCCTCGTCCGATACCCATCCTCTGTGGCGCTGAACCACTTTCAGGGCATCCACACCGGCGGCTTGTTTTCGTTCGCAATGGGTCAGAGCTTCAGTGATTTCTTCTATTTCTTCATGGCTCAGCATGGGCTTTTTTATCCTAAAACGGTATTAGGTGAAAAATGTTGAATACTAAATAATGCACTCTCAAGCGGCTAAAATGATTCATAAACGTTCACCCATATGGCTTTTTTTGAACGTCCAACGCCCAACGTTCAACGTCGAACGTCCAATAAAGGATCGGGGCATTTTTTATTGTGGTTTGCACTGTACTCAACCCACGGATCATTAAAGAATGGCCGTCATCCACCATTGAACGTTGAACGTTCGACGTTGGATGTTGGACGTTCATTTTCATTATCTGTCCACATCCGCCAGAACATAATCAATGCTCCCCAGTATCGCCAGAAGATCGGGGACCAGAAGCCCACGGGTGATGGACGGAACCATCTGGAGATGGGGGAAGGACGGAGTCCTGATCCTGACCCGGTAGGCATGGATGTCGCCTTCGCTGATCAGGTAATAGCTGTTCACGCCTTTGGTGGCTTCGATGGGCACACAGGCTTCGCCTTCGGGTATCACCGGTCCCCAGCCCACTCCTAGAAAATGGGGGATGAGGGTGTCGATGTCACGTAAGGTCCGGTCTTTGGGAGGCGGCGTTGTCAGAGGGTGATCGGCTTTGTATGGGCCTTCGGGCATGTTGTTCAGGCACTGTTCGATGATCCGCAGGCTCTGACGTATTTCTTCAAGACGAACCTGCGCTCTGGCGTAGCAGTCTCCTTTTTCTTCGGTGGGGATGTCAAACTTGAATTGCTCGTAACCGGAATAGGGACGCTTCTTCCGCATGTCCCATTCCAGACCGCAAGCACGCAGGCCCGGTCCTGTGACGCCCCAGTCCATGGCGTCTTTGATGGTGTATGCTCCCACCCCTTTTGTTCTTACTTTGAAAATAAGGTTTCCCATGATCAGCTTGTGGTATTCCTTGAGCCGGGGCGGGAGGAAGTCGAGAAAACGGCGCACCAGTTTGTCCCAGCCGTTGGGCAGATCCTGGGCCACACCGCCGATGCGGAACCAGCTGGGATGCATGCGGCCGCCCGTGATGGCTGTGATGATTTCAAAAATATGCTCCCTGTCGCTGAAGGTGAAAAACACCGGCGACATGGCTCCAATGTCCGAAACAAAGGTGCCCAGCCAGACCAGATGGTTGGCGGCGCGGAACAGTTCCGAAAGGAGAATGCGGATCACGTTCACCCGCTCCGGAACCACGATTCCAGCCAGTTTTTCAACGGCAAGCACATAGGCCAGATTGTTCATCACGCCGCCCAGATAATCGATGCGGTCGGTGTAGGGAATGTAGGTGTGCCAGGTCTGGCGTTCGCCCATTTTTTCTGCGCCCCGATGGTGAAACCCGATTTCGGGAATGGCATCCACAATTTCTTCACCGTCCAGTTGAAGGGCGATGCGAATAAGCCCGTGGGTTCCGGGATGCTGGGGACCAAGGTTTAAAAACATGTAATCCGTGTCTTCAAGGCCGCCTTTCAATCCCCAGTCCGAGGGCCGGAAACGTAACGCTTCCTCTTCGCTCATCTCCTTTTCCAGTGGCAGGGTGAACGGCCCCATTTCCGTGGCTCTTGAGGGGTGTTCTTTTCGTAAGGGGTGGCCGATCCAGGAAAGAGGCATCAGAATCCGGCGAAGGTGCGGATGGCCGCTAAAGGTGATGCCGAACATGTCCCAGATTTCCCGCTCGTACCAGTCCGCAGCGGGCCAGAAAGCTGTGATGGAATCCATGGATGGATGATTGCCGGTCAAGGGGACTTTGATTCGGATGTCTTCGTTCCGCTTATAAGAGGTGAGATGGTAGACCACGGTGAAGTCGCAGGATGGAAGGCCGCTCTGCCTTGCGCGTCGCCTTTCGTCAATGGCGGTGAGGTCGTACAGCATGGCGTACGGTCGGGCCACCTGTTCTTTCAGATATCTGAGAACAACAAGGATTTTGTCTGCGGCGCACCAGATCGTGGGAATGTTGTCCCGTGTCTGCTGCTGCATGAGAACGGCATCGCCGAATCGTTCCCGGATTTCGTCCGCACTGTCCGTTGAAGGGTTCATCCGTTATTTTTATCCTCGGAATTTTTATTATGTTCGATTTTATTTGCCTCCGGCGGCCCTTCCGGGGACCAGATTTTAAAAATCTGGACAAATGAGTTTGTAATTACAGAATAAACGTCCGATTATTTTAAGGATCGGGTCATTTGTCGGGTTTCGTTCCTCTACCCGACCTACGATAGTCTGATGCATACTTGCCGTGATCGGACTCCTGTCCGCCCCCCCGGACTAAACCCCATCCGGCGAATCAAGAACCGTCACCGCCATTCGATCTGCCCGTTTCAGGTCTCGCATGGACGGAACGGGCGCCCGCGTCACGCCCTGCGGCCCGGCGACCCAGCTTACGGGTCTTCGTTCCTTGCCTATCAGATCCTGAAGCAGCATCACCCCATGCATGAACGCCGCCGGGTTGGGCGGGCAGCCGGGAATATACACATCCACGGGCAGGATCTTGTCCACGCCCTGGATCACGCTGTAAATATCGTACATGCCGCCGGAGTTGGCGCAGGAACCCATGGAGATCACCCAGCGGGGAGCCATCATCTGTTCGTAAAGTCTCATGATGACCGGGGCCATTTTGATAAAGGGAGTGCCCGCAATGATCATCAGATCCGCTTCCCTGGGTGTTCCACGGATAACCTCAGCTCCGAAACGGGCGATATCAAAGCGGCTGGTGAGGCTGGCGGCCAGTTCCACAAAACAGCAGGACAGCCCGAAGCCGAATGGCCAGATGGAGTTTTTACGACCCCAGGCCACCAGACTCTGCAATCGGGTGAAGACGATGTTCTGCCCGACAGCGTCTTCTATTGTCTGTGGTTGGGACGGGTTCGGTTGAGAGATCAGTTCGTGTTTCATGAATTTATTTCACCGGCTCCGAATTGTATTTTCTTTGAAATCCTGTTGATGTTGAGAGTCTGATAATATCAAGCGATCTTGTTTGATCCGGTTCAAAACTTTTTCTTAGTGTTCCCCGCACCGGCTCTGTGACCCGCCGTCCGCCAGTCCAGAGCACCTGCGCGCCAGAGGTAGAAAAGGGCAATCATGAGAACACCAATAAATATAACAACTTCGATATAGCCTGCCCAGCCCAGGGGTCTTGCCGCATCGGCCCAGGCAAAGAGAAAAACGGCTTCAAGATCGAACAGAACAAAGAACATGGCTGACAGGTAGAATTTGATATCGAACCGGATTCGGGCAGAACCTGTGGGCGCAATACCCGATTCGTAAGGCTCCCCGGTTGTTCTTTCCGAATGGCGTTCACCGAGAAACACCGAGAGGATCACGATGGCGGCGGCCATAAGGACAACGGCCATCACGTAAACTACCAAAGGCCAGAGGACATTGTCATTCGCGGCTGTCATATTTAAATGTACTCCTGAATGAAGACACGTTTCATGTTTTTGGTTGTTTTAAATGCTAAGAATCTTACTGTCTGGGAAATCGTGAATCAATTCACGGTAGAATGCTTATTTTTATATTCTTTTTTCCATCCCGGTGTCAAGGCGGATAAAGACGGGTTTATTGCCCGGTTCGTCATCCGATAAGAACAAGGCCGCTGACACTGGACAGACTCTCCCCATCGCGTTTTGTGTTCATGGCCCAGCCAGCGCGTTCCATGAGTTTTGCCACATGAATTCCGAAGCCCGACATGGACGGCCGTGCAATCTGGGGGTTTCGGCAAGAACCTTTCCCTGAGACAACAAGGCAATCCAGATAGTCATGACAGAATATTTCTTTGCATGAGCCGCCTGCAAAGGCTTTTGAGTGAAGATAGCCCATGGAAGACGCCTCACGTTCAATGCCAGATGCCACGTCATGAAGCAATTGGAACAGCTCCCGCTGTCCGTCGGAGTATAAACCATGGGATGGGACTTCGATTCTGAAAAATACAGCGTGGGTGAATTCGGCAAGATCCGCCCGCATGGCCGAAGGGCCTGCAACATGGGGAGGACAGCTTCTGGACTGTCCGTAGTTTCCGCAGCGTGGTTCGCGGCATTTATCCGCCAGATGATCTTCCACGACGATATCTGCCGTTTCAATCGCCGCAGCACTTGTTGCTCCCCGTATAAACGCGTTATCAACCAATATTTTCAGATCATTCACATTGACTGGGCTGTGTTTCATTACATAACCTTTAGTTCTATGATCAAATCATGGCTGAAAGATCATTAATCAGATTTTTGATTTCCGTTTTATCCAGCTCAAGGGTGAACGTTGCACCTCCGGGATGGGCGACGGTGAGGTTTGCACCTTTTTCCGTTCGGGATGCCTGCCATTTTTTTCCATCTTTAAGCCCAAGAGCGGGATTGAGCCAGTCTTCGGAACGGAATTCGGCAATCTGGATAAGAACGCCAAAGGCATCTTTTGGATGAATGAACAGCTCATTCCAGACACCTCCGGGGTATTCGTTGTATCCGAAATAGGGAATGGAAAGCTCGTCCAGTCTTTGCCTTGCTTCTTTGATATCCCGTGTCTGGACGGTGATGTGATGAACGCCACCTTCCTTGTTTTTCAAAAACCCGTCGAGAAAGCTGCCTTCACCTGTGGGGCTGAGGAGTTCAAGACGGCTCAAATCACCCACAGACATGAGCTGCCAGTGGTACTTTGTGGAATCAACCGTTGCAGCGGCTCCTGGAACGGTATTGAAAAGAGCGTCAAAAAAAGCCCGGGCTTTGGGGTAATCCCTGACGGCGATGGCGATGTGGTCTATTCTGAGGATCATAGCGTTCTCCCTATAAAAAAGGAGGCCGAGGGAAAATCCCTGGGCCTCCATATGTGTTTCAAGGATCAGATACGTTTATAATCAAAGACCGGCTTTGGACTTGATGATTTCCACTTTGTCCGTTTTCTCCCAGTTGAATCCGAGACCGTCGGTACGTCCGAAGTGACCGTAAGCGGCGGTGGCCTTGTAGATCGGGCGGAGAAGGTCCAGGGTCTGGATGATGGCAGCGGGTCTGAGGTCGAACACCTCCCGGACGATCGCTTCGATTTTTTCTTCGGGAATCACGTTGGTGCCCATGGTGTCCACAAGAATGGAAACAGGTTCGGGATAACCGATGGCGTAGGCAATCTGCACTTCGCATTCCGTGGCAAGACCGGCTGCAACGAGGTTTTTCGCTACATATCGGCCCATGTACGACGCGCTTCTGTCCACTTTTGACGGATCTTTTCCTGAAAAGCAACCGCCGCCGTGGCTTCCGTGTCCGCCGTAGGTATCAACAATGATCTTGCGTCCTGTAAGACCGCAGTCACCCATGGGGCCACCCACAACAAATCGTCCTGTGGGATTCACCAGGAATTTGGTTTTGTCGTCGATCATATCGAGCGGCAGGGCTTTTTTGATGACTTCCTCGATAATGGCTTCTTTCAGTACTTCGTATGAAACATCCGGCGTATGCTGGCTTGACACAACCACGGTATCAATACGGCTGGCTTTGTTATTTTTGTATTCGATGGTCACCTGGGATTTTCCGTCAGGTCTCAGAAACTGTAAAACCCCTTTTTTCCTGACATCGGCAAGTCGTTTGGTCAACTTGTGTGCGAAAATAGCTGTCATGGGCATAAGTTCAGGAGTTTCATCAATAGCGTAGCCGAACATCAAACCCTGATCTCCAGCGCCCTGATCGAGGAAAAGTCCCTCACCAATGTTTACGCCCTGGGCGATGTCAAGGCTCTGATGGTCGATGCTGGTGATCACTGAGCAGGTCTGCCAGTCAAATCCCATATCCGATGAATCGTAGCCGATTTCCTTGATGGTGTTTCGAACAATCTGGGGCATGTCCACGTAGCATGACGTGGTGATCTCACCGGCAATAAATGCGAGTCCGGTGGTGACAAGTGTTTCGCAGGCCACACGACAGGATTTGTCCTGGGCCATGATCGCATCAAGGATGGAATCAGATATGGCGTCAGCCACCTTGTCGGGATGACCTTCCGTCACGGATTCAGAGGTAAAGAAATAATTATCTGCCATTTTTTTTTGCTCCTTCGTACAAAGGTTTCAATGAATTTTGATCGATAAAATAAACGGACCGGATCAGGGTTCTAAAATCATATTGTCAATCAACCGGGTACTGCCGACCTTGACAGCCATGGCGAAAAGCACGGGACCGCTGATAACTGAAACAGTTTCAAGGCTTACAGGATCACAAATCGCAAGGTAATCAACGGACGTTTCAGGATACGATGCGATAATTTCCGAAGAATAACGAATGATCTCCTCCGGATTTGTTTCACCGTTTTTAACAAGAACCCTGGCGTTTTGCAAAGATTTAATTAAACACAATGCGGTTTGTCGTTGTTCTGCGTTAAGGTACGAGTTTCTGGAACTCATGGCAAGGCCGTCATGCTCCCTCAGTGTGGGAACTCCGACGATCTCGATGTCAAAATTGAGATCCTTTGTCATCTGCCGGATGATGGCGAGTTGCTGAAAATCCTTTTGTCCAAAGACAGCCACGTGGGGTTTCACAATGTTGAACAGCTTGGAGACAACCGTAGCCACACCTCTGAAATGTCCCGGACGTGAAAGACCGCAAAGATAATTCGGCAGGTTTTCCAGATCCACATAGGTCTGGTGGCCGCCTCTGTATACTTCCGTGTTGTCCGGAAGGAACACGGCATCCACACCGTTTCTTTCGGCAATGGCCAGATCCCCTTCAATGTTTTTCGGATAGGTGGAAAGATCCTCGTTCTGGGCAAACTGGGTGGGATTTACAAAGATGCTCAAAACCAGGTCATCCGCCCTTTTCCGTCCTTCAACAAGAAGTGATTCATGACCCTTATGGAGAAATCCCATGGTAGGAACAAAAGCGATTTTCTTGCCTTTAAGCCGGACAGCTTCCTGGCGTTTCTGCATCTCGTCAATGTGTTTTATGATTTCCATACCAGCTCTCCTTTTATATAACTTGAATCTGGTCAGCCATCAGATCTGTCATGGTCATGCTGTCATTTACCGTTTTAAAGATCTCCATGTCCAGGCTGTCATCCGGCACGACCCGGATACTGTCCAAATGAAATAACGCTTTTAATACATCAAGATTATTGTTTTTTAAACCCCTGAGTTTAGAAATATTTTTTGAATGGACATAAAATACGGCTTGTTTATTTTCCCCTTGAATCGTTTCCTTTTGAAGCATCTTTACAGCCATATCAAAAAAAATAGCCGAAAATACAAGATGGCCGAACGACGGGTGGTAGGGTCCGGCCAGAACAACGGAGCCATTGTCAAGTTCTTCGGATGCCTGAAGCCCCATGCGGATCACCGGAATGTTTTTCCCTTTTAAATAAAGGTAGAGTCTCTTCACTTGATCCACAGCTTCGTGAAGCTCTATGGGAGCATATTGCCCGTTAAGGAAAAGCCTTGCAAGAGCACTTCCTTTCAAAACAAGAACCGGATAAATCCTTAGGAAAGCGGGTTTTAAGCGGGATAATCGTTCCACCGTTTTCTGACTTTTTTGAAGATCATCCCCCGGAAGACCCGTCATAATCTGCAATCCCATTTCATAGCCCCGTTGAACAAGAAGAGTTGCAGCAGCTTCAGTATGGCTGGCCAAGTGCCCCCGATTCGACAGAGCAAGAACCGTGTCGTCCATGGATTGAACACCAAGTTCCACCGTCCGGACAGGAAACGGTTGAATCAGATCGAGTTTTTCTTTGGTCACCGAATCCGGGCGAGTGGAAAAACGGATGCCGTGAGCTCGTCCTTGTTCCACATAGACAGATGCCAGGGAAAGAAGCCTGATGATGGTCTCATTTTCAAGCCCGAGAAACGTTCCACCGTAAAAAGAAATCTGAACCGGATATCTGTCCGGCCCGGCATATTTAAGATAACCGTCTATATACTCTTTCAGAGATTCCCTTGAAGGCACATGCCCTGCTTTTCCGGTGATAGCCGATTGATCACAGAAAATACAGCGGTGGGGGCAACCCTCATGGGGAATGAACACAGGAACAATAAAGGGTTTCCGGATTTTTTGCATAGATTATTGACTAACGTTACAAAAAAAGAATTAGAAGCATTATGGAACTAGAGACTGTCCCCCGACTCGACTTTTCCGTAAGTTTAATAAAAGGGGCAGAATATGTAAAGAGCGCAGATAATCCAGATGTCTTCTCGCCAACACAAAGCAACCTTCAATGATCATGTAATCACATTAGGTGTTCCCGTTCAGAGCCGTCAGCTGTTTTTGATGGGGCCATCATGACGCTCAAAAGCATCCAGTCATGTTGTATTCTCTGATTTCCGGTCTCACAGGTTTTCCTCCTATGTATTTGATCTGCATTCATCATGACATGATCACCAGGCGGGTTTGGAACCCGCCACTACAGTTCAGTATCCTTTTGATGCAACTTTGAATTACCGGTTTAATAATGCAACTCGTTCCACCATTCGACGTTCAATCCTCCACCTCAAGCCAACACCGCTCATCACACCAACACCCTCCGCCCAGCCACCATTCGACGTTCGATGTTCAATGTTGGATGTTCATCTTTATTATTTCCCCTTCATTTTCTCATTAGCAATCAGCGCCGCTCCCAGCGCTCCATTCAGCTGCGGATCCATCCCCGGCAGATGTTTCAACGGCAAACCAAGCCCTTCGGACAATGCATCAAATACCCCGCTGTTCTTAGCCACGCCACCGGTCATCACCACATCTTCATTTTCGTCCACACCGATGCTTTTAGCCAGTGACGCCACACGGTTGGCCATGGCTTTGTGCAGTGCCCGGACAATATCCTGGGGTTTTTTCCGTTCGTTGATCAGGGACACCACTTCCGTCTCGGCAAAAATCACGCACTGATTGGAAATGGTGAGTTTTTCCGTACTCTGTTCGGCCAGAGATCCCATTTCTTCGAGCTTCACGCCCAGAGCTTCGGCCATAACTTCAAGAAAGCGGCCCGTGCCTGACGCGCATTTATCGTTGTAAATGTAACGCACGATATTTCCCTTATCGTCCATCTTGATGGCTTTGGCATCCTGCCCACCGATGTCGATGATCATACGGGCTGAAGGCATGCACCACCAGGCTCCTTTGGCGTGACAGGAAATTTCCGATTCCGACTGGTTCACAAAGGGAATCTGGTCTTTTCCGTAGCCTGTACCCACAGCGTAATCCACATCGTCACGGTTAAGACCTGCCATGGAAAGGGCCGCGTCGAGAACCCGTTCTGCCGATTCCCTGGGTTTTGTTCCCGCACGTTTTACGGAGCTGGCGATCATTTCACCGTCTTTCATGATCACCACTTTAGCTGTCAATGATCCCACATCACACCCTGCAACAATCATCTCGCACCTCCCCCGTTTAACCGTGCTTTTGAAAAAAGTGCCGCGCCAATGGCGCCGGCAATCTGCGGATCGGCTTTTCTGACTTTTCTGATCCGAACTCCCATGACCTTCTCCAGGGTTGAAACCACCCCTTTGTTTTTGGCCACGCCGCCGGTCATGCACACATCCTTTTCCGGCTTGACGGCACCTGCCAGCATGGCCACACGCTTGGCCATGGCCGCGTTGATTCCGGCTCCGATATCTTCAACACTGTGGCCGGAGTTCAGATATTTGATGATATCCGCCTGAGCCCACACCGTGCACATGCTGGCAAAAGTGATGGGGGTTTCGGTTTTTTCCGTGAGATCTCCCAGTTCATCCAGGCTGATGTTCAGCACCTTGGCCATGACTTCCAGAAACCGTCCTGTGCCCGAGGCGCATTTGTCGTTAGTGATGAATTTCTCCACCACGCCGTCCTTGTCAATGCGAATCACTTTACAGTCCTGACCGCCGATGTCGATGACGGTCCGAACCGATGGAACGAGCCACAACGCCCCTTTTCCGTGACAGGCGATTTCAGACTTGGCCTCATTCACAAAACTGATCCGTTCCCGTCCATAACCTGTTCCCACACAGTATTTGATGTCCGAAAGACTGCAACCGGCGTTTTTAAGCGCCAGATTCATGGCTGAGTCTGCGGAATCCTGGGGATCGGAAAGGGATTTGATCACGCCGATTCCCACCAGTTGATTGTCTTTCATGATAACGGCTTTGGATGTGAGGGATCCCACATCGCAACCTGCAACAAGAGTCATAATAACCCCCTTATTTTGAAGAATTCATTCAGTCTTTCCTGGGACACCTCCCAGGATTCAACACGTTCGTCAAAAGCGTCGGTGTTCATGATGTGGGTGGGGTAGCCGTATTTTTCCAGTTCCATGCTGAAGGGCTTGAGGAATCCCCACGTGTTCCGGCAGCCGGGTGTGCCGTTGTATATCACACAGTCTGCGTTAAACATTTTGAGAAGTGCCAGGGTCTCGTCAAGGGCCATGCCGGGCCTGTCATAGGGACCACGGATGCTTCGGATCATGGGCATGCGGGCGTTCATCTGGGCCACGCTGTTGATCAGGGATTCAAACGATGTCGTGTCGATGGCGTAACCGGAACCGGGAAGTTGTGCAAGGTAGCTTGAATTGTCTCTGAAGGTTCGGGAAAGAATGCCCCCCAGATGGGCAATGCCTTTTCTGTCCATCCAGTCGAAGAATTTCAGGTCCATGCTGTAGTGATCAATGTAGCACATGAAGGCACGGAGTTTCTCTTTGCCGGACCGCAAACCGGATTCGCCAGCCTTCGCCCGTTCGTTTGAGGCTTCGATCATTTCCGTTAATAATTTCGTGTACTGGGGATAGCCTGCAAACATGAAACGGCCTGCATAGATGAACAGGTTGTACAGCACGGGAAGCGGGGTGGGAATCAGGCGGTGCATGTCGTCCAGATCAGCCACCAGCTGGTCCTGGATTTTTATTTCTTCCAGGATTCCGCGAAGGTGGTCCAGATCCAGTTTTTTACCTGTGGTTTTCTCGAGGAACTCGATCATTCCCCTGTAGTCATCCAGATGATAGGTGCTTGTCCTGCCGTCGGTAAGGGTCTGCGGGTAGTTCAACTGGTAATAGGGCTTGTCCAGATAAGACGCAGCAAAGGTAAAGGCGTTGGCGTTTGTATCGCATACGCCGGGCGTGTCGCAGACCACCATGTCGATTTTCGCCCCGAGTCCCGCAAGGTAGGCTCCAAGCGAGCCACGCTGGGCTGAACAGGCTGTTTCCGTAAAACCAAGTTCCGTGCAGAAGTCCAGATAATCCGCTGTGCCCCTTTTCCACATCAAAGCCGCAAAGGTGGAGAGAACTTCAAGCGTCACCGGTACAATCCCAAGCGAATAAAGGATGGACGGTGAAAAACAGAATGTGGTCATGGCCACTTTTTTGCCTTTGTCGTGGGCTGTGACGATATTTTCCAGATAGTCGCTGAACATTTTCAGAAAAGTGATGCCCGGTTTCCCTTCTTTCTTGATGGGGTCGAGAATCCCACTGAAATACGGAATGTATTCCAGAAGCCGAAGGTATTCCTTTTCTGAGCCGTCGGCTGTTTTGGACGCGGCCATCATGATGCTCGAAAGCATCCAGTCCATATTGTATTCTTTTATTTCAGGTCTCATACGGCCTCCATGTCATGAACTGTTTCTTGTCGTGAAGGATGGGAATAGAGCCTTTCGAAAAACGCGTCGATTCTCATCCTGAGCCGTCCTGTTTCAACAAGGGGGCCATACTCCCGTTCGAGCCGGATACAGGGAATACCTTCTTTTTCCAGATCCCTTTCAAACAAGCCGTTTTCCGAACCGTGAAGATCACAGAACCTGATGTTCTGCATTACCACAGCATCCACCCTGGACCTTTCGATAATGCTTTTAAGGGTTGCCAGTCGTTCCTTGTATTTTCCGTACATCCTTGGGCAGGTGGATTCTCCCAGATAGGCTTTGCCCAGGGCATCCACCGGATCGCCTGATTCGTCCACCACGTTTCCTTCGTCCCGAACTCCAAAGCAGAGGTTTTCAGCAACCACCACGGCCTGCCCGCTTTCCTCGACCAGTTGAACAAGGCTTAAGTCGTCGCTGATGCTTCCGATAATCATGATCCGTTTTCTGGTGTCCTTGCTCTTGCTCTTCTTCTTTTTCAGTTCATCGACAAGATTTTCAAGGTGCTTTGTGTATTCGTCTCTCGGCATGGCTGTTCCGGCCATGGCCACGGCAAAGGCGTCAGTGCCTGAAATGGTCACAACGTCCTTTGCTCTTAAGTCTTCCAGCTCTTTCAACAGAGCCCGTCCCTTGTTGTAAAGCCGGATCGAATCATGGAGCTTTTCATCGGTGACCTTTACTCCGAACTGTTGTTCCAGCGCCGCAATCAGATTCACGATTTCCTGTCTGAACCAGCGGGATCCATGCCCCGTGCTTTTATGGGGCACATCGAAATAATAAAAAAACGGGGGAACGATACCGGGAATGGTGTCACCGGCTTTTCTCCAGCATTCATCAAGACGCCGCATGCTGTCGCAACCCGGTGTAATGATGGCCCCGTCAAGAAAGTTGTATTTCCCTTTGCCCGCAAGCTGAAGCACACATTTGGGAAAGGTGCAGATATACGGACCGAAATATGCATCGGCGATCTCCATGCTTTCCGTTTCAATCCCTCTGATTCGGTAGGGCAGAATGCCCGAGGCGTGAAAAACCTCAGACGGCACGTAGGAGCAAGTGTAACCCACCACTCGCCCGCCGTTCTCCTTCCATGTGTTCACCCTGTCGCTTCGGATGCGGGTGGCCGCATCGTATAAAACTTCCATCATGAGTTCACCTCCTCGCCCAATAGAAGCGAGCGGAGCAGGCCGCGCGCTTCTGCGGCTTCTTCTTCGTAATCGTCGTCCCGGGGCTCAAGGGCCCGGCACACATGTTTCACCAGTTTGGGTAAAATCACCCGTTCCAGAGGAATCAGGGACTCACCCACGGTTCCCGCCAGCCACTCCACACCGTCGTTGACTTCGTACATGTCAAGGGCATCCACAAACTGGGTCACAAGACCGGGCAACAACGACGGCTTGAGTAAACTGATTTTATTGATGAAAAGAAAAAGCAGATTCACCACTTCGGCAAGATCCTGTGTTTCCACCGCAGAAAGACCCGTTTCCGCCGCATCGGCCACGGCTTTTTCAGGAAGTTTTGTCATGGCAGACATATGGTGAAGGAGTGCCCTGATCTGGGCATTTTTAAGGGATGAATAGCGAATCATCCGGCGTTCCAGCCGTTCGGGATTTTCCTTCATCACCTGATAAAAAACCTTTGTAACGATTTCCTTTTCTTCTTCAAAGGCGACTTTTGCTTTCCACATCAGTTCGCCGTCAAGAACGGACAGCAGATCTTCAAGAAACCGGGTAAGATCCATGGGCAGTTGAGTGGTTCCCGATTCGCCAAGAAGGGCGCTGCCTGTGTGGAGTTTCCGAACCAGCTCCGACACCTGGTTCAAAAGATGGCCCACGGATTTCCCATTGACCTTTCTGAATATGGAAAACACCACGTCAGTCAAAAGATCCGGCGATATCCTGTTGGTCATGGCGAGAAATTCCGCTGATGCAAAAGACGCCGAATTCACGATATCTGCAATAAAACTCAGCGTCAGAACCAGCTTGGACGGGTATTTCCAGAGTGTTTCCACCGCAACCCTGACCAGACTTTTCATATCTTCGGCAGACAGATCGATGAAATCCCGGACCTCGCCAAAATCAAACCCTTCCATCCATGTCACAAGGGCCGGTCCCAGTTTTTCCGAAAGGTACAGGGGATTTTCCTCATAGCTTTTGTTCAGTGTTTTCAGGATAATGCTTAAACTGTCCCCGATCCGGCTCTGGCTAAGTCCCTCCACCAGTTCAGACAGAAACCGTTCCTTTTCCTGATCCGGGGCTGTTTCAAGATGGGTGGTCAGAGCGTTCAGAGAATCCACAAGAACGGTCATGGCTGTGGGAAGAAACCGGGCTGCCGACGAGGTGAACGAGGCATCATTCATCAGTTCCGTCAGGGTGGGACTGGTTCCAAGATCAGAACCGTTCATTTTTTTCCGGACAAATCCCTGGATCTGGGCTGCGATTTTCTTTTTAAGACGGTTATCACCGGCCCAGGTTTCAACGATTTCCGGCACAACATCCGCCACCAGACTGCGTGTTTCCCTGGCCTTCAGAATACTGGCGATCACGGCAGACAGGTCGTTTCCGTTGCCGTTCATGTTTCGCTGCATTCCTGCTTCATTTAATGACGATTTCATTGGAATGACTCCTCCAGGTTTGTCAGGGTGTCATCAAAAGGACGCTGCTCGAAATTCGTGACAAGGCTCTGAACTTCACCCGTGTCCTGATTCCGCCCTTACAGTTCATAAATTCCCGGCGATTGTATGCCGGGTGGTTTGGCTCTCGTAAACGCCTTCAGAAAAATAGACCTCGGCCAAAAAACCACCGGATCAGTTTGAACATTCTTGATATGTCGAATGTAGTTTGTCGATTGTCGACAATCTTACATTTCAAAATATCTTTGTCAAGGCAATTTTCCTGGACTGTATAAAATGGGATCAGATGAACGTGGAAACCCTTGAAATTCGGATCATTGTAGAAATTGTCAAAAACATGTTACCCATTCAAATCATTCTTGCGCAACCCGCCCGGGCAGGCCAATCTCCCTAATCAAGATGGATTCATTTTGTATTAAGGGGCTCGGAAAAAGAATCTCCAGTGGGTAGGATGGGTGGAGCCAAAGCGTAACCCATCGTTTCTACGCGATAACATAGATGCATTTTGTTGCGGGTTTAATAAGTTGATGTGGAAAGAGAATATTCCAGCTCACTCATCCTGGATGAGAACACAGCACTGATGTCAACCCCAAGACGATCAGAAAGAACAAAAAGCCACCAAAGGCAATCCGCCATTTTGTCTATTCACCTCTTTGTATCAAATCAAGCAGCAATCGCCCCATCGTCCGTTTAATGGAATCTCTATGGATTGTAAAAATAACGCTGAGAATATAGCTTAGTTCGATGTAATTAATCCCGCGTGCCTCCGGGTTTTCAACTCCATTGTGAGGCGCGCAGTACTGATCCGTATCCTCGGCAAGATGGACCCGGCACACAAACGGTCTTACCGGCCAAATCGTGCAGCATTTGTCCATCCGATCCAGAAATACGCAGGACTGATCTTCCGTTTTCTGGTCATTCCAGGTTGTTACACCCGTGTGGTCCATGTTTTTGTCAAACTCGATATAATCAAGCTGACGACGTAATTTTTCATCATCAATCACAACATTATTTTTTATGCAGTAATCATAAATACGCGCGGCTTCTTCAGATGTGCAATAGACCAGTTCATGACAACAATGACAACAGCCCTTATGGCAGAATGGGGGATCATAGCCGAACCTCTTATCCCTTTCGATCAGAGACTCGATTGTTTGATCGACCCTTTCATGAAAAATTCGAGTTCGATCCTTGCCACACCCCAAATAAAGCTCAGCAATCCGCCGGAACTCTTTCCAGATAACGTCTGATGGAATGGTGTCCATTTCGTCAACCATTTTTCCATACAACAGCATATCCCCATTTTTGAGGACATGATCTTCCATCCACTGGCGATCCTCATGAGCAGGGAGGCTCTTCGGAATCAGAATTTCCATACAACTACCCTTCTTGTAGGAACGACCTGCTGGTCGTCCCTGGTGTTTTTGTCGCAAAGTTGCCCATAAATATTATTTGCCCAGACACCGAAAAGAATTTGTTTGGTCATGACCAGGAATGACCTGACGGTCATTGAAAAAGGGCGACCAGCGGGTCGCCCCTACAAAAACTGAACCACTCCATATTATTCGTATTCGTGCCAAGATTTACAGTTCATCACCTTCTAAAGGTTTGCGATCAGCCACTTTATTTAATATTGCCCTCATATCATTTATATCAGCTCTTGCTGCCCTGTTTTTCAAGTAATCTTCGGTAAGAATAGCAGAAATTTTTTCAGCTACAGCAGATGAAATAAGCTGGTTAATTGAAACGCCTTCCATCTTGGCAATTTCTCTTATATGACGATGAATTGATTCTGGTAATCTAAGACTTAAAGCCCCCATTTTATTGCCTCCAGCAATTGTTTAGGACCAATTATTTTAATCCCAAATTGTTCACTACCTTTGAAATCTTTAACGTTGAAGGTCGTAATGATATTAACATGCGAAGCAACAGCCAATTCAAGCACATGATCATCTTTGGGATCTGGCAGAAAAGGCCGCCAAAGATAATGTATTTTTTGAAAGGACGCTACTTTGCAAATATTATCTAAAAAAGTGTCAATTTCACTATGCGAAAATCCGAGTTTTCGACTGTTTCTTTTCAGGACGTCTTCATATTCGAATAATAATGCAACCGATAATACTGGTTTTATTTTGTTTAGCGTAATTGCATGTAAAACCTGATAAGACGCTCCATTTATTGAATAAAGCCCAGAATACAGAATATTTGTATCAAGTATAGCTTGGATTTAGGCACCTCCTCCATATAAAGAATTATATAATACCATATACGGTATCACGCGCTACATCAAGTTTGAATTATCTGTGCATGAATTATTCTTCGGACAAATTTTCCGATATACACGTTCATTTTTTTAATTTAATCATTAATCAAGACCGTTGATTCTTTTTAACCGGTCGCTCGTGATCATGTTCTGATCAACGACATCAACTCCTCAGCAGAAATCTTGCCGGAAATATCGCCGCCTTCAAGAAGTTCTTCGGCCAGATCGCGTTTGGAGCGGTGGAGATCGATGATTTTTTCCTCGATGGTGTTTTTTGCCACAAGGCGGTAAACGGTCACGGGATGGAGCTGACCGATGCGGTGGGCTCTATCCGATGCCTGATCTTCAACGGCAGGGTTCCACCAGGGGTCCATATGGATCACGTAGGAGGCGGCGGTGAGGTTCAGGCCCATGCCTCCGGCTTTCAGGCTGATCAGAAACAGATCTCCCTCGCCTCTTTGGAAGGCGTCCACTTCTTGCCGTCGTTGTTTTGAAGGGGTTGAGCCGTCCAGATAGCGGTAGGATATGGACCGTTTGTCCAGATGATCTTTCAGGATGGCCAGATGGCTGGTGAACTGGCTGAACACCAGAACCTTGTGTCTGTTTTCCAGGAGTTCGTCCACCAGTTCACCGAACTGGGCCAGCTTTGAGCTTGTCACGCCGGAATCTTTGACCACCAGATCCGGGTGGCAGCAGGCACGGCGAAGCCGGGTGATCTCAGCCAGAATCATCAGGTGTTTTTCGCCTTTGTTTTCGGAATCCAGAGAGGTTAGGCTTTCAACGGCTTTCTGGCGTAATGCTTCGTAAAAGGCTGTTTCTTCAGGGCTCATCTCCACATGGAGGGTGATTTCCGTTTTCGGGGGAAGTTCGTCAAGAACCTGGGTTTTAATTCGGCGGAGCATGAAGGGCCGGATCAGATTCCGAAGGCTTTTGGACGCCTCTTTGTCCTTGTTTTTTTCGATCGGGTTTGCGAATGTTTCGTTGAAATGTTTATCCGAACCCAGCAGGCCGGGATTGATGAAATCAAACAGGTTTTTCAGCTCTCCAAGATGGTTTTCCACAGGCGTTCCCGTGGTGATCACCCGGAACTGCCCGGAAAGAGTCATGGCGGCCTGACTCCGTTTTGTTCCGGCGTTTTTAATGGCCTGGGCCTCATCGAGTATGATCACATTCCAGGCCACCGTGGCGAGCCGTTCGATTTCCTGGTAAAGAAGGCCGTAACTGGAAACAAGAACATCCATGGGGCCAAGGCTTTTGATGCAGTCTTCCCTGTTTCCCGTTCCAAACTGAACAGGCCGGAGCGTGGGGGCAAAACGGGCCGCTTCATCCATCCAGTTCATGCACACCGACGTGGGACAGACCACAAGAGACGGCCCGAGGCTGGCTCTGTCCACCAGCACGCAAAGAGCCTGGAGTGTTTTTCCAAGGCCCATGTCATCGGCAAGACAGGCTCCCATGCCCCACATGGCCAGGCGGGAAAGCCACACAAAACCATCTTTCTGATAATCCCTTAACTGGGCTGTCACCGTTGATGGGACATCAGGGGTGAATGTTTCGCCCTGTTCAAGCCGTTTCACCAGATCTTTCCAGACTTTATCCCCTTTGATCATGTCAAAACCGGACACGGAGTCCTGGAATGCCAGGGCTGCCGAACGATGAAAACCCAGCTTTCCTTTTTGCTTTGTTGCAAATCGACTGAGATTTTTAAGCCGTCGCCGGAACGTTTCGCTCAGGGCCAGGAATTCGCCGTCACCCAGCGGTATATAACGGGAGGAGCTCTGATCCAGAAGTTCCAGAAGCTTTTTCAGATCAAGAACAACATCCTGATCCAGTTCGATATCACCTGCAATATCAAACCAGTCGGACCGGCTGGTGATCCGAAATTTGAACTCTTTTTCGTTAAACGTTTTTGGGGGTTTGAGTTTTTCACCTTCAGGCCACACCACCACAACCCTGCCCTGATCTTTGAGGGCTTTGATGTCTGAAAGAAGTTCCAGGCATGTTTCCGTGTCGTCCACCATCCACTGACCGCTTCCGTCATCAGTTTCCGATAGAGCGACGCAGTCTGAAACAACCTCAACCGCGTTACGTTTTTCAAGATTAAGATCACGTTGGGCCTGAAGCTTTCTGCCTTTGATATCCGCAATCACCGCCTTGCCGCCACGGCCGGGTTTCATCAGCGGGCCATCCTCACCAAATGGCCGGACATGGATGGACACACCGAAACCCTCACCTGACGGAAACAGATGGATGGCCGGTGTCGATTCAGCCTTGACCGTTTCGAAACTCTGATCCACGCCGCCCACATCCGACTGAATGAGAACTTTGGATGACAGCGCGCCGATGACTTCCAGAAGCCTGTCTTTTCCTTTTTCCGGGACACGAATCCCAGTGTCGCCCAGAATCTCCCGGATTTTGACATGATCCTCATTGAACGTGACCACTTTATACCGTCCGGGGGCGTCCTTTTCGATGGATGATCTGTTTTCCGAATTCTTGCAGTTGAACGAAATCTGATACTCCGATTTGACTTTTTTCACACGGAGTTCCGGTTCAGCCTTCACCACCTCAACAGGCACAAGATCGTCTTCTCCTGTGAAAACAAGGGGGTGACCTGCAAGGGCCGGAAGAGCACGATCCATATTAAACATATACGGGTTGCCGGACCAGTTGGTCCGTTCAAGTGTCTGGGCAATCCGCATGTCATCTTCGGTCATACAATCAAGGTCTTTTCCGGCGGATAACCGTTTGAGGCTGACCACCTTGCCTTTAGTCCACCGTCCATTAACCCCTGACTTCTGCTCCATGGGAATGAGTTCCACATGGTTTTTCTGGAGCTTCACGATCCAGATCAACCTGGACCCTGATTTTGTTTTTGATCCGGTTTTTTTATTCAAGGCTAAGATTCCGAAGAGAGCTTCCACCTTTTTTTCCCAGAGTTCCTTGCTTTCCACGAATGAAACAAGAGGGACATAACGGTGTAACGCCATCAACCGTTCCGATTCTTCAGCCATGGCATGATCGCCGTCCCCCGACTCGATAAGGATCTCGGCGCATTCGATGGCCAACCCGTCATAGCCATATCTTTTCGCGCTGACGTAGATGTCTTTGAGCTTTTTTGAGATATATCCATGGAGTTTCCCTGTGACGGCAAATTCGAAAAGGCTCATGAAAATGACGGTGATCGTTGCATACCGCTCTAAATTTACGGAAGGAAAACTGTGCAAACCTGTACCGCTCGGTTTTATGATTTCTTCAACCCATCGGCCCAGATAATAATAGGGCGAATATTCCTCATAGGATTTATTGGGTTTCAGGCATTTTTTGTGATGTAAGTCGAGAGCTTTTTCAAATCGGCAGGTTTTGTAAATTTAAGTCGGACAAGAACGTAAAGGTAACCTGAAATTCCCGAAAGAACAGGTTCTTTTTCCTGTATCACGTTCCTGCGCATAACCATCACTTCATCAAATAATGCAAGGGCCAGGTCATGGTTGCCTCTGTAAACCTCCACCATGGCTTTAAGGTAAGGACTTACGGCGGCAAATGTCTCTTTATTTGAAAGGTCGATCACGTCATCTATTCGGCCTCCAAAAAAAAGACGCGTGGCCACGTTAAGCACCAGGGTAAAAACAGCTCTGTCATCGGTTGACGTGGCATGGTTAAGAAAATCCATGGCACGTGTAAGAATCTCCTGATCATCTTTGATGCCATGCAGAGAATGAATCAACATGGAGATGAGTATATGTGCACGAAGCGTCTCAGAAAAACTCGAAAAAATTTTCGGGACAAACGGTGTGGCCAGAAATTGGATAAAAAGGTCTCCTGTCGCTCGGTTCATGCGATTTTCGTACGATCTGTACAAGTCATAGGCGGCTTCCCATTCTTCCTTGTCGTTCAAAAGGAAAACACCGACTTTGAACTTCATGATAATGCTATCCAGGTCATAACAGTTCCACGCCGAAAGGTAGAAAACGGATACAATCTCCTCGCCCAGTTTTTTGGCATTGTTCTCCCGACCTGCCAGGTAAGATCCGAAAAGGCTGTACTCCGGGTAACATTGGTGCTTACGGTCAAGAAATCCTTTTTTGACAAGAGAGTCCTTATAGATCTTCAGCCTGGCCGGTATCTTAATGCTTTCAGCAGAGTGGGGATCTGCTTTTTTTAAACAATCGTAGACTTTGCCATCGTATCCGGGTTCATGGAAAAACGAATAAAGTCGGAAAATAACTTTTTCAATGGGGTCCAGTTTTTCGTATTTCGCCATAAATGCTTCGAATGGTGTGCTGTTTGCCATGGGGTTTCTCTCTTGTTCTGTTTTAAGTGGATACAAAATCTTGCTTTAGTGCAAAAACAGTTGGAGTTCAAGGCATTTGTGCTGTGGCATAATTGCCCTGTGACTTGCTGGACAAAGTAAACATGGCCAAAGCTCCTTGTCCATCCCGTCCATGTCCACCTCGTCCACAAAGTCCACTTGGTCCACACAAAACCCCCAAATAAAAAACAGAATTTGCCTTTGTCTTGCCCAATGCTTTTGTGATACTTTGTCCAGATTCTTGAATAATTAATTAGACCATAAAAAAAATAAACAGAACGGAAACACCACTTTGAAATTTGAACTAACAGGAAAATCCACAGAAAGCGCTGCGAGGGCAGGCATCCTTGAAACACTTCACGGAACCATCAAAACCCCGGTATTCATGCCGGTGGGAACCCTGGGATCGGTGAAAGCCCTTTCCGTTGAAGATATAAAGGACTGCAATGCCCAGATCATTCTGGGAAATACCTACCATCTGTATCTAAGACCCGGATGTGACGTCATCGATCTTTTCGGTGGACTTCACCGTTTCATGAACTGGAACGGCCCCATTCTCACGGACAGCGGGGGTTTTCAGTTTTTTTCCCTGGCCCAGCTCACCAAAACAACCGAGGAAGGTGTCAGCTTCCAGTCCCATATCGACGGATCACGCCATATGTTCACACCGGAAAAAGCGGTGGACGTGCAGCAGTGTCTTGATTCGGACATCATGATGTGCTTGGACGAATGCCTGGCTTATCCGGCTACCTGGGATGCTGCGGAAAAATCCATGGCTCTGACCACCCGCTGGGCCGCACGGTGCAAAACCCAATGGCTGGGAAAAACCGGTGGGAAAAACGCCCTGTTCGGGATTGTTCAGGGCGGGATGTACAAAGATCTCCGGCAGCGTTCGGCAGAAGACCTTGGGGCTCTTGATTTTCCCGGATACGCCATTGGCGGCCTGAGCGTGGGCGAACCCAAAGAGATGATGTACGACATGGCCGCCCATACCCTGCCTCTGCTTCCTGTGAACAAACCCCGATATGTCATGGGCGTGGGGACACCGGAAGATCTGGTGGAACTCACCGGCATGGGAACCGACATGTTCGACTGTGTCATGCCCAGCCGGAATGCTCGTAACGGCAAGCTGTTCACGGAAAAAGGGGCGATCAACATCGCCAATGCCTGTCACAGAACAGACACACGTCCCCTTGATGAGGATTGCACCTGTTACACATGCAAAAGTTATTCAAGGGCTTATCTGCGGCATTTATACAAAGCCAACGAACTGCTGGCTTACCGTTTAAATACGATTCACAACATCCATTATTATTGCAACCTGATGGCCGACATGCGGCAGGCAATCATCGATGACCGGTTTGAATCGTTTAAAAAAGAATTTTACGAAAAAAGAACCGAAATAATAAAGGGAGAAGAGGAATAGCTATGACCATTTCAAAAAAAATCACCGCATCCATAGAAAAGTCATCATTCATCCGCAAGATGTTCGAAGAAGGAGCCAAACTGAAAGCCCAGTACGGCGCGGAAAACGTGTTTGATTTCAGCCTGGGAAACCCCAACCTTCTACCTCCGGACGCGTTTCGAAACGCACTTAAAAGCGTGGTTGAAGAATCAGGCGTTGGCTCCCATTCCTACATGTCCAACGTGGGTTATCCCTTTGTGAGAAAAGCGGTGGCCGATTACATCTCTTCCGAGCAGAACGTGGCCTTGACGGAAAACGAAATCATCATGACCTGCGGTGCTGCGGGAGCTTTGAACGTGACGTTCAAAACCCTGCTCGATCCCGGCGACGAAGTGCTTTGCCCTGCGCCCTATTTCGTGGAATACAATTTCTATGTGGACAACCACAACGGCGTACTCAAAACCGTAAACACAAAACCCGATTTCAGCCTGGATCTTGATGCCATGGGCGCGGCCATCACGGCAAAAACAAAGGCCGTTCTGATCAACTCGCCCAACAACCCCACGGGCCAGATCTATTCCAAAGAAAGCCTGGACGCTCTGGGTGCTCTGCTTCGTGAAAAAGGCAAAGCTTTCGGAACAACCATCTACCTGATCTCCGACGAACCCTACAGAAAAATCGTGTATGACGGAAACACAGTACCCAGCATTTTCAACAGCTACACCGAAACCATCATCGCCACATCCTATTCAAAAGACATTTCGGTTCCGGGCGAACGCATTGGTTTTATCGCGGTTCATCCCCAGGCTGCTTATAAAAATGAACTACTTGGCGGTATGGCCCTCACCAACCGCATTCTTGGTTTTGTCAACGCACCGGCTCTGATGCAGCGTGTTATCGGAAAAATTCAAGGGGTGACGGTGGACACCAGCCCCTATGAGCGAAACAGAAAGTTGTTCTGCGAAGGTCTTGCCCAAGCCGGTTACGAATTCACCACACCTCCCGGAGCGTTCTACCTGTTCCCCAAAAGCCCCATTGCCGATGACGTGGCTTTTGTGGCAGAACTCCAGGCCGAGCGGATTCTTGTTGTTCCCGGCACCGGTTTCGGCGGCCCCGGACATTTCAGAATTGCTTATTGCTGCGACGAGCGATCCATTGTGAATGCTCTTCCGGGGTTTGCCAAAGTCATGAAAAAATACAGGTAATCATTTGACATGCATAACAGGGGCGGGTTTGAAACCCGCCCCTACTGCCAGAAAATCCATGCCCGCAAAAGAAAAACCATTCAAATCAATCCCATTCTTTTCCTAATCATCTTTTATTTCTACATCTTTTTTTACTTGACATCACAAACGTTTTATAGAATTTTGGTAGACTTGTAAAAAGTATAAGAAAAAATCAGCCCTCCGGTGAGGGGGGAACAACGGAAGAGTGGACAGAGTGTTTGCAGAAAACTCTGCAATAACCGGACGGGTGTGCGTTGGGGAATACGCACTCACTGGTGAAAAACATCCTGCCTGATTATATAATTATTCTAAGGAGAGAAAAAATGATAGCTGAAGGTTTTGGATTGATGTTTGCCGGAATGGGCGTTGTATTTGCATTCCTTGTGCTCATGGTTCTCCTGATGAACGGAGCGGCCAAGTTCTTTGAAACATATGCCCACTGGTTTGAAGAAGAAGAACAGGTCGTCGCCCCCAGGCAGGTGTTTGTCAAACCGGTGGAAGATGAACTCGCTTCAGTTGCTGTGGCCGTTGCGGCTGCTAAAAGCTGTTCAAACTAACAGAAAGGAACGACGACCATGGCAAAAAAGACGATTAAATTCATGAACACCGCCTTCCGTGACGGTTTCCAGTCTGTTTACGGAGCACGGGTTTTCACCGATGATTTCATGCCCGCTGTTGAAGCATCCGCTGCGGCAGGAATCGACTACTTTGAAGCAGGCGGCGGGGCACGTTTCCAGGCCCTGTATTTTTACAGCAACGAATGCGCCTTTGACATGATGGACCGCTTCCGAAAAGCAGCCGGCCCTAATGCAGACCTCCAGACCCTGGCCCGGGGCATTAACGTGGTGGCTCTGGATTCCCAGCCTAAAGACGTCATCAAACTCCACGCCGACCTTTTCAAAAAACACGGCATCACCACCATCCGCAACTTTGATGCGCTGAACGACGTGAACAACCTGATCTACAGCGGCCAGTGCATCGCAAACGCCGGTCTGAAACATCAGGTTGTGGTCAGCATGATGGCCCTTCCTCCGGGATGCACAGGCGCCCATGATGCGGATTTTTATGAAAAAATCCTGAAACAGATTATGGCAGCGGATATCCCCTACCATTCAGTTTGTTTCAAGGACGCTTCCGGTACATCCACCCCTTCGGTTGTTCATGACACCATCAAACGTGCAAAAAAACTTCTTCCGGCCAATATTCCGGTTCAGTTCCACACCCATGAAACAGCTGGCATCGGTCTTCTCTGCTACATGTCCGCCATCGAAGCAGGTGTTGACGTGGTCGACCTTTCCATGGCCCCAGTTTCAGGCGGCACATGTCAGACCGACATCGCCACCCTGTGGCACGCCCTTCGCGGTACCGAATACACCCTGGACATCGACATCGACAAAGTCATGGAAGCCGAAGAAGTGTTCAAGGACTGCATGAAAGATTACTTCATGCCTCCCGAAGCCAAATGCGTGGAACCCATCATTCCCTGGTCACCCATGCCCGGCGGCGCTCTGACCGCCAATTCCCAGATGATGCGGGACAACAACATCATGGACCGTTTCCCCGAAGTGATTCACGCCATGGGCGAAGTGGTTCGCCTGGGCGGCTTCGGAACCTCCGTCACACCGGTGAGCCAGTTCTACTACCAGCAGGCTTACAACAACGTGATGATGGGCCCCTGGAAAAAAATTGCCGACGGTTACGGACGCATGATTCTGGGTTATTTCGGAAAAACCCCTGTAACGCCTGATCCTGAAATCGTAAAAATCGCTTCTGAACAACTGGGTCTCCCTGTCACTGACAGAAACCCCCTTGACATCATTGAAGAAGACACGAAAAAAGGCGTGGCTCCCGCAAAGAAAAAGCTGGAAGAAAACAACCTGCCCACCACCGATGAAAACATCTTCATCGTGGCTTCCTGTGGTGATAAGGGCATCAGCTACCTCCAGGGCAAAGCCACCATCGGCGTCCGCAAGAACGAAACGGAAACCAAAGCTGCCGAAGCTCCCGCAGCTGCCAAAAAAGCCGTTGACGGATACACCGTCACCGTTTCAGGAAAAACATACGCCGTTAAACTCGACGGCAACACAGCCGTTGTTAATGGAAAATCCTATCCCATATCCATTGCCGAAGGTCTTGGCTCAGCTCCTGTTGCTGCTGCTGCAACCACAGTCACAGCCGAAGGCCCCCAGCAAGCCGTCAAAGCTCAGATGCCCGGAACTGTTGTCCGCGTTCTGGTTGATCCGGGAATGCCTGTGAAATCCGGCGATGTGATCATCGTCATCGAAGCCATGAAAATGGAAGTGGAGATCAAATCGCCCATGAGCGGTATCGTGGTCAACGTTGCGGCTCCTCCAGGATGTCCGGTGGTCACAGGTCAGGATCTGATCCACATCGCAACGGAAGGTAAAGTAGTCAAGGCCGCGCCCCAGCCCGTAAAAGCCGTTGAAGCTGCTCCGGCTGCCGCCCCTGCTCCCGCATCAACAGCGAGCACACGCAGCAAGGAAGTCAAAGCCCAGATGCCCGGAACCGTTGTAAAAATTGAAGTCAGCCAGGGATCTCAGGTCAAAGCAGGTGATGTGATTGTGGTACTCGAAGCCATGAAAATGGAAGTGGAGATCAAATCACCCCACAGCGGAACAGTCTCCGGCATTGGCGTAACCCAGGGCGGACAGGTGATCACAGGCCAGGTATTGATTTACATTGACTGATAACAAGGATTTTCTAAACATACGGAAGAAAACAACCATGAAAAAAGGAACCATGCGCTCAATCGTCGGTGCAGGCGTGTTCGCCGCACTGATCATGTTATTTGTTGCCTTCGGCGGCTCGAACAGCAAAGCTGAAGACGTGGCTACAGATCAAACAGCTGGTGTGGCTGCCGACCAGACAGCTGCACCAGCAGCCGATCCTGCTGCAACACCTTCAGCAACGGTTGATCCTGCCGCAGCTCCAGTTGCTCCTGCGGCTGTTGACCCCCATGCCGCAGCCGCACCTGTGAAAACAGAAGCGATTCCGGCCCCTGTTGAAGAAGCAAAAACCCTGACAACTGCACAAAAATACCAGAGACTCTGGGAATCCACCGGTCTCAAAGCCTTTATTGACGGTATCAGCCAGACCATCAGCGGAGAACGTTCTCAAGCCGAGCTTACCGGTGTGAACAAAACAGGTCTTCTTCCTCTGGGAATGGGTCAGTTGATCATGCTTGTTATAAGCTGTGTTCTGATCTATCTGGCCATTGCCAAAGGTTTTGAACCCCTTCTCCTGATCCCCATCGGATTCGGAGGCATTCTGGCCAACATCCCTGTGGCTGCCATTTCAGGGCCTGAAGGCTTTCTGGGCATTGTTTACGGGTTTGGCGTAAAAACAGGTCTTTTTCCCCTATTAATTTTTATGGGCATTGGTGCCATGACCGATTTCGGTCCCCTGATCGCCAACCCCAAAACATCCCTTCTGGGAGGAGCTGCCCAGCTCGGTATCTTTACCACTTTGATCGGCGCTCTCTGGCTCACCCAGATGTTTCCCAATGTCATCAACTTTTCTTTAAAAGACGCCGCATCCATCGGCATCATCGGAGGCGCGGACGGCCCCACGGCCATCTTCTTAACCACGCGCCTCGCCCCTGACCTACTGGGGGCCATCGCCGTTGCCGCATACTCGTACATGGCGCTCGTTCCCATTATCCAGCCCCCGATCATGCGCCTTCTCACAACCAAAGAAGAACGCATGATCGAGATGAAACAGCTCCGTCATGTGAAAAAGATTGAAAAAATCATTTTCCCTCTGCTTGTTCTTGGACTCTGTATCGTTCTTCTTCCCGATGCCACCCCCCTTATGGGCGTTCTGATGTTCGGTAACCTGCTCAAAGAATCCGGCGTGGTTGAAAGGCTTACTAAAACAGCCGCCAACGAGCTGATCAACATTGTGACCATTCTCCTCGGTCTTTCCGTGGGTTCCAAGCTGGCTGCGGAACAGTTCCTGAGAGCTGAAACCCTGGGTATCCTTTTACTTGGCCTTATCGCTTTCTCCGTGGGTACGGCAGGTGGTGTTCTTCTCGGCAAACTGATGAACATTTTCAGCACGGATAAAATCAACCCCCTTATTGGCGCCGCCGGTGTTTCCGCCGTTCCCATGGCGGCGCGTGTTGCCAATAACGTGGGTCTTGAAGACAACCCCCACAACTATCTGTTGATGCATGCCATGGGCCCCAACGTATCCGGCGTTATCGGATCTGCTGTTGCAGCTGGTGTTCTGTTGGCGCTTTGCGGTTAGTTTTTTAGTTTTAGTTTGATTTAAAGAAACCGTGGCCCTTGATTGGGCTGCGGTTTTTTTATTTTTGTGGACAGTGGACCAAGTAGACGGTGTGGACCCAGTTGACATGGACTGGGTGGACAACGGTGTTTCCATTTCAGATCAGAATAGAACTTCAGCGCTGTTCACTCTGTCCATGTCCACAAAGTCCACTGTCCATGGTTTTATTTTTACAATTGCCCTTTTTGTCCCCCTTGACAGTTTCACACTCCCCATGTTAACACCTTCTCTGACTGAGCGCTCGTTCAGAAATCGTTGATAAGTAACACATCATCCACAGATTGGTCTTTATAGAAGCTTAACCATTGAAAGGACTTGGCATGAAAACCGTTGCGGAAATGATTCAGGAACTGAAAGACCGGGAAGCAAAAGCCCTGAAAATGGGTGGAGATAAAGCTGTTGAAAAACATCGCAGTGACGGAAAGCTGACAGCCAGAGAAAGGCTCGATCACCTGTTTGACGCCGGAACATTCCGTGAAGTGGACATGTTCGTCAAACACCGCTGTGTTCATTTCGGCATGGAAGCTGTTGATGTGCCATCAGACGGTGTTGTTACAGGCCACGGCCTTGTGGACGGCAGGCCGACTTTCGCCTTTGCACAGGATTTCACAGCGCGCGCCGGAAGTCTTGGCGAAATGCATGCGAAAAAAATATGCAAAGTCATGGACATGGCCATGAAAGCCGGAGTTCCAATCATTGGTTTGAACGATTCGGGCGGTGCACGAATCCAGGAAGGGGTTGATGCCCTTTCAGGCTACGGCGAAATCTTTTTCAGAAACTCCAATGCCTCAGGCGTGATTCCCCAGATTTCAGCAATCATGGGTTCCACCGCAGGCGGCGCTGTCTATTCTCCGGCCATGATGGATTTCATCTTCATGGTTAAAAACACCAGCTACATGTTCATCACAGGCCCTGACGTGATCCGCTCGGTCACGGGAGAGGAAATCAGTTTCGAAGATCTTGGCGGAGCCGTCACCCATTGCAGCAAAAGCGGCGTGTCCCATTTTGCCTGTGAAAGTGATGCGGACGCCATCGCAAAAATCAAAATTCTTCTCTCGTATCTCCCGTCAAACAACATGGAAGAACCACCCTGTGTGGCGACTTCCGACGATAAAAACAGAACGGCTCCGATTCTCGACACCCTTATTTCCGATAATCCCCGGAAAGCATACGACATGCAGGAAGTCATTGGCAGCATCGTGGACGATGGAACATTCTTCCAGCCCCATGAACTCTTTGCCCCCAATATTCTTACGGGATTCGCCAGATTGAACGGCCGGAGCATCGGCATTATCGCCAACCAGCCCCAGGTTATGGCCGGATGCCTGGATATCAATGCCTCGGACAAGGCCAGCCGGTTCATCCGTTTCTGCGATGCTTTCAATGTTCCTCTTTTGACCATCGCAGACGTTCCCGGCTATCTTCCGGGAAGCACCCAGGAACACGGGGGCATTATCCGTCACGGAGCCAAACTGTTGTGGAGCTATTCCGAAGCAACGGTTCCCAAGCTTCTTCTCATCACCAGAAAATCATACGGCGGAGCGTATCTGGCCATGTGTTCAAGACATCTTGGCGCCGACATGGCCCTTGCCTGGCCGTCAGCTCAGATAGCCGTCATGGGTGCGGAAGGCGCGGCAAATATCATCCATCGAAAAGAAATCAAAGAAGCCGCCGACCCCACTGCCAAACGCCAGGAAAAAATCGAAGAGTACAACGAGCTGTTCGCCAATCCCTATTGTGCGGCTGAACGTGGCTACATCGACCGGGTGATCGTGCCCAGCGAAACACGGGCCCATCTCATTGATGCTCTGGAAATCATGTGCACAAAACGGGAAATCAAACCGGCCAAAAAACACGGAAACATTCCCCTATAAGGTGAGCCATGAAAAAGAAATCGTTGATAGCTGTTTTGAAAGATTATTTCAGTGGACAACTTGAAGAAGAGAAAAAGCCGGAAGCAAAACCCGTGAACGCCCCGAGACTCAACACCTGGGGCTCAAGCGGACGGATCGCCCAGATGCGGAACGGAACCCTGATGCAGCAAAGGATTCCCACCTTGGGCGGGAATCCTTTGAGTTCTAAAAAAAAGTATTAGTCTTTTCAGGGGCTTCGTGCGTAGCCGACAGCCAAGAAAAATAAGGGGAATAAAAGCCTCCGGCGGCCCTTCCGGGGCATAGCCGTCAGGCTAAAGGCAAAAATCAGTTTTTTTGCCCCAACGGGGCTGCGTCATAAAGCCCAGGGTTGCGGCGAAAGCCGCTACCCTGGGATATTTTCGATTATGATTTTCAACCCCAACGGGGTTGCGTAACATTCCCATGAATCGCCAATATCCGGACGCAACCCCTTTGGGGTTGGGGGGTGCTCGCCGGTAATCCCAGGGTAGCGGCGTTGCCGCAACCCTGGGCTATGATACGGAATCCCGTTGGGATTCGTGCGGATTGTATCATTTAAAGCCTTAGCCTGACGGCTATGCCTTCCGGGGGACCAGATTTTAAAAATCTGGACAAATGGGTTTTAAGGTCACGGTACGCCGATGCCCACAAAACATGTTTGCTGGCCCTCGTTCCGGGGAGAATTCCCGGAACGAGGGCTGTTGCGCGATGCAATTGGACGTATGGGGTATAGCTTAAGTCAACACCATTGACGGCGCGCAGTGCCCCCACAGTGAATCCGGCACGGATTCACTGTTCCATAAAGGATTTTCGCCGCAGGCAAAATCCTTTATTTTTTGATGGGGAATTTGGCATCGAGGATTTTGTTCCAGGCCGAAACCTTGTCTTTTGTTTTCTCCATCAGGACTTTGGTGTCCCCATCGATACGAACGGAAACGATTTTGTCTCCCTGAACGATGCTGTTCACAACCGCCATATCTTCCTTGCCCCAGACCGCTCCGAATACCGTGTGTTTGCCGTTCAGCCAGGGTGTGGGCACATGGGTGATGAAAAACTGGCTTCCGTTGGTACCAGGTCCAGCATTGGCCATGGACAGAACGCCGGGTTTGTCGTGGACCAGGGCTGGCACGATTTCATCTTCAAAATTATAACCCGGTCCGCCCGTGCCGGTGCCCAGAGGACAGCCGCCCTGAACCATGAAATCGGCGATGACCCGGTGAAATTTGAGGTTGTTGTAATACCCTCTTTTGGCCAGATTCACGAAATTTGCCACGGTATAAGGGGTTTGCTTATCGTAGAGTTTCAGACGGATCACACCTTTGGATGTGGTCATGATGGCGGTGAGGCCCTGAGATGATGAAGCTTTTTCTGTTTTTGAAAACGCCGAAGATGCAACAAACAGAGACAGCGTAAATATCAGAACAAGAACAGAGACAAAATGGAATTTCCGCATGGTTTCTCCTTTATAATGTGTTGTTTTGTAATTTTTATACGAATGACATTCTTTACAAATCCCTGAAAACCTATATCAGCAAAGCCCAAAATTCAAATAAAAACTTGACAGCCCTGCCTGAAAGGAATGTTATGGGACGGTTGCCGAGGCAGTCTTGATGGATCTGATTTCCGTCGTCCACATAATTAAAAAAGGAAAATCAATGAACAACATATTCACCAAGGATCTTGTCATCCGCTTTTCCGAAACCGACAACAAGGGAAAATTCAAGGTGGTGAGCATGTTCGACTGCTTTCAGGATGTGGGGAGCGAACACGCGGCCATGTTGAAAATTTCCGGGCGTGATCTGATGACTCAGAACTACACCTGGGTCATGCTGAAATACAATGTGAGGATTGAGAGACTTCCCATATGGAACGATCCCGTGACGCTCAAAACCTGGCGGTATCCGTCAAAAAATCTATATGAACTTCGGGAATTCGATATTCTGGATTCTCGGGGGAATCTTCTGATAAAATCCCTCAGTTCCTGGGTCATGATGAATTACACCAGTCGAAAACCGGTGCGCCTGGACCGGTTCATTCCAACTGAGCTTATGGAAGGCCAGCATCCGGTGGAAGACGATTTTTCAAGACTGGACGCCATACCGGAATATGACCGGGAACTTCCGTTCAGAGTCAGAATGCAGGATATTGATTTTAACAACCACGTGAACAACTCCGTTTACATCGGCTGGGCCGTTGAAGCGGTTCCCGAAGAAATACACAAAGAATACAGACTGGCCCAGGTGGAAATCACCTATCTCAACGAGATTTCCTACGGTCACATCATCAGTTCCCGGATTAAGGCCGACAGCCACAATGGCGACGCGGTATTTTTCCACAGCATCACAGCCGGTGATACCGGAACCGAGCTTACCCGGCTGAAAACTGTTTGGAAAAAACCTTGAAAAAAACTAATCTTTGCCATGCGTTGACCCGATATATGGGTTAGACTTTTGACTTCCGCAATCGCCCATGATTTTCATGGGGAGCCACTAAAAAAAAGCGGAAACCCCTATTCCACAGCGTGAATAAGGCTGGAGGAGTTTATTCCATGAAAACAAAATGTCTTTATGCTTTTTTTCTATTGTTGCTCATTTCCCGGCCCACCTTGGCCGTTGCTGATTCTGTGGAAATCCTTACCTTCAGTTATCCCCCCTACATGACCAGCCAGGGGAACGGCCTGATGGAAACAATTTTTAAAAAGGCATACAGAAACACAGGCACAACCTATTCATTCAAGGTTTATCCCAGAAAAAGGGCCATCCTCCTTTTCCAACAGAGCCAGAACCAGGAGCTTTTTCTTGGAGAACGAAGCTATTTCCCCGATATGACAGAAATAAACGTTCAGACCATCCTGAAGTTCAAAACCATTTTCGTATACATGAAAAACCATTTACCCAATTTCAATTATTCCGGGCTGTCAGATCTCAAAGGCAAACGTGTGGGTGTATCCATGGGGAGTGTTCTCGTTCCGATCTTCAAATCACATGGAATGATTGTGGATGAAGCTCTGCTTGAAAACAACATCAGGAAGCTTCAAACTGGGCGGATTGACCTCTGGCACACGGTGGACACCTCCGCCATCCGGCTGATCAATGAAAAATTTCCGGGACAGCGTGATGAATTCGGTTTTCTTCCTGACCAGACCCACACTGTTGACCTGATCGTGAAAAAAGGAAGCTCTTCCGAACCGGCGTTTAGGACGTTTGTTCAGGGGTTTAATACCATGGTGAAAAACGGTGAATTTCAGAAGATTTTAAAGGAATTCATGGTCAAGAATCAGCCTTAGAAATGAATGAATAAAAAAGAGCGAACATCGAACACCCAACATCGAATGAAGGATTATGCCATTTTAATCGGAATTCGTTGGTGATTTCGCTTTCCGCTTTACTGCACCCCGCTTGATCATACCGGAGATAAGAATCAGGGAAACAACACCAAGAACCGCCACGGTAATGCGGGTTCCTTTGTTACCGAATCTGGGCAGGATCACATCCGGCAACAGCCACAGATAGCACGTGGAGTGAAGAACACCGATAAATGCAATCCTTATAAAATTTCTCATGCTCCGGCGCTTTCCCGCTCTTTGAGTTTTGCTCGGTATCCATTACCGCTGTATGCCAGAAAAAGCATGATAGCTGTGCTCACCGGGGAAAACGTGCAGATGGATCGGTAGCCCATGTAATTCAGCTTGCTTGCCCCGGCATAGGGGATAAGGGTGAGTATGGACCCGATTACAAGAAGAAGGGAAAGAACCAGAAGAAAGGTGGATAAAGTGTTTTTATTCATGAATACTATCGTTCCTGTTTCAGATTGATCACCAACCGCCCGTTTTCCACGGACACCGGGAAGGTGGCAAGGGGTTTACGGGCCGGGCCTGAAACCACTTCACCCTTGTAATTGAAAACCGAACCCATGACGCTGCAACATGAGATCCGGTCCCGCTCAATGGTGGGATCGATCCGACGTCCGCCGATATGGGTGCATTTGTTTTTCACCGCGTAAAACGACCCGTCAAGCCCATGAAATAAAAGGATTCTCGTGCCAAGCCCTTTGCCTTCCAGGCGCATGGCTCCCCCTGGCCTGAGAATCTCTTTGGCTCGGTTGAGCCCTACGGAAATGCTGTCTCCGTTGTTCGTCCAGCAGTCCGCATCCTGGGGAGTCTGGGTGCTGCATATCCCTAAAATCTGTTTCAACAGTTTCATATCCGGCCTCCTTTAGATTATTTGGACATCAAATCAACCACGGCCTGTTCCAGGCCGTCCAGACTCAATTCATACATGGGGAAAATGCCCCGTATCATCTGGATGGTCTGGGTGTAATGCCAGATGTGTGCTGGCACAGGGTTCAGCCATACCGAGTGTTTAAAGGTATCTGCAAGAAATCTCAGCCTGTCGATGCTGGATTTTCCGCTCCGTTCCTGAACATAGATCGAACCGTCCCGGGCCATGAGTTCATAGGGGGCCATGCTGGCGTCTCCAACAAAAATCAGCCGGGTGTCCGGATCACGTTTGATAAAGGTGTCGATCTTCACCGGTTTTCTGTAGCGTGATGCGTCTTCCCACACATTGTCATAAATCGTGTTGTGGAAAAAAAAGGTTTTCACATCTTTGAACTGGGCTCTGGCGTAATCGAAAAGGGTTTGAACCACCGAGACATAAGGGTCCATGGACCAGCCTCCGTTGTCAATGACAATAATCACCTTGAGACGGTCCCTCAGACTGGCTTCGAAAACGATTTCGATCTCACCGGCGTTCTTCATGGTCTGGTAAATGCTTTCGTCCACGTTGATCCGGTCTTTAGGACCGGCTGGAACCAGATTTCTCAATCGTTTCAGTGCTTCACCGACCATGCTCTGGGTTAAAGGGCCTTCGCCAGAGTAATCCTTGTAACGCCTTTCCCCGGCCACTTTGATCGCTGATTTATTTCGGGATTCGCCGCCCACACGCATGCCGCCGGGATGTCTGCCCGAATGGCCAACGGGAGATGTGCCGCCTGTACCGATCCATTTGTTTCCGCCATCGTGGCGTTCGGTCTGGTCTTTCAGCCGTTCTTTGAAATACTCGATCAATTCTTCCGGTGTGAGCTTGCTGAGTTGTTTTTCATCAAGCCCCAGGGCATCGGCCAGCTGTTTGGGATCTTTCAGCCATTCATCCAGCATGGCTCTGGCGATTTCATCCAGCTCCAGACCTTCAACAGACGGCAGTTCCACTCCTTTGAAATGGTAGGCAAACACCTGATCGTACAGATCAAAGTACCGTTCGCTTTTTACCAGAATGGTCCGGGCTGCCGTGTAGAAATCGTCAATGGACGTCACAAGGCCCGAGTTCAGGGCTTTCTGCAAGGTGAGAAATGAGGTGGGACTTACGGAAATGCCCACTTCTTTCAATTTATAAAAAAAGGGGATGAACATCCTTTTCCTTTCTTATCGGGTGCATCAATTGTGATGGGTTTCGTTGCGCTGCCCCCATCCTACATGTCGTCGTATCGGACGCAAACGAGGGCTCCGCCCATGCGCGTTTTATATCAAACGTCGGCGTGTCAACTGCTGCTGGACACGGGCGTAATCCGGGCTTTTTTTGAACAGGACGCCGAGGAAAGGCACTTCGCCTTTGATCAGCTGCTTGCCGGTGAAATCCGGGTCTTCGTTCAAGGCCCTGAGCCAGTTGATCAGTTCACGGGTGGCCGGTTTCTTTTCGATGCCGTCCAGTTCCCTCATTTTGTAGAATGTGGCGATGGCGTTTTCCGCAAGCTGGCTTGAAAGATCGGGAAAATGCACATTGATAACTTTCCGCATCATCTTGGGATCAGGGAAAGCGATGTGATGGAAATTACATCTACCCAGGAAAGGATCGGAAAGATCTTTCTTGGCATTGGATGTGATCAGGATCACGGGCCGTGTTTTCGCTGACATGGTTTTGTCGATCTCAATGATGTCGAACTGCATCTGGTCAAGAACGTCAAGCATGTCATCCTGGAAATCCGTATCCGCCTTATCGATCTCGTCGATGAGAAGCACGGTACGCTGATCAGCAGTAAAAGCCTGACCGATTTTCCCCATTTTGATGTACTCTTCAATGTTGCTCACATCTCTTTTGGAGTCTCCAAAACGGCTGTCGTTAAGACGTGTCAGGGTGTCGTACTGGTAAAGAGCGTCGATAAGCTTCATGCTGGACTTCACATTAAGCACGATCAGGGGCATGGAAAGGCTTTCCGCAATGGCATAGGCCAGCTGGGTTTTGCCTGTTCCCGGTTCGCCTTTGAGCAGCAGAGGCATTTCCAGAGCAATGGAGATGTTCACGATCTTCGCCAGTTCATCGTCCAGGATATATTTTTTTCCCCCGGCGAACGTTGCATGGTTTGTACTGTCAGACATAGGTACCTCGTTGGGGTTGAGCCGGTCAGTGTCTTTCAGATGAGTGTCTTTGGGACGCTTTCCAGTGAATGTGAATTGAACTATATTCTGTAAAATTTTCAATGGGCGTGTTCCAAACCCGCCCTTTTCAGACCGTTTTATCAAAGACCACGGATCTTTTTCGAAAGACCTCGTGTCATATCAAGAACTTTAACCGCCAGATCAAGAGGCAGAGAACCTGTGCCGCAGCTTGGGGTTATCAGAGTCCGTTCCAGAATCCGTTCACGGGTGATGCCCAGTTTTTCAAGCTGGTTCAACTGCTGCTCCCACATAGCGAAAAGGGACTCCACGTTTTCTTTGACAATGACTTCCGCAGGCGTAGTGGGAACGATCCCCACGGCCAGAATTCCGCCTCTTTCAATAAAGGTCTTGATCTTGGCTCCGTAAAGCATGAACTTGTCGAAATAGGAATAGGCGTCAAAACTGATCACGTCCAGATCCGAATCAAGGAGCAGATCCCATTCGGTGTTGGCGCACACATGGACACCTGATAGTCCGCCTTCGGCATGAACGGCACGGCTCATTTCTCCAAGAGCATCCCTCACCGCTTCTTTGGTGATGGTGAGAAAGGCCGAGGAACCGAAGCCCGCAAGAGCCGGTTCATCGAAAAACACAATGACCGGTTTCCCAAAAACGGCAAGCTCACGTGTCTGCCAGGCGGCTTTCATGGCCAGCTGTTTTACCGCCACATCACGCAGTTCGTCGTCATAGAAAATGGCCCGGCCTTCTCTGTCCGTTGTTCCTGTGGCAAAGGTGATGGGGCCGGTGATTTGGCCTTTCACGGCAACAGGCTTTTCCATAAGGCCTTCGATGCGCCGTTTCATTTCAACAAAACCTCTGGCTTCGGCTCCGGTCATGGCAAACCGGCTGTCTGAAAGGCTTCCGCCACCTTCTGCCACCATCAGGTATTCTTCATAAAAAGCGAGGATTTCTTCACCGAAACCCGGTTTGTTCTTGTCGATAAATGTTTTTTCACCTTCGACCACCACACCGGGCATTCCCGGAAGAAACTGGGCTACCATGCCTTCTTCCTTGTAGGTCGGAAGTTGAACCCACAGAGGGATTTCTGAGGCGTATTCAAGGACAAGACCTGCCGCTTTTTCGTGGTCATCCATGGGAAGACTTCCAATAAGGGCCGGGCGTCCGGAAGGGTTAAATGTCTGCATGTTCTTTCGTGTCCTTCGTCGTTCGAGAGTTATGGGCGCTGTATTATTGATACAAAAGACTGAAAAACGCCCCTGTGTGTTACAAGATCTCGTATATTAATCACGATCTGTCTAAAAAGCAAAAAACTTTACATTTTTTACATGGAGGTTTTTTAGAATGGGGTTCAAGCAGAGCTACCGGATATCTTTTGTGGGTGATAAAAACAGAAATGAGCCCGGGAAGGGCTCATTTCAGATAAAAGATCTTCAATCCAAATATCAATTCCGCCCTGAACCGCCACGGCCACCATTACCCATTGAACCGCCACGTCTATCGGAACCACCGGAATTTACTGAACCGCCGGAACCGGCCGAACTCCCTGAACCACCCGATATCCCTGAACCTCCCGGACTGCCGGAGCCGTTGGAATAACCTTTATCTCCGGAATAGCCCATTTCCTGCGCCCTTGCGCCATGGGATATGGCTGTTGAGTATTCGTCGGCAAGCTTGGCGGCAGAGCCGGTTCGTGCCTGACGGGAAAATTGTTTCTGCAATTCCATCATATCTTTTGGTGTATACTGTTTGATCAAGGCGATACAAACCACATCCCGGACTTTTTCAGATGGTACGCCCATCCGGGCCATGGACCTCCCCAGAAGAAAACTCTGTTCGGCAAGGTTTTTTCCGTTGCTTTCTTCGTCTTCCTTGATTCTGATCCTGATCTGTTCCGTGATCTGGTCCATGTCTTTTTCAACAACCGACGCCGCCATGCAATCGGCCAGCACCACACCCAGTTGTTTCAGCTCGTCTTTCGAGCGGGCGAATGCCCTTGCCCGCTGGAAAGCAAAGGCATACCGCATCCTTGTTTTTTCAAGGGCTTTTACCAGGGTTTCTGCCGGTACGTTTTTTGCCATGCCTTCATAAGCCTTATGAATCACCGGTTCTATGGGGATACCGGCTTTCGCCGTTTCCGAAACGGTATTTCCTATGGATTCGATGGAAACCATTGAGAACTTTTTCTCGTCCAGCATTCGGACCATGCGCTGGACTTCATCGGCTGATGCTCCATTTCCGGTCATGGTTCGGGTAAGGGCTTTCAGCGCCTCACGTCTGCCCTGAACGTTTTCCCCAGGACCGTTTCCGGCCCAGACAGTCGGCAGATGAACCAAAAAAAACAAAAAAACAAAAACGATATTTCTCATTACCCCTCCTTCGTCAACATCCCCCCCCGGTGATGCGGCAGGCTCTTGTCCATTAAACGATTTCCAACGAAAAACGTTACATATCCTGAGTGAACAGGCAATTTTCATGTCCAAAATCATCCATTTCCTTCATCGTGCATTCCGGTATAAACATTTTGCCGTCGACCCTATAAAAATACGAAAATTCCTTTTCCACCGGAACCCTGACCTCCCATGTTCCTTCTTTAATTTTAAAAGCCGGATGGTCCCTGAAATCGTCAATAGAATAAAGAAACTCCACTGTTTTTGCCTCTTTGTTCTTGAGATAAAACGAGACAAAACCCTCGGATATTTTATAGTGATGGCTTGAACAGCCATGCATGCCGATAAGACTCGCAAAAACAACAATCAGACTGGTCTTCATGTCAGATCTCCGTACTGATAATGGAATCGACGCCTCCGAAATCATCCTGTTCAGAAGCAAGGACCGTGGGGTCCGCAAACGATGTACTGCCATCCAGGATATAGGTGAACCGATGCACACCACGGGGCAGCTCAAGGGTCACTTCCCAGTATCCACTGTCACCGGTCTCATGCATGGGCACCTTCTCCCAGCCGGTGAAACTCCCGGTGATTTCCACTTTCGACACATCCGGCTTGTAGATCACAAACCGGTTCTTATGAACCTGGGGTGGATTCCACTGAACATGGGAGAAATAGATGACGAAGGCCGCAGCCGCTGTCAAGGCAAGTCCGAATCCCATGGGTCGAAACATATGCCGTAGCAGCAACAAGAGCCGGTTCTCTTTCTCTTTGAAAGCATCGGGGAATTCGATAACCGGCAGGTGATCCACCACATCACCCGTGAGTATCATTTCCTGATCGATGAGGTCCAGGGCTTCACCGTAAAAAGCCTCATCTTTATATACGGTTTCGACAAAAACCCTTTTTTCAGCAAGGTTCAGTTCATCGTCGATAAAAAGGCTGGCCAGATTGTTCATGGCGTACGTCTCCTTTGTTCATTCCGAGTATGTCTTTTAATTTAAGCCGGGCCCTGTGGATCTTGACCCTGACATTTGCTTCACTGATTCCTGCGATGACGGCAATCTCCCTGTAAGAAAAATCATGACTCACGCTCAGGGAAAGCACGTCCCGCTCCGTTTCCTCAAGATGCTTCATGGCTTCCAGCACATTTCGATAGGATTCCCGAATCATCATATCTTTTTCAGGATTCTTTTCATCTGAAATATCGGCCACTTCAACATCCACTTCTTTTCTGTTACGCCTTCTGCTGTCGATCAGCGCGTTCCTGGCGATTTTGTAGAGAAGGGAAGCGTGTTGCTCGGAAGATCCGTAGCTGGACAGAAGACGGGTAAAGCTCTCCTGAAGGATATCACTTGAAAGCTGATAATCCCCTGTCATGCGTATCAGATAACCGAACAGTTTATCTTTATTGGTTATATAAAATTTATTGAATGATTCCAATCCGCTCCACCTTGCCTTGCATAACGGGACAGAATTGAAAATGTTACGGCTTTTTTCTGATTCAATAAAGATAAAAAACGTTATTTTTTTCCATGTGATCCCGCCGACCATAGAGAATTTTTTTAAAAAAATTCCATCCGTTGTGTAACGTTTCCGTCCCAGTGCCGTTATGCCTTGAAAAGACGGTATAAAGGTTTCCGGACAGGGATTCCATAAAAAAAGTAAAATGAAGGAGCACATTATGAAAAGATGGGTAAACATTGGCGTGATTGCTGTTACACTGATGATGATCGGATCAAGTTTTACCATGGCGGCAGACCAGAAAAGAGATCAGGACAGACTGAAAGACCAGAAAAAAGACGGCTCCTGCAAAATCGTCCAGACTGACATGAGCGGCAAGCTTCTCGCCGATGATCAGGACAGAGATCAGGACAAGCTGAAGGACCAGAAAAAAGACGGTTCCTGTAAAATGATCCAGGCTGACATGGATGGCAAGCTTCTCGCTGATGATCAGGACAGAGACCAGGACAAGCTGAAGGACCAGAAAAAAGACGGTTCCTGTAAAGTGATCCAGGACACCATGGGCGGTGATCTTTATGCAGCAGATCAAACACGGAAACGTGATCGTAAGCAAGACAAACTCAAAGACGGCTCCTGCCAGTCCTAAGGACTGGAGCACGGTAGCATCAATTGATCTTCCCTGTCCGGGACTTGCACCGATATGTTAACAAACGCGTCAAAAAAACCTGCGAATTTTCCATACATCTGCAAAAAAAGTTTTCGTCTCCCGCATTGTTTTTTGATCCAATACGATATATAGAACTGACGTTTTGTAAAAAGGGAACATGCTTCACACGGATTTGTATCGTTAACATCATTGAGGGCGGGAGCTTTTATGAAGGTATTCTTGAGTCTTTTGGGTAGATTGTTATATGCGATCATGGGCTGGCGGTTTGAGCCCATGCCTTCTTATGTATTGAACAAACACGTGTTCATCGGCTTTCCACACACCACCAATATGGACACGGTAAGAGCGTTCACAGGTTTCAGAATCATCAAACGAACCGGTTCTATCATGATCAAGAAAGAGTGGTTCAAGTGGCCCATGTCCATTTTTTTAAATGCTCTCGGCGGTATTCCTGTGGACAGAAAAGCGGCCAGCGGTGTTGTGGGCCAGATGGTCCAGGTTTTTAATGAGCGGGACGAATTCCTTCTCGCCATTGTTCCCGAAGGCACGCGAAAAGAAGTCAAAACCATCAAGACCGGTTTCTGGCATATCGCCAAAGAAGCCAATGTGTCGATCATCTGCTGGTATCTTGACAACGATCATAAAATCACCCGCTGGCTTGGTGAAGTGATCCCCGGTGACGACAAAGTGGCTGACATTCTCCGTATCCGTAAAATCTACGCCGATGCCGGATACACATTCCCCCTTGATGTTGATTCCATCCCTTTGGGATACCGATAACCGAAATTGACGGTAATGATGGCGGCGTAGGGGCGACCGCAGGTCGCCCCTACGTCAAACATCCGTCTCTTCAACTCCATCATTTTACACAATGTAAAGGGAGCCGACAGGCTTCCCTCTGATCCAACTGCGTCTCTAACCCCCCAGACCGACTATTTTCCAATCGTTTACCTTTCCCGGCCTTCTGGCACGGGCAATGCAAAATCAATTTCACCATGCAAAATCATGGGCGAAACCTTGTGCGGATTCGCAGACATGGAGGTTAAATATGGAAGAAATGATAGTGATGCTGGTTGACGATGAGGAACGGTACCTTGAAACAACCCGGAAGCTTCTCGCAAAAAAAGGATACAGGGCCGTGACTGCGTCAAGCGGTCTGGACGCATTGAATAAGCTTGAGGAATCGGGGGCCCATGTGGTGATTCTCGATGTGAAAATGCCCCAGATGGACGGGCATGAAACGTTCAGGGAAATCAAAAAACGTTTTCCCCTTGTGGAAGTGATCATGCTCACGGGCCATGCCACGGTGGAATCCGCCATCGAAGGTCTGAGGGAAGGCGCATTCGATTACCTGATGAAACCAACGGATGTGGATGTGCTCATCGAAAAAGCGCAAGAAGCCTTTGAAAAATATAAAAAACATCAAGCTAAAATCATGCTGGCGATGAACCAGTCGACCATGACATGATGGTAGCGTCAACACATAAACAAAAAAAACATCCGGGCTGCAAGATGAAAACTTACGTGAATTGGCAAAGGGAAACGTATTAAAGTGATCAAATAGCAAACCCGGATTGGCCGGATATGCCTGAGACTTACCTCCCTTGGCATATCCGGCTTTTTTTATTTTTTCTTGTAAAAAGGCTGAATACATGAATAAATGATTGCCCGTTATCATATAAATTTTTTTCGGGTCAAGTCAGGTTCGGTGCATATTATGTTTTTTGATTTCACAATGAATGCGGTTTCTTCCATGGCACACCCGGTGGTGTTGTATTTTCTGCTCATCGGTATTTTGCTTTTATGCGGATTCGGCCTTCCTCTGCCGGAAGACGTTGTACTTATCACGGGTGGGTATCTTGCGTACTCCGGCTATATGGATATCCGCATTTTCCTTGTGGTGGCCATGGCAGGCGTACTTCTGGGCGACAGCAGCATGTTCATGATCGGAAAAAAAACAGGGAGCTCCATTTTAAATCATCGCTTTTTATCCAAGTTCATCAAGCCTTTCCACATTAGAAAAGCAAAGGCTGTCATCGAAAAACATCATGACAGGATCTTTTTCATTGCCCGATTTCTTCCGGGATTCAGGTCCGCCATTTTTTTCACCGGAGGAGCACTCAAAACAAAATTCATGAAATTTTTCCTGTATGACGGACTGGCGGCTTTGATCAGTGTCCCGGCCCTTGTTCTGGCGTCCTATTACGGCGGAGAATACATTGATCAGGTTTTCAAGGTGGCCAAAGGTGTTCAAACCACACTGCTTATCCTTACGATCCTTGTGGTCATTTTTCTTGCCATCCGGATTAAAAGATGGCTAAAATTAAAAAGTGCCCATGACAGCAACATTCCCCCAGAACAGAGCTGAAAAGAAGAGATGCCGCTCTGTTTTAAAAATACTGCTGCCCATCCTGTGGTTTACTGTAGTGTTTCTGGCCTGCATCGACTCAGCCCACGCAAATTTTTCTAACCGATCACCATACCATATCATTATATCCAGCCCGGATGATCTGAATTATCTTGTTCACATGGGTGCAGATATTGATCGAGTTTCGGGTCACATGGTCTACGCCTATCTTTCTCCGTTTGAACGTGATCTTCTTCAATCCATGTTGTTCCCGATCACATCTGTTCCCGATCTTGAAAAAACGGCCCACCTTCTGTATCACGGAAAACGAATCAAAGCGGATGAACCGGCTCTGTATTACCCCACGTACGACCAACTGACGACCATGCTGGCCGATTTTGCTCTATCGTATCCGGTCCTGTGCCACGTTTCGAGCATAGGTCAATCGGTTCAGGGAAGGGATCTCTGGGCTGTCACAATTTCGGACAATGCTGAAGACAGGGAAGCGGAACCCGTTGTCTCACTGGTTTCGACTCTCCACGGCAACGAACCAGTGGGTACGGTTCTCCTTGTTGAACTGATCCGCTATCTTCTGGAGAATTACAACACAGATCCGCGAATACAATCTCTTGTGGACAACCATGACATACGCATCGTACCTCTGGCCAATCCCGATGGTTATGAAGCTGGAAGTCGTTACAACGCTTCTGGCCTAGACCTGAACAGAAATTTTCCCGACCCCTCGGAGCAGTCCGATGACAGGTTTGATTCAGATGAAGGTCGTGCCCCTGAAACACTGGCTCTCATGGCCTGGATCATGGATCGACCAGCCGCTGTTTCGGCTAATTTTCACACCGGCTCGCAACTGGTAAACTATCCTCTTGATTACACGCTGACCCCGAGTCCCGATGACGCCCTTTTTCAGCACATGTCCCTTGCCTATGCCTCAAACAATCCTACCATTCCCGGCAGTTCGTATGAAAGCGGCATTGTCCGTGGTGCGGTATGGTATATCATCACGGGTGGTCTTCAGGACTGGGCCTACCTTGGCTCATCTGAACTCCATGTTACCGTGGAACTCAGTACAATAAAATACCCGGACCCATCAGAACTCAATACACACTGGGACAACAACCGGGAATCCCTTCTTGCCTACCTGGAAACATCGGACACTGGCATCGGCGGAAAGATTCTTGACGCAGACACAGGTGAACCCCTTACCGCCTGGATCAGGATCACGGGTAACAGCCACTATGTGTTCACCGATCCACAGACCGGATATTATATGCGGGTGCTTCTTCCCGGCAATTACTCTGTCACGGCAGGAGCCGATGGTTATTTGCCCAAAACCGTGGAAGATGTTTCTGCCACGGGGGATTCAGTCTCTGCCTGTGATTTCCTTCTGGATAGAGGGAACGATCCGACGAACGTTGCGCCCATTGTTTCCAACTGGCCAAAACGGAATGATATGACGGGAATAGCTGACGAGACATCAAACGGTGGCGGCTGCTTTATCGGGGTGAGCCTCTGATTAATCCATGGGAATACGGAGTGCAATCAGAGGCCCTCAATAGGGTTCAATCACCAGATCACAATCCCCCGCGAATCCGGTTAAGAAAGGCTTTTTTCAAATCAGCGGTAAGCGGACCCGGCTTTCCATCGCCAATCTCCCTTCCGTCCACTTTTACAACCGGGATCATTTCAGCAGCCGTGCCGGTTAAAAAGCATTCGTCGGCTGTGTAGATGTCGTACGGTGTGGTGGCGCGACATTCAACAGTTACGCCGATGTCCCGCGCCGCGTCGATCACCGTGTTTCTGGTGATTCCCTCCAGCGCTCCGTGAAAGGTTTCCGGGGTCATGAGTTTCTGGCTCTTGATGTAAAAAACGTTATCACCTGTGCATTCGGCAACATAACCTTCGGTGTTCAGCATCAGGGCTTCCAGACATCCGGCGTGGATAGCCTCAACCTTGGCCATGATGTTGTTCAGGTAATTCAGCGACTTGATCCGGGGATCCAGACACTGGGCTGGCATGCGCCGTACCGATGCCGTGATCACGGCGATACCTTCATCGTAGCACGCGGCCGGATAAAGCTGGATATCGTCCACGATGATAATGATCGACGCCCGTTCGCAGGTAAAGGGGTTCAATCCCAGATTGCCCTTTCCACGAGTTACCAATAGGCGGATGTATCCGTCGATCTTTTCATTCAAAGCAACGGTCTCAAGAACCACTGCTGTCATCTCTTCCATGGTCAAGGGAACAGCGAGGTGGATGGCACGGGCACTGTCGTATAAACGGTTCAGGTGTTCGGCCAGTTTGAAAACTTTGCCGCTGTAAATCCTCAACCCCTCGAATACACCGTCGCCGTAAAGAAGGCCGTGGTCGTAAACGGAAATCTTGGCCTGGTCCTTGTCGTAGAACTCTCCGTCAATGTAGATTTTCATGGCATTTCCTTGTCTTCAAATATGTTTCTCAAATGTTTATAGTTGCTGCCGAATTTTTTTAAAAGTGTTTCATCAAAACGACTGACGATCTTCATGATGTAGATGTCGTGTTTAATATAATCCTCGGCCAGAGTAATAAACCCCTGGTTTGAACTGAACGCGCCGTGAACCCTGCCGCTGTCCTCAATGGTCCCCACCAGAGCGTTCTTCGAGTCACTGACAAGAACCAGTCCCCGACCGCCTTTTTCCTGGTAAAGAGTGTCTGCAATGGGGTGGCTAAAAAGAACTCCTGCACCCTGATCACCTTGTCCGTAATGAATGGCGGCGATTTTCACGCCACGCTGCTCCGCCTCGGCAAGCAGCGGTTCCAGGTTTTCACGCTCCATGGGCCAGGCCGAAAGCAGCAAAGTTTTTTCCGCTTCCCGGACCATGCGCCGGGCTTTGTCCATGAACAGATCGTAATCGCTGATGTTCCAGATCACCGAAACAGGCGTATCGGTTCGAAGCGCTGGAAGTTCGTCAGCCAGAATATCCAGAGTCTTCCCGAAACTGGACCGTTGCCTCTCCACAAATTCTTCGGGCAAAAGGGCCAGAAACCTTTTTTTACCCTCATCCCCATCAGCCATGAACACCTGTTTTTCAACAAGCCGGGCGATGATCTCGTAAATCTTCGATGAGGGAATGCCCGAGCCCTGTGCTATTTCATAGGCCGTGGCTGGTTGAATCCTCAGAAGGCAAACGTATGCCTTGGCTTCGTATTCGGAAAACCCAAGGGTCTTGATGTGATGTATAAGTTCATTAACTACCATGGTAGTTAAAATACAATAAGTGAATCGCTGAGGTCAAGTTTTTTTTGGGATCTCTGTGGTGATTGTTCAAAAAAATAACAAAATCCGATCATTCCAGGTGTCATTCCTGTTGAGTTTTATTGTCTCATAGCGCAATATAGAAATAATCTATTGAAATTTAAGTCTGATACCGAAACGTCGAGAAATTTGGAGCGGGTATGGCCGGAGCACGACAAAGCATACTGTTTGACCCCCAGGATTATGAGCTGCTGAACATCGTCAATGATGTGCTTGAGGGAGGCAAAGAGCGGCGTCATTTAAAGAACATCATCGGTTCATTCCTCCATCCACACGGTATTGTGGAAATGGCTGCGCCCAAAGCCCTTCGTATGGCCTATTCCATTGTTCATCTCATCAACTCCCTTGATGCAGACGCGGCCAAAGACCGCATCATGGCCTTGCGGACCCTGAACTACGAAGTGATGCACAGCAATGCCAGCACCTTCCGGTTTAACACGGCCCGGGTTCTGCTCCAGATTATGAAAAATCTGGTGCGTCACACCGGTGACAAGGAAAGCGCCCTGAAACTGGCCCATGATTTCAGAGCCGCCTCCACAGGCAAACAGCGGGTGGTCCGGGAGCAGCTTCGGAAGTACCACTTGCTTGAAATGCCTGAAGACTGGAACCAGCTTAGCTTTGACGACCATGTCCACGACGCCAACACCAAGGGCAGGAAATCCCCCACCCATCTGATTATGGATGCCTGGATCAAAGGCATCCGATTTCTGACGGTTATTTACTATAACTACATTGAGCCCGAAGCCGCCTCAGAACTCATGGAAGCTGCCCAGATCATGGGGATCAGTGTCCGGATCGGTGTGGAATTGCCAGCCCGGTTCAGGGGAAAATACATCAATCTGATCTGGAGTGTCAGGGGCTTGTCACAGCCGCAGAACTACCTGTCTTTCCTTTCAAAACCCCATGTTCGGGAATTCATGGATGAAGGCCGGAAAATCTCAGCTTACCAGCAGAAGTATGTGTTCAAAATCCTTTCCGAATTCAACGAAAGACATATCAAAGATATCTTCAGCGAATTCGGAATCATCTTAAACCCCGTGAACACAGAAGAGTTTCTCCAGTTCGTGGGTACCGGCCAGCCCTCTCTTCTTCATCTGGCCAAGCATATCCACAACGGCCTGGTTCCAGCCATGCAGCAACGGCTTGAAGGCATCCGAAACGAATTCAGTCAAGATCCCAGCCCTGAAAAAAAAGCTTTTTTCATTGGCCAGATCCGAACCATGAACAACATGGACCCGGATACGGTGTATGAAAAATATCTGTCTCCTTCGGCCAACCCTTCGGTGGTTGATCCCAGGAACATCCTGGAAGAAGGGCCCCATTTCCCCCCGACGCTTATGCGTTCGCCGGTTGAGCTGATTGAAGATTTGAAACGGATCCGCCATGGTTCAAGGATCACACTGAACCTGACCCATCTCACCGTGGTGGATGTGCTAGAGCTTCTCTATGATTGCGGCGGGAATATCACCCACCTTGAAATTTTCAATCTCAAGGATTACGTGGCCGGAAAAGCGCCGGATTATGAGGCCATCAACGGTCTTCAACTGGCCTTGAACAGCGGAAACGCGGTCCGATTGAAACGGATCATCACGACCCTGATTGAAGATTTGAAAAACCAGGGCCAGCACGAGAGAGCCGGGAAAATCAATGAAATCCTCCTTGATATTTCCACCCTCATGAATGTTTACCGGGATATCCCGCTCAAATCCTGTATCGGGACCGATTCCACCGGACAATCCCGTAAATATCCGGGGATGGGCATCGCCCTTGAAAACACGCTGCCCGCCACAGCACGGCGGGCCTTACGAAAAAGCCATCTCCAATTCCATCCCATTCCCCTCACGGTGGACACGCTTTTCCGGGTTACGGGGCACCCCATTCCCATGCTCAACCCCCTTGTCAAATATTTCATTCGACTGATTCGAACGTTGCCCTTTGGCGTTTTCTTCGCCCACAAACGGATCAAAGACTGGACGATTCTGCCTGAATCCGTTCGCTTCAAACCCAAAGGCAATATCATTACCATTGGCGGCACCAGCGATATAAAATACAATGACCTTCACCTTGTTCCACGGAGCCTCAGAGTAAAGTCAAAAGGCATTCCCCTCACGTACCTGAACACCGGAATAAAAAACGGTCTGAAAATCCTTTGCGGCTTCATCCCCGCCTTTCTCACGTTTGCATTGACCCAGGACTGGTGGGTGCTTGCTTATCTGGGGGCCTTTTTCTGGTTTGGAATCACCGGATTCCGAAACATTCTCCAGTCTGTTCTTGGCGGCGGAGGATTCCGCAGGTCGCCTCTGGTGCGCTGGAAAGATTATGTGAGCTGGGAACGTCTCTGCGATTCTCTGCTGTTCACAGGTTTTTCCGTCCCCCTTCTGGATTATCTTGTGAAAACCCTGATCATGGACCGGACTTTAGGCATCACCACCAGCACAGACCCTCAAACCCTCTATGCGGTCATGGCTCTGGTCAACGGAGTGTATCTGAGTTCTCATAATCTGCTCCGAGGTCTTCCCAGAGGCGCTGTTTTCGGGAATTTTTTCCGAAGCATCCTGTCCATTCCCGTGGCGATACTCTTTAACACTCTGGTGGGCGGCGCGCTGGCTCTCATGGGAATTCCGGACATCAACACTATCCTCCAGAAATGGGCTGCCGTGATATCCAAAGCCGCCTCGGACTGCATGGCCGGAATGATCGAAGGGATAGCGGACCGCATTGAAAACATCCGTTTACGCCAGATTGATTACGATAAAAAACTGTCCCAGATCCGGGACGCGTACATCCGGCTGGAGATCCTTTTTCCCGAAACCGATGTGGAGAACTTCTTCAAGGCCCATGACCAGTTCGGAGAAACACATAAAAACAAAGATGTGGAAGGCATTGATCAGATTATGATCCTGAACGCTCTGGATCTCCTCTATTTCTGGATGTACCAGCCCAGGGCGCGAGATGTTTTCCGTAAGATTATCAAGACCATGAGTGAAGAAGAACGGCGAGTCCTCATCCGCTGCCATCATCTTCTCACATACCAGCGAAAAATCAGTCTGATGTTTGTGGACGGCATCATCGGCAAACAGTTCTCCAGGGGCTTGTCCTTTTACCTGAGCCGATCGGAAGGTTACCTGCGGGAAGTGGAACGGATGGTGGGTGAAGACCGATCGACTATGTTGCTGAACTAAAGAAACGATTGTCCCCCTAATTCTGGACAAAAGCCTTTGACAATCAGTTTCTGCCTAAATACATTGAAGGTTATTTTACTTTGTGCAATCTTTTGCGTTGTGAAATCTTGATAAATTTTCTGGTTCTCCAACCAAACCAATCGCCTATAAGGAATTTTGTATATGGCCAAGATAGAAAAACCCAGGTTATCGGCAGATTCATTGGATATGCTGACAATCAGGGGGTTTAAGTCGATCCGTGAGCTGGAAGATTTTAAATTGAAAAACCTGAATATCTTTGTCGGAGCCAATGGGTCGGGCAAAAGCAATCTGATTTCCTTTTTCCGCATGCTGCGCGCCCTGATGGATGGGAATTTGGGCGATTATATTCGTGAATCCGGCGGTGTCGGTGACTTGCTGTTCAACGGGCGAAAAGTGACGAAGAAGATGGAATTCGAAACCCGGTTTGGTTCGCGTGGCTATCGTTTTTTTATTGCCCCCGATGCTGGCGAAGGCTTTGCCTTGACAAATGAGGCCCGCTATTATTCACACGGTACAACTGGATGGTGGTTTCTGGGTGACAGCCCAGACGGAAATTCTCTTCTGGTGCGTGAAGCGACCGGCAAATCAGTTGACAACCAATACAGCAAGCCAGTTTATGACGCGATCCGTTCATGGACGATTTATCACTTTCATGACACCAGCATGACGGCGGGGATGCGGCATGCCGAAATCATCGAAGATAACAAGACGCTCCGTTCCGATGCCGCCAATATCGCTCCATTTCTGCTGAGATTGCGAGAAGAGGATAAGCCTGCCTATGAGGAGATCCTTAAGGCTTGCCGACTTGTCACACCCTATCTTGATGATTTTTTGCTGGATATCATTCATCTGGGGCTAAAGACCAAAGTGTCGCTTTCCTGGAAAACCAAAGGCTCGGATTACCCCATGCAGCCGTATCACCTATCCGATGGCAGCCTGCGTTTCATCTGTCTTGCCACCGCTCTGCTTCAACCCACCCCCCCCGCAACGCTGATCATTGACGAACCGGAGCTTGGGCTGCATCCTTCTGCCATTGAAATACTTTCTGAACTCATGGAAAGCGCATCCAAGCGAACGCAACTTATTGTGGCCACCCAGAGTCCGGCATTGCTGGATCAATTCGCCGTAGAAGATATCATTGTCGTCAATCGCAGTAACGGAGCATCGACCTTTGATCGCCTGGATCATAAAGATTTCAGTGTCTGGCTTGAAGAGTATTCGGTGGGACAGCTCTGGACCAAAAACGTGATTCAAGGGGGACCGGTCCATGAATAAACACGTTGAAGTCATCGCTCTGGTTGAAGGCCCCACCGAAAAAAACTTTATTCTCCAGGTTCTGCAAGGCTATCTCGTTGACCGCAATGTCTGGATGACTCCGATTGTTTTATCCAAACCCGGGCAGAAAGGTGGAGATGTCAAATTTGCCAGAGCAAAAAACGATATCGCCCTTCACCTCAAGCAGCGGACCGATACCAGGATCACGTTGCTGGTTGATTATTATGGTATCAGAGGCGATTGGCCCGGATTCGATCCGGCCAAAAGAGAAAAACGACACTCCATAAAAGCCAAAATCATGAATGACGCAACGGCTCAGGAAGTTCATTCGCTGTTTTCTGAACAAAATGCAGCCAATAGGTTTATTCCCTATGTTTCCATGTATGAGCTGGAAGCTTTGCTGTTCAGTGATTCAGCGGTTCTTTCCGAGAAACTTGGAATAAAAAAGGAAATGATTGACAGCATACTCCGACAATGCGGAGAACCTGAAAAAATCAATGACGATCCAAACACCGCTCCCTCAAAAAGACTGGAAAAACTGTCTGACAAGTTCAGGAAAATAACTACTGGAATTGATATTGCAAAAACCATAGGCATCGAGAAAATACGCAGACAATGCCCGTTGTTCAATGCCTGGCTCAATACGATTGAATCTCTTGCAGTAAAGGAAAATACAGGGACCAGGTGAGTCACAGGCCCGTCCATTCGATACCCCCGGACACCCGATTTCCGGCAGATCCGTTAACGGTAGAACCTCAACTCCTGCTGCCAGAGCATAACGCCGTGTCCCCGGATAGCTGCCGAACCATGAAAATTGAAAATGTCAATTTCGAATTTCATCATTAGAACAGAAAGGGATTACCATGTGGGGATATACACTTGTCTTCGGCATCTGAATCTCGTCCTGTGCTTATAATTAAGGATTCCATTTTTCGCTTCTTATTGTTTTGACAAAATATTTATTGTTAATACAAATGACTATAAAAAATTTGCCAATATAGTGCGACATGTCTAAAACAATGGTCAATGATGCTTTTGACTCATTATTGTTGACAAGTGAGAGCTATTTCATGAATTGGAAAGACACGATTAAAGAATTGAATCCATTCTGTCGAAGACATATTTGGCGTTGACGGATAAACAGAACGGTCCTATGCTTCTGACGTCAGCAGGCAGTAGCCGGAAAACAGGCAGGGGTTCTGTTAATGTAACGCGACCTCGTTGCCACAATGATCTGAACGTTAAAGGGATTTTATAAACAGGCGGGGGACATAAATGAAAAAATTCTTCTATCCGATAGTGATCACACTGGCCGTCATATCAGTATTTGCCATGGCCACGATTCCGGCGTTTTCAAACCCGGAAGAACCGCAATGTGTCTGTGCTGAATGTGGTAACGCATGCGGAAGCGGACATGCTTCAACCTGCTCATCCAAATAAGGATGCCTCTTTTGTGTGTCCTTTTTGAATATAGGCTCCACATTCCGAATTGTGCGACGTACTCCCAATTTCCACGCAATCGCCATAATTATATGAGCATCGACGTGAGATGAATGTTTGAATAAAAAAAGGAGGAGCGCGGTAAACCATGCTCCTCCGCCCCGTATGATGATGAATGTGGGGTGCGAGGGGCTATAGAATTTTTCCGCTGCTTCCGGCCACGGCGGGAACGCCGTAACCGCGCATGAGTTCCACCAGATGATCCAGTTCTTTTTTCTGTTGTTTGACATCCTGCTGTTTCAAGTCCTCAAGCGGATAACTTAAGTTCAGGGACTGGTATTTTTCAAGTCCCAGCGGACGGTAGGGAAGCAGTTGGACCTGCAAGACCTTGTTTGCCAGTTTCTCCGCGATGAATTCCGCTGTTTTTATGATATTGAACTCGCTGTTGTTATGGCCGGGAATGATGGGAATCCGGATGATCAGGGGCTTGTTCATGTTCGCGGTCTTGCGGATGTTTTCAAGGATCAGCACATTGTCAACCCCTGTGTATTCCCGGTGTTTTGCCGGATCCATGTGTTTGATGTCGGTGATCACAAGATCCGTGAACGGGTAGACGGCTTCCAGGATCTGTGGACGGCAGTGCAGTTCCGTTTCAAGACAGGTGTGGATGTTCTTCTGGCGACATTGTTTGAGAATTTCGAGGGTGAACGGCCATTGGATGAGGGGATCGCCTCCTGAAATCGTCACGCCGCCTCCGGATTTTTCGTAAAAGGCCAGATCGTCCAGAATCTCGGCCATCACTTCGGCCACCATCATCTCGTTGCCCCAGATGACGAGGGCGTCGGACGGGCATTCATCCACACATTTCAGACAGCCCGAGCAGAGTCCGGGATCGATTCCGGCGATCTTGTTATCCAGCCGGAGGAAAACGCCCGACTCGCATCGTTCACATACTTTCAGGCAATATCCGCATTTATCAATCCCGATGCACCGTGACGCATACACGCCGATTTCACGATTTGCCCGGATGCTTTCGGGATTGCTGCACCATTTGCATTTCAGCGCGCATCCCTTGAGAAAAATCTCCGTACGGATTCCCGGCCCGTCGTGGATGGTGAAATGCTGGATGTTGAACACCACCCCTTTTTCAGGCGATCCTTTCATGACCTGATCGGATGAGTCGGATTCTTCATGGGGGTGGTGTTGTGCATCGTTCTGGTGATTCATGGTTTTGTCCGGTAATCTGTTTTGAAAATAAATCTGATGGCGTCGTAAAAACTCGAAAATTCAGCATAAAACCCGTAGGGTGGGGATAGCCCGCCCTACATTGTCCATAACCATCAGGAGGCTTTTTACGACGCCAGCGATGTTCATCCATTATCCAATCGTTACAGGCGTATTTCGCCTCTCACATTGAAAGTTCGGTCCTTCCCAGAATATCGTACTGAAGGGGCTTGCTCAGTTCCACGAAAAAGGCGCTGTACCCGGCAACCCGGACGAGAAGGTCCTTGTATTTTTCCGGATGGACTAGAGCGTCTTCAAGGGTTTCCCGGCTGACCACGTTGAACTGGCTGTGCATGCCCTTTCGTTCGAAATAGACATCCATCAGAGAAATGAGGTTGTCACGGCCGGTGTCGCCTTTCAGGCATTCCGGGGTGAATTTCCAGTTGAGGAGCGTTCCGTTTCCGGCCCGGATATGGTCCAGCTTGGTCACGGATTTGGCGATGGCCGTGGGACCTTTGAAGTCATGGGAACCGGCTTGGGTGTGAACGGCTCCGAGGCAGTCGGACACCGGTTCCATGGCTTTGCGTCCGTCCACGGAAGCCCACTGAACAAGGCCCAGGGCCACATTGGCGGACACGGAGTAAACGCCGGGGATGTATTTGCCGCCGCGAACGTTGGGACGGTTTTCCACATGCTGGCAGTAGGTGTCCACGCCGAATTTGGCCAGTTCGTCCGCATAATCGTCGTCATTGCCGTAGTGGTGGACTTTCTTGCTATTGGCAAGGGCATACAGGAATTCGTATCCGTTCCAGTTGTTTTCGCAGGCTTCGAGAAGGTCTTTCCCGCTGACTTTTTTTTCTTCGAACACCAGCTGCTTGATCACCGAAAGCCCGTCGGCCACCGTTCCCACGCCCACGGCCTGCGGCCCTGTGAAATTGTACACAGCGCCTCCTGCGGTCACATCGATACCGCGCTCGACGCAGTCGTCTATCAGCAGGGAAAGATAGGGCAGGGGCTTGAGTTCCTGATGGGTGAGATCCATGATTTCAGTACTCGCTATCATCTGGTCCACCCAGTACTTCATCTGTATGTCGTAGGATTCCTTGACCTGGTCAAAGGACGTGAAATCGGCGAGGCTTCCGGTTCTCGGACCCAGGCGGTTTCCGGCGCCTCCGCAATTGTCCCAGCGCGGGCAATGGGCGCCGCAGCCGATGCACCGCCCGTCGTTGATGGCCAGCTCCAGGACCTTGGCGATGCTGAAATAGGCCGAGTCGTGCCAGCCATATTCCTTGCCCCCGGCATCGATCTCCACACATCCCACCACATGGTAATTACGCGAATCTTCAAGGCTCCGACCGCTTTTCAGCGAGGCCGGTATGGCGGCCTCGTCATTGAACAGTTTGGGTTGCCCTGTGCCGATGCGGATGTTGTTGATGGTCTTGACCTTGAATTCCCAGGGTGTGTTCTTGTGAAAGCGAACCGCCAGCCAGGGAACTCCCGAACGGGTATGGGCATGGGCGTCCAACACCATGTAACTCAGGTCATTGGTTGCATCGTTGCCGTCCTTGTCCACGCCACCGAGGGTCAGGCTGTCGCCACCCATGCCCCTGCCGGAATTGGGGATCACCGTGAGGCGGTCCCGGAGTTTGGTCCACCAGAGGTCTTTGATGAACATGATTTCGATAAGTTCCTGGATCTCTTCCTTGGTGGCATTACCTGAATTGATGTCGCCCCGGTAAAAGGGGTACATGTATTGGTCGAAACGGCCAAAGGACACCGAGTGACCGTTGGACTCTATGAGCAGAATGGTTGTGGCCATGAACAAGAGCTGGAGGGCTTCCCGGAAGTTTCGTGGAGGTTTTTCGGACACCCATTCGCAACTCTCTGCGATGATGCCCAGTTCTTTTTTCCAGATCTCGTCCCGTTCGGTTTCCGCCATGCGCCGTGCCAGACCGGCATACCGTTTCAGGTAGGTGGTGGCTGCGTCGGTGGCGATGATCGCCGCCCGGTAAAAATCCCTTGTTTTCAGCTGTTTGGGAACGGTGGGGTCGAGGTTGGTCAGTTTTTTCAGGACCTGCTGTCTGATGCCACGGTAGCCGAGTTTGAACAGCTTTTCGTAGTTGGCCTGAAGATGGCCCACCCCGCCGAACATATACAGGTTCAGAAGGTAAAGGCCCCGGCCCAGATTGGTTCCTTTTCGTTCGTCTTCAGTCAGCCGTGACGATATCTGTTCTTCGACGGTTTTGCCTTTCCAGTATTCTTTGAGATCCTTTAATATTTTGTCGGATTTTCTGGAGGTTCGGTAATTGTCGTGAAGGCGGTCTTTCCATGGATAATTCGTGATCTCGTCAATGACCCAGTTGTAGGAGAATTCCGGGAAAATCGGAGCGGATTTGATGGGTGCCGCCATTTCTCCCACGATGAGTTCGTCTTTCTGGATGCTGATGGATACGTTTTCAAGGACATGCTGAAGGGCAAGGGCGCATTTGACGATCTGGGGTTTGTCCTCGTGTTTGCGGTAAGCCTCGGTGACAAGAAGTGCCCGCTGAGGGTCCACCGTGAACTCTGAGTCCCAGGCGTATCTTCGGAACCGGTTGATTCTCTCAAACGGTGAAGGGTTTTCCACCATGGCCGATTCACCCACCGGCCATTCTTTGTCAAAAGGTTCGAGTCCGATCGGTTTTGTCTCGGTTTCCATGATTTTTGCACATGCGTCCATTGTTTCATCCTTTATGTATAGCTGTAACGGGTTTCTGGTTTATGCTTTGCCCATCATGATATCCACTGCCCTTGAAAACCACATAAATTCCTTGAGGTTCCCTTCAACCTGGAGTTTTTTTTCGGTCAGAGCGGCTACGGAAACCTCTTCATTTTTACTCGACATGGCTTTGAAACCGGTGTGGGCATCGGACCAGACCATGGTGAAATCCTTTGTCCCTGAAGTCCCGGACCGTGAGGAAATTTTGCCGTTTGAAAAGGTGAACTCACGGTTCGATTTTCCATCCGCTGTTCTGATGGCGAACCGCAGATGCTTGGATCTGATGAATGAGATGAACCGGGCGTTGTTCCGCGCCGACATCTTCAGCTTGGCAGAGAGAATCCATAACAGGAGATTCAGTTTCATGGCGAGGGTCCTTTTTAGGAGTTGGCTATTAAAGTAACGGTGTTACATTAAAATCACTGTAACACCGTTACATTTTAAGTCAAGGGGTTTTTCAATATAAATGAGCAGGAGTATGAAAGGGTTGACCGGGGGTTTTATTCTACGGGACGCAAAGGAACAAGGATGCCTTCGAGGAGCGCGTCGACGACTTTGTCCGGGTTTTCATGAAGGTAATTTATAAGGGTGTTGTTCCGCAAAGCCACAATGCCGTGGATTGTCGCAAACAACTGAATGGCATAGGTTTGGGCGTCGTTTTTGGGAATGGATCCGTACCGGATCGCAATTTCCTTTAAAATGTCACGAAGAAGATTGAAGGATTTCATGGCGGTCTGAAGTTCCCGGAATGCCAGGGGTTCCAGTTCCGTGCCTTTGAAATCGTTGAATTTCGGAACATGCCAGGTGAACATCAGGTCGTAGTAGTTGGGTTTCTCAAACCCGAAGGAGGCAAAAGCCCTGGCAAGGGATTCCAGCTTTTTTAAGGGGTCTGTTTCAGGTTGAACGCTCCGGTGGATGTCCTCGTATAAAAGCTCGAATCCGCGTGTCAGGATATGAAGGTAAATTTCGTCCTTGCTGCTGAAATAATTGTAAACCGTTTTCGGGGCGATCCCGAGGGTGGGGCCGAGTTTGCGTATGCTGAACGCCTCATAGCCTCCCTCGCTGATCAGCTTCAACGTGGTGTCGAGAATTTTTGTTTTATAATCGTCAACCTCGTTCTGAGATTTCGGTTTGCGGCCCATGGAGTCTCCCTGATGGATGATAAATGGACCCTTACCCTAATTGCAGCCCGGTCACTTGTCAATAGCGGTTTGAAATCGGACTCAGCTTCAGGATTCCTGCACCGGCTGTTTTCCGATGATCGGCCAAAATTTGTTGACCCACCATGTGGCTTTGGCAAAGAAACCGGGATACACGTGCAGTTTCCCTTTTTCGATTCCCCGGATTGCTTCGGCTACAATTTTTTCCGAAGAATCGATGAAAATAGCTGGCACGCGCTTGGCACGTTTGTTTCCGTAAGACGGAGAATTTAAAATGTTGGTGTCTGCCCAGAACGGATAGATGTTCGTCACCGATATGCCCGATTTCGACAATTCTCTGCTGAGGGCCATTCCGAAACCCCGCAACGCGAACTTGGAAACGGAATAGCTTGTTTCAAAAGCCGTGGGCACAAAACCCGCAACCGATGAAAGAAACACAATGTGGCCCTTTTTCCGTTTGAGCATGTCGCTCAGAAAAAGCGAGGTGAGATGCATGGGGGCCAGCGTATTTACCTGCATGAGTTTGTAGAAGCTGTCAACCGGGGTTTCGTGGAAATGCCCGTAGGTCAGCATTCCCGCGTTGTTGATGAGGATGTCGATATCTCCCGCAGCCTCCCTGACACCGGCGTACAGTCTTTCGCAGCCTTCCGCGCTGGACAGATCGGCGCATACCGTGTGGATGATTCCTCCGGGACCGCCGGGCATTGACGTTACAGACCGCAGGCTCTGCTCATCGATGTCCGACAGAATCAGCCGGGCTCCCTTCTGCATAAGCTGTCGTGTGAATTCACTGCCAAATCCTCCGGCGGCCCCGGTCAGCAGCACTTTTTTACCATTCAGGTCTGTCATGATTTTCTCCCCTTCGCGTGAAATGATATTTCCGCATCAGCTGTTTTCACCTAAAAGATCGTTCAGACGTTCATAATAGGACACTTCATGATCATAGGCGTATGGCAGGGGTGGCGATGGCCAGTCAGCAACGGGTTTTCCGGGGTTCAGGCGTGTCTGAAGATTGTCCGAACTCATGATGGCGAACGGCCTGGCCGTTTCAAGACCGAGATCTCTGATATTCCGGGTCATACGATGGTTTCCGGGACCAGCCTTGACCTCAATTTTTTTGCACAGGCAGTTTTTCATTTTGCCGTTCACTTCGGTCACCACTTTAAAAATCGTGTTTTCATAGTTGTTGAGGGACACCAGATCAAATGCCTTTGTATAAATGCCCGGCCCCATTTCTCCTTTGACGTCCACAATGGATTCATTCGTGTCCGGGTCCTTGACGCCGAATTCAAAGGAATTACCGGACAGCTTTGACGGAATGGTCGTGAGAAATTTCGGAAAACCCCAGATTTCACGGCCAGCAGCCCTTGCAGCAGGAATGGTGACCGGCATTTCAAGGATGTAAGCCCCCAGTTTTTTCCACCAGTCACCCTTTTTGACGAAAAGAATGGTGGACGTTGGAAACGAGGGTTCACCCAGGGATTCCGGATAAACCATGATGGAAATCACCACTTCATCATAACCGCCGATGGTCACGTCCTGGTAGTTGAAGAAAATAAGCGACACCATGGCTTTGCCGTTGAAAAAATGGCAGGGTTTAAGGCCTGTTCCTTTGAGCTTCGGCAGCGCCCGGTCGTAATCAACGAAATAATTGAGAATGCGGGTGGCAATTTTGTAGAAAAACATGGGAACCTGGGTGCGTGTGTGAGAGGTGGTGTAATACGTTCTCGTGACATCGAAAAAATCGTTTTTCATTTCATTCTCCTTGGTTGCCGGTCTGTATGACGTCGTTTCTGAATTTATCAGCGATACCGGTAAGGTGTCTTTCCTTCAACGATAACGGATCGCGATGGATATACGAAAGGTTTGTATTGTTGCATCCGGCGATAAACCCGTGGATCTGGCTCCAGTAATGGATCAGAAGGAACACGGCGTTTTCATCGGACATGGTCTGGCCGAAATCACGGGCATAGGCTTTAATAGTTTCAAGAAAGATGTCCGGGATCTTCATGGCGATTTCAAGCTGTCTTCTCGCAACCGGCTCCAGGTCCGTCCCGGCGTAGGTGTTGTATTTCGGCACATGCCATGCGTACATCAGGTTGTAGAAATTCGCGTTGTTCAATCCGAAATCGGTATAGGCCGCTATCATGGCTCTCAGTCGTTCCGCCGGGGATGACCCTTTCTTTCCGGCTTCCACAAGATCCGCATAAAGATCCGAAAATCCCATGATCAAAAGACTGATAAAGAGATCGTCTTTGTTTTTAAAATAATTGTAGATGGTTGTCGCTGTGATTTTAAGTTTTTCAGCAAGCTTTCGCATGGTGAAATCGTTGTATCCGATATCGACGATCAGTTGCGCCGCTTTTTCAAGGATATCGGTTTTGGCCTGTATGATTTCTTCCTGAGATCGTTGTAGTTTCGGCATGCTGCCTCTTGTTTTTATTGAATATTGATAAGATTAACTAAGTTAATATAACAAAGTTATCTTAATATCAATCAAAATTTCAAGGCGTTTCCGGGTAAAGTTTTTGAAAAGACATTTAACTCTCAATTCCTCTTTAAATCGTCAAAAAATCGGAGTATAAAAATAATTCATTTAAAAAAACCCAGCCTTCGCTGGTGAAAGACATTCGGTAACAATATGATAAAATTGAGCGATATAGGTTTTGATCCCTGGTTTGAAGCGCATGTCGATGACATACGCCACGAGGGCCACGGCATTGCACGCGTGTCAGCAGTTGATCGCAATTCTTTCATGATTAGGAATGAACTCAGAGAGATTCCGGCTGAACTTGCGGGGAAATTCTATTTCCATGCAGAGTCATCGGTTGATCTGCCATGTGTGGGCGACTGGGTCACCGTGCAGTATCACAACGATGACACCTCAGCCATCATCCATGGGCTCTTTCCGCGAAAGACGTATTTACGCCGAAAGCGTGCCGGTACAGAAGTGGACTATCAGATGATTGCATCCAACATTGATATCGCTTTCATTGTCCAGTCCTGTCACTTTGACTTTAATCTGCCCAGACTGAATCGGTATTTGGTCATGGCTACTGACGGACATGTTGAACCGATTGTCATTCTTGCCAAAACAGACCTGATTTCCCACGATGAACTGCAAGAGAAGCTTGCGGCTATCAGGCAGGTTGGCATCACGACCAGGGTTATTGCGCTCAGTAACATCACCGGCGCAGGATTTGACGAATTTCACCAGGTGTTAATGCCGGGTCGAACGCATTGCCTGCTTGGGTCATCCGGAGTGGGCAAGACCACACTGATCAATCATCTGATGGGCCGGAATGACCTTGATACAAAAGCTGTCAGTGGAACAGGAGAAGGCACGCACACAACAACCCGCCGGCAACTCATAGTTCTTGATAAAGGAGTTATGTTCATTGATACACCCGGAATGCGTGAATTAGGCCTTCTGGGCGTAAGTGACGGTGTAAACAAAGGGTTTGAAGATATTGTTGAGCTTTCCATGGCCTGTCGCTATGCCGATTGCAGCCATACCCAGGAATCAGGCTGTGCGATTCTTACGGCCATTGCAAACGGCGAGTTGAGCCAGGAGCGCTATTCCAGTTATTTGAAACTCAGGAAAGAATCCGAACACTATGAGATGTCGTATCTGGACAAACGCAAAAAGGACAAGGCATTCGGACGATTCGTTAAGACAGTAAAAAAGAATATGAAAAAATAACAATGGAATTTCTATGACCATTCGCTTGTGCAAAACAGGGTTGGATCGTCATTCGGTATTTTCTTATTCATGCAGCCGTTGCCTCATCTGCTGCCGCTTCAAGACGATTCAGCTCAATCCCTATGAAATCGCACGCCTGGCAAGTAACCGTGGACTTTCAACCACCTTATTCATCGAACGATTTACGACAAACAGCGGAACGTTCCTTCAATCAAAACAGGACGGCACCTGCATTTTTCTTGATGCCGGGGGATGCTCTGTTCATGCTGATCGTCCGCTGGTCTGCCGTCTTTATCCGCTTGGACGGCATGTTGATTTCTTAGGTGTGGAAAAATTTTCGCTGATGGAATCTGAAGAAGAATGTCAGGGAATTTTCCATGAAAACGGAACCATTGAACAGTATCTGAAAGAGCAGGGCGCTGTTCCCTTCATGCGAGCAGCAGACCGTTATCTGGATCTGCTCTGGCATTTGCTTGAGGGGCTGAAAGAACAGGGTTCAGAATCTTCCGAATCAGCGACCATTCTTAATACCGTGCAGGTTGTTTCCGGCGGTCATTCCGATGGGTATGATTTATCCTGGATGGACATGGACCAGACCCTGACCACATATTGTGCGCAACACGGGATACCCGTTCCCGTCGACGCAGAAGATAAAATGAAAATGCATATCAAAGCTGTCCGGGCATGGGCGGCATAACTTCAAAAAGGAGGCACGTATGGAATCAAAATCGCTGAAAAAGTCCGATAACAAGAAATCCGGCCGTTCTCTCAAAAAAAACTTAGCTGTGGCAGCCGTGGCGGCATCTCTGGGGCTTTCTCTGGGAGTTCCGGTGCGAGATGCGCTTGCTCAGGGTGAAAATATGGATAGTCCGCCATCTTATACAATCGATGGTCCTGATAATATTTCATCCGAACATGTGAATTCTACCATTGAATCAAGGCAGGGAAAGTTTAAGACGACCATTGAGTCGAAGCAGGGAAAGTTTAAGTCTTCCGTTGAATCAAAGCAGGGCAAGATTAAGGTGAATCAAAAAAGTGGGAGTACACAGCTAAGGTTAAATGCTATTGAAAGTACACAGATTAAGCTGAACAAAGAAATTGACGCTGAATTCGACGAATAACAGGCTGAAGAAGCGGGAGTTCAGGTGTCTTCGACGAAAATAAGTCAATCGGAACGTTTTTTTGATGACAGCTATAAACTTCCTCAAGCCGGATATATCGAATGCGTTCATCGCAAGGGATCAGATCCAGCACTGCATACGTTCCATCGTCAACAACAATCAGTTCCTTTGCCTTGTAATCTTGACGTTGTCTTTGGTCGGTCTCTTTCCCACACTTTTCACTTCACCGTTTGAATTTCCGAATAATAACCGGAATCAGAGATACAAGGGCAATCAACAGAATCCCGATGATTAAACCAGGGGATATGTTGCCTTTAAGCAGGTCCACCAGAGAACTTGAAAACACGATAAAGGCGATACATGCCGGAAGCATGCAAAAAAATGACGCAATAACAAAGGGAAAGAATTTAATGGGTGTCAGGCCGAACGCATAGTTGAGCAGATTAAAGGGAAACAGCGGAACAAGGCGGGTGAATGCCACAATTTTCCACCCGTTTTTTTCTACGTTCAGGTCCAGCTCTTTCCATCGGGGGCCGATGAGTTTTGCCTGAATCCAGTCCCGCGCCAGATAACGTGCTATAAGAAAGGCGATACTCGCTCCGACGGTGGCCCCTGTGATGCTGTAAACCACTCCCCAGAATGGCCCGAAGAGAATCCCTCCCACCAGAGTAATCGGAAGCCCTGGCAGAAACAGCGACGGCGCAATAGAATATAAAAGGATGTAGGCCAGAGGAGCCAGGCTCCCCAGGGACGCCACCCCCTGACGCAGACTTTCACTGTCAAAATACTCTGAGATTCCTGAAAACCGGATACCCGCAATGGTGGCCAGAATAAGGCTCAGTAAGATAATTTTCTTTGCCTTTCCCACACGTGGTTTCGATGACGCTGTTTCGGGCAAATAATCTCTTTCCCGGCTCACAGCGGCAGGATGATTTTTTTGCAGATAGCGCTTCAGCCGTATTCGGTTGAGATAGGTCCAGGGTGCTCTGGACGTTTTCCGTGTTCCGTCTGCCACGGCTTCAGGATAAAAGACCAGATCAAGGATATGGTCTGTGGGTGTTATTTTGTCTAAAGAAGCGGCGCATCCGGCGCAATACGTCAATAAACGGCGGTCACCCGCTTCCTTTTGGCGCATCTTCCCCCAGGTGGATGAAAGCCCGGATGCCACAAAACCGACGGACCCACCTTCACCGCAGCACAGGGTTTTTCCCCTTACATGAGACATTTCCGCAACAGAAAACCCTCTTATCCCAACAAGTGTTCTCACGGCATCCTGGATATCACCTTCGTTTCTCAGCACACAGGGGTCGTGGATTGAAATCACCGACTTATCCGTTTTGTCATCGGCAGATTTCCAATCCGGGTAGGGTAGTCCGTTTTTAGCCAGAAACGTATAAATAGACATCACCTCAAGCGGTGCACCATAGGTTTTTAAAACCTTGTAGCAATTGGGGCAGACTACGATCACGGATTTTACACCCTGATCCACCAGCCATGACTGCATTTCGCCGAACATATCATGAAATAAATCATCACGGCCCAGGTCATGGGACGGTTTGCAGCAACAGTCAAGCACGATACCCATGCCCGGAACATGGGTTTTCAGATGTTCATATAAAGCGATGGTCGTGTCCATTCTGGTCCCGGAGAATGTGCAACCCGGAAAAAAAACAACGTCGCAATCAGTTGACAGCCCATACCATGAAAAGAATTTAGACGTGCCGCGTTTTTCATAGGCCTGCATAGCGTTATGTTCAGGCAATGGTGCGGCGTTCCTGTCCACAGCCTCCCGCCTCATTTCCAGAAACAGGGCGCCGGGTGTGAGGTTTACCGGACATACGGCGGCGCACAGATCACACAAACTGCACTGAAAAGCCAGGGTCAAACAGTGGTTATCCAGCGGATCGTATGCGTCGGCGATGGTTTTCGGGGTTCCGTATTGTTTCAGAAAAGCGCACTGCGCCATGCACTGTGGGCAATTGATGCATTGATTCTGAATCATGTTGATCTGTTTTGACAATTCAGGCCGCAAGCAGCGAGAAGCTACGGTTCCTTCCCATCTGTGGTCATGATTCATTGGTGTTTTATCCCTCAGCGTACCTTGATTTGTAATACATAATCGAATTTTTTATTAGACAAGATGGGTTATAAACGTCAAATCGATAATATCCATCTGCATGTTCTATTATATTTGAATAATCGATTCTGCCATATCAATATACACAGTTAGAAAGCTGACAGATGCCGCTGTCATTCAAAAAAAAGGCCCCTTCCACAAAAGAAGGGGCCTTTTTAATCTTATAATTCCGGGTTGGATCTGTTATCAGATTCTGAACTTGCCAACCATATCCTTCAAAGCGTTAGCCAGAAGTTTCAACTGATCCGTACTTCCGTTCATAAGGCTGCAGTTGTCGGACATGCTTTTCGAAGAAGAGTTGACTTCGGATATATCTTTTGCAATCTGGCCTGAAAACGTGGTGCTCTGCTCCACGTTGTTGTTGATCTCGTTGATCACCTGTGACACGCGCACCACGTTGCTGGCGATTTCTTTGGTGGTGGCGGACTGCTCTTCAACAGCCGTAGCAATGGTGGAGACGATGTCGTTCACATCGTTGATAACTTTGGAAATTTCACCGATATCGGAAACCGTTCCGGCTGTTGAACCCTGGATACCCTCAATTTTGATCTTGATGTCCTTGGTGGCGTCAGCGGTCTGTCTTGCCAGCTCCTTGATTTCATTAGCAACAACCGCAAATCCTTTGCCTGCCTCACCGGCTCTGGCCGCTTCAATGGTGGCGTTCAAGGCCAGAAGATTGGTCTGTTCGGATATCTCAGTTATGGTTTCCGTGACTTTTCCTATATCGTCTGCGGCGATACCCAGTTCACGAACCCTTTCCGAAGCCTTCTTGGCCTGGGATACAGCTTTGTCGGTGATGGATCTGGCTTTTTCAGAATTTGATGCAATTTCGTTTATGGTTGCCGTCATTTCTTCTGTTGCTGCTGCAACAACCCCAGTGTTTGAAGAGGCTTCCTGCATGGAAGCCGACACCGAATCCATGTTTGACCTCATATCATGGGCCGCTGTAGAAACGGTATTGGCACGGCGGGACATGTCGCCTGAGCTTTTATCCATGATAGAAGAAAGACGCGACAATTCATCCGATGAACCGGTGAGGGTTTTTGCGTTATCGACGATTTTGGATACCATGTCGTGAAGATTTTCGATAAACGCATTAAACCATTTGGCCAGATCCCCCACTTCGTCAAGACTGTCCACTTCAAGGCGTCTGGTAAGATCACCTTCTCCCTGGGCGATATCCTTTAACATGGAAACAGTGTTATTCAAGGGTTTGGTCACAGCCCCGGAAATAATGATGGAAACAAGAATGCTGGAACAGATCACCACCAGAAGAAATAACACCATGTTGGTGTTCTGCTGGGTTTTAATGGAACTGCCCGTTTCAGCAAGTTTGTTTTTAAGGTTTTCCGAATAAAGGTTGGAATTGTTTTCCAGATCAGCCACGATGCCCTTAATGTCTTTTGCGAGTTCGAGTGCCTTGTCAGCCGTTCCAGTGACTTCAGGTTTTGGAGCCTCTGGTTTTGGGGCTTCAGTTTCAGTTACAGCCGGTTCTGCGGGAGCCGGTGCTGTTGCAGCAGGATCTGCCGGAGCTGGCGCCACTGCAGCAGGATCAGCAGGCGCCGGTGTTGCTGAAGGATCAGCTGGTGCCGGTGTTGCTGAAGGATCAGCTGGTGCCGGTGCTGCGGCAGGATCTGCGGGCACAGGTTCTGGCGCAGGCGGTTCTGGTGCTGCTGGCGCACTGTCGGCGTTCTCAGACTGACTCAGGGCCGTATACACAGACTGAGCACGGGTTGTATAGTTTTTAAGTCTTTCCTGAATAGTCTGAACTCTGGCCCTGTCTTCATCGGTAATCAACTCTTTAGAAAGGATATCGGAGAGGGCTTTGTCGGCATCATCCGCTTTTGCTTGTGCCGTTTTTATGATCTCCACATCACCCATGAGAACAGCGTCGTTGTAAAGTTTAATCTGGTCGTTGAACGCAGTCAGTGCCGCTATCGAATCCTGGCTAGCCGGAAAAAGATACTCGGACACCATAATGAGTTGATTCTGTAGTCTTGATCCGTTGATCATCCCGATAGCCATTGATACGAAATAACCGAGGATCAGAATGCTGATGCTGCACCAAATTTTTTTACCAATACTTAATGATTTCCACATAATGAACTCCCTGTTGAACAATGATAGCCGATATGATGAAAACCCGCATAGGTTTTCACGACAAGACCTTTAACACATGGTTATTGATTGCAGCATGACGATGAACGCATAAATTCCGCTTTGATTCTTATGGACGAATAGGCGTCTCATTGAACTTATCGGATGTGTTTCGTCAAACGTTTATGATTATTTTCTGGTTTTAAAAAAGATTTATAAAAAGAAATGATATTTAAGCTCAATTGTTGCGTTTTTCATAATAATATCCGATCAAAGAGCTAATTGCAAGATGAGAAATCCTGTTTATTTATTTCAAGGCTAAAGTAATACGCAAACGAACTGCTTGTCATCATTGACGCAACATCCAATGGATGATAGATTTTTGCTGCAATAAAACACTCGCGAAATTATGGTTGGTATAGAAAAGGAAAAGACAACATGACCTACCTCGCCATTGATCCGGGATCAACGTCAACAAAAGTTGCCGTTTACTGGAACGATAACTTAATCAAAGGAAGCTTCGACCACCCCAGAGAAGAAATCTCTTTATTTCCAACTATTTTCGACCAGAAATCCATGAGGTTTGATATTATCGCGACATGGCTTTCCGATAACAACCTGGCGGAACTGACGTACCGCGCGGTAATCGGTCGGGGTGGCCTGATCCGGCCCGTTGCAGGTGGAGTATACGGTGTGAATGATGCCCTTTTCGACGATCTTGTCACAGGCATCAGCGGCCAGCACGCCTCCAATCTGGGAGGAATTCTGGCACGCGAATTCGCAGCAAAATTCAAATGCCCCGCATTTATTGCCGACCCGGTGGTTGTGGATGAAATGGAGCCCGAAGCCAGACTGTCCGGCCTCGCCGGAGTTGCGAGAAAAAGCATATTCCACGCCCTCAACCAAAAAGCCATGGCAAGAAAAGTGGCTGAAAGACTGGGTAAATCCTATGAAAGCATCAACCTTATAATAGCTCACCTGGGCGGCGGTATTTCCGTGGGAGCGCACAAACAAGGCCGGGTGGTTGACGTGAACGACGCCCTTAGCGGTGACGGCCCATACTCGCCGGAACGAACCGGCGGCCTGCCCGTAAGCGGCATGGCCGAGCTGATCCGCACAGGTGCTTTCACTCCGGATACTCTTGTCCAGGCCGCCGCAGGTAAAGGGGGGATCTTCTCCTACCTTGGCATCACCGACATCAGGGAACTGGAAAGCCGGGTGATTTCCGGTGACGAAAAAGCCAGCCTGATTCTTTCAGGAATGATATACCAGATAGCCAAAGAAATCGGCGGGCTTGCAGCGGCCCTTGACGGTGATGTGGACGGAATCGTGATCACCGGCGGTATCGCCCGGAGCGAAGAAGTAACGAAGCGGCTTTCGACGAAAATCCGCTTTATCGCCCCTGTTTTTGTGGAACCCGGCGAACATGAGCTGGAAGCTTTGATTGACGCGGCGAGGCGTGTGACGGAAAAAGGGGAAGCTGTGAAGGTCTATCCTTTCTAAATCAATAAACGGTGAAAGCCAAAGGACGTTTTTAATATGGGTTCAACTATGGATGCGCTTGTTAAAGAAGCGCGAAATACAGGCGGGGCCGCTCTTGTGGTGGTCTGCCCTGATAACAAGGCCATCAGCGCCGTCAACGGAGCCATGGCCGAAGGAATTGTGAGCCGGGCTTTTCTTGTGGGCGATCACTCGAAAATCAGCTCTCTTTCAAACGTGGCAAGTGGCGAAAAGAGCCGGTATGAAATTCTGGAAACCGGCTCCGAAGAAGAAGCCTGTCAGGTGGGAATTCGGCACATCAAAGACAATGACGCCCAGATGATCATGAAAGGCGAAATCAACACGGCGACGTTTCTGAAATCCGTCCTGGACAAGAACGGTGGCCTTCCGTCAAGTCGACGTCTTTCTCTGGTCTGCATCTTCGAAATCCCCGGCATTGACCGTCTGGTGATTCTCACCGACCCCGGCATCAACCCCAGGCTGTTTTCGGCAGGCACTCCTGAAAGCGGTTTCGATATCATCCATAATGCCATGGATGTTGCCCGGAGTATTGGAATAAGCGTTCCCAAGGTCGCCATTCTTGGGGCCAACGAAATCCCCTCCCCATCGGTGCCGTCATCCCTCCACGCCCAGGCCCTTTCGCGCATGACCTGGAAAAATGCCCATGTGTCAGGTCCGCTCTCTTACGACATCGCCCTCTACCCGCAGTTCGCCAAAAAGAAAGGTATGGCCCATGACCCGGTTGCAGGCCAGGCCGACATCCTTATCGCCCCGGATATCGTCAGCGGTAACGTGATCTACAAAAGCTGGATTGCCACCGTGGGCGGAGCCGTGGCCAACATCGTTCCCGGCGCCCAGGCCCCCCTGATCATTTCCTCACGAAGCGACACAGACCGATCCAAATTTTTGACTATCTGCTCGTCGGTGCTGTTCAGCAAGTATATGAAGGAGAACAAGCTCCAATAACGATCATTTTAGAAAAAATTTGCCTCTGGCAGCCCTGCCGAGGCCAAACTTTTGAAAAGTTTGACAAACAGGTATTGTTTTATATCTGCATGATTTTTTTATGAATCATAGTGAATATAGGCTGCCTTTCAACTCAAACACCTTTGTCCAGATTCTTAAAATCTGGCCCCACGGCAGGGCATAGCCGTCAGGCTAAGGTTGTAAATGATACAATCCGCATCGAATCCCAACGGGATTCCGTATCATAGCCCAGGGTTGCGGCAACGCCGCTACCCTGGGATTGTCGGCGAGCACCCCCAACCCCAACGGGGTTGCGTCCAGATGTTGGCAATTCATGGAAATGTTACGCAACCCCGTTGGGGTTGAATATCATAATCGGAAATGCCCCAGGGTAGCGGCTTTCGCCGCAACCCTGGGCTTTATGCCGCAGCCCCGTTGGGGCAAAAAACTGATTTTCGCCTTTAGCCTGACGGCTATGCCCGGAAGGGTTGCCGGAGACATTCTAACCGCATGGTCAGGGTTAGAATGTTATCGTTTCATCTTCCGGATTATTTCTTTCGTTGCCTTGTCGACCCGGAAAGATTCGGTAATTTTCTGGAGGGATTTGTTGAAGGTAAAATCATCCAGATGGCAGACGGCAAGATAGGCTGTTGTTCGTTCGGGGAATTTAATAAAACAGATGGAAACAGCCCAGGCCACGGCCATTTTTACGTAGTATCCGCCGTGCTTTATGGCATCGAGACGGATGAAAACACGGTCTATGAATTCATTGTCGATGTAGTAGGTGAGCAGCATGACCACAGCAAATCGGATGGTGTATTCTTCGCCGGATTCAAGGAACGGTTGAAGAAATTCCCATACCCGGTCTTTGTTGTCCCGTGTAAAGGTGAGTCCTGTGCAGAAGCTGTCGCACAACGACCAGTTGGTGATAAGGGGGACATAACCTTTGGCGCGTGTCAGTTTTTCTTCCACACCGGCTTTGGCATAGCCGATCACCATTCCCAGAAGCATGATTTCTTCGAACCAAACGGTTGGGGTTGTGTCTGCGTAATCCCGCCAGTCGCCTTTGGCGATTTCTTTTGCAAGTTTTCGGAGAAGGGGCATACGAACTCCCAGAATGTTATCACAGCCCGGAAGAAGAGACGCAGCGAAGGTTCTGTATTTTTCATCGGCAAGGTTTTCAAGCCGTAGTCGGATTGGATTATTCAATGGATACCTTTATTTTTCTGAGATTTTTTCTGAGCTGCCACCTAATAAAATAAATAGATTATAGTGGTTGTCATAAATCTGTTCCGATTCACACCTTCGGCGACCCTGCCGGGCATAGCCGTCAGGCTAAGGCTTTAAATGATACAATCTGCATCGAATCCCAACGGGATTCCTTATCATAGCCCAGGGTTGCGGCAACGCCACTACCCTGGGATCACCGGCGAATCCCCCAACCCCAACGGGGTTGCGTCCAGATATTGGCGATTCATGGGAATGTTACGTAACCCCGTTGGGGTTGAATAAAATAATGGGAAATGTCCCAGGGTAGCGGCTTTCGCCGCAACCCTGGGCTTTATGCCGCAGCCCCGTTGGGGCATAAAACAAATAATCACTAAACATCCAGTGCCCCGCCAGCAATTTCCCAGAGGTAGAGAGAGGCCACAGTGCCATAAGGCGAATATCTTCTTCTGTACTTTTCAAACAGTTTTTTAGTCACGATGCGGTGCCGGTAAAGCAGGCGCAAAGCCCTGTGAATGGCGAGGTCATCCCAGCTGAAAACGTCGGGACGCTGCATGGAAAAAATCATCACCATCTCGGCTGTCCAGATCCCGATGCCTTTGAGAGCGGTGAGCGTCCGGCATACCTCGTCGTCAGACATTGAGTCCAGCGCAACCACATCAAGTTCGCCGCTCAGCACCTTGTCGGCAATGCCTTTGATATACGACGCTTTTCGCATGGAAACACCGCAGGTTTGAACATCCTCTATGGTGGCAGCGTAGATAGAATGGGGTGTCACGCCGCCCAGTCGATCCTGCATCCTTGCCCAGATGGTGACCCAGGCTTTCATGGAAATCTGCTGGCCCACAATGGAATTGACAAAGGCCGAGAATATGTCGGGGATGACGTCCCGCTCAATGAAGCCGATACGGTCGATGGCTGCACCAAGAGTTTTATCTCTTGATTTCAGGTGGTTGATTTCCGTTTCGCCGTAAATGAACTGGGGCATGGCCGCAACCTTTTCCTTAGATGAACTCGTAAAAAGTAGCCAGATGGCTATGGAAAAAGGCCCATAGGCAAGGCATAGTGTTTGGCCGGGCGTGAAGGCGTACAAGTAGTACGTCGAACGTCCGGCCAAACACTATAACGCCGCATATGGGACTTTTTTACGACGCCATCCTCATTCCTTTTAACAGCCGGATCTCCTCGGCATAACCGTCGATTTCATTGGGTGTCTCAAGGAGAAAGGGCAAATGACGGAGTTTTTCATGGTTGATCACCTTCCTGAAAGTCTCGATTCCCAGAGAGCCTTCTCCGATTTTCTCATGTCGGTCCTTGTGGCTTGAAAAAGGGTTCTTGGTGTCGTTCAGGTGGATGGCGTAAAGCCTGGAAAGGCCGATAACATGGTCAAACTGCATCAAAACCCCGTCCAGATCGTTCACAATGTCGTAGCCCGCATCGTAGATATGGCAGGTGTCAAGACAGACGCCCAATTTATCGGAAAGAGTCACCTTGTCCATGATGGCCCGTAGCTCCTCAAATGTTCCGCCCACTTCACTGCCTTTGCCTGCCATGGTTTCAAGAAGAACACGTGTGGTCATCTCCGGTTTCAAAATGGCGTTCAACTGGGCTGCGATCATGTCGATTCCTGCGTAAGCGCCCTGGCCCACATGGCTGCCCGGATGGAAGTTGTAGTAATTTCCCGGAAGCCTTTCCATGCGTATCAGATCTTCGGTCATGGCCTCCATGGCAAAAGCCCTTGTCTTTTCAGTATCGGAGCAGGGATTCAGAGTGTAAGGCGCATGGGCAACAAGTGGCGCGAAGTTGTTGGCTTTTAACAGGGCGTTGAATTCGACCACATCCTTTTCGTCCAGATCCTTGGCCTTTCCGCCCCTGGGATTACGGGTGAAAAACTGAAACGTGTTGGCCCCGATGCTCATGGCTTCTTTCACCATGTGGGCGTAGCCTTTGGATACTGATAAATGACAACCGATGTTCATCATAATAGGGGGTCTCCTGGTTTTCTGCCTCCGGCGGCCCTGCCGGGGGCCAAACTTTTGAAAAGTTTGACAAACGGATATGGAAAGGGTGTCATGTTGATCAAACCCCAAACCCATTTGTCCAGATTTTTAAAATCTGGTCCCCGGAAGGGCCGCCGGAGGCAAGGTTTACAAAACCAAGTACCGCATACAATTTAATCATTGGATCACCATAGACGGGTTGGAACCCGCCCCAACATAAAGATGATCAATCCACAGCTGAACTTTTTCGTATCAGCGCCCACACAATACCCGGTCCTTGGGCTTCGCCGGAAAGAGCCTGACCGGACCAGAGGCTTATGGGAACACGGACAAGTCCGTCGGGGACGGAAAATTTCTCGGCGGGTTTGATTTTGAAACTCGCTTCCATGATGCCTATCCATGCCGGAAGAGCGGCGTCCGCCCCTGTTTCACCAGAGCCGATGGGTGTGTTGTCGTCACATCCCACCCACACACCTGTGGCCACTTTGGGAGAAAAACCAACGAACAAGGCGTCTTTGTATTGGTCGGTGGTCCCTGTTTTTCCAGCCACGGGTTTGTTCATTTTCCGGGCTGGCCAGCCGGTGCCTTCTTTGATAACGCCGGTGAGCATATCGGTCATGATGGCCGCTGTCTTGGGGGACAGGGCGTTCTGTTTTTTGATGACCGCTTTATAGATCTGGCGGCCACTCCTGTCCACCACACTTTCAATGGCGTAAGGAGCTGTTTTTATGCCGTTTGCCGCAAAAACAGCGTAAGCTCCCGTCAGTTCCTGCAATGTGACAACCGACGTTCCAAGAGCAAGGGAAAGATTGGTATCAAGGGGAGAGCGGATACCCATGCGGGTTGCCAGCGTTGCCACAGAAGAAGCCCCCATTTTTTCGATCAAACGGATGGCCGGAATATTCCGTGAATAATCCAGCGCCCGCCTCAGAGTCATCTGGCCTTCGTATTGTCTGTCATAATTATTGGGAGTCCACATACCGGCCCGGGTTCCCATGGAGTACGATATGGGTGAATCCATGATCAGACGGTTCTGCCCGGAGCCTTTATCAATGGCAGCAGCATAAACAAAGGGTTTGAACGATGATCCCGGTTGACGCCGGGCCTGGGTTGCCCGATTAAAGGGGCTTTTGTTAAAATCCCTGCCTCCCACCATGGCGAGAATTGCCCCTGTTTCCACATCAATGGAGATGGCGGCTGTCTGGGGGGTTGCTTTTTTCTTCCGCCGCTTCATCCTCTTTGCCAGTTGGGCAACGTTTTTTTCAACCGCTTTTTCCATGGCGCTCTGGAGTTCGGTGGACAGCGTTGTTTTAATGGTATAACCGTTTTTATAGAGCTGGGAAATCCCTACCATGGCTTCCATTTCTTTTTTTACGTGCTCCACAAAATACGGCGCCTTGATTTTCCGACGAAAGCCTTTATCTGTCAGGACAGGTTCGGCAATGCAGGTTTCGTAAACTTCTTTGGTGATGTACTCCCTTTTCAACAAGATTTTCAATACCTGGTCCCGCCGGTCTTTTGCCAGTTCGGGGTTAATCAGTGGTGAATAGCGTGACGGGGCTTTGGGCATGGCGGCAATGAGCGCGCATTCTGAAAGGGTAAGTTCCCCCGCGCTTTTTCCAAAAAAAATATTAGCGGCAGACTCCACTCCGTATGCACCGCTTCCGAAGTAAACCTGATTCAGATACAGTTCTAAAATTTCGTCTTTGGTGTAACGCCGTTCCAGCTGGAAGGCGAGAAACGCCTCCTGGGTTTTGCGATGAAGTGTTTTATCAGAATTTAAAAAAAGTGTTTTTGCAAGCTGCTGGCTGATGGTACTGGCCCCTTCCACAAAATCACGAGCCACGATATCCCGGTATATGGCTCTTATAATTCCCCGGAGATCAATGCCACTGTGATCATAAAAATTCTGATCTTCGGTTTCGATCACGGCTGTTTTCAAGTCCTTGGGAATTTTCGACAAGGGAAGCGGGTCTCTTTTTTCTTCGTAGAATTCGCCGAGAAGAACGTCATCCGCTGAAAAAACCCGTGAAACCATGGAGGGCTTGAAGGATTTCAGCCCCTCAATCTGTGGAAGATCCCGTGAAAAAGCAAAAAAAGCACCGATCAAAATGCCTGTGATGATGGCCGCAACTGTCACTGCCCCGATCAGAATGACGTTGATGTTCCAGTGCTTGAACGTTACCCTTACCTTGGAGCGCGAAGGCATCTGATACCGCGAACGCCGAACGTTCCCCGGTTCTGGTTTTTGTTTTTTTTGTGTCAATCTGTTTGTTCCCTTTGCTACGCAACCCTAATCCCGTAAATTAAAACGTTATTTCCCTATATCATCTGGAAATAAAAATCAAATCAAAGGATTTCTCTCAGGCTAAAAGGCGTTGACCTGCAAAAAAACAGGCGTCCCGATTCGGGAGCACCGGCTGTGGTGTGGTGCCGAAATATGCTTATTAAAAACTTAAAAAATATGCTGAAAAATAAAAACAAGTCGCTCGGACTTTCGCCAGACTACTGTTTGAAGTAACGGCATTGAAATATTGACGTATTTTATTGCCGGGACAATATATGTCCAGGACGCGGCATGCCGTTCCCGCCAGAAACTGCCTCCAACAAACAGGCCAAGAAAAACATTGACTCACAAAGCCTGCCCGGATATAGATAATAATTATAAAAACAATTCCTTATCCTTGATTCTCTTAACCGTGGGAAGGGGGACTTCCAATGAAAATTAACACTCATACCAATTCGTTTCGCGCCATCATGGCTGTCCTTAGCGTCGTCATCATGTTCGGAATTATGGCCTTCGTGCAGAGCTGTGGTGGCTCGAGCAGTGATACTGTTATTCCCGAAGGAGAAGACTACGACGACGTCGGCTATGATGATGACGATAATACCAACTACAGAGACAAGGCCTATGATTTGGTCGATCAGCTGTATGAGGCTGATTCAACGGCGGAAGTTGAACCGATTCTCAAGGAAATTCTGACGATTATCGGTGTGCCTGTTTATGACCACAACAACGCCGCCATCATTGCGGGATCGGGGTCACTGACTCAGGGAATGGCTCTGCGTGATTATCAGGTCTATGTGCTGGCTGACACATTTTTCCAATATATGCAGAATCCGAACCGGCATACGACGGCCAGAGCATTTGCCGCAGGCGTCCAGAATCTGGGGGGCGATAACGGTCCCGTAAAAATTAAATTTGCAGTGGTTGATCAGACACAGGAGTTCGATGATGGCATGGTGGTTTACATGGCCAGCCTTTACAACACATACTCCACGGTCATGGGCACCAAACGCCCGTATTTTATTGCCGATATGTTCACTGCGTTGGCGGAAAAGACCCCGAAACATGAGGTGACGGGGAATTTTTATCTTGACCCACTTCAGGCATTTCTTATGAAGCTCGACTGGTTCAGCAAGCCGCTTAATCCGGCCGAGTATGTTGGTGCTTCAAATTTTGGTGGAGTTATGCCAGTAATACCACGGGTATTTTTAAGCGCAGATGCTTTGCCCCGGGACATGGATAATGCCAAAGGCGACGGCATGGATACGGTCAAGGGATACTGGAGCATGGCACAATTCGTCGTCGGCGAAGCGGTTGATACCCTGGGCACGGTTCTTGATGTGGGCGGTATGGTTGCGGGCGAGATCATTGCAGACGGCACCCAGATCTCCATTGAGTGCGACAGCCCCATGTATTACGGCCCCGGAGTGTATACCATTATAATCTCGGTGGCGTTCGGAGTGGATCTTTCAGAATACGCTACGAAATACGGCTGGACAGTCGGCGTTGACGTGCCGAATGTGGGGCCTATTAAAAGGGCCAAAGTGGCACTGGTTGGATGGGATGATCTTGCGCCAAAACATGGCTTGTTCAACGGAGGGGATCTGAACCTGCTGACAGGGCTCGGTGCGGGCGGTGCCATTGCCGACGACGATGGGGAAGTCTCGATCAACTTTAAGGTGAATGAACAACCCGAAACCACATGTACAGAAGAGGCTCAGGACACGGTTTCACTTGCTGCCGAGGTGAATCCCATAACCGATCCCACAGCTTGGCAGTCTGGCATTGTGAATTCAATCTGGCCGCGCTCCATGCCCTTCTGGATAGAAGTACGCTGGAAGAAGTCCACCTCAGCGTGTAGCGGCGGCGGTGGTGGCGGCGGCTACAGCGATTAGTGGACGAATTGTGATTATCAGAGCATTATGGGGGGCGATCGGCGTGAATGCCATCGCCCTTCTTTATATTCCTGGCCATGCCGCCTCTTTCCGCCTATTGAAATGGGGGATCTGGGGTATTGTGCTTGCAACTCTTGCCGTCATCTATTCGATTTCAGGTGCCGGGAGATCTTTTCGACTCGTGCCGGGCGACCGCCGGATATTCATGGTGGCTGGTGGACTTGTCATGTGGTCAGTGCTGGCCCCCTTCATTTCCACACCCTTCGTCACAGCCCATACAGCTGGCATTCTTCAGTTGTGCATGGGTTTTTCCTTCTCATGGCTTGTGGCGCTTGAACTCTCAGATGCTGATCAGAAGACGCGGTGCGGAAGCCTCTTTGTTCTTGGTGTCGGTGGGGCCATATTGTCCATCATTGTTCTTCTTCAGGCTGCCGGTCTGACCCTTCCCGGATTATACCGGCGCAATCCGTCGAATTCCAGGCACCGGGAACCCTGGGCAACCCGAACTGGACCGCTGCTTTTCTGCTGCCTCTGGTACCGATCCTTCTTGGTGTTCGGAACGAATTTTCGACGGGAGATGGTAAGCGTTTTATAGGTTCGGTATGCATGGGCATGGCTGTCCTCATCGCAGCGGCCACACTGGCGACACGCTCGAAAGCAGGCGCAATTGCCCTTACTGAGGGAATCATCGTGTACGTCATCTTCGACCCGAAGCTTAATCGTCGCATCAAGTTATCTATGACTATCGGTCTTTTCACCTCAGTAGCTGCCCTTTTGACCTGGCTCGTTTCCAGCGGCATTCTGCACTCCCTCGCCTGGACTCGTGGTCGGCTCTTCCTCTGGGAGGCCTGTCTGATTCTGATCGCCCGCCACCCGATCACCGGATACGGGCTCGGCGGATTCCTGCCTGCTTATCCTGAGGCCCTTCCACAACTGCTTAACGGCGATTCACTGGCCTATATACCACTGCACAGAATTGAATTTGCCTACAATGATTTCCTCCAGACGGCTGTGGATGCAGGGATTCCGGCGGAACTCCTTCTCCTTGCGCTGGTTTTTCTACTGCTTTATCGTGCGTTTCGAAACAGCGACAGCCTGTCACGTGGCGTGGGAGCGGCTATCGCTTCAATGACGCTGTATGGATGCTTTGACTCGCCGCTCCAATTGCCGGGTACGCTGGCTCTATGGTGGTTTCTTGTCGGGTGGATGATGGCCGGACGGATGCCGGATCGTGTCAAACTGGCCGTGCCAGTGCGGCATCACCTGAGCTGCCGCACTGTGTTTGCTTCTTTCATAGCCCTCTTGGGAATTTTTCAGGCAGTCCGGTTCTGCGCGGCTGATCTTTTCTGGACCCGGGGTGTCTTCGCTCTGAGAGTCAATGAATACTATCATGCTTCTGAGATGATGCAAACCGCTGCCGCTTTCGCACCTGAAAACGCAAAGCTTCTTTCCGAATCAGCCAAAACTTCTTTGCTTGACCGGAATCCCGATCTGGCCCTTCAGACCGTCAACCGCGCCCTGCTTGCCGGATTCAGCTTCGACGATCTTTTTCTGCGGCAAAGGGTCATAAAGCAGATGAAGGGGGCGGATGCTACTTTCGAAGAGTGGCGGCGCATGGCCCGTGATTATCCCGGCCTCTTTGCTCCCCATATCGAACTGGCCCGGTTTTATCTCAAACAGGACGACCTGGCCTCTGCCAGAGCCGAGCTTGAAACTGTGTTGCAGATCCGGCAGAATGATGACATAGACCGGACATATAAAATTGAAGCTGAGCGAATGCTCGAACTGATCCTTGCGCAAACTTCCGTCAGACGATGATAAGGAGAAACTTGCCTGGTAATACCTGGCTGAAATGATTCGACAGGTCTATTTTGAAAGTAGTTCAATTCTTTCAAGCGTGGTGAGAATTGCACCCAGCGTGACGTCTGCAATTTCAGAAAGCTTTTCAAACTGGATCCCCGCATATTTGATGGCTTCATTCGCGTTGTCTTTTCTAACGTTTTTAATAATTCCCTGAAAACTGACCTTTTTGCTTTTTATTTCAATAATCACCGTTAAAATTTTACCCACAGAAAGTCCCGTGGCCATATCATCTTTGCTGCGCTGAATGGATACACAACAGCCTTCACGGCTTATATTTTTTATTATAATTGCTTTCTCTCGTGTAACCCCTCGCTGATCCATAATTGTCTGCGCATTGATATTACAATCGTAACGTTTATGGCTCCGGTTATTTTTCTGAGTGGAGACTTTATATGGCGGGCTGGTAACCGTCAACATCATGGCTTTTAATTCGATAATTTTTGAAAAGTAAACACGATTGCCATGAAAGATAATGATGTTTGAATTGGGATGGAATTTCTGTTTAACACTGGCGACCCCATTCAAATTTGAAAACACGGCAGTGTTATTTTCAATTTTTCTTAAAGATCCCGTGAGTTTGACAAAACTATCATCAACGCCACCGATACTGAACTCAACCGCACCACCGATATCAATATGGTTAAATGTCCATTCAGATTGAGGGCAGCTATAATCGGTATTATCGTCACTTTTATTGGGGTTGTTATCAGAGACCATTGTTTGTTTAAAACCTGATAAATTGTGTTGAAAGATAAACTAACTTAAAATAGTGATCATGATTCAAACGATACGATTGGTTTTCATCAATCGCGAACTTTTATTTGAGTGTTCAAAAGAAAAAATCAGAATGAAATTTAATTTAGAATAACATAATGATTTTTAATATACAAACAGTAATAACAAGGCGAAACGGCCCATGGTCGTCAAAAGAGTATATGATTGTAAAAAGTACCGTTGCAATAACAAGTTATCCTGTGTAATCTTTCAAAATTGATCCTCGTTCTTATTGTTTTTTCTGAAATAAATCGGACGATTTAAACCCTCATAGCCCATTTTTAAGGGCCTTAACTCACAGAAAGGACGACAGCTATGGATTTAAAGACCCAATACCTTGGATTGACCCTGAAAAATCCCATTATCGTTGGAAGTTCCGGTCTGACAAGCACGGCCGGGAGTGTGCAGAAACTCGCGGAAAGCGGCGCGGGAGCGGTTGTTTTGAAATCGTTGTTTCAGGAGGAGATTTTTTTCGAAACAGACGATTTCATCACTAAAATGAAGAAGCAGCATCCGGATATCCAGCATTTTGAATACGATGGAAAAATGAACCCCATTGAATTCTACGGTTACAAAGTCCGGGAAGACAACTTGAATAAGTACTGCCAGTTGATAAAGGATTGCAAACAAAGTGTGGATATCCCCATAATTGCAAGCATCAACTGCTTTTACGATTCTCTGGAATGGACCGGTTTTGCAGCGGAACTGGAAAAAGCCGGGGCCGACGCCCTTGAACTCAACATGTTTTTCCCGCCCACGGATTTCGGAAAAGGAAAAAAAGACAAGGAAAGCATCTATTTCGATACCGTCAAAGCCATCACCCGTGATGTGTCCATCCCTGTGTCCCTCAAGATCAGCTACTATTTCACCGACCTCGGCCCCATGATCCAGGCCCTTTCGGAAACTGACATCAAAGGTCTTGTGCTGTTCAACCGTTTTTTCAGCCCGGATTTTGACATCAACAAACTGGAAGTGGTTCCCTCTTTCGTGTTCAGCACACCTGCGGAACTGGCCATATCTTTGCGCTGGATCGCCATCATGTCCAACAAAGTGAGCTGCGATCTTGCCGCATCCACAGGCATCCATGACGGTGAAGCCGTGATCAAGGAACTCCTGGCCGGAGCCGCTGCCGTCCAGGTGGTTTCCGCCATTTACAAAAACGGAAAACCCTATCTCAAAGAAATGCTCGGCAAACTGGAATCCTGGATGCATGCCCACCGCTTTGAAAACATTGCCGATTTCAAAGGCAAACTTTCCCAGGATAAAAGCAAAGACCCCCGAGTCTACGAACGCACCCAGTTCATGAAATACTTTGCCGGGAAAAGCAATGTGATTGTGTGATGGTTTTTTCGATTTGAATGGAACCCGGGGACACTGAATGGTGTTCCTGGGTTTTTATTAAATATCGCGTAAAGTCAGGCCGCGCACCCGGGAACGCCAATCTCCTGATTGGCACAGCGAAAGCCTTTAGGCTTTCAGAGGCAGACAATGAGTATCGTTAACCAGGTATTTCTAATTCCTGAAATCAAGGTGACATGTTGTGTAGGGGCAGGACCTTATATCTGCCCTTTGGCCCTCCACTTTTTGTATCATCTTGGTTACGAACCTAATTAAGATAGCTGTCTACCCAAATCTGGAATTAACGTTCCATTAAATGTTTTTTACTTTACCCTATTTCTGATTTTCATATTTATTCCAACCTAATGGGTTACGCTGTGCTCCACCCATCCTACAAGCTTCAGAAGAAGCAATATGAAACAACATTTTAAATTCAATCATAAAATAGGATGACTGGGTACAAGCCAAACAACATAAAAATGCCCCAATCCTTCATTCAATGTTCGATGTTCAACATTTCCGCCAAGCCACCAGCCTCGTTCCTTGAATCACCCTCCGCAAAGCAACCCATTAACCATTCCCCATTCCGCCATCAACAATGCTCCATTCAAGCTTCACAGACCGCACACCACCCATTCAACGTTGGACGTTGAGCGTTGGATGTTCATCTTTTAATTCTTCCTTCACCCATCTACTTAGTCTCAGGCACAATAACCACCGTTGCCGCCTTCCCATTATCCAGATACATTTCCGCCATTTTCCGTATATCCGCCACCGTAATGGACGCGTAGTCTTTCTCCATGGACCGCGCCCAGTCCAGTTTCTCCTTATAGCGACCAGAGCCGGACATCACACTATTCAGCCAGTAGTTGTTTGTTCTTCTCATATCTTTGATGCTGGTGACAATAGGATCCACTGCCCGTTTCAACTCGTCATCGGTGATACCTTTTTTTCTGATATCATCGGAAATCTCCTTGATATGTTTTACAATGTTGCCTGCATCCTGAGGATCAAGGCCTACCACAGCCTGAAAAAACCCATACCCGGGAAAACCGAGGCTGGCATGGTTGTAAGCATAGGGCGAATAGGCGGCGCCCAATTCCTCGCGGATTATGTTTCGGAGTTTTTCTGAAAAAACAGCTCCAAGAACCGAAAGACGGCGTGTTTGGGAAATATTCCAGAAATCGTCCGTGGGATAGGCGACTTTGACCTGGCCTTTGGGTATTTCAGTGGGAACGGTGAGGACAAGTGCTCTGGATGTTGGAAAAGACGGAACGGGATCTTTTCCTTTCACAAGGGGATTCGGGTTTTTTCGGCCCTGCGGCAGCGAACCAAGATAACGGGCGGCGATTTCGATGACGGCGTCGATGTCCATATCGCCGACTATGGAAAGTTCCAGGCTGTCTTCGGCTAAAGCACGACCTACCCATGCTTCCACATCGGCTACGGTGTTTTTGCTGTAAACATCAAAAGGAGGCAGGCCGAAGCGTGGATCGTTTCCTGCCAGAAAACGGTCGGAACGAAGGGTTTCCACACCGTCGACGGTTTTTTCCATCTCTTCGTAGTTTTGTTTCATACGCTTCATGATCAGGTCATAGGATTCCTGTCTGAAACCGGGGTCCTTGAGCTGGGTTTCCATTAACTGGAACGCCAGGGCGATTTCCGAAGGGGTCGTACTTCCGCCAAGGGCGAAACTGTCTTCGAGAATCATGAAGCCCACTTGGGTATTTGTTCCTGAAAGAGCGCGTTTCAGGGTTTCGTTATCCATGGACTTGAAACCACTTTCGTTTACAAGGTTCATGGCCAGAGAGGCGAGACCTGTTTTGTCTAAGGGCTCACGGGATTTTCCATCCCCGAAAATCAATTTGAACACGATCTGGTTGGCATCGAAATCGGTTTTTTTCAGGTTAAGTTTGACGCCGTTTTCAAATTCCACCATGGTGAGACCCAGGTCGGCTATGTCTTGTCTTGTTTTTATTTTTCCTGACACCTTCGGCTCGGGAAGGTATGGAAACACCGCATTTACGTCATCTGCTTTCGGAACCACCTTAACTGATAGACTTGCTTCGTAAGCTGAAAGGATTCGTTTTTCCGGCAGGAGGGTCTGGCCTTTGAGATCCGCATTTCCTGCAACGATAATCAGAAGATGGTCCGGGGACCAGGACTTTCTAAACATCTCGTTGACTGTTTTAAGATCCAGATCATCAATCACTGGTTTGAACAGTTTCAAGGATGCTTCCGGTGAAATGATTTTTCTGTCGTTTGAAAGCGTTCCGATGATTTCCGCGCTGAGACCGCTGCTGTCACGGGTAGAAGCTGTTTTAACCGCTTGTTCCAGTCCAGACACAACGTCTTTCTTCACACGGTTCAGTTCTTCGGCGCTGAATCCGAAGGTCAAAGCCTGCCTGAGGTTCTGATCAATGAATGAGATGGCTTGCTCCCATTTATCCGGGCTTGCTTCGGCTGCAAAGTTTGTATAACGAACATGACGGAGAAAAACTCCTGATGAAGCGGAGGAAGATGTCACAGGGCAATCCGGTTTTCGGACCAGCACGTCCAGTCTGTTTTGCATCATGGCACTGGCAACCCGTTCAATCATCATAGATTTCCGCTGTTCGAAGCTGTCAGCAACGATGGGCTCTTTTGTAAGTTTTTCAAAGGAAACTTCTGTTTTACCGCTTTCTTTTTCATAATGGTAAAAGGCTTTAATGCCTTTGTGATCAATGATCCCCGGCTCCGGTTCTTTTGGGGCTGGAGCCCGGGATGTAAGATCTGAAAACGCCTTCTGGATCAAGTCTTTCGCCATGTCCGGTTCAAAATCACCCACCATGACGAGGGTCATTTTGTCAGGCCTGTACCAGGTATCGTAGTAGTCTTTGAGGGTGTTTCTATCTACGGATTTGATCACCTCTTCAGTTCCGATGGGCAGGCGTTTGGCCAGGATCATATCCGGGAGTTCGAAGGCAATAACGGCCTCGAACGTTCTGTAGTCCGCCGAATCCCTGTCTCTTTTTTCAGCGAGGATGATGTTTTTTTCCCGCTGAACTTCGGATTCAAGCAGCAGAGCACCTTTCGCGTAATCTTTCATGACCTTCAACCCGTCTTCCAGATTTTTACTGTCTCCGCCTGGGAGAAGCACATCGTAAACGGTTTCGTTGAATCCTGTATGGGCGTTGGCGTCATCGCCGAACTGCATGCCGATGTTCTGAAAATATTTAACCAGTTCACCTGGCGGGAAATTTTCAGATCCATTGAAAAGCATGTGCTCCAGATAATGGGCCACCCCTCTCTGGTCGTCCCTTTCCTGAACCGAACCAGCCCGGATCACCAGGTGCATGCTGACTCTGTTTCTGGGCTCCTGATTTTTTTTGAGGACATAGGTGAGCCCGTTTTCAAAAGTGCCCATGACAAGAGTCTGATCATGGGTGAAAAGGTCAGCAGCGTGTTTTACTTCAACAGGCGCTTTTAAAGAAGAACACCCGTACAGGAAGGCTCCGATAAGAACCGTTAATAAAAAGGCAGAAAAAACATTTAATCGATGACGATACAACCTGCTGAAAGAGAGCATACATATCTCCGATGTTATTAATAAAGATTGCGCCATGCTGCACAACAAAGACGTGCGGAACCCAATCTGGCCAAATGCACAGGGCTTGAATTAACGAAATACAGATGACCTTAGCATAACGCCGTTCCACCCTAAACGAAAATTATCTTTCATTCAGCTTAATTATTTATTATTGATTTGAACCATTCGGCATGCTATCAGCCGGTAATTGAAAAGTCTCCTCGTCAAATTATTAATATAAGGTGGTCTTATGTGGATTCCAGGAATGTCACGGCCAAAAACCTCATCATTTAAAGAAATTGAGGATCTGGCGAGTAAAATCAAAGAATGTGCCTGGACTTTTCAGCAGGCGCTGGAATGTCTTATCTCTAAAAAATGCGAATCTTTCGAAGAGCTTCGCCAGGATGTGACACGTCTTGTCAATGAAGTTCAAGTGATCGAAAATCAGATCAGAACGAATATCACTCAGAGCACTAAACTCCCTGTTAAGGGCTATCAGCTGCTTTCCTTTCTGTGCGAACTGTCCAGAGTGACTTCGTCGGTGGAGGAAGCTCTTGAATGGTTCTCATTCAGGCAAGAACCGGTCCTGCCTCAGGAGTTGGAAAAAGATTTTTTCCTTTTGTTTGATTCGGTGATTGATCCCATTGAAGAGCTGGTGAAAATCGTTACCGAAGCTCGGAAGTATTTCAAAAAACCAACGGATAAACAGCGAAACACAGTCATTAAGCTTATTTCGGGCATTTCAAAGATGAAGAATGAAGCGAATAAGCTCGAAGAAAGAGTGAAGCGTAAAATCTTCACCCAGGTCAGCGACCCTCTTTCCGTGTATCATCTGGTGAGATTGTCCGAAATCATTTTATCCATATGTGACAAAGCGGAAAATACGGGTGATCTGATGAGGGGCATGATGTGCAGGGCCTAATGGAAGACCCTGTTATAATTTCGTCAGTGCCCGGTCGGCATGGCACCGGGCACTGACTGGGCTATCCGTTGATCATAGCCATAATTTTTACATAAAAGAATTTCCAGCAATAAATCCCGAGAAGAAGGAGCCACATGGCTGCGGCTATGTAGGCTTTGTAATTGAAGGGCTTTTTAGCAAGGCCCAGTTTATCCACCGGGCCGACCTTCTGCCTGCATTCCATGCAGTGGTCAGCCGTCAGTTTCAGGTG